>NZ_LT629771.1:1831250-2441666 GCF_900105175.1 Jiangella sp. DSM 45060 | reverse complement strand
GCGCCCGGTCACCCCGCACACCCTGGACGGCGCCGACCGCGACGAGGCGTGGCAGCGCATCGTCGCCGCCAACCCGCGGTTCGCGAAGTACCAGAAGAAGAGCGACCGCCAGTACCCGGTCGTCCGGCTCAGCGAACGCTGACGTCACGGCCCGGGCGGTGCCAGACTCGGCGCATGAAATACGTGCTGCTGATCTGTGACGACGAAACCATCTCGCCGTCCATGGCCGAGATGGACGCCGACCCCGTCCACCAGGCGTGGGAGGCCGACCTGCGACGACGCGACGCCGAACGGCTCGGCGTGCGGCTGCGGCCGGTCGCGTCCGCCACCACGGTGCGGGTCCGCAAGGGCGAGACGCTGGTGTCCGACGGGCCGTTCGCCGAGACCAAGGACTTCGTCGGCGGCGTCGTGCTCATCGAGTGCGCCGACCTCGACGAGGCCATCGCCATCGCGGCCGGCCATCCCAACGCCCAGTGGGGCGGCGTCGAGATCCGCCCGGTCTGGGAATGACGGCCGACGCCGTCCGCGCCGCGGTCGACGCCGCTTACCGGGAGGAGTGGGGGCAGGTCGTCGCGACCCTGATCGGCCTGACCCGCGACTGGGACCTCGCCGAGGACTGCGCGCAGGAGGCGTTCGCGGCGGCGTTGACGGCGTGGCCGCGCGACGGCGTCCCGGACCGGCCGGGCGCCTGGCTGACCACGACCGCCAAGCACCGCGCGACCGACCGCCTGCGCCGCGACGCCACCGGCCGGGCGAAACTGCGTCAGCTGGCCGTGCTGGCGCGCGAGCCGGACGAGTCGCCGGCCGAGGAGATCCCGGACGAGCGGTTGCGGCTGATCTTCACCTGCTGCCACCCGGCGCTGCCGTTCGAGGCCAGGGTCGCGCTGACACTGCGGACGCTGGCCGGGCTGAGCACCGCCGAGATCGCCCGGGCGTTCCTCACCGCCGAGCCGGCCATGGCGCAGCGCATCGTCCGGGCCAAGCGCAAGATCGCCGACGCCGGCATCCCGTACCGCGTCCCACCGGCCGAGCTGCTGCCGGAACGGCTCGCGGCGGTGCTGGCCGTGCTCTACCTGATCTTCAACGAGGGCTACGACGAGCGCGACGGTCGCCGCGCGCTGGCCGCGGAGGCCATCCACCTCGCCCGGGTGCTGGCCCGGCTGCTGCCGGACGAGCCCGAGCCGCGCGGCCTGCTCGCGCTCATGCTGCTGCACGAAGCCCGCCGGGCCACCCGCGTCGACGACGGCGTGCTCGTCCCGCTGGAGCGGCAGGACCGGTCCCGTTGGGACCGCGCGCTGATCGACGAGGGTGTCGCCGTCCTCGACGACGCCATCGCGCTGCGCCGCCGCGGGCCGTACCAGCTGCAGGCCGCCATCGCCGCCTGCCACGCCACCGCGCCCGACGCCGCCGGCACCGACTGGGCGCAGATCGCCGCGCTCTACGCCGAGCTGGCCCGGCTGGCGCCGTCGCCGGTGGTGGAGCTGAACCGGGCCGTGGCGGTCGCGATGGCCGACGGCATCGCGGCCGGCCTCGCGCTGGTGGACGAGCTCGCGGCGTCGGGCCGGCTGGACGGGTACCACCTGCTGCCCGCCACCCGGGCCGACCTGCTGCGCCGCGACGGCCGCACCGCCGAGGCGCGGTCGGCGTACGAGGAGGCGCTGCGGCTGGCGCCGTCGGAGGCCGATCGCCGTTACCTGACCGGCCGGTTGAACGCGCTCTGACATTTTTCGGCCCCGATGTCGATCCGCGGCCGGTTCCTTCGTCGGTGGGGCGACCGACACCCCTGACGAAGGACCGACGATGTCGCACACCACCACGCTCTCCCCGACCGCCACCCGGCCGCGGCTGGTGCTGGCACTCACCTGCGCCACCACGGCGATGGTGGGCCTGGACACCGCGATCGTGAACGTGGCGCTGCCGTCCATCCAGCGCGATCTCGGCACCGGCTACGCCGTCCTGCAGTGGGTGGTCGTCGCCTACGGCCTGCTGCTGGGCGGGTTCCTGCTGCTCGGCGGCCGGCTGGCCGACCGGCTGGGCCGCCGCCGGGTCCTCCTCGCCGGACTCGCCGTGTTCACCGCGTCGTCGCTGGCCGCGGGCGCCGCCCATGGTCCCGGCCTGCTGATCGCGGCCCGCGGCCTGCAGGGGCTCGGCGCCGCGCTGCTCGTGCCCGCGGCCCTCTCGCTGCTGGCGGTCACGTTCCCGGACGGACGCGACCGGCATCGCGCGCTCGCGGTGGTCGGCTCCGTCGACGGCGCGGCCGGCGCGGCCGGGGTGGTGCTGAGCGGGCTGCTCACCGGAGGACCCGGCTGGCGCTGGGCGTTCCTGATGAACGTCCCGGTCGGTCTGCTGCTCATCGCGCTGACGGCGGCGTTCCTCGTGGCCGACCGCCCCGAGGAGCGCGCCGCCCGGTTCGACGTCGCCGGCGCGACCACGGCGACGGCCGCCCTGCTGCTGCTCGCCTACACCCTGCACCACGCCACCGGCCACGGCTGGCTGGCCGGGACGACGCTGGCGCTGTTCGGGGCCGCCGCGGCGCTGCTGGCGGCCTTCGTACGGATCGAGCGCCGCAGCCCCGACCCGCTGCTGCCGCTGCCGATGCTGCGCAACCGGCCGCTGGTCGCCGCCAACGTCACCGGCATCCTGGCCTTCGGCGCGCTGATGGCCTTCATCTTCGTCGGCTCGCTGCTGATGCAGCAGGTGCTCGGCTACTCGCCGGTGACGACGGGGCTGGCCTGGCTGGCCACGACGGTGACCATCGTCGTCGTGGCGATGGCCGGCGGGCGGCTGGTCACCCGGGCCGGCGTGCGGGCGTCGCTGGTCCTCGGCCTGACGCTGCTCGCCGTCGGGGCGTTGTGGCTGGCCCGGGTCCCCGCCGACGCCGGGTACGCGGCCGACCTGCTGCCCGCCTTCCTGCTGGCCGGCGTCGGGTTCGGGCTGTGCGGGCCGGCGGTGCAGATCGGCGCGCTGACCGGGGTGTCGCAGCCGGCCGCCGGTCTGGCGTCCGGGCTGGTCGAGACGGCGCGTGAGCTGGGCGGGGCCGCCGGGGTCGCCGTCGTGGCGGCGGTGCTGGTGTCAGGGTCCGGGCTGGACGGGTTCCGCGCGGCGTTCGGGTTCGTCGCCGTCCTGGCCGTGCTCGGGGTCGTCGCGGCGGCCGCCGGGTTCGGCCGCAAATCCGGTTGAGCGGTGTCGTCCGATGCCCGATGCTGTCGTCGTGCCCGGCCCGCTGCGCCGCGACCCCGCGTTCCGGTCCCTGTTCGCGGCGCGGACCATCTCCTTCCTCGGCGACTCCCTCAGCCTGGTCGCGCTGATGCTGCATGTGGCCGAGACCGCCGGCCAGGCGCTCGCGGTGGCGCTGCTGCTGCTCGTCGGCGACCTCGCGCCGGCGCTGTTCAGCCCGCTCGCCGGCGCGATCGCGGACCGGTGGGACCGGCGCCGGGTGATGATCGGCTGCGAGCTGGTGCAGGCCGGGCTGCTGGTCGCGATCGCGCTGGCGCTGCCGCCGTTGCCGCTGCTGCTGGTGCTGGCCGGGGCGCGGGCGGTGTCGGGGCAGGTGTTCCTGCCGGCGTCGCGGGCCGCGGTGGCCACGCTGGTGCCGCAGCGCGAGCAGGCCGCGGCCAACTCGGCGCTCGGCCTCGCGACGAACGGCGGCGAGGCGGCCGGCCCGCTGGTCGCGGCGGCGCTGTTCCCGCTGGTGGGGGTGCGCGGCGTGCTGCTGGTGGACGCCGCGACGTTCCTGCTGTCGGTGCTGCTGCTGCTCCGGCTGCCCGCGCTGCCGCCGTCGGGGCCGGCTGGTGCGCGGGCCGGGCTGCTCGACGACGCCCGCGCCGGCCTCGGGTACCTCTGGCGGGAACCGGCGCTGCGGATCATCGGCCTCGGCTTCTGCGTCGTCGTCGCGTTCAACGGCATCGACGACGTCGCGCTGGTCGTGCTGGCCCGCGACACCTTCGACGCCGGCTCGTCCGCGGCCGCGCTGCTGCTGGCCGCCGTCGGGCTCGGGCTGTTCGCCGGGTACGCACTGCTGGCGCGCTGGTCGTCGCGGGCGGCGCTGCCGTGGCTGCTGGTCGCCGGGTTCGCCGTCAGCAGCGTCGGCAACCTGCTCACCGGGCTGGCGTGGGCCGTCGGGATGGCGTTCGCCCTGCAGGCGGTGCGCGGCCTCGGCATCGCCGCCATGGACGTCGCCACCAACACGCTGCTGCCGCGGCTGGCGCCGGACGCGCTGCTCGGGCGGGTGTTCGGCAACCTCTACGGGGCGATCGGGCTGGCCGCCGGCCTGTCCTACGTGGGCGGCGGCCTGCTGCTGGACGCGACGTCGGCGCCCGTGACGTTCGTCGTCGCGGGCGCGGGCGGCACGCTCGCCACCGTCGCCGTGGCCGTCGCGCTCCCCCGCGCGTTGCGCCGCAGTCGTCAGCCCTGAGCCAGCAGGCCGGCCAGCCGCTCGTACTGCTCGACGATGCCCTTGGCCATGCCCGTGGACACGGCGAAGTCGAGCACGTCCGGCGACGGGAACGTGGTCAGCCAGTGCACCCGGGTGCCGCCGTCGACCTCGTCGAACGTGATGGTCTCGACGGCGGGCGGGCCGGGCGGTCCCCCGTCCGGCGCCGTCGTGCGGACCAGCCGCTTCGGCGGGTCGACCTCGAGGTACTCGCCCAGGAACGCGACCTCGCCGTTGATCCACTTCCAGCGGCCGCCGGGACGCAGGTCCAGCTCGACCACCTCGGTGGTGGTGCCGTGCGGGCCGATCCAGCGGGCGAGGTGCTCGGCCGTCGTCATGGCGGTCCACACCAGCTCGCGCGGCGCGGCGAACACCCGCTCGATCAGCAGGTCCGATCCTTCGGCGACGACGGTGGTGGCGGCGTCGCCCAGCTCGCGTCGGGTCATGGCCGTTCTCCCTTCTGCAGGTCGGTGAGGTACTGGTCCAGCCGGTCGAGGCTGTCGCCCAGGAACGCGCGGTACTGCTCCATCCACGTGACGACGTCGCGCAGCGGCTCTGGGCGCAGCCGGCACGAGCGCCACTGCGCCTGCCGGGTCTGCTCGATCAGCCCGGCCTTCTGCAGCACCTTCACGTGCTTCGAGATGGCCGGCAGCGAGACGTCGAACGGCTCGGCCAGCTGGCCGACGGTCGCCTCGCCGCGGGTCAGCCGGGCCAGGATGGCGCGCCGCGTCGGGTCGGCCAGAGCGGTGAACGTCGCCGTGAGCGACTCGGCGTCGACCGTCATTTTCCCCTCCGGTTAATTAACTACACAGGAAAGTACGAAATCGGCCAAGAAAAGTCAAGCGATCGTGTGAACCAGGCGACACCCTGGCGCGTCTTACGTGCACGGGCCGGATCGGCGGCGGGTAGGCGATCCATGCGGGGTCCGTGACCGTGACGATGCTCCCGACGTTGGGCGGCTGCGGGCTCAGCGATCGTTGGCAGCTCACTGTGACCGACCTGTGCGGCGCCGGTCACCACGGTCACACCGCCGCCGATCCGTCCCTACCAGACGCTACGAGGCCCGGACGCACGAGAAGGCCGCTCCGCCAGTTGGGGGGCAAGAGGCGGAGCGGCCCCCGTTGCATCCATGGTAGCCGAGCGTGACCGTCTTGTCGCACTACGTAACGGTCCGTCCTCTGACCTGCGCCGATACGACGGCCGATTCGGCCGGAAACTCCCCCGCGCCGTGCAACCGGCGGGCACGCTGAGGAGTGATTGATGGTGAGAGCCGATACCCGGTCGCACCGTCCGGGACGGCAGTCAGGAGGTCCATCATGATCATCCGGCAACGGCTCCGGCGGGCGGCGATCGCGCTCGCCACGGCCACGATCGTCCCGCTCGGCCTGCTCGCGACCAGCACGGCCGCGGACGCGGCGACGACCACCTACAAGGGCCGCGTCACCGAGGGCATCAACGTGCGCAGCGCTCCCACGCAATACTCCCCCAAGGTCGGTTCGTACGCGAAGGGCGCGACGATCACCATCCAGTGCAAGGTGTACGGCCCGACGGTCAGCGGCAACAGTCTCTGGTACAAGCTGGCGAACGGCCGCTGGGTGAGCGCCCGCTACATCGCCAACATCGGCGCCGCGCCGCGGTTCTGCGGCGACGGCCACGAGTACGCCGGCCGAGTGTCGTCCTCGACGTCGCTGGCGGTGCGCAGCGGCCCGCACACGTCGAACCCCAAGGTCAGCTCGGCCCCGCGCGGCGCGACGCTGGCCATCGTGTGCAAGGTCGATTCCCAGTCCATCGACGGCAACCGGCGCTGGTACCAGCTGACCGGTGACGGCGGCGGCCAGTGGGTGGCGGCCCGCTACGTGACGAACGTCGGCTCGGCCCCGCCGTACTGCTGACCCTCCCCCGGCCGGCGGCGCCGCTCAGCCCCTATCCGAGCGGCGCCGTCGCACGTCAGCCGCGCGGGCTCCACGAGCCGGGCGTGTGGCGCGGCTCGGTGAAGTCGCCGGGGACGGCCGCGCCGTCGCCGTCGTTCCACAGCGTGGCCAGCTCGTCGGCGTCCAGCACGCGGTTCCAGACGGCGACGTCGTCGATGGCACCGGAGAAGAACCGGCCGTCGGCGCCGCGGTACGTGCCGATGTGCAGCCCGGTGGTGTCCGCGAGGGCGCCGCTTCCGGTCTCCTTGGGGTCGGCGAACGACGTCACCTCGGCGCCGTCCAGGTAGAGCCGCGAGACGCCGGTCGCCGCGTCGTAGCTGACCGCCACGTGGTGCCAGCGGCCGGCGGCGGGGGTGATGCCGGACTCGGCGACGACCGACGTGCCATCGGTCTGCACGGAGTACTTCAGGTGCCCGCTGACGTCGGCGAGCTCGACGGAGACGGCCCACGACCCGGCGGTCTCGAGGATGAACTGGCGGCCCCGGCCGGGCTGCTCGGGCCGGAACCAGGCCGACGCGGTGTAGGCGGGCGCCTGGTCCGGGAGCACCTGGAACGGCACGTCGACGTGGTCGCCGTGCCCGTCCAGCTCCACCGCTCCCCTGAGGTGGCCGTGCCCGGGCGGCGTCAGGTCGGCGTCGGCCCGGAGCCGGCCGTTGCGCAGTGGGTTCGGCGACCCGTCGTCGTCGGCGACGGAGCCGCGGCCCTCGTCGAAGGCCCAGTGGCCGAGCAGCCCCCGGCCGAGGCCCTCGCGCGGGTCGTGCCCGAACAGCAGCAGCGCCTGGTCGACGCTGTCGGTGTAGAGGCGGTCGATGCCCCAGCCGATGAACCGCCGCATGACCTCGGTGTCGTTGACCGTCCACGCGCCGGACTCGAAGCCGCCCGCCTCGATGGTCGCGATCAGCTCCGGGCTGATGCGGGCCTGGTTGACGATCAGCGACTCGAACCCGCGGTCGCGGGCGATGGCCATCTCGGCGGCGATGTCACCGCTGGCCGGCAGGTCCCAGAAGACGTGGATGCTCGGATCCAGCTCCTTGACCAAGCTCATCTTGGCGAGGTTGCCGTCGTTGAAGCCCACCCACGCCTGAGCGCCGAGCTCCTGCACCATCGCGACGGCGGCCGCGGTCGAGCCGTCCTTCGGCTGGATCGAGACCCGGGTGCGGTCCTGGGACCGGATCAGCTCCAGCGCCTCGGACAGCAGCGGCATCCGCGCCGGCGGCACCTCCTTCTTCGTGAGGCCGTTCGCCGCGCGGAACCCGTAGGCGACGTCGAGGGTGCTCAGCTCGGCGTAGGTGTGGTCGGCGATGCGCAGGTCGCGGTCGGCGAACCGGCCGGTGGTGGCGTCGTGCGCCACAACGACCTGGCCGTCGGCCGTGGTGAAGACATCCAGCTCGATCCAGTCCACCCCCAGCTCGAGCGCCTCGGTGAACGCACGCATGGTGTTCTCCGGGTAGGCACTGGAGTACCCGCGATGCGCGGTGACGCCGTTGTCCAGGAAGCCGGTGCTCTCACGCGACGGCGCCGGCTGCGCGCCGGCGGGGGCGGCGGTCACCAGGCCCGCGAGCAGTCCCGTGCAGGCGAGCGCGCCGATGCATCGGTGCAGGGTCGTCATGGATCAGATCCTCTCGGCGGATGGGCGGGGTGCTCCGGATCGTCGCGCGGACGTCCTAACGTGCCCTGACCGACGACCGAACCCGTCGTGAACGTGCGTGCAAGAGTGCGGCGGTGTCACGTCCGGCGGGCCGACGACGCCGCCCGGGCCCCGACCCCGAGCAGCGTGAACGCCAGTGCTCCCGCGGCGGTGATCGCCAGCAGCGTCAGCCCGACGCCGTAGCCGTCCAGCAGCACCTCGTACGTCGCGCCCATGACCAGCGGCGGGAAGAACCCGCCGAGCCCGCCGGCCGCGCCGACGACCCCCGTCACCGTGCCGACCTTCTCCGGCGGCGCCAGCTTCGCCACCCACGCGAACACGCCGCCGGTGCCGAGGCCGAGGAAGAACGCGAGCAGGACGAACGCGATGCCGGCCGGCACCTCGACCGGCGGCTGGAACGCGACGACGATCGCCAGCACGGCGGTCCCGGCCAGCGAGATCGCGACGACCATGCGCGGCCCGATGCGGTCGGACAGCACACCGCCGATGGGACGGGCGACGACGGCGGCCAGCGCGAAGCCCGCGGTGCGGGTGCCGGCCGCCGTCAGGTCGAAGTCGTAGATGTCCTTGAGGTATGTCGGCAGGTAGGTGGAGAACGCGACGAACCCGCCGAACGCCACCGCGTACAGGAACGACATCTGCCACGTCACCGGCAGCCTGACCGCCGCGGACAGCTTCGGCAGCACCGGCGCCGTGTTCGGTGCCCACGCCGGCGAGTCGCGCATGAGCGTCCAGCAGATCGCCGCCGTCGCCACCAGCGCCACCGCGACGATGACGTGCGTCGCCACGTAGCCGAACCAGTCCACGAACCGCGGCGTGAAGAACGCCGACAGCGCCGTCCCGCCCATCCCGGCACCGAACACGCCGGTCGCGAAGCCGCGCCGGGACGTCTCGTACCAGGCGTTGACGAACGGGATGCCGACGGCGAACGTCGTCCCCGCGATGCCCAGGAAGAACCCGAACAGCAGCAGCAGGCCGTACGACTCCGCCTCGCCGGCCGCCGCCACGAGCACGACGAACGGCGCCGACAGCACCATGAGGACGGGGAACATCAGCCGGCCGCCGAGCCGGTCGGTGAGCGCGCCGACCAGGATCCGGCCGACCGAGCCGACCAGCACCGGCGTCGCCACCAGCAGCGATTTCTCCCCCGACGACAGCCCGAGCTCGCCGGTGTAGCGCACCCCGAGCGGCGCGACCATGTTCCAGGCCCAGAAGCTGACCGCGAACGCGACGGTCGCCAGCACCAGGTTGCGGGTCTGGCCCGCCCGGATGTCGGTGGTCATGCGCGTCTCCTTCAACGGTCCCGGTCGGCGCTGCCGACGGTGTCCCAGCCCCGGCGGCGCGGACCGGCGTCGCGGCTGCGGTAGACGATGTAGGGACGGAACAGGTAGTGCACCGGCGCGGTGAACGCGTGCACCAGCCGGGTGAACGGCCAGATCGCGAACAGCAGCATCCCGACCAGCGTGTGGAGGTGGAACTGCACGGGCGCCGCGGCCATCGAGTCGATGTCGGGCTGCAGCACGAACAGCGACCGGAACCACGGCGACACCGACTCGCGGTAGTTGTGCGCCTCGTGCCCGGCGCCCACGCTGACCAGCGTCGTCCACAGCCCCAGCGCGATGGCGCCGACCAGGACGACGTACATCGCCTTGTCGTTGCGGGTGGTGGCCATGAACACCGGCCCGGTGCGGCGGCGCCGGTAGATCAGGATCGCGATGCCGGCCAGCGTGCACGCCCCGGCGAGACCGCCGAACAGCAGCGCGTTGACGTGATAGACCCCCTCGCTGACGCCCACGGCCTCGGTCCACGACTCCGGGATCACCAGCCCGCCGATGTGCCCGATGATCACGACGAGGATGCCGAAGTGGAACAGCGGCGACCCGATGCGCAGCAGCCGCGACTCGTAGAGCTGCGACGACCGCGTCGTCCAGCCGAACTTGTCGTACCGGTACCGCCAGATCGACCCGGCCACCAGCACGACCACCATGAGGTACGGCAGCACGCCCCACAGCACGGTGTTCACGGCCGGCTCCCGTACGGCAGCAGTTCCAGCCCGACGGTCTCGACGGGCGGCGGCCCGGCCTGGGCGTGGACGGCGGCCCGGTCAGGCGGCGACTCCCCCGGCAGCGTCGCGCAGACCGCGGCGACCCCGCCGGCGTACGGCGTGCCGAGGTCGAGCAGCGCGAACCGCAGCAGCTCCAGCGACGCGCGGTACTCCTGCAGCAGCGCGACGCCGGCGGCGGGGTCGGCGACCGCGGCGAACTCGAGCACCGTCGGCAGGTGGTCGGGCAGCTCGCCGCGCAGGTCGACGACGAAGCCGCTGGCCCGGTAGGCGGCCTTGAACCGGGCCAGCACCTCGCCGCGCCGCCGGGTGTCGCCGTCGGTCCAGTACGACAGGTGCAGCGCCCGCTCGCGGCTGAGGTCGAACACGTCGACGTAGTCGCGCTGCAGGTCGGCCAGCGGCCGCCCGGCCAGGTGATCGACCAGCGCGGACAGCCGCGTGACGGCGTCGGACGGCGGCTGCTCGGCCAGTGCGGCGCCCAGCTGCGGCAGCCGCTCGGCCAGCGCGCCGTCGGGGTAGTCGAGGCACCAGGACGCGACCTGGTGGACGACGCGGTGGCCGGCGGCGTGCCCCCGGCGGCGGATCATGGCGCGCCGTCCTTCTTCGGCGGGAACAGGCCCTCCGGCGTGCCGCTGCCGTCCCAGTTCAGCAGGTTGACGCGGCCGCTGAGGTCGCCGCCCGGCGGGCTGGCGGTGGTCTGCCGCTGTTTCAGCGCCTGGAACGTCTCGACGGCGACCGGCACGGGCCGCCCGCTGGCCTCGCCGAACGGGCCGGACTCGTACATGCCGGGACCGTCGTCGACGTCCAGCGCACAGCCGATCTCCTCGAGGTCGTGCGCCTGCTCGGCGTGCGCCGTCGGGATGACGTACCGCTCGTCGTACTTGGCGATCGCCATCAGCCGGTACATCGCGTACAGCGACTCCTCCGTCATGCCGACCGACGCCGGGATGGACGGGTCCGGGTCGCGGCCGAGCGTGACGTCGCGCATGTACGCCCGCATGGCCGCGAGCTTGCGCAGCACCTCCGTCACCGTCGACGTCCTCCCGGCGGTGAACAGCTCGGCCAGGTACTCGACGGGGATGCGCAGCGCGTCGATGGCGCTGAACAGCGTCGCGCGGTCCTCGGCGTCGTGGCCCTGCTCGGACAGCAGGTCGACCACCGGCGACAGCGGCGGCACGTACCAGACCATCGGCATCGTGCGGTACTCCGGATGCAGCGGCAGAGCGACGCGGTACGTCTTGGCCAGCGCGTACACCGGCGAGCGCCGCGCGGCATCGATCCAGTCGTCCGGCACGCCGCCCGCTCGCGCCGCGGCGACGACCTCGGGGTCGGACGGGTCCAGCATGAGGTCGAGCTGCGCCTCGTAGAGGTCCTGCGGGTCCGGCGTCGACGCGGCCGCCGTCACCCGGTCGGCGTCGTACAGGAACAGGCCGAGGTAGCGCAGCCGCCCCACGCAGGTCTCCGCGCACACCGTCGGCAGCCCCACCTCGACCCGCGGGTAGCAGAACGTGCACTTCTCCGCCTTGCCGGAGCGGTGGTTGAAGTAGATCTTCTTGTACGGGCAGCCGGTGACGCACTGCCGCCAGCCGCGGCAGCGGTCCTGGTCGACCAGCACGATGCCGTCCTCGCTGCGCTTGTAGATGGCGCCGGACGGGCACGACGCCATGCACGACGGGTTCAGGCAGTGCTCGCAGATGCGCGGCAGGTAGAACATGAACGTCCGCTCGAACTCGAAGCGGATCTTGTCCTCCGACTCGCGCCGCACCTTCTCGACCACCGGGTCGAGGTGGCCCAGCTCGCTGGTGCCACCGAGGTTGTCGTCCCAGTTCGCCGACCACGTGACCTTGGTGTCCTCGCCGGTGATCAGCGACTTCGGCCGCGCCACCGGGAAGTCGTCGCCCAGCGGCGCCTCGGTGAGCATCTTGTAGTCGTAGGTCCACGGCTCGTAGTAGTCGGCCAGCTCCGGCTGCACGGGGCTGGCGAAGATGCCGAGCAGCCGCTTCAGCCGTCCGCCGGTGCGCAGCTCGAGGTTGCCGCGCTTGTTCAGCGTCCAGCCGCCCTGCCAGCGCTCCTGGTCCTCGTACCGGCGCGGATAGCCCTGGCCGGGCCGCGTCTCGACGTTGTTGAACCAGACGTACTCGGTGCCGGCGCGGTTCGTCCACGCCTGCTTGCAGGTGACCGAGCAGGTGTGGCAGCCGATGCACTTGTCGAGGTTCATCACCATCGCCAGCTGCGCCATGACCCGCATCAGTACGTCACCTCCTGCGACCGCTTCCGGATGGTCGAGACCACGTCGCGCTGGTTCCCCGTCGGGCCGAGGTAGTTGAACGTGTAGGAGAGCTGCGCGTACCCGCCGATCAGGTGCGTCGGCTTCACCAGCAGCCGCGTCACCGAGTTGTGGATGCCGCCGCGCCGCCCGGTCGCCTCGGACTTCGGCACGTCGATGGTGCGTTCCTGCGCGTGGTGCACGTAGACGACGCCCTGCGGCATGCGGTGGGAGACGATCGCGCGGCCGACGAAGACGCCGTTGGCGTTGACGCATTCGACCCAGTCGTTGTCGCGGACGTCGATCGCTTCCGCGTCGCCCGGGCTCATCCACACCACCGGGCCGCCGCGCGACAGCGACAGCATGAGCAGGTTGTCCTGGTACTCGGAGTGGATCGACCACTTCGAGTGCGGCGTCAGGTAGCGGACGGTGATCTGGCTGGCGCCGTCGGGGCCCAGCCGGGGCTCGCCGAAGAGCCGGTGGAAGTCCAGCGGCGGACGGTAGATCGGCAGCGCCTCGCCGTACTCCAGCATCCAGTCGTGGTCGAGGTAGAAATGCATGCGGCCGGTGAGCGTGTGGAACGGCTTCAGCCGCTCGATGTTGACGGTGAACGGCGCGTACCGCCGGCCGCCCGTCTCGGACCCGGACCACTCCGGCGACGTGATGACGGGGACGGGCGCGGTCTGGGTGTCGGCGAAGGTGATGCGTTTCTCCTCGGAGCCCTCCGCGAGGTCCGCGAGCGGCTTGCCGACGCGCTCCTCGAGGGTGCGGAAGCCCTGCACGGCCAGCTCGCCGTTCGTCGTCCCGGAGTACGTCAGGATCGCCTCGGCCAGCTTCTCGTCGGTGTCGATGGCCGGGCGGCCGTCGGCGGCGCCGCCGAGCATGACGCCGTTCTGTTTCGCGAGCTTGTCCGTTTGTTCGGTGAGGCGGTAGGTGACGTTCTTGACGGTGAAGCCGAGGGTGTCGGCCAGCGGGCCGACGGCGGCCAGCTTGTCCGCGATGGCGGTGTAGTCGCGCTCGACGACGGTGACCACCGGCCTACTGCCGTCGGCCCGGCCGCCCGGGTATTTCGCCTCACCGGGGGTGTCGTGCTGCAGCGGGACGGTGACGAGGTCGCGGCGGGTGCCCAGGTGCGTCCTCGCCATGGCGGACAGCCTGCGGGCCAGCAGGTGGAACGCGTCGAAGTCGGTCTTCGCCTCCCACGGCGGGTCGATGGCCGGGGTGAACGCGTGCACGAACGGGTGCATGTCCGTCGACGAGAGGTCGTGCTTCTCGTACCACGTCGCCGCCGGCAGCACGATGTCGGACAGCAGCGTCGTCGACGTCATGCGGAAGTCGGCCGAGACCAGCAGGTCGAGCTTGCCCTCGGGGGCCTCGTCGTGCCATGTGACGTCCTTGGGGCGCGGGGCCTGGGGGTTCTCGCCGCCCATGACGTTGGAGTGGGTGCCGAGCAGGTGCTTGAGGAAGTACTCGTTGCCCTTCGCCGACGACCCCATGAGGTTCGAGCGCCACAGCACCAGCGTCCGCGGCCAGTTCCTGGGCGCGTCGACGTCGGCGATGGCGGGCTTCAGGCTGCCGTCGTCCAGGGCCCGGGCGACGTAGTCGGCCGCGTCCTTCGCTGCGCCCTTCTCGACCGCTGCCGCGGCGTCGTCGGCCACCTGCAGCGGGTTCGTCTCGAACTGCGGGTAGAACGGCATCCAGCCGAGCTTCGCGGACTCCGCGATGGCGTCGGCGGTGTGCTTCTCCTCCGCGTTCGCGCTGAGCGGCGACGCCAGTGACGCCGTCGAGTAGCCGTCGTTGCGCCACTGGTCCGTGTGCATGTACCAGTACGCCGTCCCGATCATGGTGCGCGGCGGGCGCGACCAGTCCAGCGCGTTGGCCAGCGAGATCCAGCCGGTGATCGGGCGGCACTTCTCCTGGCCGACGTAGTGCGCCCAGCCGCCGCCGTTGCGGCCCATGCACCCCGTCAGGATGAGCAGCGACAGGATCGCCCGGTAGGTGGCGTCGCCGTGGAACCACTGGCAGACGCCGGCGCCGAGGATGATCATCGAGCGGCCGCCGGACTCCTCGGCGTTGGCGGCGAACTCGCGGGCGATGCGGACGCACTGCTCCGCCGGCACGCTGGTGATCTCGGCCTGCCAGGCCGGCGTGTAGGGCGTGGCGGCGTCGTCGTAGCCTTCTGGCCACCGCCCGGGGAGGTTCGGTCGTTCGACCCCGTACTGGGCGAGCATGAGGTCCAGCACCGTCGTGACCAGGTGGCCGCCGACGCGGCGGGCCGGTACGCCGCGCCGCAGCACGTCGCCGGAGCCGTCGGGTTTCGTGAAGGCCGGGAGGAGGACCTCGACGTTCTCCGTCGTCTCATCGCCCTCCATGCTGAGGGCCGGCGTGACGCCGTCGAGGTCGAGGTTCCAGCGGCCCTTGCCGGAGTCGGCGTACCGGAAGCCGATGGAGCCGTTGGGGACGATCGGTGCGCCGGTGGCCTCGTCGAGGACGACCGTCTTCCACTGGTCCTCTGCCGTCTCCTGCCCGAGGTCGGCCGCGGTGAGGAACTTGCCGGGCGTGAGGCCGCCCTGCTCGTGCGGCTCGAGCCTGATCAGCATCGGGAGGTCGGTGTAGGTGCGGACGTAGTCGGCGAAGAACGGCGTCCGCTTGTCGACGAAGTGCTCCTTCAGCACGACGTGGCCCATCGCCATCGCCAGCGCCGCGTCGGTGCCCGCCTGGGCCGGCATCGACTCGTCGGCGAACTTGGTGTTGTCGGCGTAGTCGGGGCTGACCGTGACGACCTTCGTGCCGCGGTAGCGGACCTCCGCCATCCAGTGGGCGTCGGGCGTGCGCGTCACCGGGACGTTCGAGCCCCACATCATCAGGTACGTCGCGTCCCACCAGTCCCCCGACTCCGGCACGTCCGTCTGGTCACCGAAGACCTGCGGGCTGGCCACCGGGAGGTCGGCGTACCAGTCGTAGAACGACGTCATGACGCCGCCGATGAGCTGCACGAACCGCGTCCCGACGGCGTGCGAGACCATCGACATGGCCGGGATGGGCGAGAAGCCGGCGCACCGGTCCGGGCCGTACTCCTTGATCGTGTGCACGTGCGCCGCGGCGGCGATCTCGATGGCCTCGTCCCAGCCGGCTCGCACCAGTCCGCCCTTGCCCCGTGCCCGCTGGTAGCTTCGTCGTTTCTCCGCGTCGCCGGTGATGTCCGCCCAGGCCAGGACGGGGTCGCCGAGGCGCTGCTTGGCTTCGCGGTAGAGGTCGAGCAGGACGCCACGCACGTACGGGTACCGCACCCGCGTCGGCGAGTACGTGTACCAGCTGAAGGCGGCGCCCCGCGGGCAGCCTCTCGGCTCGTACTCCGGCCGGTCCGGCCCCACCGACGGATAGTCCGTCTGCTGGGTCTCCCACGTGATGATGCCGTCCTTGACGTACACCTTCCACGAGCACGACCCCGTGCAGTTCACCCCGTGGGTCGACCGGACCACCTTGTCGTGGCTCCACCGGTCCCGATAGAAGACGTCGCCCTGCCGGCCCCCGTCGCGGAACACCATGCGCCCGTCGCCGGACTCGTCCCAGCGGGTGAAGAACCTGCCGGCCTTCAACAGGGCCGCCGATGCCGGCCCGTCCACCCCTCGTTCGCGCGCCGGTCCGGCCATCCGCCCCTCGATTCCTCGTGGTCGGCAGCCCCGCCTGTCCCCTGCGCGGGGCGTTGGGTTCGAGCATAGACATGATCACGTGGCCGGGCGGCCCATCCCGCCAACTCCCCTCGGCGCGTCGTCCGGTCCCTGGTTGGACAGAGGACCCCGCAAGTTTGGTATGGTTACGCAGCCGCTGGCGCTGCACGAAGGCGCCGCAAAGTCCGGGTGGCGGAATAGGCAGACGCGCTAGCTTGAGGTGCTAGTCCCCGTCAAGGGGGTGGGGGTTCAAGTCCCCCCTCGGACACTCTTCTGGATCTCATCCCATGGCAGCAGCTCCGCTCGGAGCTGATGTGCCAGGGGTTCGTAGGTCAGGCTCAAGCCAAGCTCTTGATACAGGTCAGCCTTTTCGTCGTCCGTCGCGCGCTCCAGGGCTGAGGCAAGGCCGCCGACATGGTCGATCAGCTCCTGAACATCTTCAGCCGCCATGGTCTGCCGTGCGGCGAGCCTGGTGATCTCGCTCTTCAGGTGGTCCCGTTCGAGCGAGCGGGCCGACAGCTGAGAGATCAGGATCTCGGGCGCGTCATCCGATCCCTCGACTGCCGACACGAGGTTGGCGATCTTGCGTTCGAGAGCGGTGAGACTCTCCTGGAGCGCCTCGATTCGCGCTGCCTCTGCCTCGTCTGGCCCGCTCGCGGCCGCGATCCACGCCGGATCGTTCAGCTCGGTCGACAACCATCGGTCGACGCTGGCCATCACCAGGTCCTGATGCAGGTAGATGTTGCCCGGGTGGCCCTCGAGTCCTTCAGGAACCGCCCGATCCGACCGGAGCCGGCTGCGATAGCGGATCATCGGCGAGGCGTTCGCGCTCTTCGGCGGTCGGTAGTCAGCGATCATGCGGAATCCGCAGAGCCCACAGGACAATCGCCCAGACAGCGGGTATCGGCGATTGGCCGTCCTGGGTCTTGTGGTGTCTGGCTTGGCCCTGGCCTGTAGACGGTGCTGCGCGGCGAGGAACAGTTCGTCATCCACGATCGGCTCGTGCGTACGGTTCGCTGGCGCCACCCACATATCCCGGTCTCGCCACCGCATCCGAGTCTGGTAGCCCATCGCGACGTCATTCGGATCGATCAGACGCTCGAACTTCTCCTGCTTTCCCCACATCCGCACCCCGGTGTAGACCGGGTTCTTCAGGATCGCGCGCACCGCCGAATGCCCCCACCCTCTCGGATCACGATGCGGGTTGCGCCGTCGGTCGTACTCCGACGGCGACGGCGCACCCTTGTCGGTGAGCGCCTGCGCGATCGCCCGCAACCCGTACCCGGCGACGTACATCTCGAAGATCTCCACCACCGTCGGCGCCGTCACCGGATACGGCTCCAGCCGATGCAGGCGCTGCCCCATCGACGCCTTCGCCGGATTCGGATGCGGCCCCGCATCGTCAAGGCGATAGCCGTACGGCGGGCGCCCGCCCAGGTGGCGGCCGGTGGTCTCAGCGAGCGCGAACATCGACGACTTCACCCGGGTCTGGATCCGCATCCGCTCGGCCTTCGACATCCCACCGAACAACGACATCACCATGTCGTGCGCCTCAGACCCCGGATCCACACGTCCGCCAACCTCCGGCACCCACAGGTTCACCCCGTAGTGCGTCAGCAGCGGAAACGTCAGCGAGAACTGCGGACCATAGAACGCCCGCTGCGGCTCGCCGATCACCAGCTCGCTCCATCCCCGACCAGGATCCTCGAGATCCACCAGCAACTCAGTTGCCCGCGGCCGGCGCTTCCACGGCAGCGACCGCGACTGCCCGACGTCGAAGTACTCCTTGACGACCTCGCCGTCGACCGCGGCGATCAGCTGGCCGGCTTGTCGGAGCTGCCACCCTCGACTGGAGTCCGGGTCCTGGGCGTCCTCGGTCGAGCATCGGCCGTAGAACGCGAATCGCACGTCTCCCCCAGTGGCTGGTCGGCACAACGGCATGCAGCTGACCGTCGACGATCGCTGACGCCTATGAGTAGCTTCAGTATGGCCCTAGCCGCCCCTGGAGGTCGCCTCCTGCCTGACGTTCCGCCGACGATCAGCCGCAGATCAGCCGGCTTCGTCGAATCGCCCGCACCTGCCACCACCCCACCACGCTCCCTCATGACAGTGTGGAGGGAAGGTGCGTCAGGCAGACCGCGCGCCCGGTAACCTCATGAGAGGTTGGCCTGCAATTGGTGACGTCCCGCTGGGTGGTGGAGTTCTTCGACCACTGTGCGGGGTCAGTGTGCTGATCATGCCGTCATGAGTTCGGGTTTGGCCACCTCCTTGTTGGTTGCCGGCGCGTTGAGCAGGGCCATGGAGGTTTCGGAGAGGTAGCGGCGTTCGGCGGTGACTTGCCATTCGTCGTGGGCCTCCACGAGGACCGATCCGGCCAGGCGGAGCAGGGCGGCGGGGTTGGGGAACACTCCGACGACGTCGGTGCGGCGTTTGACCTCCTTGTTCAGCCGTTCCAGCGGGTTGGTGGACCAGATCTTCTTCCAGTGGCTGATCGGGAACGTGGTGAACGCGAGGAGATCGTCCTTGGCGTCGCGCAGCATCTGTTCGACCTTGGGTAGTTGCCGGCCGAGCATGGTGGCGATGACGTCGAACTGCTCGTGCACGTGCTCGGCGTCGGGCTGGGCGAAGATCGTGCGGATCGCCGCGGCCACCATCTCGGCGTTGCCCTTGGGGACCTGGGCGAGCACGTTGCGTAGGAAGTGCACCCGGCAGCGCTGCCAGGCCGCGCCGATCAGCACCGAGGCGATGGCGTGCTTGAGGCCGGTGTGGGCGTCGGAGATGACCAGCTGGACACCGCCCAGCCCGCGGGCCTTCAACGAGCGCAGGAACGCGGTCCAGAACGCGCCGTCCTCGCTGTCGCCGACGTCGAACCCGAGCACCTCGCGCCGCCCGTCGGCGGTGACGCCGGTAGCGATGACCACCGCCTGGGACACCACGCGGCGGTTCACCCGGGCCTTGCAGTAGGTCGCGTCGAGGAACACGTACGGATAGGTCGTCTCGCCCAGCGACCGGTCCCGGAACGCACCCACTTCTTCGTCGAGATCGGCGCAGATCCGCGACACCTCCGACTTGGAGATCCCGCTGTCCGCGCCCAGCGCCTTGACCAGGTCATCGACCTTGCGGGTCGACACCCCATGCAGATACGCCTCCATGATCACCGCGAACAGGGCCTGGTCCACCCGCCGGCGCCGCTCCAACAGCGACGGGAAGAACGACCCCGTGCGCAGCTTCGGGATCCGCAACTCCAGATCCCCCGCGGTCGTGGTCAGGACCCTGGGTCGCGAGCCGTTGCGCTGCGCGGTCCGCTCCGCGCTGCGCTCCCACGGGCCAGCACCGATCACCGCCGTCGCCTCGGCATCGATCAACGCCTGATACATCCCCTGCGCCGCGGTACGGACCCGATCATCCACATCAGCGGCCCGCATCACCTCGAGCACCTCAAGTAGGGCAGCATGGTCCAAGGCCATCGTGCGTCGTGTCCTTCCGTGAGTTCCATCGCTAGGTCTCACTGACCGTCGCACGATGGCCGCCCAACACCACCGTCGACACGACGACGCTCAAGCGGGCCACGAACTCCACCACTCCACGGGACGCCACCCTGCAATTCCGGCGCAGTTGGCGCTGACCTGCATCAAGGCCGCCATCTCTTGATCACGCAGGTCGACTTGGGACACGTTCGCGCCGCGGGTCACCGGCGAGGTTGGTCGACGATCGGGCGACCGCCGACCAGCGGGGCGTAGGCCCAGGTCCATGAATCGCATCGAACAGCGACTTCTTTGGTGTGAAGAAGGAAACCCGACGCGCTACACCTGGCGCGATTCGCATCTCCCCTGGCCAGCACCTTGTCTGGGCCAGGTTCGCCCCTCCTGACCCAGGTCGACCAGCAAGATCATCACACAAGTCTCGCCTGATCTTGGGTAGAGGTCTAGCGCAAGTGATCGGAGGGCCTGCCGTCGCCGGGCACGGCCGCGCTGAGCGCGTCGAGCCCGCGCAGCCGCCTTGAGAGAGCGGTTAGCCGGCAGTCAGCGGACTCCCCCTGACCTGCTGCAATGCGAACGAACCAGCGACCACCGGGCGAACCTGGACACGTATTCGCCAACCCATGTCGTCGGTGGCCGGACGTCGTCGCTCACAGTCGGACACGTGCCAGCGCAGGCATCGACGGGCATCGCGCGGATGCAGCACTCCCTGGCGGGCGAACTGACTTGCGCCACGAGACACTGACTCTCCTGACGACGAACAGGGCATCACGGTTTACGGGCGAGGACCGCACCGTTCGCGCCGGCAGCCTCGAACGACACTGTCCGGACGTCCACGAACCCGGTGGCGCGCAGCCACTGCTCGTACTCTGCCGCGGTGTAGTTGCGCCCGCCGGTCGTTTCCACCAGCATGTTCAGGCCCATCAGGGCGGCGGCGGGTGGTCCGGCCTTCTCCTCGTCGACCAGCAACTCGCTGATCACGATCTGCCCGCCGGGAGGCAAGGCCGCAAAGCACTTGCGCAGGATCGCCAGGTCCTGTTCGTCCGACCAGTCGTGCATGATCATGGACAGCAGCACGACGTCATGGCCTGCCGGGAGCTCGGGATCGGCGAGGAAGTCGCCCGGGGCGACCGCGATGCGGTCCGCGTGGCCTGCTGCTTTGATCTTCTCCGCGGCGATCTCGCAGACCGGCGGCAGATCGAGCACCGTTGCCCGCAGGTGGGGGTATCGGCGGCACAGCTCGATGTCGTAGGCCCCCGAACCGCCGCCGACGTCAAGCAGGGCGGCGGAGCCGGACAGCTCGACGTGTGCGGCGAGCTCGCGCGCGGTGAGCGTCGACAGCGAGTGCATCGCCTCCCAGAACAGGGCCAGCAGCTCAGGGTCCTCGCTGTCGAACAGGTGCGCCTGTTCGTCGGGGTTCCAGCTCGTCGGCCGGTTGGTTCGCACCGCCTCACTCAGCCTTCCCCAAGCCGGGTAGAGCCTGCGGTCGAGCATCTGCACCCAGCCCCCGAAGTGGTAGGCCTTGCCGGGCACGAGGAACTCGTCGGCCACCGCGCTGTTGACGTAGCGCCCGTTCCGGAGCTCGAGCAAACCGATGGACGCGCACGCGGTCACCAGCAGCTCGGCGGGCCGCTGGCCGACGCCCAGCATCCGGGCGAGTTCGTCGACGGTGTGACCGTCGGTTCCGGACAGACGGGCGAAGAGGCCCAGCTCGTAGGCGCTCGCGAGCGTCTTGAACGACCAGAAGCCGATCGAGAGCTGCATCAGCGGCAGCGGCGAGACCGTGGGGAGATGGTGGTCGGGGACGTGCGGTTCGGCCGCTGCGTTCGTGCCGGATGCGGTGAACGGGGTCTGATCAGAGGTGTTGCGCATGAACTCTCCTGCATACGTCGGACCGAGAGCGGACTACGGCTGACTGCCTCATCGGCGAGCCGTGTCACGTCGTTGACCGGACCGGGGCGGTGACGTGCGTGACGGCCAGGGTCTTCTCGACCTGAAGCGTGGTCTCGTGGCGGACCCGAAAGCGGCCGCAGGTGCAGCCGTCGTACACGACGATGCCCTCACTGGTCCGGTGCCGGGACTTCGTCGTCCAGTGGTGGTCATGGGTCACAGTCATCAGTACGTCGATTCTCATCTGTCCTCCCGCGACGGTCGGCGTCGATCGTTGGGCGCGACCTTCCCACCCCACTCTTTGCCGACCGCCTCACTGGCGACAGGTCGCCGACCGGGCATCTGGCGGACACTTCCGCTCCGTCCCGGCAGCCCACGGCGACGGTGGTAAGGCATGTCCATGTCCACGGGGACCTGCGGCCTCTAGACTCCGGCGGGGAGGCAGAAGTGACCGGACCGGGACCGTCGGGCTTCGGGGAGCTCCTGCGCGCTTGGCGTGAGCGCGCGATGCTGACCCAGGAGGAGCTCGGGCGCCGGGCCGGGCTCGATCCACGGACCCTGCGCCGCTGGGAGTCTGGCGAGTCCGTCCGTCCGCACGGCCGGTCCCTGAGACTGGTCGCCGACATCCTCGCGCTCGACGACGACGAGTCCGCGGCGCTGGTGGCGGCCGCGCGGGGCGCCACGACGTCGGCCGCCACGGTGACCTCCGCGATGCCCGATCGACCGCACCAGCTGCCGTCGGCGCCGTCGCACTTCGTCGGGCGGCGCGAGGAACTGGACGCCCTGCGGACGCACGTGGTGGCGGGCCGGTCCGTCATCGTCGTCGACGGCATGGCCGGTGTGGGCAAGACGGCGTTCGCGGTGCAGGCGGGCCGACTGCTTTCACCGGAGTTCCCCGACGGCCAGCTCTACCTCGACCTGCATGGCTTCAGCGACCGGACCCGCCCACTCGATCCGAGGGAGGGGCTGGCGCGGATGATGCGGGCGCTCGGCGTGCCGGGCGACCAGCTCCCGGCCGAGGTCGAGGAGTGCGCCGCCCTGTTCCGCAGCCTGGTCGCCGACCGGCGGCTGCTGTTCGTCTACGACAACGTCGCCTACGCCGGCCAGGTCGCGCCGCTGCTGCCGGCGACCCCGGGCTGCCAGGTTCTCACCACCAGCCGCCACGGGCTCGCCGGCCTCGACCGTGGCGCGACCATCCGGCTGGGCATCCTGCCGCCGTCGACGGCCGTCGAGTTGTTCGCCCGGGCCGCGGAGCTCAGTGCGCCACCCGAAGCCGGCTCGGAACTGACGGAGGTGGCCGAGCTGTGCGGTCGTCTCCCGCTCGCGCTGCGGATCGCCGCTGCCCGGCTGCGATCCCGGCCGTCCTGGCGACTGACCGACCTGGTAGGTCGGTTACGCGAGCAGCGCGCCGCGGTCCTCGACCGACCCGACGACCAGACGCTCGGAGTCTCCGCAGCCCTCGACCTGTCCTACGCCGCGTTGGACGAGCCGATCCGGCGCGCGTACCGGATGCTTGGGCTGGTCCCCGGCCCGGACCTCGACGCGGGCGCAGCCGCGGCGCTGTTCGCGACCGACCTTGCCGTCGCCGGCGCCGCACTCGAGAGCCTGCAGGATCTGCACCTGCTCGACGAGGCGCCGGCCGGGCGGTACAGCTTCCACGACCTGACCCGGAGCCATGCGGCCCGGCTCGTGCGGGCCGCCGAGGCCGAGGGTGAGCGATCGGAAGCCCTGGTTCGGCTGATCGACCACTACCGCGCCTGGGCGAGCGCCGCCATGGACATCGCGCACCCGTACACCCGCAGTCGACGACCAGATCCCCCGGTACTCGGTGGACTCGGGGGCATGGACCGTCGAACAAGCGATCGCGTGGCTCGACACCGAGCTGCCGAACATCCTGGCCTGCGCCCGGGCCGCCCGCGAGCTCGAGCTGCACCGCTACGGCATGGATCTGGCTGGCATCGTGCACCGGCGGCTGATCACGCGTCACCAGCTCGGCGAGGCCGAACTCCTGCACCAGATGGCTTTGCAGTCCGCCGAAGACCTCGGCGACCGCGCCGCCACAGCCCGAGCCCACCGAGACCTGGGCAGGGTGCGGCGACATCAACACGACTATCCGGAGGCGGCACATCACTTCGATCGCGCGTTGTCGCTGGCGGCGCCCGAGGGACTGACAACCGTGCAGGTGGACGCCCATCTCGAACTCGCCGCAATCGTGCGACACGGCGCCAGTTCCGTGGATCCCGACGAGCATTTCCAGCGAGCGCTGCGGCTCGCGCAGCAGGCCGGAGACGACCTGGGACAGCTGGAATATCACTCGGAGATCGCCGCCGTCCGGTTGCTGAGTGACGGCGACTACCGGTCGGCAGCACACCATTTCGACCAGGCGCTGACTCTGGCTCGGCGACTAGGCCACCGAGGACGAGAAGCCGGCGCGCTGATCGGCCGTGGCCTGGCCGACGCCCAGCTCGGCCGACCGAGCGCCGCCATCGACGAGTTCCGTCGGGCCGTGGTGCTGTCCCGACGCGAGGGCATCCCTGTCGGCGAGCTCGCCGGCCTGACCAACCTGGGCCACGCCGTGCGCCGCGGCGGCGATCCGTCGGCCGCCCTGGTCGCCTACCGCGACGTGCTCATGATCGCCCAGCGGACCGGAGACCTCAACTGGCAGTACGAGGCCCACCAGGGAATGGGCCGCGCCTACGCCGACCTCGGCGACGGCCGATCGGCGCTCGATCACCACACGCACGCTCAGCTGCTGGCCGAGCATCAGCGGATGCGTGTCGACCTCGCCCGTGCCGAAGACGGGCTCGGAGACGCCCACGCCATCCTGGGCGATCGAGCCAAGGCCAGGCGACACTGGCAGACCGCCCTCACCCTGCTCACCGAGCTCGGAGCCGAGCACACCGACGATCCGGAAACCCACCGCGAGATGATCACCACGAAGCTCACCAGCGAACCAACCCGCCCATGACCAACCGCTCGCCGATGTCACCGGACCTCCCCGGCTGGAAGCCTCGACAGACCGCAGCGGGCCGTCCCCCACCTGGCGACCAGTCGTCGCCCTCGTGATCAGCCCAGGCGACCTTGCTCGCTGGCTCCGGAGTCAACCGGATCGAGCCGGATCGGACGACGTAGCGCGCACGAATCGGCGCTATCGACTGTCTTGAGTATCGGGGCATGCGACGAGCACCTCGCATTCGCGGCGGTGTCCTCAACCGGCGATGAAACCGCGCATAGCACCTGACGCGCTCGGTCTCGACCTGTCTTGACCTTGCGGAGCTCGGCGTCGGTCCAGCTGGCGCCGTGACCGCTTCGCCAGGCGACGAACCCGTCCGGCCGGACCGAACCCGGCCGTCCACACCGTCGGGCCGGCCTGTACGACGTGGCTGTGGGGCCCGGTGGGCGTGGGCAATTGGTCACTGACGATGAACTGCGGCATCACATTCTCCCATCGTCGGCCAGGCTGACTCCCGACCTGCCAGCGTCAGCGCGCCTCACTGTCGGGCAGTCGAGCCGCCGCGCGAAGAAGGCCGGATCGCAGTGTGTGCATCATCGGGAGGCTCAGCGTCGGTCGGTGCGGTGTGGAACGGCGTCGCAGGTCTCGTGGAACCAGGTGAGCAAGCGGTCCCCGAGCTCCGCCCGGACGTGGGCGAGGCCGGGATCGTCGATGCGGTTGACCAGTTCGCCCGGGTCGGCGCGGAGGTCGTAGAGCTCGTCCTGCTCGTAGAGGCGGCGGACGTACTTGTGGTCCCGGGTGCGGCACATGACGGCCTTGGTGTGTTCGGGCCCGGGGCCACGTTGGAGCTGGAGTCGTGGCCAATAGCGGCTGTCCTCCGGCCGGCCGCCATGCGAGGTGCTCTGCAGTTCCATCGCCTGCTGCTCGCCGGCGAGCCGGCCGCCTTCGCTGAACACCGCGTCGCGGTGGTCGTCGGCCGCGCCGGTGAGGAGCGGGACCAGTGATCGGCCGAAGTGCGTGTGCCCGGGCGTCAATCCGGCCAGGTCCTCGATCGTCGCCGGTAGGTCGACGAGCTCCACGAGGGCGTCGGCGGTGCCGGGGCGCACCGGGGTCGACGTCGGCGGTTTGATCACCAGCGGTACGCGGGTCAGGCAGTCCTCGAACGTGTTCTGGGTCTTCTCCACCAGCCCGTAGTCGCCGGTGAAGTCGCCGTGGTCGGGGAAGACGAACACGGCGGTGTCGTCATAGCTGCCGGCGCGGCGCAGCGCGTCGAGGAGCAGACCCAGCTGGTGGTCGACCCTCGCGCACTTGCCGTAGTAGGTAGCCCGCAGTTCCGTCCACTGGTCGTCGCTCCAGGCCCTGAGCCCTTGGCGGTCGCGGATGCCGGCGAGGATGCTCGGCTTGCCGGCCCGATCCGGCACCGGAAGCCGGTCCGGGATCGCGGCGCGGTCGATCATGGAGAACCACGGGTCCTCGACGGCGTAGGGCGGGTGAGGATACGTCAACGGCAGGTAGATGCAGAACGGCTGGTCCCGATCCCAGGACGTGATCAGGTCGATCGCCGCCTGGACGTGCGCCCAGTCGCTGTCCGGGTAGTGCGAGTGCCCGTCGGGGATGTCGAGCCGGCCGACGTGGAAGCCGTAGAGGTCGGGCGTGCTCGCCGGGTCGGGACGCGGGCCGAACATCGGCAGGGTGCCCGGTGGCACGACGTGTTTGACGTCGCAGTAGTCGTCGAAGCCGTTCTGGGCCGGGACGAGGTCGTTCTTGCCGCCCCACCAGACGAAGTAGCCCGCGTCGCGCAACGCGCGGAGCAGGTTGGGCTCGTCGGGCTGCAGCATGTGGTGCATGGTGCGATGCCCGCGCACATGCGGGTACCACCCGGTCATGAACGAGCACCGGGACGGCGTGCACACCGGGTTCTGGGCGAAGGCGCTGGTGAAGGAGACGGCGTTTTCGGCGGCGAGCCGATCGAGAGTCGGCGTCACCGCGGCCGGGTTGCCCGCGTGGCCGAGAACGTCCCCGCGCCATTGGTCCGGGTTGAAGATCAGGAGGTTCGGTGGACGCGTCTGACGATCGGTCATGTCGTCCCCCGGACCAACGGACGCAGCGCCCGCTCGTAGGCGTCGGCGTACCGAACCATCCCGAGGTCGCTGGGATGGGACCCGTCGGTGGTGGCCTCGCCGTCGTCGCCCAGCAGATCGTCGCCCGCGAGGTAGCGCAGGTGCTCGACCCCTTCCTGACGGAGCCGCCGGAACGCGTCGCGCAGTGCCTGCCGGCGCACGTCGTGCTGGTCGTGCGTCACCGGCGACAGCCAGGCCCGCTGGAGGGTGCGGTCCTCGACCAGCACGATCGGCGTCTCGGGCCGCGCTTGTCGCAACGTGCGTACCAGGGGTTCGGTGCGCTCGGCCACCTGCGCCGCATTCATGTTGGGCAGGCAGTCGATCACGTACACGGCGGGGTCGAGCTCCGCCAGGAGCTCGACGACCGGTGCGTCCATGCGTCCCGCGGCCGCGAATCCGAGGTTGACCGTCGGCACCCCCAGGCGGCGGCCGACCTGTGCGGTGATCGCCATGCCCGGCCGGGACGCGCAGGAGCCGTGCATGATCGACGTTCCGTAGAACACGATCGGCTTGTCGGTACGGGGCGCCACCGGCGTGAACGTCGCGTCGGCGGCGACCCCGAGCTCCAGGCGGAGGACCTGGTTGCGCAGCGGGAGGTGCAGTGTGTAATCGTGCGGTCCCGGCGCCAGGTCCGACACCAGGCCGTAGTCCACCGTGAGACCGGTCAGCCACGGACTCTCCGGGCGGGCCGTGGACACCCACCGGTCCCGCCCGGTGTCGTCGCGCGCGTACAGGTCCACGCCGCTGGAGCCGGTGGCGGCCATCGTCGCCCTGGTGATGCGCTCGTCGCCGAGCGTGTAGCGGACCCGCACGACGGGCGAGTCGGTGCTGAACCGGGTGAGCTGGCCCGCCGACTCACGACTGAGCTGCCAGACCGGCTCCGGCACGGCCTCCTGCGCCCGAGCCGGGAACCGGTCGTAGAAGGACGCGGTGTCGGCCCAGGCCCGGCCCTCGACGCCCCACGTGGAGACGTCGTACCAGGACAGCTCGTTCCCCGCCGCAGGTGCCGATGCCTGCGCAGGTGACGGGCCGCCGGCGGCGGTACCGACCTTCGTCGAGGCGGCCAGCGCCGCACCTCCGGCCAGCAGGCCTCGGCGGGACACGCTCGTGGGACGCATATGAGTGCCTCTCTGTGTGCACCGATAGGACGTGTCAGCGACCGACGCCGGACCTGGCGGCGGCACGGGTGATGCCGGCCGCTTGCCGGTCGTCGATGGTCCCGTCGTCGACGAGGTCGCCAAGAACGTCATCGACGTGGCGGACGAAGGCGCCCTGGCTCGGCCAGACCTGCTCGTCGGCGATGAGGTCGTTGATCGAGCAGCCGGCCTGATCGACCTGGTTCGGCACTCCGGTGTCGGCATCGCCCACCACGACGGTCGCGCGGCGGTCGTCCAGCCGGACGGCGTCGACCATCCCGAGGTTGGGGGTGCCGACCGGACGCACCGCGGTGTCCAGCTCCGGGTCCAGCAGGAACGGGATGACGGCCCGCATCCGCTGGCCGAGCAGCACCTGCGCGAACCCGCCACCGATCTCCTCGACCTCCACGCCATGGGCGGCGAGACGCTCGCCGACGGTGTGCGACGTCCATGCCTCCCCGGCCCGCTCCCCGATGAGGGTGCCGCTCTCGCGGACGGCGAGCTGCTCGTCCGTCAGGCGATAGCCACACGGCGGCGGGTCCAGCGACACGGTGTTCCGCTCGTTGCGCGGCGGGTGGAACGGCGGCTCGTAGGCGCCATCGAGGTAGACCGGTCCGTCGTTCGCCTCCTGCGCCGTCTCAGCGGCGGTGATGGCCGCCCTGATCGCGTCCAGGTTCTCGTGGTGGTAGTCGAGAAGGGTGCGGAACGACCACAGCTGCGTGTAGACCCGCCGGCGCAGATTCGGCGGCGAGTTGGTCGGCGCCTCCGGCCGGGTCACGGACGAACCGCTCGGGGTCTCGAGCAACTGCCCCATGGCGTTCTTCAGGCCGGCGACGTTGTGCAGCCAGTTCTCCCAGTTGTCGTAGCCCCAGCCGTCGTAGGGAAGCAACGACCAGCCGGCCGCGTGACCGGCGGTGAAGTGCGCGCCGAGTGTCATGTCGTCCTGGCTCAGCCGCCACAGCGGCTCGTCGACGGTCAGGCTGCGCGGCCACATGGGCGCGGTGTCCGCACCGGCCGGCGCTTCGTGAGCGTCGACGACGAGGTCGGGCCGGTGGTCGCGGATCACCTCGGCCAGGGCGAACGACTCCGGGTGCCGCAGCGGCAGGTTGTCCCGGTTGAGATCCTGGTCCGCCGCGTTCGTCCGGCGCCCGACGGCTTGGCCGTCGGGGTTGGCGGTCGGGTTGATGAGGACGGTCGTCCGGCTGAGCACGGCCGTGACCCATGGATCGTCGGAGAACGCCAGGTCGCGGAGCAGGATCAGGCACGCCTCGCGCCCGGACCGCTCGGCCCCGTGCACCGTACAGCTGATGAGGACCGACGGCTTGTCCGCTCCCCCGTCGCCGACGACGGCGAGGTGGATCGGCCGCCCCTCGTAGGTCTCGCCGATCGTCTCCAGGCGCACCCGGTCGCTTGCGGCCGCGATCGACTCCAGGACGGCCAGCTCGTCCTCGTGGGAGGTCCACGACGACGCGTTGCTGAGTTCGAACCCGGTCCGCAGTTCCGGCGGCGCCGTCATGGCCTCGGTCGCACCGTCGACGGGCTCCGACCACTCGCCGGCGACGCCGTCGGTGACGGCGCGCACCCGCCAGCGATAGCGCTCGCCCAGGACGAAGCCGGAGTCGGCGAAGGTCGTGACGCCGACCGGTTCGCCGTCGGCGCCGACGTGACGGTCCGGCAGCCATCGGCCGACGACCGCGCCCGGGCCGGCCGGCTGGTCGCCGTCCATGGGTGTGCGTTCGATCTGGTACTCGTTCGCCGTCTCGACCGGGTCCCAGGCCACGGTCGCGAACCCGTACTCCTGCGTGACCGTCAGGCCGGTGGGGACGCCCGGCGGCTGCGGCGGATCGGCGGGATCGCTGAAGCGCACGGCGTCGGCGATGACGTAGGTCTGCGACGAGCCCGACGCGGCGGCGTCGTTCACCACCAGTTCGACGTACTCGTCGCCGCTGCCGTCGAAGGGCAACGAGTTCGGTCCCCGCTGCCAGTAGCCTCCGGCCTGCTGCTGATCGACCTCGAACGTGGTCACCTGGCCCGCGTGGTGGACCCGGTAGGTCACCGCCGGCGACCGCTGGTCGTTGCCGTGCGGCAGCCATATCGCGATGGCGTAGTCGCCGGCGCCGGGCAGTAGCGGTTGCCACCGCGCGATCGGGTCGTCCGGGCCGGGCCGCGCGTGCGAGTAGTTGGCGCCGTAGTAGCCGGGGAGCGACGACGACCGGCTCCACGCGCCGTCCGGGGTCAGGGCCGCGTCGGTGTTGTCGACCACGACGGTGGGGCGGGGCGCGGCGCCGGGCGGGTCCTCCGCCGCTGCCGCCGTCGACAGCGCGCCGGCCAGGAGGGCGGACATCGTGAACAGCGCGATCACTCGCTGACGCATCATGAGTTCCTCCGTCGATACACGGGCCGGGCGGTCACCCAGAACTGGAGACTCTCCGGCGCGAGTTGGCAGGTCAGGGTGGGCCCCGACGCCGTTCCGAGGTCGGTGAAGCGCTGCTCGCGCGAGAATCCGTGGCCGGCGAGACGGTCTGGCGCTGCCACGTCGATCGAGATCTCCGCCGGTTCGGTGGCCCCGTTGAGGACGACGATCCCGCGGCTGCCGTCCGGCGCCTCGAACGCCATGACCTTGTGGTCGGGGTCGGCGGCGACGTCGCCGAGGACGGAGTACCGCACGGCGTCGTGCGGCATCAGCTTCACGAAGCCGGCGATGGGGTGCCAGTTGATCCCGACGTAGTCCCAGTGGCCGACCTCGAGGTGGCCGTACTCGCCGCCGACCGAGTCGTCGGTCTCCGGCCGCCACACACCGAGCGCTCGGGTCTCGCCGAAGTTGGAGTTCGTCGGCTGGAGCGCGTGCAGCCAGTACCAGGTCGGCGATCCGTAGTAGAGGAAGTGGAACAGGATGTTCTTCGCCGTGTTGACGAAGTCCGCCCCGTCGTCGCCCGAATAGGAGTACTCGGTGTTGACCACGGGCCGGTCGCCAAGGTTCTGCCAGGTGCCCCCGGGTTCGATCAGCGCCTCGGGATCGTGTGCGAGGCCGCCGTTGTGCCACGACCAGGACTCCATCAGGCTCGCTGCCTCGGCGTCCGGGGTGATCTCGTCGATCCAGGTCCGGCTGTGGCCGCTGTCCGGGCCGAAGATGTGCAGCTCCGGGTGGTCCGAGCGGATTCGCCGGGCGACGGCGTTGAACGTCGTGACGTAGTCCGACGGCGCGTAGTAGCACATCGAGTACGGGCCGGCGGACTGGTTCGGCGGGCGGTTCTGCGGCTCGTTCTGCAGCGACCATGCACCCACGGGCACGCCGCGCGCCTTCAGCGTGTCGATGTCCGCGGACATCGCGTCGGCCAGGTCACCGAGGAAGGACGGGTCGTACGAGACGAGCTGCCCGCCGAGCAGGTTGCCGGTGGACTTGAAGTACGGCGGCGGGGACCAGTAAGTCGGGGTCACCGTGGCGCCGGAGCGCTGTGCCGACTCGGCGATGTCGTCGATCTGCCCCGGGTAGGCATCGATGGTCTGCCGGCCCTCGTCGTCGGTCCCGCGCAGGTACAACCCCATGGCCAGGCGGATGTGCCGGAACCCAGTGAGCATCTCGTCGTACCACCGCTGGCGCTCGGCGTCGGTCAACGACTGCGGGACCCGCTCGATGGTGCACCCCAGCTGGCCACCCGGCTGGAGGCAGTCGTAGAGGATCTCCACTCCTAGGCCCTCGATGAGCTGCTGGGGATCGGTCCAATCGACGCGGTAGCCGGCGGCGGGCGTCTCGGCGGCGGGCAACAGACGGACCGCGTCGGCGACGACGTGCCCGCCGGCGGCGCTCGCGAGCCGAACGTGGTGCCCCGCCGACCCGTCGATGGTGAACAACCCGTCGCCCAGCCTGACCCAGTGGCATCCGGCGCCGCGCTGGTCGACAGTGAAGGTGTCCTCGCCGCCGGCGTGCACCACGGTGAAGGGGGCGTCGCTCGCGGCGTCCGCGGCGCCGTGGGGGAACCACACCCAGACGCTGAACTCGCCGCTCGTGCCGGGACCCGGGGTGAACGTCGCCACGGCGTCCGAACCCGGCTGTGCGACCATCGCGTCGTGTCGTCGGTACCCGGGCATGACCGCGGAGGCGGCCCACGTGCCGGTGAACTCCGCGTCGGCGTGGTCGATGACGAGCTCGATGCTGGTGCCGGGGACGGCCGACGCCTGGTACGACGCGCGCACCGCCGCACCGTCGGGTCCCGCGGCGCGCACGACGTAGTGGTGGACGAATCCGGGCTCCACGTCGTGGTCGACATACGACGGCTCGGTGGTCTCGGCGACCGTCGTGAACGCCAGGGCCCGGCGGCCGATCCCGACCGCCCGCTGCACCTGGTAGCTCTGCGCGTCGCCGGTCGGATGCCAGGCGAGGTGCACAGCGCCGGCCGCCGCCGTCGCCACGAGCCCGTGCGGCGTGAGCAGCGGCGGGCCGGCCGGGCGAGCGACCAGCGGGTTCGTCGCGGGGCCCTCACCACCGGCGTTGGCGGCGGCCACGGTGAGGCGGGCGTCGGCCCCGTTCTCCAGCCGCATGACCGTGAACGTGGTGCGCACGACCCGGTCGGCGACGACGACGGACGTGCCGTCCGAAGCGTGGCGCCGCACGACATAGTGACTCGCCCGGTCGACCGGCTGCCAGGTCAGGGTGACCTGCTGATTGCCGGGCGTGGCGGTCGCGTCGCCGGGCGCCTCGTCGGGCGGCGCGGGGCGCTGGACGTCCACCCGCGCCGACTGCGCGCCTTCGCCGCCGGGTCCGGCAGCGGCCACCGTGTAGGTGAAGTCACCGGTGTCGGTGTCCTCGTCGAGATACGACCCGGCGAGCACGAGGCCGGCGACGATCTCGAGCGGCCCGGTGGGTGTGGTGCTGCGCCGTACGACGTAGTAGTCGGCCTCGGCGGCGACCTCCCATGCGACCTCGATGCCGCCGCCGACGACCCAGGTGGCCGCGACATCGGCCGGCGCGGCGGGTACGTACGGTTCCACGAACCGGGCCGCGTCGGCGTTGACGTGCACCACCGGCGGCCGGGCGTCGGCCACGACCAGCTCCACGTACTCCGAGCCGTCGGCGGCGAACGTCAGCGGCCCGGTCGAGCCACGCCAGTAGCCACCACCGATCGTCTGATCCAGCTCGAGCGTCGTCACCTGCCCCGCATGGTGGACGCGGTAGACGGCGGCGGTGGAGCGGTTCCGGTCGCCGTCGGGCAGCCACAGCTGGACGACGTACTCGCCGGGCGACGGAAGCTCCGGGGTCCAGCGGGCGACCGCCGTCGACGACGAGCCCCATGCGGTGTTCGCGTAGTTCGTCCCGTAGAAGCCGTTCGCGTAGCTCGAGGTCGACCACGAGCCGGCGGGGAGGAGCTCGGCCTGTGGGTTGTCGACGACGACGTCGACGACGTCCGTGGCATGAGCCGCGGGCAGGTTCCTCGCGAAGACGAGCGTGGTCGCGGCGGCGGCCGAGTACGTGAGGAACCGCCGGCGGCTGAGGGCAGGAAGAAGCGGCTGGTGTTCCATGGCAGATCTCCCATCGTGCGGGCATGCTGACGCACGCCCTGTCCGGTAGGTGCGACGCGACCGGCTCAGGAGATGCCGAGCTCGGTCAGCTGGTCGATCCCGCTGTCGACGAACTGCTGGAGGCCGAACTGGCCGGAGAGGGTTTCGAGGAAGGCGTCGTACTCGGCCAGCGGCCGCTGTCCGGTGATGAACGCGATGATCCCCTCCTGGGCGAACCGACCGGCGTCGGCCGGGTTGTAGCCCTCGGGCGCCAGGACCAGGCTGTTGTAGATCTGCAGCTTCGGCTGGTTCTCCGCGAACTCGATCACGTCGATGTCGTCGGCGAACTTCACCTGCATGTACTCGGCTTCATCGCGACCGGTGAACTGGTAGATCCAGAAGTACCCGCCGTCGCTGTCGAGCAGGTCGGTCGGCACCACGGTGTCGCCGTCGAGGTTGTAGTGCTCACCTTCGATGCCGAACGAGCTGAGCCGCCGGCCGTCCTCGGTGGTCGAGTACGCGATCAGCTCGAACAGCTTCTCCAGCTTCTCCGGCTCGTTCTCCAGAGTGCGCGGAATGCCGTACATCCGGGTGGCCGTGTTGTCCCACGGGTACGCGCCCTCGCCGCCGGGTCCGGACGGAGGGTTGATCTGGATCCATTCGGCGTCGGGCTGCACCGTCTTGTACTGGTCGACGAACTCCGGCTTGGTCATGTTCGGCCAGGTCGTGTTCATGATGCCGGCCATGCCCTGCATCGCGCGTTCCTGCGCCTGGGCGTCGTCCTGGGTCATGAAGTCCGGATCGACCGCGCCACTCTCCACCAGGCTGCGGAAGTACTCCAGCGCGTCGACGGTGTCCGGGTCGTAGAACCCATTGACCAGCTCGGAGCCGTCCAGGTAGAAGGAGCCGCCGCGCTCACCGTACGACGGGCCGATCCCGCCGGAGCCGAACGCCGCCCACAGCGGGTTCCACAGTCCCCCGCTGTTGCCACCGGTGAGGCCGTACGTGTCGTCATGGCCGTTGCCGTCGGGGTCCTCCTGGGCGAAGGCGACCGCGACGTCGAAGAAGTCATCGGTGGTCTCGGGCACCTCGAGCCCGAGGTTGTCCAGCCAGTCCTTGCGGATCCAGTAGGAGCTGTAGTTGTAGCCCGACGGCGTCACGATGCCGTAGTCGGTGCCGTCGATGTTGCCCAGCGCCCGGAGGTCGGGCGCGACGGCGTCGGTGTATGCGGCCAGCTCATCGTCCAGGTAGTCGGAGATGTCCAGCAGCAGGCCCTGTTCGGCCAGCTGCTCCAGTCGCGGCCGGTCGATCTGGAACATGTCGGAGAGGTTGCCGGCCGCCGAGTCCGCGGAGAGCTGGGTGTAGTACTCCGCGGCGGCGGTCGTGACCATGTCGAGGTCGATCCCGAGCTCCTCGTCGAACGCCGCCTTGAGCGGGTCGTCACCCGGTACCGGATCGGCGGCCTGCACGCTGATGCGCAGCGAGGCGATACCGCCGTCGCCCGAACCGTCGCCGTCGCCGGAACCGCACGACGCCAGTGGCACCGCAGCAATGATGAAGAACAGCGGAACTCGTCGAACAGCCCTGGTCATGAGTCCTCCGATGAAGTGGGGCACGGTCGGTGCCGGCGGTGGGTCAGCCCTTGACGGAGCCGAGGGTGACGCCCTTCTGGAAGTGCTTCTGAATGAACGGGTAGACGGCGATCATCGGGGCGGCCGCCACGACGATCGCTGCCATCTGCAGCGTCACGGTCGGGACCGCGGCCTCGAGGTTCTGCGAGGACTGCGCCCTCGCGAGCAAGTTGTGGATCACGACCTGCAGCGGGTAGAGGCTGTCGTCGCGGATGTACAGGATCGCCTGCATGAACTCGTTCCAGTGACCGACGCCGTAGAACAGCGTGAGCGTCAGAGCTACCGGCACCGAGAGGGGAAGCACGATCCGGACGAGAATGCGGAACTCACCAGCCCCGTCAATACGCGCCGATTCGAACAACTCCTGCGGCAGCCGCTCGAAGAACGCCTTCATCACCAGGAGGTTGAACACCCACACGGCGTTCGGGATGATCAGCGACCAGATCGAATCGACCAGTCCCGTCGCCTGGACCACGAGGAACGTCGGGATCATGCCGGCGTTGAACAGCATGGTGAACAACACGCCGAACAAGATGAAGCCGCGACCCGGCAGGTTCTTGATCGACAGCGGATAGGCCAGGAGCGTGGTGAGCACCATGTTGAGCGCGGTCCCCACGACGGTGATGAACGCCGTCACGCCCAGCGCCCGGGGAATCGCCGGCTCGGCGAACAGGCTCCGGTAGGCGTCGAGGGTGAACTCGCGCGGGATCACCACGTAGCCGCCGTTGCGGAGGATCTCGCTGTACGGCGTCAACGACGCGGACACCACGAACAGCAGCGGGAAGACCGAGACCACCGCGACCAGGATCAGCGCGAGGTTGACGCCGCCGTTGACAATGCGATCTTCTCTGGACGTCACCACAGCTGGCCGTCCCATCGTCGTGCCAGCCGGTTGGCGATCAGGACCAGGCCCAGCCCGATCACGGACTTGAACATGCCCACGGCCGCGGCCAGGGAGAAGTTGAGGTCTTCCAGACCGGTCCGGAAGACCCAGGTGTCGATGATGTCGCCGACCGGATACACCTGGGGGTTGTAGAAGACGTAGACGTGCTCGAATCCCGCTTCCAGGATCTGCCCGAGCTTGAGAACGAACAGCAGGATGATGACCGACCGGATGCCGGGCAGGGTGATGTGCCAGATCTGCCGCAGGCGACTCGCCCCGTCGACGCGCGCCGCCTCATAGAGCTCCTGGTCGATGCCCATCATCGCGGCGAAGTAGATGATGGCGCCCCACCCCAGGTCCTTCCACATGTCGGTCCCGACCAGGACGGAGCGGAACCAGTCTGTGGACGTGAGGAAGGCGATCGGGCCGATGTCCACGGTGTCCAGCCAGCGGTTCACCAGGCCGGTGCTCGGCGACAGGAACGCCAGCGCGATCCCGAAGATGATCACCCATGACAGGAAGTGCGGCATGTAGCTCAGCGTCTGCACCCACCGGCGCATCCACGTCAGCCGGCATTCGTAGAGGAGCAACGCCAGGAGGATCGACGGAACCGTGCCCCAGAACATCTTGTAGACCGAGATCAGCGCGGTGTTCGTGAGCAGCTGACCGAAGTACGGCGACTCGTAGAACTGACGGAAGTACTTGAACCACGGGTCCGCCCAAGGGCTGTCCATGATCCCCAGGCCGAGGTTGTAGTCCTTGAACGCGATGACCAGTCCGGCCATCGGGGCATAGCGATAGACGACGAACCAGATGAGCGCCGGCGCCATCATGAGGTAGAGCGCCCGATACCGCCAGAAGCGCGACCTGCGGAGCCGCTCCCCGCGCGTGGGGGTCCCACTGCCCGACGCGCGGCGCCGGTGCTGCGACGCGCCGTGGTCGACGGTGGCGGTGACCTGGGCGCTCACGAGGCCGGCACCTCGGACCGCATGGTCGTGGCGACCGCACGCAAGGACCAGCGGTACAGGACCGCGGCCACGAGACTCCCCGCCAGCACCGGCGTCAACGGGAACACGTAGGTCGCCGCGCAGCCGGCGGCGACCACCGCCAGGCACGCCAGGGTCGTCGCCGGCTTACCGACGGCGAACATCAGGGCCGATCGCACCAGCCGGCCGAGCGGCAGGTCGTACGTCACCATCAACGGGAAGAGGTAGACCGCGGTCGCCACGACGAGGACGCCGGCGACCGCCGCGACCACACCGAGGGTGGACGCGGCCAGCGGGGCCAGCGCACCGGCGATCACGAGGTCGGCGAAGAGCAACGCCGCCACCGCGACACCGGCCAGGCCGCTGACCAGGCCCTGCCGCAGGTTCGCCCGGAAGTACCGGGCGAACGCCGGGACGGCCGAGACATCGCGGCCCGTCTCCCAGCCGCGCACGACTGCGAACATCGCCGCGGTGGCCGGCCCGGCGGTGAGCACCGGCAGGCAAGCGACCGCCCACACGGCACTGAGCAGCACCGTGTCGCTGAATCGCTGCAGGGCCCCGTACCACCGGCCTTCGAGCACGTTCGCGTCCGACGATGCCATCGCACCTGCCCTTCCGCGGGGTGACTCGTTCCGAGTCCTTCACCGATCTCCTTGCCATCGGCGCGGCGATGCTAACATAGCAACATGCTGCCAGCGCAACCCAACCAGTCCTTGATCGACGGGCTGGCCTGCCTCCAGACTTTGGCGTCCAGCGAAGCTCCGATCGGATCGCGTGAGATGGCGCGCCTGCTCGGACTCGAGATCACCAGGGTCAATCGCCTGCTCAAGACGCTCGCCGCGCTCGGCCTGGCCGAGCAGGACGAGCGCCGGAAATACCGGCCGGGACCGGCCATCCACGTGCTGGCGGCACAGAGCCTGTTCGGCTCGGGGCTGCTGCGCCGGGCCATCGGGCCGATGGAGTCGCTGTACACCTTCGGCCATGTGGTCGCGCTCGGCGTGCTGTGGCGGGACAAGACGGCCTATCTGTTCCACGGGCACCCGTCGCACCCGGCCTCGCACGGACTCGGGCACGAACGCCTCTACCCGGCCGCGTCCTCGGGCATCGGCCTGATCCTGCTCGCCCATCGCACCGAGGACGAGATCCGCGCCCTCTATGCCGATCCGCCGGTGCGGCTCGAGCGCTCGATCCCGCCGGAGGAGGTCGTTCCGGACCTCGACGGCAGCAACGGCCTGCTCGCCCGCCTGGCACGCATCCGCGCCGACGGATGGGCACTGGCGCCCATTCCCGGAAGTCCCAACCGAACGCTCGCCGTCGGGCTGGGTGACCAGCCCGACGCCGGGATCGGTGTCTCCGGCCGGTTCGGCGATCACCAGATCGACGAACTGCTGGGAGCACTGCACGACGTCGCCGACCAGATCGTCCAGAAGGAGCAGCAGTGACCACACGCACGTCCGGCCATACCCAGGTCTCCGGCATCTTCCCGCACCTCGCGCAGGTGGCCGAGCTGGGCCCGCCACGCTCGGAGATCGGCGTCGGCGCGCTGATGCCGTGGGCCGGCTCTCTGTACGTGCAGAACTACAACTCGCACCAGGAGGCCAGCGGACGCGGGGTGAGCCTGCGCCGGATCAGCCCGGACCTGTCGATGGAGATCGTCCCGGAGACCCTCGGGGTCGACGGCACCTACACGAACCGGTTCGTGCACTACCCGTCGAACCAGTTGGTGATCGGTCCGCATGTCATCGACACCGAGCACAAGATCCGCACCGTGCCGGAGCTGCAGCCGCTACGGGTATGCGGCACGTCTCGGCACCTGACCGACCCCGAGAACCTCGTCTACGTGTTGTGCATGGAGGGCGAGCTGTTCGAGCTGAACGTGCACACCCTCGAGTGCCGCCAGGTCGCCGACCTCAACGTCGAGCTCGGCACCGCCGGCGTCCGCGGCGAGATCCACTACAAGGACTGCTACACCAGCTTCGGCCGGCTGGTGGTGTGCTCGAACGAGTACCACGAGCCCGACTGGGCCGGCGAGCAGGCCGAGGGCCGTTTGGCCGAGTTCGACGGCACTGAGTGGCGCATCCTGCAGCGCAAGCCGTTCACCGCCATCAGTGGACGGCACGAGTTCGGCGGCACGATCTTCGCCACCGGCTGGGACCAGGCATCGGCCATCCTCGAGGTGTTCACCGAGGCCGACGGCAGCTGGACCACCTACCGGCTGCCGAAGGCGTCACACTGCTTCGACCACAAGTGGCAGACCGAGTGGCCGCGCATCCGCGAGGTCGAGCACGAGCGCCTGCTCATGGACCACCACGGGATGTTCTACGAGCTCTCGCCGTGGGCGTACGGCGGCCGGATCTGGGGCGTGCGGCCGATCTCGACTCACCTCTCGGCGCTGGCCGACTTCTGCTCGTGGCGCGGGATGCTCGTGCTCGGCGGCGACAACGCCTCGCCCAGCCACGGGCTGAACCCGACCACGGCGGAGCCGCAGTCGGGGCTCTGGTTCGGCAAGACCGACGACCTGTGGCAGTTCGGCAGGCCGTCCGGCTGGGGCGGCCCCTGGTGGCTCTCCGCCGTCGAGGCCGGTCAGCCGTCCGACCCGTACCTGATGACAGGGTTCGACCAGAAGTCGGTGCACCTCGAGAACCAGGGCGACCGCACCGCGACCATCGCCCTCGAGGTCGACTTCCACGGCCACGGACGGTTCTCGAGGTACACGACGCTCACCGTCGAGGCTGGCGCGTCCGCGCACCACGCCTTCCCGCCAGGGTTCGGCGCGCACTGGATCCGGCTGGTCAGCGACGTCGACACCCAGGCGAGCGCGCAGTTCTTCTACAACTGATCGGCGGTCGCCAGCGCACTGCAGCGCCGGGCGGGCTCCACCTCCGGCAGGTGGAGCCCGCCCGGCGACCACCCTGGAAAGGACATCTCTGTGGCATACCGGTACTACGAAGACGTCAGCCCCGGTTCACCGACCCGCCGCGCGCCCCGGGCCTTCTTCCGCAGCGACTCCGCGGCCGTCGACCTGGCCGGTGACTGGCGATTCCGCCTGAGCGACCGGGCCGAGGGCACCGGACCGGAATTCTGGAAGCCCGACGCCGACGACGCCGGCTGGGACCTGCTGCCCGTGCCGTCCCACTGGGTCATGCACGGTCACGGCCACCCGATCTACACCAACGTCCGGTACCCGTTCCCGGTCGATCCCCCGCACGTGCCGACCGAGAACCCCACCGGCGACTACCGACACGTCTTCGACCTCCCCGACTCGTGGACCGACGGCGCTGCCGTGCTGCGGTTCGAGGGCGTGGAGTCCTGCTTCAAGGCGTGGCTGAACGGCGAGGAACTGGGGTGGTCGACCGGCAGCCGGTTGCCGACGGAGTTCGACGTCGGGCCGATCCTGCGGCCGGCCGGGAACGTCCTCGCGGTCCGCGTCCACCAGTGGTCCGCCGGCAGCTACGTCGAGGACCAGGACATGTGGTGGCTGCCGGGGATCTTCCGCTCGGTCACGCTCGTCGCCCGGCCGGAAGGTTCCCTGGACGACCTGTTCGTGCAGGCGGACTACGACGCGGCCACCGGCGCCGGACGCCTGCTGGTCGCGACCGATCGGCCGGCCCGGGTGTCCATCCCGGAGCTCGGCCTCGACGGGCACCCGTCCGGTACGGAGATCGCGTTCCCGGACATCGAGCCGTGGAGCGCCGAGCGGCCGCGGCTCTACGATGGCGTCGTCGCCACCGACACCGAACGCGTGCCGATCCGGGTCGGGTTCCGGCGGGTCGAGATCGTCGACGGCGAGTTCCGCGTCAACGGCGTGCGGATCGTGTTTCGCGGCGTCAACCGCCACGAGTTCCATCCGGACACCGGGCGAGTGCTGACCCGCGAGGACGCACGCGCCGACGTCGAGCTGATGAAGCGGCACAACTTCAACGCGGTGCGGACCAGCCACTACCCGCCGCACCCGGACTTCCTCGACCTGTGCGACGAGCTCGGCCTGTGGGTCATCGACGAATGCGACATCGAGACCCACGGCTTCGGCAAGGCCCACGGCGTCGACAACGCCTGGGTCGGCAACCCCAGCGACGACCCGGCCTGGGAACCGGCCTACCTCGACCGCATGCAACGCATGGTCGAGCGGGACAAGAACCACCCGAGCATCGTGATGTGGTCACTCGGCAACGAGGCGAACACCGGCCAGAATTTCGAACGGATGGCGCAGTGGACCCGGCGCCGCGACCCGAGTCGCCCGATCCACTACGAGGGCGACCGTGCGGGCCGCTACGTCGACGTCTACAGCCTCATGTACACCTCGCACGACGCGCTCGCGGCGATCGGCCGACGGGAGGAACCGGCCCATCCCGACGCCGAGGACGATCCGGTGCTCGACGCGCGGCGACGCGCCATGCCGTTCATCCTGTGCGAGTACGGCCACGCCATGGGCAACGGCCCGGGCGGCCTCAGCGACTACGACGCGCTCTTCGACGCCCACCCCCGATGCCACGGCGGCTTCATCTGGGAATGGATCGACCACGGCATCCGCGCCCGCCCCCAAACAGGCGACGAGTACTTCGCCTACGGCGGCGACTTCGGCGAGGAGATCCACGACGGCAACTTCGTGATCGACGGTCTCGTCTTCCCCGACCGCACACCGTCGCCCGGCCTGATCGAGTTCGCGAAGGTGAGCGAACCGGTGCGCATCACGGCCGGATCGACGCCGGGAACGATCGGCATCCGGAACCGATACCACCACGTCGACACCGCCCATCTCGCCTTCACCTGGCGGCTCGAGGACGAGGGCATCGAGGTGGCCAGCGGGTCCCTGCCGGTGCCACCGATCCCGGCCGGCCGCTCGATCGAGGTCCGCCGGCCCGAGCTACCCGCCGTGGACGGCGACGCCTGGCTCACGGTCGAGGCGGCACTGGCGTCGGACCACGACTATGCCCCGTCCGGCCACCGCGTCGCGTGGGGGCAGGTCCAGGTGCGATCCGCGCCCGCCCGAGTCGGCGGCGCCCCGGTTCCGGTGACCCCGACGACGTCCGGGTATCGGGTCGGTGCCGCCGAGTTCGACGCCGACGGGCTCATGACGTCAATCCACGGGTACGACGTCACCGGACCGCGGCTCGACGTGTGGCGCGCGCCGACCGACAACGACCGCGCCAGCCGCCGGGCCCCCCAACGGGTCGAGGACGACTGGCGCCGCTTCGGCCTGGACCGGATGCGGCACCGGATCGTCAGCGTCGCTCCCGCGGACGACTCCCTGCTCGTGCGGACGAAGGTGGGCGCCTCGGCCACCCGCTTCGGATTCGACGTCGCGTACCGATGGACCGGCGCCGACGACACAGTCGCGGTCGAGGTGTCCGTCCGCCCCGACGGCGAATGGCCGGTCCCGATCCCCCGGATCGGGCTCCTGCTGGCGCTGCCCGAAACGCTCGACCAGGTCGAGTGGTACGGCGCCGGGCCCGGAGAGGCCTACCGCGACAGCCGCGCCGCGGCCGGCATCGGCCGGTACCGCGCCGACGTCGACGCCATGCAGACCCCGTACGTGTTCCCGCAGGAGAACGGCAACCGCACCGATACCCGCTGGCTGCGACTGACCGACGACTCCGGCCACGGCCTGCGGATCGACGGCGACCCGGTGTTCGACTTCACCGTCCGCCGATGGACCAGCGGCGACCTCGATCAGGCCACGCACGCCCATGAGCTGAAGCCCCGTGACCAGATCTTCGTGAATCTCGACCACGCCCACCACGGTCTCGGCAGCGCGTCGTGCGGCCCGATCCCCCTGCCGCAGCACCAACTGCAGGCGGGTGACGTGACGTTCCAGTTGCGGTTCATGGCGGCAGCCACGTCGTAGGCATCTGCGCGGCCGAACTCCCGTGGTCACGGCAAGGTCCCTCATCCGGCTCCAGCGCGCCACGTGCCGGAGCCGGATGAGGCGAACGACACAGGGTTGTCGTGAACAGCATTGGACGTCACCGAGCCAGGTCGAAGGTCGTTCGCAGGGTGAGTCCAGGTGGGCGAGTAGCCCTCGGACACTCTTCTGGATCTCATCCCATGGCAGCAGCTCCGCTCGGAGCTGCTGCGCCAGGGCCTCGTAGGTCGGATCCAGACCAGCTCCTCGTGATACCAGAGCGCTTCCGGTAGGCGATCAGCCCTCAACCTCTCCGCAGACGGCCACCGCTGTCATCCGTGGCAGGTGGAGCAATGGAACGCGTCACACCGTTCTCCACGGGCCCGCAGCGCGGTGCGTGACCGGTGCCTCCGGTCACGCACCGCGTACTCATGCCATCTGGGGCAGGTTCACAGCTCGGCGCACTGGCCGCCGCGCGGGCCCGCAACTGAGTTCGGGTGCCCACCGTTGACCGGTGAAGGGGTGTTCCCGGCGCACGCCAGCGACCCCGTGATCTCGTTCGCCGAGACGACCGCGGCGGTGGTCCCGGAGTTGCCGGCGACGTCCACCGGCCCATTCACCGTGTTGCCCACGATCCGGATCAGCGCGTTCGAGTCCTCTACGGCGACCGGCCCACGCAGAGTGTTCGGCGCGCACGCGACACCGCCCAGCACCACCGTCTCGGTGACGTCCTGGATGGCCAGCGGCCCGGTGATCTCGGAGGCGCACAGGATCACCTGCCGGGCGCCCGCGATCCGGATCGGGCCGTCGAGCCTGGAGTCGGTGACCAGCAGAGCGCCGCCGGTCACCACGACCGGGCCCTGTACGGACGCCCCATCGAGACAGAGCACGCCGGTGACCCTGAGCGGCCCATGGTGCCGCCCGGTCACCGTCTCGTCGCAGGCGGGCGGTGGTGGCGGCGGGTCGAACCGGGTCAGGCTCACATAGTCCAGGCCGACGCCGAGGCCGGTGGACCCAGATCCCTGGCCGGTGACCGAGAGCCGGATCGTGTGCGTGCCGGCGGCGAGCTCGACGTCGTCCATGCGCGCCTCTGCGTAGATCCGCTTCTCGGCACCGGCGTCGACCGGGTCGCCGAGGTCCTGGCCATCGAGCGAGACCTGGACGCTGGCCCGGTCAGCCTGGTGGAGCAGGCGGAGATTCAGATCGTAGGTGCCCGTGTCGGGAACCTCGATCTCCAGGTCCAGGTGGTCACCGATCTCTGTGCCGGCGAACTCCAGCCGTTGCCCGCCGCTGGAGTTGCGGTCGTCGACGACGGACAGCGCAGGGGACGCTGCGGCGCCGGCGTCTTCGGCTTCGAACAGGTGCCGGGTCAGCCCCGGCCCGGCGATGAGCGTGTCCTGGCTGTCGGTCAGCCACTCCACGTTGAGCCGGGCGACGATGATCTCGGGGACCACCTCGTACAGCACCAGAACGGTGCCGTCGTCGAGGACCGCGACGTCGGAGTACCCCGCGCGGCCCGCGTGGACGACCTTCTCCCGCGGGAACGAGTAGCCGTCGTCGTAGGACAGCGCCAGGGTCAGGTCACGGCGCGAGGGCGTGCTGGGCCGGCTGAACACGACCCGGGAGACGTCAACGCTGCCCGGCCCGCCGGACAGGCGGTCCAGCCCGGCGTCGGCACCTGCCGCAGGCGGGAAGGACCCGTGCAGGTACGGCTCGGACCAGGTCATGCCCCGGTCGTCGCTGACCGAGACGATCCGGCGGTTCGGCGAGCCGACCGCATACCGGGCGTACAGCGCGAGGGTGCCGTCCGCTCTCTCCAGGAGCCGGGTCTCGCCGTTCGGATAGGCCGGGTCGATCGGGATGGCGCCACCATGGTGCCAGGTCGCACCCAGGTCGTCGCTGTAGATGACCGACGTGCTGTAGCCACGCTCCGCTGCCGGCAGCTCGACGCTCCTGCGATGCCAGACCTGGAGCATCAGCCGGCCGTCGGAGAGCTGCAGCCCGTGACCCGGGCCGGGCGAGTGGTTGGTCCAGCCCTGTGGCAGCTCCCGGAACATCGACGTGATCTCGGTCCGCTCGGACCAGGTGCGGCCGTCGTCGTCGCTGTGGCGGTAGAAGACGTCGCCCGTGACGCCCTGGTGGTTGAGGTTGTAGAAGAGGAAGATCCGGCCGGTCTGCCGCTCCACGAGGAGCGTCGGGTTCACCCAGGACTCGCGGTTCGGGCTGGCCTCGATGGTGCCCGCGGACGGCCAGGTCCGGCCGCCGTCGAGACTGCGCTTGAAGACCAGCTCATGGACGGCCGTGTCGGTGATTCCGTGCCGCGCCTCGCTGACGGCGAGCACGGTGCCCTCGTTGGTGACGACGATGCCGGGGATGCGGTGCGCCTCCGTGCCTGACTCTCCGTCTGCCCACACCGTCACCTTCTCGAACAGCTCGGGTGCGGCCCAGGTGGGCGTGGCCGGCCCGGTGTCGGTTGCCGTGGCCGGTGTCCCTCCCGGGACGGTGCCGGCGACCGCACAGGCCGTCACGACCACCGCTGCGAGGGCCCGGCGCATCCGGCTCGCCACCGTGATGCGCGAACGTGACTCTCCGGCTGGGGAAGGGGTGTCCGATCGACCATTCGCTGCCATGACCGTGTCTCCTTGTGGATGGGGGTTCAGGTCAGATCCGGGCCCAGTGGGCCGGCGGGGGGCTCCGGCCGGCCCACACACGTCAGGTGCGGGTCACAGCCCGGCGCACTGGCCTTGGCTCGGCCCGGTCACGGAGTTCGGATGACCGTCGTTGCCGGGCGCGGGGGCGTTGCCGGAACAGGCCAGCGGCCCGTGAACCCGGTTGGCGGCGAGCACCGCCGCCGTGCGGGCGGTGGTGCCGGACACCCGTAGTGGCCCCCAGACCTCGTTGCCCACGATGCGGACGAGCGCGGCCGAATCCTGCACCGCGACCGGGCCACGCAGGACGTTCGGCGCGCAGGCGACACCGCCCAGGATCACCGTCTCGGTCGCATCCGTGATCGACAGCGGCCCGGTGAGGTCGGTGTCGCAGACGCTCACGTCCTCGGTTCCGGTCACTCGGACCGGACCGTGGATGACCGAGTCGGTGACCCGGAGGCCGCCGCCGCCCGTCACCGTCACCGGGCCGGTGACCGTGGCCCCGTCGAGGCAGAGCATGCGGCCGGTCACGGTGAGCGGGCCGGTGTGTGTCCCCGACACCGTCTGCTCGCAGGCCGGCCGCGGCGCCGGCGGGTCGAACCTGGTCAGGCTGACGTAGTCGAGGCCCACACCGAAGCCGGTCGACAACGGGCCCTGGCCCACCACGGTGAGCCGGACGACGTGCTGGCCGGCGGACAGACTGACGTCAGGAATGGTGATCTCCGGGTAGCCGCGGCGCTCGGTTGCCGCGTCCACGACGTCGCCGAGATCGACGCCGTCGATGGAGACCTGGACCGTGCCACGGTCGGGCTGGGTGGGCATCCGCAGGTGCACGTCGTAGGCACCGGCGTCGGGGACGTCCAACGTGACTTCCAGGTGGTCACCCGCTCCCCCGGCGGCGAGGTCCACGCGCTGGCCGCCATGGGCGTTGGGGTCCTCGGCCACGGACACCGGCGCCGATCCGGCGACGTCCGCGTCCTCCGCCTCGATCAGGTGACGGGTGAGGCCTGGTCCGGCTTCGAGCGAATCCTGCCCACCGGTCAGCCACTCCACGTCGAACCTGGCCACGACGATCTCCGGGATCACTTCGTACAGCACCAGGACCGTGCCGTCGCCGAGGACGGCGATGTCGGAGTAGCCGGCGCTGCCCGCCTGGATCACCTTCTCGCGCGGGAAGCTGTCACCGTCGTCGTACGACAGCGCCACCGTCAGGTCTCGCCGGGCCCGGTTGTCCAATCGACTGAACAGGACGCGCGAGATGTCGGCACTGGCAGGGCCGCCGGAGAGGCGGGCCATCCCGGCGTCGGCGGCGACGGCGGGACGGAACGAGCCGTGCAGGTAGAACGGCGACCACGTCATGCCCTGGTCATGGCTCACCGAGACGATGCGGCTCAACGGCGTCCCGGTGGCGAAACGGCCGATCACCACGATCGATCCGTCGGAGCGCTCCATCAGCCGCGACTCGTTGATCGGGTAGGCCGGATCCGGTGCGATGGCGCCGCCGTTGTGCCAGGTCGTGCCCTGATCGTCGCTGTAGATCGTGGAGATCCCGTAGTCGCGTTCGCCGACGGGCAGTTCGACGCTCTTGCGATGCCACACCTGGAGCAGCAGCCGCCCATCGGCGAGTTGGATCGCGTGGCCCGGTCCGGGCGAATGGCTGGTCCACCCGTACGGCAGCTCGTCGAACATCGGCGTGACGTTCACCCGGTCCGACCAGCTCACGCCGTCGTCGTCGCTGGAGCGGTAGAACACCTCGGAGGTGACGCCGTCGCTGATGTTGTAGAACAGGAAGATCCGGCCGGTCTCGCGCTCCACGAGGAGGGTCGGGTTGAGCCAGGACTCGCCGTTCGGGGCCGGCTCGATGATGCCCGTCGACAGCCAGGTGCGCCCGCCGTCGAGGCTGCGCTTGTAGACCAGCTCGTGGCTGGCACGGTCGCCGATGCCGATGCGGGCCTCGCTGACCGCCAGCACGGTTCCCTGAGTGGTGACGGCGATCCCTGGAATGCGGTGCGCCTCCATGCCGTTCTCGCCGGCCGCCCAGACGGTGACCCTCTCGAAGAGTTTGGGGACGGGCTCAGCGCCGGCGCGAGCCGGCAACCCGGCCGCGGACACCCCCGTGATGGCCATGAGCAACACGATCGCCGTCGCCAAGGCGCGCCGGCTGGACGCAATGATCACAATGACCTCCTGTAGGTGAGTCAGCTGTGCAGATCCAGGGCCGCTCCGAGCAGTTCCCGGGTGTACGGCTGCTCGGGCGCGGCGAAGACGTCGTCCACCGGGCCCTGTTCGACGATCGCGCCGTGTTGCATGACGACCACCCGGTCGGCGACCTGGCGCACGACGCCGAGATCGTGGGTGATGAAGACCATGCACAGGCCGTGTCGTTCACGTAGGTCCACCAGCAGGCGCAGGATCTGGGCCTGCACCGAGACGTCCAGGGCCGAGACCGCCTCGTCGCAGACCAGCATCGACGGCCGGGCCGCGAGGGCCCGCGCGATGCTGACCCGCTGGCACTGGCCGCCGGACAGTTGCGCCGGGTACCGGCCGGCGACGTCGGGGTCCAGCCCGACGTCGGCCAGCAGGTCGGCCGTCGCCTGCGGCCGGTCGGCCGACCCCGGCAGGGGGAACGACGTCCATGCCTCCCCGACGCATTGCGTGACGGTCCGCCGTGGGTTCAGCGACGAGCGCGGATCCTGGAACACCATCTGAATGGCGCGCAGCAACTGCGGCGGCCGCTCGCTCACCGGCCCGATCGGTACGTTGTCGAAGCTGATCGTCCCCTCGGCGTAGCGCTGCAGCCCGGCGATGCAGCGCGCCACCGTGGTCTTGCCCGAACCCGACTCACCGACCACGCCCAGGATCTCCCCGTCGCGGACGTCGAAGCTGACGTCGTCGACGGCACGCAGCGGGTCCGCCCGTCCTACCAGGCGTCGCCGCGCGCCGAACGCCACCGAGACGTTGTCCACCCGCAGTCTCGTGCCGGTCACCCGACGACCTCCTCGGCCCGGTGACAGGCGACCCAGCGCCCCGGCGGCACCGATCTCCACGCCGGCTGCTCGACCGCACACCGGTCGATCGCCAGCGGGCAGCGCGGGTGGAAGGCGCACCCGGCCGGCCTGTTCGCCGGGCCCACCGGTGTTCCCGGCAGCGGGCGCGTCAGCGCCGATCGCGAGTGCACCGCCGGGACGCTCTGGATCAGTGCCCGGGTGTACGGATGCCGCGGGTGCCGCAGGACGTCCCGGGTCGGCCCGTACTCGGCCAGCCGCCCGGCGTACATCACCGCCACCTCGTCGGTCACGTGCGAGACCACGCGCAGGTCGTGACTCACCAGGATCATCGCGAGGCCGGTCTCGGCCCGGATGCTGCCGAGCAGCTCGAGGATGCGCGCTTGCACGGTGAGGTCGAGAGCGGTCGTCGGCTCGTCGGCCAGCAGCAGCGACGGTTCGCCCGCCAGCGCCATCGCGATGACGACCCGCTGACGCAGTCCGCCGGAGAGCTGGTGCGGGTAGGCGCGACGGCGGCTCGTCGGGTCGGGGATGCCGGCCATGGTCATCAGCTCGACGACGCGCTCGCCGACCTGTGCCCGGCGCATGCCGCCGCGCCGCAGGATCTCGCCGATCTGGCGGCCGACGGGCCGGGTCGGGTTGAGCGCTGCGAGGGGGTCCTGGAACACCATGGCGATCTCCTGGCCACGGATCCGGCGGCGGCGGGCCGCGGAGGCACCGACGAGGTCCTCGCCGCGCCACCGGATCTCCCCGCCGACCTGGGCGGACTCCGGAAGAAGATCCAGCAGCGCCAGCGCGGTGACGCTCTTGCCACTGCCGGACTCGCCGATGATGCCGAGGGTGCCGCGTGGCGCGACTGCGAAGGAGATGCCGTCGACGACCCGCCGGAGCCGGCCGTCGACCCACAGGTCGACGGTCAGCTCACACACCCGCAGACCGTTGTCCAGGGACGACTGCCCCGGGCCGGCGGACGCACCGGCGACCCGCGGTGCGGTCGAGTTCGGCACCATGCTCATTCGGCGATCTCGATGGTGGAGAAGTCCGGGAAGCCGCTCGGATCCGGCGTCACGCCCTCCAGATCGCCCCGCCACGCGTAGGCGAGTTTGACCTGCATCGGGTACATGCCCACGGCCTCCGACCAGATGATCTCGGTGGCCCGCCGATAGGCGTCCTGGCGGACCTCGGGGTCGTTGCTGGTGTTGCCCTCGAGCAGCGCGGCGTCCAGTTCCTCGTTGCAGTAGCCGTTGCGGCCGGCCGCGCAGGGGTACAGCCGGCCGAGGTTGGTGGCGGCGTCGTACGTCGCGGCGCCGACCTGCTGGAAGTTGATGTCCCAGTTCAGCGCCAGTAGGTCCTCGGTGAAGACCGCCTGCTCCTTCTCCAGCAGCTCGACCGGCACGCCGACCTCGGTCAGGTCGGAGACCACCGCCTGCAGGAACGGCCGGAACTGGGCGCCGGAGAAGTGCAGCCGCAGCGGCGGGCCGGCGAAGTCGAACCCGGCCGCCGCCAGCTCGTCCCGCGCCGCGTCCGGATCGAAGGCGACCGGCTCCTGCGGCGCGTAGCCGAACACCACCGGCGCGACCGGCGACTTGGCCGGCTCGCCGGTCTCCGGGTTGAGGGTGGCGATGATCGTCTCGAAGTCCACCGCCTTCCACAGCGCCCGCCGCACCGCGGCGTCGGCCAGCGCGGGCGTCGACGAGTTGAACCACATCGTGTAGACGAGCGTGCTCGGCACCGTCTCGACCACGAGGTCGTCCGCCGTCATCAGCGGCTCCAGCTGGTCGTCGGGGACACCCCAGGTGAGGTCCACCTCGCCGGTGCGCAGCGCGGTCAGCCGGGCGGCCATCTCGGGGATGTCACTGATCCGCACTGACGCCACCCGCGCGTGGTCGCCCCAGTAGTTCTCGTTGCGGGCCAGCTCGAGCGCCTCGCCGGGCACGAAGGTCTCGACGGTGAACGGCCCCGAGCCCACTGGGTCGGCGAAGAAGGCCGCCGGGTCGGCGCCGGCGCTCGCCGGAAGCACGAAGAACTGGGTGAGCTTCCCGGCCAGCGCCGGGTCGGGCGCGGGTGCGGTGAAGACCACCGTGGCGTCGCCGTCGGCGGTGGCGACGATGTCGGCGAACGACGGCGCGAGCGGGCTGTCCCCCGCGGCCAGTCGTTCGAACGATGCCACAACGTCGGCGCTGGTCACAGGGGTTCCGTCGGAGAAGACGAGGTCGTCGCGGAGGGTGAACACCCACTCGGTGGCGTCGTCGTCGACGGTCCAGTCGATGGCCAGATCGCCCACGATGGTGCCGTCCGGGTCCGGCTGCACCAGCCGGCTGAAGATCGCCTTGCTGGACAACCCGGTGGCCGCCGAGGCGCCCTGGACGCCGTGCGGGTCCAGGTCCTCGATCGGGTACTGGCCGGCCACCTCGATGGTGCGCTCGGCCGCCCCGCCGGTGTCGGCGGTGTCGCCCGAGGTGGTGGTCGAGCACCCGGTCAGGGCGAGCAGCGCGCCGATCGTCAGCGCCGCGGTTCGGGTTCCTCGTTGGGACATTCTCAACGCTCCTCTTGTGTGGGGACGGGCGGCCGGACCGGGCGTACCGGTCAGCGGCCGAATCCGCGTCCGTATCGCTGGGTGAAGGCGTCGCCGATCAGGCCGACGCTGACGACGAGCCCGGCGAGGGCGACTCCGGCGAACGCGGAGATCCACCACGCCGACGCGAGATACTCCTTGCCGTTCGCGATGGTCTGGCCCCATGAGACCGCGGACGCCGGGAGCCCCACGCCGAGGAAGCTCAGCCCGGCCTCGGCCAGCACCACCAGGGCGAACTCGACCGTGGCCAACGCCACCACCGGGCCGACGGCGAAGGGGACGATGTGGCGGACGATCATCCGGGCCGGCCGGATGCCCAGCATCCGGGCCGCGTCCGTCCACGGCCGGGATCGGACGGAGACCGCGACGCCGCGCGCCACCCGGGCGATGCCGATCCAGCTGGAGACGGCCAGCGCGGCCACCACGACGACGGCGCCGCCGTCCAGCACGCCGGCGATGACGATGGCCAGCAGAATGCCCGGGAAGGCCAGGGTGATGTCCATGATCCGGGCCAGGACGGTGTCGACCAGGCCACCGTGGTAGCCGGCGATCACACCGACGCAGCACCCGACCACGCTCGCCACGACGACGGTCGCCGCGCCGATCAGCACCGAGGTCCGGGCGCCGTAGACGACCTGCGCGAGTACGTCACGTCCGAGGTGGTCCGTACCCAGGACGGCGAGCTCCCCTGTCGAGGTCCGGCTGCCCGGCGCCAGGAGCCGATCCATCAGTGGTGTGTCGACCGGGTCGTAGTCGATCAGCAGCGGCCCGACGACGGCGGCGATCAGGTAGCAGCCCAGGACCACGTAGGGCGCGGCGGCGAACGCGCGGGCCAGCAGATGTCGCGGCCGGCGCGGACGGACGGGTGGGACCGTGACCGCTGGAGTCGCGGCTTCGAGGGTCTCCGGGATCGGGTTCATGCGCGGTCTCCCGTCCGGATCCGCGGGTCGATGGCGCGGTAGGCGAGGTCGACGAGCAGGTTCAGCGCGACGACGATGGTGGCGATGACCAGGGTGGCCGCCTGCACGACGGCGTAGTCGCGGTTACCGATCGCATCGACGATCAGTGACCCGAGACCGGGCCAGGCGAAGACGTTCTCGACGACGACCGCACCGCCCATGAGCGCCCCCATCTGCAGGGCGACGATCGTGACGACCGGCACCAGGGAGTTGCGCAGCACGTGCCCGGTGAGCACCTGGCGCTCGGTGAGGCCCTTGGCCCGGGCGGTGAGGATGTACGACTCGGTCAGGGTGTCGGCCATGCTGCTCCGGGTCAGCCGGGCGACGATCGCCGTGAACGGCAGCGCCAGTGTCACCGCGGGCAGCACCAGGTGCGCCGGTGTCCCGGCGCCCGCGCTGGGCAGGACGCCCAGCGTCAGCGCGAAGAGCAGGATGAACATGATGCCCACCCAGAACGTCGGGAAGGACTGCAGGCCGATGGTCGCGGTCGACACCAGCCGGTCCCAGATGCTGCCCGCCCGCCGTCCGGCCAGTGCACCCAGCACCAGCCCGGCGGCCACCGCGATCAGCGTCGCGGCGAGGGTCAGTTCGACCGTCGCGGGCAGCCGTTCGGCCACCGCGTCGATCGCCGGCCGGCCCAGCCGGTGCGAATCGCCCAGGTCGAGGCTGACCAGGTCGCCGAGGTAGGCGGCGTACTGACCCACGAGCGGACGGTTCAGGCCCATCGACTCCCGCAGCGCGGCAACCTGATCGGCGCTGGCATCCGGGCCGAGTACGGCCGTCGCGGGATCGCCTGGGGCGGCGCGGACGATGAAGAACACGACGGTGGCCACGCCCCACAGCACGATCAGGGCGACGAGGACGCGGCGGATGACGGCGATCACGGCCGGGCTCCGTCAGACTCGATCGGCTGCGCGCCGCCGCCGAGCCGGTCGCCGTCGATCAGGTGCCGGCGGTGCTCCCACAGGTGGGCGCGGATCGCCGCACGGTCGGCGTCGTCGCAGGGCAGGAACGGGGCGGCGGCATGCGGCGGGATCAGGCCGAGGAGGTCGAGCACCGCCTTGGTGGTCGGCACGCCGGGGCGGATTCGATGGATCCCGGCGAGCTCGGCAGCGAGGCTCTGCAGGTCGGCGGCATGATCGGTCCGGCTCAGACGCACCGCCGCCACGGTCGCCACGGCGACGGACGGCGCGAAGTTGGCGATGCCCGGTGTGACGCCGTGGGCGCCGGCCAGCAGGCCATCGACCATGGCGCGCTCGTTGCCCTGGCTCAGGCCGAAGTCCGCGCGCGCCGCGACCACGTCCACGAACCGCGACAGCGTGGCGAGGTCGCCGGACGACTCCTTGACGCCGACGACGTGCTCCAGCCCCAGCAGCCTGGTCAGCACCTCGGGGGTGATCGGGTTGCCGGTGTAGCGGGGGTTGTTGTAGGCGATCACCGGGACTCGCAGCACCTTCAGCGCGTCGTAGTGCGCGACGAGCTCGCCGGGCCGGTGCGCGAAGAACAACGGCGGGCACGCCACCACCGCGTCCACCCCTGTGTTCGCGAGCACCCGGCCGCGCGCGATCGCATCGTCGGTGCCGACGCCGGAGATCGCGGCCGTGATCCTGCCGTCGGAGCCGGCGAGCGCCCGCCACCGGGCCACCACCCGGGTCGCGAACGCGTCGGCCGCGTCCAGCGGCAGCACCGGTCCCTCGCCGTTGCTGCCGAACAGCATCAGCGCGTCGACCCCTGCGGCGGCGAGCCGCTCGAGCAGCGGGTCCATCAGGCCGGCGTCCGGGCGGCCCGGCTCGGACATCGCCGTCACCAGCGGGACCACGACGCCGTCCAGCAGGTCGCGACCGCTGCGGAACTCTCGGTGCGCACTCATCAGTACGCACCCACCTGCGGCCAGGCCAGCTCGACGCCGTGCCGCTCCAGCTCTGCCTGCAGGTCCGCTGTCAGCGCGGCTGACTCGCCGACCGCGTGCGGGGCGACGCCACGTGCGACGCACATCGCGGCCAGCGCGCCGGCGGCCTCGCCGACGTTCCACTCCACCGGATGCAGCCGGTAGCAGCCATTGGTGATGTGGGTCGTCCCGATGTTCTTCGCGGCCGGCAGCAGGTTGGCGACCCGGAGCGGGAGCAGCGCACCCAACGGAATCTGGAAGGGGCACGAGGCGATGTCGATGAAGTTGTCCCCGCCGGTGCTCGGGTGCAGGTCGATTCGGTAGGCGCCGATGCCGACGGAGTCCTTGTAGGAGACGGCGCCGTGGTCGCCACGCTCGGCATGCGACAGGTCCTGTTCGGTGACGGTGTACTGGGCGCGGATCCGTCGTGACTCGCGGATGTAGGGCGCCATGGCGAGGCCGTCGGCCGTGCCGACGACGTCGCCGCGCAGCCGCAGCCCGGGCCATCCGGTGCCACCGTCGGGGCGCGGCGCCTCGGTCTGCAGCCAGTACAGCAGGCTCTGGCTCAGCTCCCGGGCGGACTGAGCGTGGCGGTCGTTCTCCTCGGGCGTGCCTCCGAAGATCGGACCGCCGATGTAGTCCGTCATCGGCCAGTTCACCAGGACGATGTCGCTGGCCGCCGCGCCCGGGCCGAGGTGGTGGCGCCAGAGCGCCCGGCGGTACACCCACAGGTTCGACCCGCTCGTCACCCGGCTCTGGTCGGCGATGATGACGTCGTCCGCGGTGTCGTTGTTCGGATCGAGGTAGGTGGTCCGTGGCTCCAGGGTCCGCGGCTCGGGGTAGGTGAAGCTCAGGTACTTGTCCGGCCAGAAGTCCGGCCGGAACTCCCGCCACCGCGCGTACTCGGCGGGACGGTCGATCGTGTGGTCCTCGCCGGCGCGATGGTCGACGGCGAAGCACCACGAGACGGCCTGCATGTTCGCGGGGTCGGCGACTGCCGGGGCGTGCGGTTCTCCCGTGTCCGCGTGCGATTCCGCCCCCGTCACGTGCTCCACGCCCGCCAGTGCGAGCAGCTCGCCGGTCTCGGTGGCGTCGAGCACGTACGGCGCGTCGACGGTGAAGGTGCCGCCATCCGCCAAGTCGTCGAAGGTCATCGGCCCCACGGCGTCGCCGTCGACCTGGACCGAGCGGACCCGGGCCAGGGTGACCACGGTGATCAGGCCGCGAGCCTGCCAGGGCGACAGCATCGCGCGCAGCACCAGGTGCGACACCGCCGGCTCGTGGCAGATCCGGCTGACGGTCGCATTGCCGATGTTCAGCGCCGGGTCGCGCAGCGCCCGTTCGGTCAGCGGGTAGAAGGCTCGGTAGTGGTCCCGGACGGCGGTACGGAATGCGCGGTACGAGGCGGTGCAGCCGAACTGCTCGATCCACGGATGCTCGTCGGGCGGCACCGCCTGGCTGGTGAGCTGGCCACCGACCCACGAGTTCTCCTCGACCAGCGAGACGGTCGCCCCGCGGCGGGCTGCCGCCAGCGCGGCCGCCACGCCGCCGACCCCACCGCCGACCACCAGGACGTCGCAGCGGTGGTCCGCGATGCGGCTCACCGGCGCCCCCGACCCGGTCGCGACGCGGGCGCCACCGTGGAGCCGTCATGCGGGAGGCAGGGCACGACGACGCGTCGCGCCGGTCCGCCGGGCTCCTCCATCAGGCGGACGAGCAGTTTCACTGCCTGCATTCCCATCTCCCATCGGGGCAGTCGGTAGCCCGACCAGTCGTCTGGCCGGACGCTGTGTCCGTGAACGTCGCCCAGCAGCGCCACGCTGACGTCGGCGGGCACCCGATAACCGGCGCGTTCGATCACCGCGGTCAGCTGATCGATGCCCACTGGCGGCTCCACGAGCAGGGCGGTGGCGCCGGCTTCCACCGCTTGCCGGACCGCCGCGTAGTCGCCGTGTCCGGCCGGGACCGGCCGGTCGACCGGCAGACCGGCGTCGCGCAGGGTGTCGACGAACGCGCGGCGACGATCGATGCTGGCCGACGCGTCGGCGCCGGTGCCGACGTAGCAGAGTCGCTCGTGCCCCACGGCGACCAGCCGCTCGACGAGGTCGGCCGTGGCCGCGGCGTAGTCGGCCGACACGTAGGAGATCTCGCCGTTGGGGATCTCGCGGCGGCCGATGTACACGAACGGGAAGCCGTCCTCGTGCAACCGCGCCAGCTCCATCTTCGGCTCGCCGTTGCCCAGGAGGATCGCGCCGTCGGTGAGCCGGAGCCGGTTCTCGTTGCGCCGGTAGATGTGGTTGTCCGGCTCGTCGAGCACCGTGCTGGTGAACAGCAGCAGGTCCTTGCGGGCCGCCTCACCGGCCGCCTCGATGCCGCCGAGGAAGTCGGTGTAGAAGCCGCCCGCCTCCGCTGTGAACATCGGCTCGAACGCGAAGACGCCGAACATGCCGGTGCGATGGCCGGCCAATGATTGCGCAATCGGATTGGCCACATAGCCGGTTTTCTTGATCGCCGAGAGAACTCTCGCTCTGGTGTCTTCGGAGATCCGGGCACTGCCGCCGGTCCGCTCATTCAAGACCATCGATACCGTCGTCTGACTGACCCCGGCCACCCGAGCGACATCGATTTGGCGCACAACGACCATCGCTGAACCCGCCTTTTTGTTGTGGCTTCCGGTCCGCACAGTCTGGGACCGGAAAAGCTCGCCCGCAAGGTGCCAATGCGGATTATTAGCGGCTGTACGCCACACCTGGCCCAGGCCTAGCATCGACGCGACGGCGACGACCACCGGCGGAAGGAGGCGCGATGCCATCGGCTGGACTGGACCTCGGCGGATCGGGAATCCGGCTCCGCATTTCCAGCCCGGAGGGACGGGTCCTCCACGAGACAACCGGCCCGAGCGTCAAATCGGCCAATGCCGGAGATCCGTTGCGATATGCCGCCGCGTTCCTTTTGAATCGTTGCCGCGAACTTCGGATCAGCGCATTGTCTACGGTCGCTTTCGGCCTCTCCGGCCTGCATGGATCGCTTCCGTCGGCCGATTCCGCCCTTCGGCTGTTGCACACCGAACTGGGCGCCCGGCGGCTGGTGCTCGCCGACGACTGCGTGACGTCGTACGTCGGAGCGCTCGGCGACCGGCCGGGCGTCGTCTGCGCGGCGGGAACCGGCGTCGTGACGGTGGCGAGCGACGGCGTGGGCCGGTACGCGAAGGTCGACGGCTGGGGCGCCATGGCCGGCGACCTCGGCAGCGGCTACTGGATCGGCCGCGCGGGGCTGGCGGCGGCGTTCTGCGCTCATGACGGACGGATCGAGCGCGGCTCGGCGGCACTGCTGGCCGCGATGATCGAACGACACGGCGATCCGGCCCGATTCGCCCACGAGGTCACGACGACCGAGGACGCCAAGGCGATCGTGTCGGGCTTCGCCCCGGTCGTACTCGACGCTGCGGCAGCCGGAGACGAGGCCAGTTCGAACATCGTCGGTGCGGCGGCCGCACATCTCGCGATCGCGATCGCCGCCGCCCTGGACCGAGCCGGCGCACCCCCGCGGATCGCGGGCACGGGCCGGCTGCTCACCCGGACCGGCGTGCTCGCCGCCCGGCTCGTGGACCTGCTGACGCGCAGGATGCCGGACGCGTCCTGGGTCGACCCGGCCGGTTCCAGCCTCGACGGTGCCTGCCGGCTGGCGGCACCGATGCCGGCGCCGCCGTTCGGAACGCTCATCACCGTCACGACGATCTCGGAGGTCGAAGAACAGTGAGCGTCATCTCGAGGCTGGCAGGCGGACTGATCGTGTCCTGCCAGGCGCCGGTCGGCAGTCCGCTGCGCCAGCCGGCGGTGATGGCCGCGATGGCGTCCGCCGCCGAGTTGGCCGGTGCCGTCGGCATCCGAGCGGAGGGTGCGGCGGACATCGCGGCCATCAAGAACGCTTGCACGCTGCCGGTGATCGGCATCCGGAAGCGTCAGGTGCCCGGGAGCGACGTCAGGATCACCCCGACGCTCGCAGACGCCCTCCCCCTGCTCGACGCCGGCGCCGACCTCATCGCACTCGATGCCTCGGACCGCCCGCGGCCGGGCGGCGAACGCGTCTCCGAGCTCATCGCCGCCCTTGACGCGCGCGGTGTGCCGGTGATGGCCGACGTCGGCGACTTCCGCCGCGGTGTGGCCGCCGCCGGTGCCGGAGCCGCGCTGGTGGCGACCACCCTCGCGCCCAGCCCCGATCCGTCCGACCCGGACGCGCCGGACGTCGGCCTCGTGCGGCGGCTGGCAGAGAGCGGCATCGACGCCCCGATCGTCGCCGAGGGCCGGTACGCCACACCCGAGGCGGTGGCGGTGGCCTTCGCCGCAGGCGCCCACGCCATCGTCGTCGGCACCGCGATCACCGACACGCTGGCCCTGGCCCGGCGCCTGTGCGCCGCGACGCCCGCCTTCAGCGGTCGCTGAGCGGGGTCGGCGTGATCATCGCCGGAGCGTCCCTCGTGACGCCGAACGGCGTCGTGAGCGACGGATGGATCGAGGTCGGCGGCAACCGCATCACCGCGCTCGGCACCCTCCCGTCGCCAGGCCGCGTCGACCTGGACGTCGGCGGCGGCTGGATCGTGCCCGGGTTCGTCGACCTGCACGCACACGGCGGCGGCGGCGCGAGCGTCACCGGTGCCGACCCGGCGCAGGTCGCGACCTTCGCCGCCACCCACCTCCAGCACGGGACCACGTCGATCGTGGCCAGCCTGTCCAGCGCTGGCGAGGCCGCTCTGGACCGCGACCTGCGCGCGCTCGCCGAGCTGGCCGAGGACGGCGTCATCGCCGGCATCCACCTCGAAGGCCCTTGGCTGTCGCCGCGGCGGAAGGGTGCGCACCCGGCCAGTGCCCTGTGCGTCCCCGAGCCCGCGATGGTGGCGCGGCTGCTGAGCGCGGGCCGCGGGGCGATCCGCATGGTGACCCTGGCGCCGGAACTCGAGCACGGACTCGACGCCGTCCGCGCGGTAGCCGACGCGGGAGCGATCGCCGCGGTCGGGCACACCGACGCGGACGCCGGCACCACGCGCGCCGCTCTCGAGGCCGGCGCGACCGTCGCGACGCACCTGTTCAACGGCATGGCGCCGATCCACCATCGCGAGCCCGGGCCGATCGTCCCGCTGCTCGCCGACGACCGCGTCACGGTGGAACTCGTCCTCGACGGCATCCACCTCGATCCGGCCATCGCACGGCACACCCTCATCAGCGCGGGCCCGGACCGGATCGCGCTGGTCACCGACGCGATGCAGGCGGCCGGCCGGGGCGACGGGCACTACCCGCGCGGTGACATCGGCGTCACGGTCCGCGACGGCGCTGCCCGGCTCCCCGACGGCACGCTCGCAGGCAGCGCACTGACCATGGACGCCGCCTTCCGGTTCGCGGTCACCCGCGCCGGCTTCACCGTCCAGGACGCCGTCCGCGCCACCTCGACGACGCCCGCCCGGCTCCTCGGCATCTCCGGCCGCACCGGCGCGCTGCGGCCCGGGCTCACCGCCGACCTCGTCGTGCTCGACGCCGAGTACCAGGTGGTGGCGGTCATGCACGAGGGCGACTGGGTCCGCGCGGGGTGAGCCTGCTCGACGTCGTCGCGATCGTCGCGGCCGGGTTCGCCGCGGGTGCGATCAACGTCGTCGTGGGCTCCGGGACGATGATCACGTTCCCGACGTTGCTGGCGCTGGGCTACCCGCCCGTGGTGGCCAACGTGTCCAACACCGTCGGGCTGGTCCCGGGCTCGCTCATGGGGGCCTGGGGCTATCGGCGGGAACTGCGCGGCCAGCGCGACCGGGTGCTCCGGTTCGGGCTGGCCGCGCTCGTGGGTGGCGCCGGCGGCGCGGTGCTGCTGCTGGCGTTGCCGCCCGGCGCGTTCGAGGCGATCGTGCCGGTGCTGATCGTGCTGGCCTGTGTGCTGGTGGCGGCGCAGCCGTGGATCGCGCGGCGGCTCAAGCAGCGCCCGTCCGGACGTGAGCACGGCGGGCCGGTCATCTGGCTGCTGGTGCTGCTGACCGCGGTCTACGGCGGCTACTTCGGCGCCGCGCAGGGCGTGCTGCTGCTCGCCGTGCTGGGGCTGGGACTGTCGGACTCGCTGCAGCGGCTCAACGCCGTCAAGAACGTGCAGGCCGGGCTGGTGAACCTGGTCGCGGGGCTGGTGTTCATGGTGGTGGCCGACGTCGACTGGGCGGTGGCCGGGCTGATCGCGCTCGGCGCCGCGACCGGCGGTCTGGTCGGCGCGCGGATCGGGCGGCGGCTGTCGCCGCTGGTGCTGCGCGTCGTGATCGTGGTCGTCGGCGTCACCGCCGTCGTCGTGCTGGTGCTGCGATGACGGGCCCGCGCCCGAGCGGTCGGACCGAGCTAGACGAGGTCAACAACGCACTGGCCTGTGGGGTCGATACCGGGATCGAACCAGAACCTCTTCGGTGTGAAGAAGGAAACCCGACGCGCTGCACCTGGCGCTATTCACATCTTCCCTGGTCAGCGCCCCCGACTGGGCCAGGTTCGCCCCTCCTGACCCAGGTCGACCAGCAAGATCATCACACAGATCTCACCTGATCACGGGTAGCGGTACAGCGTGAGTGATCGGAGGGCCTGCCGTCGCCGGGCACGGCCGCGCTGAGCGCGTCGAGCCCGCGCAGCCGCCTTGAGAGAGCGGTTAGCCGGCAGTCAGCGGACTCCCCCTGACCTGCTGCAATGCGAACGAACCAGCGACCACCGGGCGAACTTGGACACGTATTCGCCAACCCATGTCGTAGGTGGCCGGACGTCGTCGCTCACAGTCGGACACGTGCCAGCGCAGGCATCGACGGGCATCGCGCAGATGCAGCACTCCCTGGCGGGCGAGCTGACTTGCGCCACGAGACACTGACTCTCCTGACGACGAACAGGGCGTCACGGTTTGCGGGCGAGGACCGCACCGTTCGCGCCGGCATCGGCGGTAGGTATTCCCACGTCAGCGCGACCATGGTCGATGAGCTGATACGCGCCCTGACCGACCGCTGGCTGTCCGTACTCGACGCCCGCCTCGCGATGAGGCCGACGTCACCTGTCGCCGTCCTCGATCGTCTGCTGCAGGAACACAGGGCCCGCGGGCGGAGCGCTGACGCCGTGGAACTTGCGGCACCGGGCCGTACGCGCAGGAGGCTGCAGTCGAAGCGTCCGGCTGCCGGCCCCGCCCCCCACCCAGGACCATTGCGAACGGATTGGAACGATCTGATCAATGGGTCGGCCGCCCGGCGACTCAGACAAGCCTGTCGCACCGATCGACCAAGATCATCACACAGATGTCACACAAACGCCCGCGAAAGCCTGAGGCGTGATGATCACAATAGGGGCTGACCTGGGTGGGCGATACTGGGATCGAACCAGTGACCTCTTCGGTGTGAACGAAGCGCTCTCCCGCTGAGCTAATCGCCCGGGCGCGAGCAGAACCATACCGCACCGCCGGGCCGCGACGGAAACCACCGCCTGAGTTTCGCGTTGCGCGATGTCCGGAATGGGCTGACACTACTGGCCATGAGCGCGTCGACCATCTCGTACCCTCTGGCCCTGCGCCTGCTCGACGAGGGTGACGGCGAGCGGTATATCCAGGCGGAGCTGCGCTACAGCGCCACCGACCCGCTGGCGGTCACGGCGGTGTTCGACACCACGGCGCGCGAGCCGGTGCCGTGGGTGTTCGCCCGCGATCTGCTCAGCGCCGGGCTCGACGAGGCGAGCGGGCGCGGCGACATCAACGTCTGGCCGGCCCTCGATCCCCACGGCACGCCGACGGTGCGGTTGCGGCTGCGCTCCCCCGACGGCGACGCGGTGCTGGAGGCGCCGGCGTCGGCGGTCGAGGACTTCCTGGTCCAGACGTGGGCGCTGGTGCCGACGGGGATCGAAGGGCGGCTGCTCAGCATCGACGCCGTCCTCGACTCCCTGCTGGACCGTACCTGACCTCACCACGTGTCCCTCGCCTGTTGTGCCCCGCGCAACGGTGGATTACGGTCGTCAGCACTTGCGACCCAGGTATCCGAGGTAAGGGCAGGCACGTGACCTTCAGCCACGACGTCGAACACTCGCTCGAGGTTGTCGTCGATCTGGTGAACTCAGATCCGGCAGCGGGCGGCAGCGAAGGGCTGCCCGACGTCGGTTCGTTGCGGTCGTTCATCGACGGGTACAAGATCAGCGATCTGCCCACCATCACCGAGGCCGACCTCCGCGCCGTCCGCGCGCTGCGGCCGCGGCTGCGCTCGATCTTCGAGGCCGTCGACACCGCCGAGGCCGCCGACCTCGTGAACGGGCTGCTCGACGGCACGCGCGTATGCCCGCGGCTGACGAACCACGACGGCTACGACTGGCACACCCACTACTTCGCTCCCGGCGCGGCGCCGGCCGAGCACCTGCTCATCGACGCGGGCATGGCGCTGTCGTTCGTCGTGGTCGCGGGCGAGCAGGAGCGGCTGCAGGTGTGCTCGGCGCCCGACTGCGGACGCGTCCTGGTCGACCTCTCGCGCAACCGCTCGAAGCGCTACTGCGACAGCCGCACCTGCGGCAACCGCCTGCACGTCGCCGCGTACCGCGAGCGGCAGCGCGCCGCCGCCGTCTGAGCGCGGCTACGGCTCGGGGTCGGCGCCCGCCCGCGCGGCGAACGTCGCCGCCGCCTGTACGGTGACGGGGCCGGGCGCGGGCAGCTCGCGCCGCCGCCCGTCGTCCCAGACGACGGCCGACACGGCCTGCACGTCGCGCGTCGTCGACGTGAGGAAGATCTCGTCGGCGGTGTCGAGCACACCGAGGTCGAGGTCGGCCTCGGCGGCGTCGCACCACTCGATGACGAGGTCGCGGGTGACGCCCGCGAGGCAGCCCGTGGCCGTCGACGGCGTCAGCAACCGGCCGCCGACGACGACGAACACGTTGCTGCCGGTGCCCTCGCAGAGCCGGCCGCGGGTGTCGGCGCACAGCGCCTCGCCGGCCCCGGCGGCCGCGGCGCGGTCGAGCGCGATGACGTTCTCGGCGTACGACGTGGTCTTGAGGCCGGCCAGGGCACCCCGCTCGTTGCGCGGCCACGGCACCACCGCCACCGTCGCGACGTCGGGCTGCGGCGCGGCCGGCGCGAGCGCGATGACGAGGGTCGGGCCGGCGTCGCCGCGCTGCGAGCCGAGCGGCGCGACGCCACCGGTATAGGTGATGCGCAGCCGGTGGACGGCGTCGCCGGTGGCCTGCGCCGCGACCTGCTCGCAGGCCTTGACCACCTCGACGGGGTCGGGCGCCGGCAGGCCCAGCCCGGCGGCGGAGCGGCCGAGCCGGGCGAGGTGGCGGCCCAGCGCGAACGACACGCCGCCGACGACCTTCACCGTCTCGAAGACGCCGTCGCCCACCGTGAGGCCGTGGTCGAACACGCTGACGGTCGCCTCGGACTCGTCCAGCAGCTCCCCGTTCACCCAAGTCAGCACGAGGCCAAGCCTACGAGGCGCTCCGCCTTCAGCTCCGTCTCGGCCCATTCCCGGTCCGGATCGGAGCCCCACGTGATGCCGGCGCCGGTCCCGAACCGCAGCACGCCGCCCTGCGCCCAGAACGTCCGGATGCCGACCGCCAGCTCGCCCTCCCCCGTCCCGGCGTCGACCCAGCCGACGGCGCCGCAGTACGGGCCGCGCGGCGCCGGCTCGAGGTCGGCGATCGCCCGCAGCGCCGTCGACTTCGGCGCGCCGGACACCGACCCGGGCGGGAACGTCGCGGCGAACAGCTCCGCCCACCCGGCGCCGGGCAGCAGCCGCCCGCGCACCGTCGACACCAGGTGCACCAGGCCGGGGTGCTTCTCGACGCTGAGCAGCTCGTCGACGGCGACGCTGCCGGTGACGCACACGCGGGAGAGGTCGTTGCGGACGAGGTCGACGATCATGACGTTCTCGGCGCCGTCCTTCCCGGTGAGGTCGGCGGCGGTCCGTCCGGTCCCCTTGATCGGCGACGACGTCACCTGGTCGCCGCGGCGGCGCAGGAACAGCTCCGGCGACGCCGTCACGACCTGCAGGTCCGGCAGCAGGACGGCGCCCGCGAACGGCGCGTCGTGCCGGTCGCTCAGGATGTTCGCCAGCGGCAGAAGATCGTCCGTCCCGTCCGGCAGCGCCGCCTCGAGCACCCGGCACACGTTGACCTGGTACACCGTCCCGGCCGCGATGCGTTCCCGCACGTCGCGGACGGCGCCGAGGTAGCCGTCGCGGTCCAGCGACGACGTCCAGGCGGCGGCAGCGGGCCCGTTCCAGCGCCGTCCGGCCGGCGGCAGCGGCGCGTCCTCCCAGTGGTCGAACCGGGCGCACACGACCTCGCCCTCGAACGTGACGACCACGGCCCACCGCCCGGATCCGTCGAGGACCCGCAGGTCGGACGACACCTCCGCCAGCCCGGTGGCCAGCTTCCCGCCGAGGTGGGCCAGGGGTCCCGGGGGCTCGTCCACAACACGCGACGCTACCGCGTTTGGCGACGGCGGCTTCGATGGGCTAATGTTTCACCCGCACCGCGGTTCCGGGAAACCGGCCCGATGCAGTGCGGACGTAGCGCAGTTGGTAGCGCATCACCTTGCCAAGGTGAGGGTCGCGGGTTCGAGTCCCGTCGTCCGCTCGGAGCGGGGCTCTGGCCCTCATCACGGTGGAGTGGCCGAGAGGCGAGGCAACGGCCTGCAAAGCCGTCTACACGGGTTCAAATCCCGTCTCCACCTCGGTACGAAATCCCGGGCGATTAGCTCAGCGGGAGAGCGCTTCCCTGACACGGAAGAGGTCACTGGTTCAATCCCAGTATCGCCCACCACGCGAATCAGGCCCCACCCACGCGGTGGGGCCTTTCGCATGTTCGAGGGTCGCCGGTCAGATCCGCTTGTCCACCACGATCCAGTTCGTCTCCCACGTCTGCCCGCCGTCGTCGGAGAAGGCCTGCTCGAACCTCGCCTTGTCCGGTCCCTGCCGGACGATGCGGAAGCGCACCTCGATCGGGCGTCCGTCGAGCTGGTCGTCGCCGTAGAACTCGCCCACCCCGTCGTGGAAGCCGCCGTACACGGCCGGCGCGAGCAGCCCGTCGCGCAGGTTGACGAAGGTCAGGCTCCAGCGATCGGCCTGGGGCTCGTACAGCCGCAGGTTGAGCGCCTCGATCCGCCCGGCCGGCCCCCGCACGTCGAACTCGACGACGTTCGACCGGCCGTCCATCAGCGGACTGACGACGCTCGTGCCCTCGAAGCCGAGCCACTCGTCCGGGGACTCCGAGAGCGGCTCGGCGAGGACCCGCACGTGCGAGCGCCAGGTGCCGATCTCCCAGTCGAAGTCGTGCTGTCCGTCCGTGACGGCGCTCGTTGACGGCGTCGGCGCGGCCTCGCCCGACGCCGCGCCGGCGGTGAGCGCGAGCAGCGACAGGCACGCGACCACGAACCGCCGCTGTGGCATGGTGATCTTCCCGTGAGTGTTCATGCTGCGAATATCGGAGCCGAGCATGCCCGTGAACAAGAAGGCACCTCCAGGTAACCCCTCGCCGGCGCGCCCCAACCCCCTCCCCGGCTGCCCGATGGCCGCGGCGTTCGCCGCCGTCGGCGGGAAGTGGAAGCTGACGCTGCTGTACTGGCTGGCCCACGGCGAGTGCCACTTCGCCGGCCTGCGCCGCCGGGGCGCGCCGATCACCCCGAAGGTGCTGGCCGAGCAGCTGCGCGAGCTCGAGGCCGACGGGCTGGTCGAGCGGGTCGAGACCGGGCCCGTGCCGGCGCCGGTCATCTACCGGCTCACCCCGTACGGCACGACGGTGCTGCCGGTCGTCGAGCACGTCCGTGCCTGGGGCGAGGCCCACCTGGCCCGCACCCACGGCGAGACCACTCCGGGCGACGCCATGAGCTGCGCCGCCGCCCTCGCGTAGCCCGCGAGCTACCTACGCACCGCGTAGCGCAGGTGCAGGACGCCTGGGTCCTCCAGCGTGCGCACCAGTTCGAGGTCCGTGTGCTCGGACGGGAGCCCGTCGAACAGTCGCCGGCCGCGCCCGAGCAGCACCGGCCGGAGCTGGATCTCGATCCGGTCCAGGACGCCGGCCTTCAGGGCCTCCTGGCCGGTGTAGGCGCCGTGCATCATCACGTCGCTGCCCCCGGCGGCCTGCTTGGCCTGCTCGACGCAGGAGGCGATGCCGTCGGTGACGTAATGCACCCGCTCGTACGGGTTCTCGGCCGGCGGCTGGTGCGTCGGCACGAAGATCGGCACCCCGTTGTGGTGGTCGCCGCCCCAGTAGCCGGCGAAGTCCGCGGTCCGCCGTCCGGCGATCACGGCGCCGGTGGCCATGCTCTCGTCGAACACCTGCTGGCTGTGGGGATGCTTGGGCCGATACGCCTGGGGTCCGTCCGCGCCGGGCTCGGCCCCGCCGCCGAGCCAGTTCATCAGCCGCATCCCGTTGGTGCCCGCGGGGTTCTCGGCGTTGTCGTCCGGCCCGGTGATGAACCCGTCGAGCGACATCGCCATGGTCAGGTACACGTCAGACATTCCTCGTCCTCTCTCGGCCATCGGATCGTTGCTGTGCTGACCGGGCGGGGCGGGCGAACTCATCGGTAGGCTGCCGCCGCATGCCGAGGTTCCGCCGCTATCAGAGCGCCGTTCCGAACCGGCGCGGAACGTATCCGGGCGTCTTCGCCCTCGCCAACGGCCTGGCCGAGCACGGCCTGCTCGACGCCGACGACCACGCCTGGCTGCGGGCCGCGAACCGCCGGGCCTACGACCTGCACGCGGACCCGTCCGCCGCCGATCCGCACTGCTACGACCGCGACCTCAACCCCGGCGCGCGGGCCTGGTTCAAGGACCCGGCCGGCGAGCTGCTCGAGTTCGTGTCCGGGTACCTCGCCCTGCTCGACCGGTACGCCGTCCCCTGGGTCGAGCTGACCACCACGAGCCCCGGCCGCGTCGTCTACGAGGACGCCGTCCAGGTCGTGGCCGTGCCGTACGCCTACCCCGGCGACTGGGTGCTCCACGAGCCGGTCAGGCCGGACCGCTCCGCTCCAGACCGGCGACCTGCCACGTGAGCCCGCGGTGCGCGTACGCCGGGCGCAGCCCCCGCTCCCGCAGCACGTCGAGCATGGCCCGCGGCGGGTGGACGAACGCGCGGTACTGCTCCCGCCGCAGCCGCATCACCAGGTTCGTCACCCCGACGAAGACCCGTCCGGCCAGGTTGCGCGGCGGGTGGCTGAACACCACCAGCCGGCCCGCGTGGTCGGCCACGGCCGCGAGCAGCCGCTCGTAGTCCGGGTAGCAGCACACCACCCGGTGCAGCACGACGACGTCGGCGGCGGGCGCGCCGGCGGGGTCGGCGGCGATGTCGTGGACGCGGTACTGCGCGCGCCCCGTCAGCCCCGCGTCCGCGAGCAGCCGGGCGGCCTCATCGCGGTAGGACGGCGACAGCTCGAGGCCGACGGCGGACGCGGCGCCGCGGCGCAGCAGCTCGACCTGGATCTCGCCGACCCCGCCGCCGATCTCGAGCACCGTCGCGCCCTCGATGCCGCGCTGCTGCAGGAACGCGACCATGCGCGCCGCCGTGCGGTCGAGCCCGCGCTTGCGGTAGCGCCGGGCGACGTGGCGGGCGAACCCGGACGTGAACATGCGGTCGCAGCCGCGCGGATCACAGCAGCCCATGACACCACTTCATAGCGCAACGACGCGCCGCGAGTCGATCCCCGTGCCGTACTCGGGGTCGCTCCCCCGCACGTGCACCGAGTGCTCCGTCACCCGCGCCCGCCACAGCCGCAACCGCTCGGGCGGGTAGAGCCACTCGACGGGGAACGGCTCGGTCCGCTCCGGGAACCGCGCCCGGCACGCCACCGGGGCGCACGCCGCCAGCTCGTCGTCCGGGACCCGGCCGGCGGTGGCCTTCAGGTAGACGGCGCGGACGTCGCTGCCGAGCGGCTGGGTGGAGTCGTAGATCACCATGCTCACCTCGGGCCGGCGCACGATGTTCTGCGAGTGCTGCGCCTCGGGCACCGACATCCAGTAGACGACGTCGTAGCCGTCGGGCGCGTAGTAGACGGGCGACACGCGGGCGCGGCCGTCCGGGTCGACGGTGCCGAGACTCATGTACCGCGTGGTGTCGATGACGTGGCGTGCGGTGTCTTCGAGCGTCATGGCGTCCCCGATCGAGCTGTGCGTGCCCGCGTCGCCATCCTGGCCGACGGTCGTGGCGCCGACAACCACCTGCGGGAGAATGGGCGGCATGGAACTGGTGGGGGTCCGGCTGCTGCTGGCGGCCATCGTGGCGGCGTCGGGCGCGGCGATCGTATGGATGGCCCGGGCGACGGCGTCCGGCCGGCTGCGGCGCAACTACTGGGCCGGCGTCCGCACCCAGGCGACCCTCGCCAGCGACGACGCCTGGCTGGCGGCGCACCGGGCGGCCCGGCCCGCTACCGAGGCGGGTGGGTGGGCGGCGGTCGTCGCGGCGCTCGCCGTGTTCGTCGTGCCGGCCGACCCGGAAGGGCTGCTGGCGGTCCCGGTGCTGGCCGGGGTGGGCGTGCTGCTGGTGTGCGTGCTGATCGGCGCCCGGCGCGGCGTCGTCGCGGCCCGCGTCGCCAGCGACGACGCCCGCTCGCGGTGACGGCGCCGGCCCCGCGCTGACGGGCGCGCCGCGCTCCCGTTGACGGTGTCCCGCGTGGCCGCCGTCGTCCGTGCGCGCCCGCCGCCCGTTGTCGTCGCCCGCGGGTCAGCGCCGGTGCCGCTTCGCCTCCAGGTCGGCGATGACGGCGCGCCGGTGGCCGGGCGTCCGGCGGGCCGCGTTCAGCTCGGCCTCGCGGCGCAGCTTGCGCCACCGCGCGAGCCGGTCCTCGTCCAGCTCCCCGTCCTCGACCGCGAGCAGGACGGCGCAGCCGGGCTCGGCCACGTGGGCGCAGTCGCGGAACCGGCAGCGCGCCGCCAGCTCCTCGACGTCCGCGAACGCGCCGGCGACGGCGGCGTCGTCGGCGACCAGACCGACGGCGCGCAGACCCGGTGTGTCGATCAGGACACCACGGCCGGGCAGGACGACCAGCTCGCGACGGGTGGTGGTGTGCCGGCCGCGGCCGTCGCGGGCTCGGACGGCGCCCGTCGGCATGAGCGACACACCGGCCAGCACATTGGTGAGCGTCGACTTGCCCGCGCCGGACGGTCCGACCAGCGCCAGCGTCCGGCCGTTGCGCAGCAGCCCGCCGAGCTCGTCCGCCCCCGTCCCGGACACCCCGCTGACCAGCAGGATCTCGACGCCGGGCGCGACCTCGGCGACCTCGGCGCGCATGCCGTCCGGGTCGGGAACGAGATCGGGCTTGGTGAGGACGACGACCGGCTGCGCGCCGCTCCCCCACGCCAGCACCAGCAGCCGTTCGATGCGGCCGAGGTCGGGGTCGGGATCGAGGTGCTCGACGATCACCACGACGTCCACGTTCGCCGCGACGACCTGGCCGTGTGACGTCCGGTCGGCGCTGTCGCGCACGATCGCCGTCCGCCGCGGGAGCACCGCCTCGAGCGTGACCCGGTCGTCGGGCCAGTCGCGGACCGCGGCCCAGTCGCCGACGGCGGGCAGCGCCATGCGGTCGGCGGCGACCGAGCGCAGCACGTCGCCCCCGAACGAGGCGCGGACGGCGCCCATGCCGCCGGCGAGCTGGGCGCCGCCGCGGTCGACGCGGCAGACCCGGGCCAGCCGGTGGGCGCCCCGGTAGGGACGGAAGGCCCGGCCGACCTCGGGCGTCCAGCCCAGGTCGAGCAGGCGTTGCTGGGAAGCAGACATGTGAGACCTTCTTCGGGTGCGGCCTCACGCTCGACGGTGTCAGCGGCGGCGTGCGGGCCGGAGAGTAGTGGAGCGAACGGATCTGATCGCGTGCATGCCTACTCACCTCCTCCGTTGTCCACAGCCTGACGACGATCGTCACGTTATCCACAGGCGGGCCTTCGCGGCCAGCGAATAACCGCCCGCCCGGTCTACCGTTGATCTCGTGGAAGCGACACACGAGGTCACCAATCAGCCGCCGCCGCTCACCGGCTACGACGTGTTCGGCGCCGACGCCGCGCTCGTCGAGGCGTTCGGCCGCCACGCGCCCGCCGCCGGGCGGGCCGAGCTGCGCGCGCTCGGGCGGCTGGCGGGGTCGGCCGAGGCGCAGCGGTGGGCTCGCGAGGCGGACGCGAACGGGCCGGTCCTGCGCACGCACGACCGCTACGGTCACCGCGTCGACGAGGTCGACTTCCACCCCTCATGGCACCGGCTCATGGCCACCGCCGTCGAGCACGGGCTGCACGCGGCGCCGTGGGCGTCGCCCGAGCCGGGCGCGCACGCCGTCAGGGCCGCGAAGTTCCTGGTGTGGAGCCAGCTCGAGGCGGCCCATCTGTGTCCGGTGTCCATGACGTACGCCGCGGTCCCGGCGCTGCGCACCGACGCCTCCGTCGCCGCCGGGTGGGAGCCGCTGCTGACGTCGCCGGCGTACGATCCCGGCCTGCGTCCGCCCGCGGCGAAGGCCGGCGCGCTGGCCGGCATGGCCATGACGGAGAAGCAGGGTGGCTCCGACGTCCGCGCCAACACCACGCGCGCCGAGCCGGCCGGCGACGGGTGGTACCGCCTCACCGGCCACAAGTGGTTCTGCTCGGCGCCCATGAACGACGTGTTCCTGGTGCTCGCGCAGGCGCCGGGAGGGCTGACGTGCTTCGTCCTCCCCCGCGTCCTCGACGACGGCGGCCGCAACGCGGTGCGGCTGCAGCGGCTCAAGGACAAGCTGGGCAACCGCGCGAACGCGTCGGCCGAGATCGAGCTCGACGGAGCGCTGGCGCAGCGGCTGGGCGACGAAGGCCGCGGCGTGGCCACGATCATCGAGATGGTCGCCGCCACCCGGCTCGACTGCGTGCTCGGGTCGGCCGCGCTGCTGCGCCGCTCGGTCGCCGAGGCCACGTGGCATGCGGCGCACCGGTCCGCGTTCGGCGCCCGGCTCGCCGACTCCGAGCTGATGCGCGCCGTCCTCGCCGACCTCGCCGTCGAGTCCGAGGCGGCCACCGCCCTCGCCATGCGCCTCGCCGCGTCCGTCGACGCCGCCGACGATCCGCACGAGCGGGCGTTGCGGCGCATCGGGCTGCCGCTGGCGAAGTACTGGGTGTGCAAGCGGACGCCGGGCGCGGTCGCCGAGGCGCTGGAGTGTCTGGGCGGCAACGGGTACGTCGAAGAGAGCGCGATGCCGCGGTTGTATCGCGAGGCGCCGCTGAACTCGATCTGGGAGGGGGCGGGCAACATTCAGGCACTCGATCTCCTGCGCGTGCTCGCCCGCGAGCCCGACGCCGTCGCCGCCTGGCGCGCGGAGGTCGAGGCCGCGAAGGGCCACGACCGCCGCCTCGACGACGCGCTGGCCGGGGTCACGGCCACCCTGATGGCCGGCGATCGCGGCGGCCTCCGCGCGCCGGCCGGCCGTGCCGGCGCCTCCCACCCCGACGGCGGCCGTCGTGGCGGCGACGTCGGCGACGGCCGTGTCAGCGCTGCCGAGGCGGGCGGCGCCGGAGTCGGGGTCCGTACCGCCGCAGCCGGCGTCGACGGAGCCGGCGCAGCAGGGCAGGCGCGGGTGCTGGCCGGGCAGATGGCGGTGCTGCTGCAGGCCAGCCTGCTGGTGCGGTTCGCCCCGCCCGCCGTCGCCGACGCGTTCTGCGCCAGTCGCCTCGACGCCCGCCACGGCGTCTACGGCGCGCTGCCCGCCGGCCTCGACACCGCCGCGATCGTCGACCGAGCGACCCCGGGGGCGCCATGACGTCTACCGGACCACCCGAAGACACCACGACCTGCGCCGCCGGCCCGGCATCGCGGTGTCCGCCTTCCACGCCGCGCGACCGTCAGGCTGCCCAGGTCCGCAGCGGTCACGGCGATCCACGCTGTCTCGGCAGCGGTCCGCGCCCTTCCGTCAGCCCCGGTCGCGGTCACTGCGTTCGTCGTCCCGTCAGTCGAGCGACCCCGGAGGCGCCATGATCTGCTCAGCATGCGGCGAACAACGCCATGAGGACTGCCCGGCGCACGAGAAGGGCCGGTCCTGGTGCGACTGCCAGCACCAGGCCTCCAGCCGTCCCGTGGAGCCGGCGACCGGCCACGCCTCCGAGTAGGCGCCCCGCTGCTCGGTGCTAGGGAGCCGTGCGCCAGTCGTGGTCGATCTGGCGCATCAGCGGCGGGTACACGAACAGGTGGCGGAACGGCGCGATGAGTCCCATGTACGCGCGCCCGAACCAGCCGTTGGGCTTCACCAGCACGGCCATCTGGCCGCGGTGCCCGCCGTCGCCGTCTTCGACCCAGGTCAGGTGCATCACGGCGTGGACGGTGCGGTTGGCGAGCTCGGCGGCCCACTCGTCGGCGGTCAGGAAGACGGACCTGAACGGGAGCCGGTCGAACTCGGGGCCGGCCGGGCCATCGCGCAGGTCGTCCGGCAACCGGTCGCGCAGCGTCGCGACCCGGCCGCCGACGCCGGCCTCGGGGTCGTCCCAGCCGAACCACTCGCCGAGCTTCCACCTGATCGCGAACAGCGCGCGAGCCACCCGCGAGGGGCTGCCGGACGTGTCGCCGGTGGCCGACTGCCGCACCAGCCGGGCGAAATCGTCCGGGCCGCCGGGCGTCGGCAGCGCCCAGACGTCGTAGAGGCGGAAGTCGGGGGCGATCTCGTGGATGCGCCAGGGCCGGGACGTGTGGGCGGAGTCGGGCAGCTTCATGGGGCGGTCCTCCGTACGGTCGTTGCCGGGTCGAGTCCGAGCACACCGGCGACGGCGCGCGGTGCGATCAGCTCGTCGTGCGGGTCCTGGCCGGCCAGCGCGATGACCGTCCCTTCCAGGGCGCCGATGAACGCCAGCGCCAGTGTCCGAGTCGGCGTCGGCGTCGGCGCGATCGCGCCGGCCGATCGCCCCTCGTCGATGAGCCGTTCGCAGAGACAGACCAGCGCCTCGTAGCCGCGCTCGATCTCACGCCCGACCGGATGGTCCTGGCCGCTGAACTCCAGCCGCAACGCGATCGCCATCCGGGCGATGTCGCGACGGCAGTACACGGCGTGGCCCCGGGCCAGCGTCAGGAGCGCCGCGACGGGCTCGGTCTCCTGCTCGACGAGCCGGCCGACCTCGTGCTCCCAGGTTCCGATGCCCCAGTCGATGACGGCGAGCGCGAGATCCTGCTTGTCCTTGAACTGGTGATACAGCGCGCCGCGCGTGTATCCGGCGTCGCGGGCGACTCGCTCCAGCGAGAGGTGCCCGTATCCGTAGCGCGACAGCCCCCGCGCGGCCGCCTCCAGCAGCGCGTCGCGGCTACGCGCCCGGCGATCGGCCTGTGTAAGGCGATCCCCGGCGTTCCTCCGCGCCGGCGTCACGCGACCGGCCACCTACATACGTTCATGAATGTATGTTACAACGGCGCCCGCCGGCCTTCACTCGGGGCCGGCGAACGACGGCGGCGCGGGCGCCCGACGAGGAGAACGGGCGCCCGGCCGGCGATCAGAACTGGACGTTCACCGAGCAGTCGGGAATCTCGTCGACCTGGGCGATGGCTTCGTCGTCGACGAAGACGCCGAGGGAGCCGGTGCAGCCGGAGCTGGACAGGGTGCCGTCGAAGTCGGCGCGGACCGCCCGCCCGTCCGACGCGGTGCCGGTGCAGGAGGCGTCGCCGGACAGCGACGTGCCGGAGCGGGACAGGTCGGTGGAGCAGTCAGGGCCGCTCGACAACGTCACGCCGGCGTCGGACAGCTGCCGCGCGACGGCGTCCTCGAGGGCGGTGGCGGCGAGGTCGTTGAGACCCTGGTCGAGCTGTTCGGAGCAAGCCGTCAGCGCCAGGACACCAGCGGCGAGCAGGACGACGGGGCGCAGGAGTCGTAACACGGCGCCGACCCTACAGGCGCCGCATTAAAACCTACTCAATCACTATGGAATCTCGCCATGCAAGACAAGATTGCCCGAATGATGGACATGCCGTTCGCGGCGGGAAAGTGCGCATGGCACGATGCTCTGCATGTTGTCCGTCATTCCACTGCTGCTCGTGAGTCGGCGTCACGTCGACTACGGCCGCATGGACAGCATGCTCTGTCTGGCGTTCTGACCGCCCCGGATTCACCAGCCGGGCGCGCGGTCGCGCCGGCAGGCACCCCGGGCACCCGGTCCCGAGCCGTAACGCACCGTGCGTCCCCGACCCCTCGAGGACTGCACTGCACATGTCGCCTACGCAGACGCCGGCCCCCAAGCGCCCCAAGGGCCAGGGGCAGTGGGCCCTCGGCCACCTGGAGCCGCTGAACCCGAACGAGCGGGTCAAGAAGGACGACGACGGCCTCAACGTCCGCAAGCGGATCGAGACCATCTACAGCAAGCGCGGGTTCGCCAGCATCGACCCGCAGGACCTGCGCGGACGGTTCCGCTGGTGGGGCCTCTACACGCAGCGCCGCCCCGGCATCCCCGGCGGGAAGACGGCGGTGCTGGAACCGCACGAGCTGGACGACGAGTACTTCATGCTGCGGGTGCGCATCGACGGCGGCGCGCTCAGCCTGGAGCAGCTGCGCACGGTCGCCGAGATCTCGACGACGTATGCGCGCGACACCGCCGACGTCACCGACCGGCAGAACATCCAGCTGCACTGGATCCGGGTCGAGGACGTGCCGGTGATCTGGGAGAAGCTGGAGGCCGTCGGGCTCAGCACGACGGAGGCCTGCGGTGACGTGCCGCGGGTGATCCTGGGCTCCCCCGTCGCCGGCATCAGCGCCGCCGAGGTGCTGGACCCGACGTGGGCGGTCGAGGAGATCCAGCGCCGCTACATCGGGTCGGCGGAGTTCTCGAATCTGCCGCGCAAGTTCAAGTCGGCGCTGAGCGGGCTGCCCGACATCGTGCACGAGGCGAACGACATCGCGTTCGTCGGCGTGAACCACCCCGAACACGGCCCCGGCCTGGACCTCTGGGTCGGCGGCGGGCTGTCGACGAACCCGAAGCTGGCCGTCCGGCTCGGCGCGTGGGTGCCGCTGGAGGAGGCGCCGGAGGTCTGGGCCGGCGTCACCGGCATCTTCCGCGACTACGGCTACCGCCGGCTGCGGCACCGCGCGCGGCTGAAGTTCCTCGTCGACGACTGGGGCCCGGAGAAGTTCCGGGAAGTCCTGGAGAGCGACGAGTACCTGGGCCGCAAGCTGATCGACGGCCCGCCTCCCCCGCCGCACGTCGAGCCGATCGACCACGTCGGCGTCCACGAGCAGAAGGACGGCCGGTTCTACGTCGGCGTCGCGCCGCTGGTCGGTCGGGTGTCCGGCACCATGCTGAGCAAGCTGGCCGACGTCGTCGAGGCGCACGGGTCGGGCCGGCTGCGCACGACGCCGCACCAGAAGCTCGTCATCCTCGACGTCGACGGCGACCAGGTCGAGTCGCTGGTGACGGCGCTCGACGCGATCGGGCTGCAGGCGCGGCCGAGCGTGTTCCGCCGCAGCACGATGGCCTGCACCGGCCTCGAGTACTGCAAGCTGGCCATCGTCGAGACGAAGCAGCTCGCCGTCGACACCATCGCCCAGCTGGAGCAGCGGCTGGCCGACCTCACCGACCAGCTGGACGTGCCGATCTCGCTGCACCTCAACGGCTGCCCGAACTCGTGCGCCCGCATCCAGGTGGCCGACATCGGCCTCAAGGGCCAGATCGTCAAGGGCGAGGAGGGATTCCAGGTGCACCTCGGCGGCGGCCTCGGCCTGGACGCCGGCTTCGGCCGGAAGCTGCGCGGCCTGAAGGTGACGACGGCGGAGTTGCCCGAGTACGTGGAGCGCGTCGTCCGGCGCTTCATCGATCAGCGCACCGACGGCGAGCGCTTCGCCCAGTGGGTGGCCCGCGCCGACGAGGAGGCGCTGCAGTAATGAGCGAGACCAGGGCCGCGATCATGCACTGCCCGTTCTGTGCGGACGAGGACCTCCACCCGGTGGAGGAGCCGCACGGCGCGTGGGAGTGCCGGTCCTGTCTGCGGGTGTTCGCGGTGAAACTGCTCGGCCTCTCGACCAGAAGGAGCGCAGGATGACCCTCTGCCCGACGAACTCCCTCGAGGCGCTCGCGCTGGACGCGGCCCGGAACCTGGAGGACGCGCCGGCCGGCGAGATCGTCCGCTGGGCGCACGAGACCTTCGGCGACCGGTTCGCCATCACGGCCTCGATGGCCGACGGCGTGCTGTCGCACGTGGCATCGACGGCGGTGCCGGGCATCAAGGTGCTGTTCCTCGACACCGGCTACCACTTCGCCGAGACCATCGGCACCCGCGACGCCATCGCGGCGACGTACGACGTCGAGGTCGAGACGATCACGCACCCGCTGCGCGTCCCGGAGCACGAGGCCGAGTACGGGAAGCTGTACGAGATCGACTCCGACCTGTGCTGCGCCATCCGCAAGGTGTGGCCGCTGGACCGCGCGCTCAAGCCGTACGACGCCTGGGCCGGCGGCGTGCGCCGCTCCGAGTCGCCGACCCGCGCCAACACGCCGGTCGTCGCCTGGGACCCCAAACGCGGCAAGGTCAAGGTGAACCCGCTGGCCACCTGGACCGACGAGCAGGTCGACGCGTACGTCGAGCAGCACAGCATCCTGGTCAACCCGCTGCGCGAGCTGGGCTTCCTGTCCATCGGCTGCGAGCCGTGCACCCGCCCGGTCGCGCCCGGCGAGGACGCGCGCGCCGGCCGCTGGTCGGGCTCGTCGAAGACCGAGTGCGGGATCAACATCTGATGTACCCGGTGCAGCTCGACGTCGCCGGCCGGCGGGTCGTCGTCGTCGGCGGCGGCCCGGTCGCCGCCCGCCGCGCGACGCCGCTGGTCGACGCCGGCGCCGAGGTGCACGTTGTGGCGCCGTACCTGTGCGAGCCGCTGGCCGAGCTGGTCGCGGCCGGACGGGTCACCTGGTCGCCGCGCGACTACGCCGCCGGCGATCTCGACGGCGCCTGGCTGGTGCACACCGCGACCGGCGATCCCCGGGTCGACAACGCCGTCGCCGCGGCCTCCGACGCCCAGCGCACCTGGTGCGTGCGCGCCGACGACGCCGCGCGCTCGTCCGCGTGGACGCCGGCCGTGGCGCGGGTCAGCGACGTGCTGGTGGCGGTGACGGCGGGCGGCGACCCCCGGCGCGCCGTCCGGCTGCGCAACGCCGTGCAGACCGCCCTGGAGACCGGCGAGCTGCCACTGCGCCGCTCCCGGCCGGACGGACGGGGCCGCGTCGCCCTCGTGGGCGGCGGGCCCGGCCACACCGGGCTGATCACCACCCGTGGCCGTCAGCTGCTGGCCGCCGCCGACGTCGTCGTGGTCGATCGGCTGGGGCCGCGCGCGCTGCTGGCCGAGCTGGACGACGACGTCGAGGTCATCGACGTCGGCAAGACCCCCGGCCACCACCCGGTCCCGCAACACGAGATCAACCGCATCCTGGTCGAGCACGCCCAGGCCGGCCGGCAGGTCGTCCGGCTCAAGGGCGGCGACCCGTTCGTGCTCGGCCGCGGCGGCGAGGAGGTGGCCGCCTGCCGGGCCGCCGGCGTCCCCGTCGAGGTCGTCCCCGGCGTCACCAGCGCGGTCGCCGTGCCGGCGGCCGCCGGGATCCCCGTGACGCACCGCGGACTGGCCAAGCAGTTCACCGTCGTCTCCGGGCACGAGGGCCTCGACTGGGCCCACCTCGCCGGCACCGAGGGCACGCTGGTCTTCCTCATGGGCGTCAGCCTGCTCGCCGACACCGCCGCGCAACTCGTCGCGCACGGGATGGACCCCGGCACCCCCGCGGCCGTCGTCGAGGACGGCTTCGGCCCGGGCCAGCGGGTGACGACGGCGCCGCTCTCCGGCATCGCGGCGGCAGCCGCCGAGGCCGGCGCCCAGCCGCCGGCCGTCATCGTCGTCGGCGACGTCGCAGCGCTCGCGAGCACCCTAGTCACGACAGATTAGATCCTGTATCTTCGATCGAACGGCCGGTTGCGGGCTGAGTGACCCGCCCGCAGCCGGCCGATTCAGCTCGGTGGCCGCGCCCCGAGCCCGTCGTCGAAGAGCCGCTCGACCTCGGCGGCGCGGTGCGGGACGGCGCGCAGGCGGGCCAGCACGAGGTGCTCGACGAGGTCGTTGAGGGCCTCCTCGACGACGGCGAGGTCGCGCGGGCCGAGGGTGCGAGCCCGGCCGGCCAGCCGGGTCAGCTCGCGCCCGATGATCGCGTCGCTGCGGCGGCGCAGCCGTTCCTCAGTGCCCTGCATGGCCGCCCCCCACCGCGGTGACGCCGTCGTAGCGCAGCCGCAGCATCATGCCCTGCTCGGCGTGCGGCAGGTTGTGGCAGTGGTTCATCCAGACGCCCGGGTTGTTCGCCTCGAACGCGACGTCCCACACCTCGCCCGGCCGGACGTCGAAGGTGTCGACCCACAGCGGGCTGCCGGTCGCCGCGCGGCCGTCGCGGGCCAGCACGAGGACGCCGTGGCCGTGCAGGTGCCACGGGTGCGTCTCGAGGCTGCGGTTGACGACGGTGAAGCGGACGAGGTCGCCCTCGGCCACCAGCTGCTCCGGGATGGACGGGTGGCCGCGGCCGTTCACCGTCTGGGCGAACGCCGGACGGCCGTCGACCATCGCCGCGCCGCGGTCCAGCACCATGGTGAAGTGCCGGTCGTACTCGGTGTCCAGGGTGAACGGGACGTCGTCCGGCCCGCCGTAGTGCAGCGGGTCCAGCTCCGGCCAGCCGCCCGTCGACGGGTCGGAGTCGCCGCCCAGGCGCAGCCGAACGTCGCCGTCCACCGTCAGCGCCACCGGCCCGTCCGGCATCGTGAACGTGAGGTCGTACCGGCCGCCCGCGGGCAGCCGCAGCGCCCGCTCGGACACCTCGCCGGGCTCGTGCACGTCGCGCCCGTCGACCGCGGCCAGCCGGAACGCCGTCCCGGCCAGCCCGAACCGGTGCGGCTCGGAGTCGGTGTTCAGCAGCCGCAGCCGAACCGACGCCCCCGGCGCGGCGTCCGGCTCCAGCACGCCGTCGTCGTCGCCGATGGCCAGCACGCCGTCGTAGGTGTGCACCGGCAGGACGAGGTCGACGTCGTCGGGCGCGGCGTCGCGCGGGGTGACGACCAGCGTGCCGAACAGGCCGCGCCGCACACCGATGTGCGACACCTGGTGTGTGTGGTACCAGAACGTGCCGGCCTGGTCGGCCCGGAACCGGTAGCCGAACTCCGCGCCGGCCGCGACGACGTCCTGCGTGGCGCCGGGCGCGCCGTCCTCGCCGCACGCGACGTCGTAGCCGTGCCAGTGGATCGTGACGCCGTCGTCGATGTCCTCGTTGCGCAGCGTCACCTCGACGAGGTCGCCCTGCACGGCGGTCAGCGGCGGCCCGGGCAGCCGGCCGTCGAACGTCCACGCGTCGACCTCCCGCCCCGACGTCAGCGCGACGGCAGAGCGTCGCGCCGTGACGCTGTAGGTCTGGACGCCGCCACCGGCGGCCGGCGTCGTGGGGCCGCGCAGGTCGGTGACGGGCGTGCCGTGCTCGGCCGGGTGAACGGCGGCCGCTCCCCCGCCCGCGTCGGCCGACGGCGCCCGGACGAACGCCAGCCCGATTCCGGCCGCTCCGGCTCCGGCGGCCGCGACGCCGAGGAACCGGCGCCGGGTCAGCGGCCCGCCAGCGGCCGGCTGCTCGGCTGCGGCCGGCTGCTCGGCTGCGCTCTGCTGTTCCGCTGCGGCCGGCTGTTCCGCCGCTGCCTGCTGTTCCGCTGCGGCCTGCTGTTCCGCCGCGGCCTGCTGTTCCGCCGGGTTCGGTCCCCGCCCGGCTGGGAGGGCACCCACCCTACGGGCGGGCACCGACAACGTCCGCGACGCCGCCGCGACCTGCCCCGACGCAGCCTCCGCCGACGCCACCGCTGGCCCCGTCACCGCCTGCGCCGTCACCAGCACCGCACCGCCGACGCCCGCCAGCGCGAGCAGGGCGACGCTCCACGTCAGCGGATAGCCGCCGACGTACGTCACGACGAACCCGGCCAGCGCCGCGTAGCCCACCGCGAACAGCGACGTCACCGCCGCCGGCGGCAGGTCGCCGCCGCGCAGCAGCGGCCGTCCCGCCAGCACCGCCGCGGCCGCCACCGTCACGACCAGCAGCGGCACGCCCACCAGCACCTTCTCCTGGACGAACCACCAGCCGCGATCGGCCAGCACCCCCACCAGCGTCAGTCGTCCGGCGACGGCCAGCACGCCGCCCGCCGCCAGCCCCAGCGCCACCCGCGTCCGGCCGGCCGCCGCCACCGCGCCCGCGGCCAGCCAGAGCGCCGCCGTCAGGACCGCGACGACGTGATCGAGGACGACCAGCTGGCCGGTGCTCACGCCGCGACGGGCGGCTGCTGGGTCGCCGCCGGACGGCGCGCCTCGGCGAGCACACGGGCGCTCAGACCCAGGATCGCCAGCCCGTTCAGGGCGTGCAGCCCGAACACCAGCGTGCCGGCGGTCGACGACGTGTCGCCGGAGTCGTTCAGCGCGTCCGCGAGCACCCGGATCAGGCTCTGCAGCAGCACGAGGCCGGCGATCCCGGCCGTCATGCCGATCAGCCGCCCGCCGAGCTTGGCCACCGCCGCCGTGATCGTCGCCAGCACCGCGAGCAGCAGGATCACCGTGCCGAGGATGGCGTGGGCGTCGAACGCCTCGTCGTTGGGCGCGGTGTCGAACGCGCCGACCGCCGCCAGATAGAACTGCACCACGACCGCCGCGAGCACCAGCACCGCGAAGCCGAGGAAGACCTTACGCATGATCGCTCCCTCCGGGCCGGCGACGTCGCCGGACCTCGGGTGTGATCATTCGCCCGTGCGGGGGTGCGGGTCGTCCGCTCCGGAACGGCTCCGAGTACGCAGATCTGCGTACTCCGGCCGCCGCCGGCTACGCCCGCCGGCGTACGCGGGTCAGGACGCCGCGAGCCGCGCCTTCTCGGCGTCGACGTCGAAATCGGCCGGTGGCCAGCCCAGATCCAGCGCCTGCAGGTGCTCGATGAGCAGGTTCGTCACCGCGAGGTTGCGGTACCACTTGCGGTCCGCGGGTACGACGTGCCAGGGCGCGGCGCCGGTGTTGCAGCGCTCCAGCGCGAGCTCGTAGGCGTGCTGGAAGTCGGGCCAGAGCTTGCGGTCGTCGATGTCGCCGGGGTTGTACTTCCAGTACTTCGCCGGGTTCTCCAACCGCTCGGCCAGCCGGTCGCGCTGCTCGCCGGCGGAGATGTGCAGCATGACCTTGACGACGACGCAGCCGGACGCGGCCAGCTCGCCCTCGAAGTCGTTGATCGCGTCGTAGCGCGACTCGATGACGGCCGGCCGCACCAGCTTGCGCACCCGCGCGGCCAGCACGTCCTCGTAGTGGCTGCGGTCGAACACGCCGACCTGGCCGGCCTCGGGCAGCGCCTGGCGGATGCGCCAGAGGAAGCCGCGGCGCCGCTCGTCGGGCGTCGGCGCCTTGAACGCCCGGATGCTGACGCCCTGCGGGTCCATCAGCCCGACGGCGTGGCGCATGGTGCCGCCCTTGCCGGAGGTGTCCATGCCCTGCAGGACCAGCAGCAGCCGCTGGTCACCGCCGCTGCGGCCGGCCGCGAACAGCCGCTCCTGCAGGTCGGAGATGGCCGGGCCGAGCTCCTGCAGCGCCGCCTGGCCGTCGGCCTTCTTGCCGTCGAAGCCCGGCGTGGCACGGGTGTCGAGCGCCGAGAGGTCGACCGGCCCGGACGGGAGACGAAGGAGCGACGACCACGTCGGCTGAGTCATCGATTCAGCGTAACGGAGGGGGTCAGGGCGGGGGCCGCTACACTTGACGATTCGGTCCGGTTGGACCGGACGGCTTCGGAAAGGGAACGACATCGACGCCGAGAAGCACGACGCGGCCATCCGGCCGGCGGCCGGTCACGACGACGCCGTCGACGAGGAACAGCCGTACATCACCCATCTGTACGACCGGCTCGACGAGCTGAAGAAGCGGCTCACGGAGCGGCTGGCCACGCTGTACCGCGAGCACGGCGGCACCCACGCGTCGGTATGGGACCGCGAGGCGTTCGTCGCCCGCGACGTCGAGCGGCTGGAACGGCTGGGGTCGGTCGACCGCGGGCTGTGCTTCGGCCGGCTCGACTTCCGCGACGGACAGACCAGCTACATCGGCCGCATGGGGCTCACCGACGACGACTACGACCAGCTGCTGGTCGACTGGCGGGCGCCCGCGGCCGAGCCGTTCTACCGGGCCACGGCCGCCGACCCGGGCGAGCTGGTCCGGCGGCGGCACATCCAGACCCGCCTGCGCCGGGTGCTCGCCGTCGACGACGAGGTGTTCGACCTCGCGGCCATGCCGGCCGGCGGCCAGGGCACGCTGCGCGGTGAGGCGGCGCTGCTGGCGGCGCTGACGGAGCACCGCACCGGCCGCATGTCCGACATCGTCGCGACCATCCAGGCCGAGCAGGACCGCATCATCCGGTCGCCGCTGGGCGGCGTGCTGGTCGTGCAGGGCGGGCCGGGCACCGGCAAGACGGTCGCGGCGCTGCACCGCGCGGCGTACCTGCTCTACACCCACCGCGACCGCCTGGGCTCCAGCGGTGTGCTGGTGGTCGGTCCGAACCGCACGTTCCTGCACTACATCGACCAGGTGCTGCCGTCGCTGGGCGAGACCGGCGTCGTGCTGGCCACCGTCGGCGAACTGGTGCCCGGCGTCGAGGCCGGCGGCGACGACCCCGCCGACGTCGCCGTCGTCAAGGGCGACCCCCGCATGGCCACCGTCATCGCCGTCGCCGTCCGCGACCGTCAGCGGCTGCTGCCGGGACCGGTCGAGCTGAAGGTCGACCGCGTCGAGCTGACGCTGGCGCCGTCGGCGGTCCGGGCGGCCCGCACCCGTGCCCGCCGCGCACGCAAGCCGCACAACGTCGCCCGCCGCGTGTTCGTCCGCGAGCTGCTGCACCACCTCGCCGACGAGCAGGCCCGGGTGCTGGGCGAGTCGCTGGACGACGACGACCTCGCGGAGATCCGCGCCGACCTCGCCGCCGAGCCCGCCGTCGCCGCCGTCCTCGACGAGCTGTGGCCGGCGCTGACGCCCGAGCGGCTGCTGGACGAGCTGTTCGCGACGCCGTCGCTGCTGGCCTCGGCCGGCGCCGACCTGACGGCGGCCGAGCGTTCGCTGCTGGCGCGGTCCCCCGGCGAGCCGTGGACGACGTCGGACGTGCCGCTGCTGGACGAGGCCGCCGAACTGCTCGGCGAGGTCGACGACCCCGACGAGGCGGCCCGGCTGGCGCGCCAGCGCGAGGAGGCCGAGATCCAGTACGCCCGCGAGCTGCTGGACGAGCTGGAGCTGGAGATCCCGGTCGACCCGTCCCTGGTGGCGCAGCGGTACCGGGGCGGCGAGACCCGGCGCAGCGTCGCGGAGCGGGCCGGGCTGGACCGCACGTGGGCGTTCGGGCACGTCATCGTCGACGAGGCGCAGGAGCTGTCGCCCATGGCGTGGCGCATGGTCATGCGCCGGGCGCCGGGCCGCTCGATGACCGTCGTCGGCGACATCGCGCAAACGGGGGCAGCGGCGGGCGCGCGGTCGTGGGCCGACGTGCTCGAGCCGCACGTGCCGGGCCGCTGGCGGCAGGAGACGCTGAGCGTCAACTACCGCACGCCGAGCGAGGTCATGGACCTCGCGGCCCGGGTGCTGCACACCATCGACCCCGCGCTGGAGCCGCCGGCGTCGGTGCGCTCGACCGGCGAACAGCCACGCGCGGTGCCGGTCTGGTCGTCGCTGGACCTCGTCGAGTCGCTGGTCACCGAGGTGTCGGCCGAGCTCGACGCGGTCGGCTCCGGGCGGCTGGCGGTGCTGGTGCCGGCGGCGCTGCTCGACGACGTGCACGGCGGGCTGGCCACGGCGCTGCCGGTGCCGGTCTCGCGCGCGTCGACGGCCGACGCGCTGGACGCGCCGGTGGCGGTGCTGACGGCCGGCCAGGCCAAGGGCCTCGAGTTCGACACCGTCGTGGTGGTCGAGCCGGCCGAGCTGCTGGCCGAGTCGGTCCGCGGCGCCACCGACCTCTACGTCGCCGTCACCCGGCCCACCCAGCGGCTGGTGCTGCTGCACGCCGAGCCGCTGCCGCCGATGCTCACCTGAGGGCGGACTAGGCGGCCGGAACCGGCTGCAGCCGCAGGCCCTTGAATCGGGCGAACCCGCGATCGGCGGTGACGAACTCGCAGCCGTGCTCGATGGCCACCGCCGCGAGCTGCACGTCGGGGAGGTCGCGGCCGGCGGCGCCGGTGTCGTGGCAGAGCCGCTGGAAGATCGGCCAGTGCCGCGGCCCCGGCGCCACGATGATCGCCTGCGGCCGATGGCGGAAGACGTCGGCGAATCGGAGCGCGTCGTCGAGCGGGGTCGGCGTCCGGAAGACGCGCCGGTTCGTCACCAGCCGCAGGAACCCGTTGACGACGGCGTCGCTGACCGCGTAGCTCTCCATCCCCTCCAGCAGACCCCGCATCCAGTCGCGGTGCGGCGCATGCTGCGGCAGCTCGCCGCGGTGAGCGTAGACCAGGACGTTGACATCAGGCATCAGCATGGTCGATGGCCCGGAAGTGCTCGGCGTCCTCCGCCTCGGCCAGGTCGGCCCAGGTGGAGCGGTCGTCCAGGTCGATGCCGACGCGCAGCCCGTCGCCGTCGAAGGTGACGAGCTCGACGATGTCGGGTCGCAGGCCGCCGAGGTCGCGGCGCTCTCGTTCGAGCAGCTGGCGCAAGGCGTCCTCCAGGATCGAGGTGATGGTCCGGTCGCTGCGGGCGGCGTACTCCTTGACCTGGCGCATGAGGTCCTCGTCGAGGCGCACCGTCGTTCGCATGGATCAAGGATAACGCGGTGACATAAATATGTCACCGCGTCATCCACAGGCGTCCCGATCAGGCGGGCGCGGCCTTGCGCAGCTGGTCCATGAACGCGCCGAACCACTGCGGGTGGTCGGGCCAGGCGCGCCCGGTCACCAGGTTGCTGTCGACCACGCCGGCGCCGTCGACGTAGGTGCCGCCCGCGGTCTCGACGTCGACGGCGAGGGCCGGATAGGCCGACGAGCGGCGTCCGGACAGGGTCTGGGCGGCCGCCAGCAGCAGCGGGCCGTGGCACAGGGCGGCCGTCGGCAGGCCACCGTCCATGAAGTGCTTGACGATGCGCTGCGCGTCGGGGTCGTTGCGGATGTACTCCGGCGCCCGCCCGCCGGGCACCACGACGGCCACGTAGTCGTCGACGTTCACGTCGGCGAAGGCGAGGTCGGCGGGCCAGCTGTGGCCCGGCTTCTCGGTGTACGTGTCGAACCCGTCGACGAAGTCGTGCACGACGAACTGCAGCTTCTTCGCCGACGGCGCCGCGACGTCGACCTCGTAGCCCTCTTCGAGCAGCCGCTGGTAGGGGTAGAAGAACTCCAGATCCTCGGCCGCGTCACCGGTCAGGATGAGCACCTTGGGCATGGGCCGGACCTCCTCGTCGTGCTACGGACTGGGCACCTCGCCAGTCTCCACCCGCGCCGTCCGTCACCGCCAGGGCGGCCGGTGCGACGTGAGCGTGGCAGCGCCGTCGCGGCCCAGCGCCGTCAGCCGCGACACCGCGCGGAAGTACTTCTTCCGGTAGCCGCCGGCCAGCAGCTCCGGCGTGAACAGCCGGTCCAGCGGCACGCCGCCGGCGACGACGGGCAGGTCGCGGTCGTAGAGCCGGTCGGCCAGCACCACCAGCCGCAGCGCCGTCGACTGGTCGTCGACGGTGCGCACGCCGCGCAGGTGCACCCGCCGCACGCCGTCGAGCAGTGGTCCGTACCTGGACGGGTGGACGGTGGCCAGGTGCGCGGCCAGCGCGTCGAAGTCGTCGAGGGTGACGCCCTCCCCCGTCGCGCTCGCGGCGACGAGGTCGTCGGGCACCGGCTCGGGCGCCGCCGGCAGCCCGCGGTGGCGGTAGTCGTCGCCGTCGACCCGGACGACGGCGAATCTGGCGGCCAGCGCCTGGATCTCGCGCAGGAAGTCGGCCGCCGCGAACCGGCCCTCGCCGAGCTGGCCGGGCAGCGTGTTGCTGGTCGCGGCCAGCCGGACGCCGCGCTCGGACAGCCGGCCGAGCAGCGTCGACACCAGCACGGTGTCGCCGGGATCGTCCAACTCGAACTCGTCGACGCAGACCAGGCGGTGCGCGGACAGCGCCTCGACGGTCGCGGCGAAGCCGAGCGCGCCGGCGAGGTTGGTCAGCTCGACGAAGGTGGCGAACAGCTTGCGCTCCGGCGGCACCGGCGCGGCGTGCCACAGCGACGCCAGCAGGTGCGTCTTGCCGACGCCGAAGCCGCCGTCGAGGTACAGCCCGGCGCCCGGAGCCGCCGCCTCCGCACGCCGGAACCACCCGCGGCGCCGCCCGCCGTCGCCGTCGCCCAGGGCCGCGGCGAACGCCCGCGCCGCCGCGACCGCCTCGGCCTGGCTGGGGACGGCGGGGTCGGCGCGGTAGCCGTCGAATCCGACGTGGCGGAACCGCGGCGGTGGCACCATGTCGGTGACGAGCCGTCCAGCCGGCACGTCCGGACGACGGTCGGCGAGGCGGTCCGGCATGGCAGCAATCGTAAGGTTCTTCCCGTGCAGCAGCTCTATCCGCCCGGCGGCGCCGCCGGCCTCGACGCCGCCTACGCCTACCCGCCGCTGTCCGGCGGCGCCACCTGGCTCCGGGCGAACATGGTGACCAGCCTCGACGGCGCCGTGCAGGGGCCCGACGGGCGCTCGGCGACGGTGTCCAGCCCGCCCGACCGCGTCGTGCTGGCGTTGCTGCGGCGGCTGGCCGACGTCGTCCTGGCCGGCGCCGGCACCGTCCGCGCGGAGCACTACGGCCCGGTCGACCGGCCCATCGCGGTGGCCAGCCGCAGTCTCGACCTCGACCCGTCGGCGCCGCTGTTCGCCGCGGCCGAGCACCGCACCATCGTGCTGACCTGCGCGTCCGCACCGCCCGACCGGCTCGCGGCGCTCCGCCGGGTCGCCGACGTCGTCGTGGCGGGCGAGGCGTCGCTGGACGTCCCCGCCGCCGTGCGGGCGCTGGCCGAGCGCGGCCTGACCCGCATCCTGTGCGAGGGCGGCCCGCACCTGCTGGCCTCGATCGTCGCGGCCGGCGCATTGGACGAGCTCTGCTACACGCTGACGCCGTCGATGGTCGGCGGCCGGTCGCACCGTCTGCTGGAGGCGCCGTCGTCGCTGCACAGCGACTGGTCGCTCGGCCACATCCTCGAGGACGGCGGCACGCTGCTGATGCGCTGGGTGGCGCGCCGGTCCTGACCGTTGTCGGTGCGGTGGTACACACTGGGGCCATGCGACTCCCGGTCCTGCCGCCCGTGCCGCCGATGCTGGCCAAGCCCGTCAAGGGCATCCCCGACGGCGATCTCAGCTTCGAGCCCAAGTGGGACGGCTTCCGGTCCATCATCTTCCGCGACGGCGACGACGTCGAGATCGGCAGCCGCAACGAGAAGCCGATGACGCGGTACTTCCCCGAGCTGGTCGAGGCCGTCAGGGCGAACTTCCCGGAGCGTGCGGTCGTCGACGGCGAGATCGTGCTGGTCGGCGAGGCCGGCGACCGCCTCGACTTCGAGATGCTGCAGCAGCGCATCCACCCCGCCGCCAGCCGCGTCACCATGCTCTCCGAGACCGTCCCCGCCAAGTTCGTCGCGTTCGACCTCCTCGCCCTCGGCGACGTCGACTACACCCAGCGGCCGTTCCGCGAGCGCCGCGCCGCCCTCGTCGAGGCGTTCGCCGCCGCGCAGGCGCCCATCCACGTCACCACCGCCACCACCGACAGGTCGCTGGCCGAGCAGTGGTTCCACCAGTTCGAGGGAGCCGGCCTCGACGGCGTCATCGCCAAGCCGCAGGACGGCGTCTACGAGCCCGACAAGCGGGTGATGTTCAAGATCAAGCACGAGCGCACCGCCGACTGCGTCGTCGCCGGCTACCGCGTGCACAAGAGCGGGCCCGACCGCATCGGCTCGCTGCTGCTCGGCCTCTACGGCGACGACGGCGTGCTGGCCAGCGTCGGCGTCATCGGGGCGTTCCCCATGAAGCGGCGCGAAGAGCTGTTCGAGGAGCTGCAGCCGCTGGTCACGTCGTTCGACGACCACCCGTGGTCGTGGACGAAGCAGGAAGAGGGCACGCGCACGCCGCGCAACGCCGAGTACAGCCGGTGGAGCAACGGCAAGGACCTCTCGTTCGTCCCGCTGCGCCCCGAACGCGTCGTCGAGGTCCGCTACGACCACATGGAGGGCGTCCGGTTCCGGCACACCGCGCAGTTCGTCCGCTGGCGTCCCGACCGCGAGCCCGCGTCGTGCACCTACGCGCAACTGGAGGAACCGGTCAAGTTCGACCTCGCGGACGTGCTGGGCTGATCCGCCGCCCTTGCGCGAGAATGGAACCGAGGCCGGTATGGTGTGCAGCCCCGCCGGTGCCGACCCCTGGGAGGTCGCCATGTCGTACAACATCGTGGTGCTCGTCGAAGAGCCCGTTGCCGACTGGGACGCGCGCCAGATCGTGGCGTTGCACGCCGACACACCCGAACCGGTGCGCTACCACGTCCTGATCCCGGTCGAGGACGCCGCCAGCCGGGTCGAGTCGACCATCGGATCGCTCGCCGCCAGCGAGGTCATGGGCACCGCCGCCATGTACGTCGACGAAGCCGACCTCGAGCGCGTGCACGAGGAGATCCGCGCCGCCAGCAAGCGCTCGTTGGCGCAGTCGCTGGAGGCGTTCGCGAAGGCGGGCGCACAGGCCGGCGGCGAGGTCACCGCCACCGACCCGCTCGACCGCCTCTGCGCGCTGTCGCAGGAGTGCGGCGCGGCCGAGATCATCATCCTCACCCGCCCGCACGTCGTCGCCGAGCTGTTCCACGTCGACTGGACCGCCCGCGCGCGCCGCCGGCTCAAGGTGCCGGTGCTGCACCTGCTGGCCAAGGGCGAGCCCGACTGGGAATCCGAGGTCGAGGCCGAGCACGCGGCCGAACGCGACCGGCGCGCGGCCGAACGTCCGGCCGAGCGTCCGGCCGACAACGGCACCACCTCGGGGACGGCATGAGGGAGGCCATCGAGCTGGAGGTCGGTGACCGCAAGGTCCGGGTGTCCAGCCCCAGCAAGGTCTACTTCCCCGAGCGCGGCCTCATCAAGCTCGACGTCGTCCAGTACTTCATCGCGGTCGGCGACGGCATCCTGGGCGCGCTGCGCGAGCGGCCGACCACGCTCGAGCGCTGGCCCGGCGGCGTCTTCGAGGGCGCGAAGCTGTCGACGCGGCAGGACAACCGCGGCGACGCGTTCTACCAGAAGCGCATCCCCAAGGGCGCGCCCGACTACGTCGAGACCGCGACAGTCGCGTTCCCCAGCGGCCGCACCGCCGACGAGGTCTGCCCCACCGAGCTGGCCGTCGTCGTGTGGGCGGCGAACCTCGGCACGCTGACGTTCCACCCGTGGCCGGTCCGCCGCCCCGACGCCGACCACCCCGACCAGCTGCGCATCGACCTCGACCCGCAGCCCGGCACCGACTACGCCGACGCCGTCGTCGTCGCGCACGAGGCCCGGGCGCTGCTGCGCGAGCTCGGTATGGACGCCTTCCCAAAGACGTCCGGCGGCCGCGGCATGCACCTGTACGTCCCCGTCCGGCCCGAGTGGGACTTCGTCCAGGCCCGCCGTGCCGTCATCGCGTTCGGCCGCGCCCTGGCGAGGCGGATGCCCGACCGCGTCACCGTCGACTGGTGGAAGGAGGAGCGGGGCGAGCGCATCTTCATCGACTTCAACCAGATGGCCCGCGACCGCACCATCGCCTCCGCCTACTCCGTGCGGCCCCGCCCGCGCGCCACCGTGTCGGCGCCGCTGTCCTGGGACGAGGTCGACGACGCCCGGCCCGAGGACTTCGACATCACCACCATGCCGGCCCGCTTCGCCGCCGTCGGCGACCTCCACGCCGGTGTGGCCGAGGTGGCGTACTCGCTGGAGCCGCTGCTCGAGCTCGCCGCCCGCGACGAGAAGGACCACGACCTCGGCGACCTCCCGTACCCGCCGGAGTACCCCAAGATGCCCGGCGAGCCGCTGCGCGTGCAGCCGTCGCGCCGCGCGACCTTCGACTGAGGCCCGTCAGTCGACGTCGAACAGCGGGTCGGTCAGCGTCAGCGGCGTCGCGTCGCCCAGTTCCCAGACAAGGAAGAGCAGCATCAGCGACGCGCCGGTCAGGGCGATGTCCTTCATGAACTGGGTCATCTCCTGCTGGCGCACCATGGGGTCCTTCTCGGGCCAGAAGCGGTGCATGAGCAGCGCCGCGGAGAGCGTGAACAGGCCCAGCAGGATCGCGCCGACGTCCATCCAGACGCCGAGCAGCACGGACAGCCCGCCGATCAGGATCTGCGCGCCGGTGATCCACACCGCCGGCTGCCCCGGTTTCACGCCGCGGCTCTCCGCGTAGCCGGCCATCGCGCCGCGGTCGGTGAGGTGGGCGGCCGAACTGCCCAGGAAGAGCCCGACGAAGAGGATGCGGCCGATCAGGAACACGACGTCCATGTCGCGCCTCCGGGGTGAGGAGTTCACCTCCATCATTCCCTCGCGGCGTACGCTCACACCTGGGAATCCGGCCGTCTTCCAGGGGGTTCACCAGATATGAGCTACGAGATCGAGAAGTCCGACGCCGAGTGGCGGGCCGAGCTGACGCCCGAGGAGTACCACGTCCTGCGCGAGGCCGGCACCGAGCGCGCCTTCACCAGCCCGCTCGAGCACGCCGACGACCAGCCGTTCGTCTATTCCTGTCGCGCCTGTGGCGCCGAGCTGTTCGAGTCCGCCACCAAGTTCGACGCCCAGTGCGGCTGGCCGTCGTTCTACGCGCCGCTGGCCGAGGACCGCGTCGAGTACATCGAGGACCGCAGCTTCGGCACCGTCCGCACCGAGGTCCGCTGCGCCCGCTGCGGCTCGCACCTGGGCCACGTCTTCCAGGGCGAGGGCTTCGCCACCCCGACCGACCTGCGCTACTGCATCAACGGCATCTCGCTGCAGCGGCGGGAGGCCGATCCGGCACACTGAGCCGGTGGACCTCATCCTGCACTCCGCCACCATCGACCGGCTCGACGCGACGACGCTGTACCGGCTGCTGCGCCTGCGCTCCGACGTGTTCGTCGTCGAGCAGGGCGACCCCTACCCCGAGCTGGACGGCCGCGACCTCGAGCCGTCCGCCGTCCACCTGTGGCTGGCCCGCGGCGACGAGCCGGTCGGCTACCTGCGCATCCTCGACGACCCCGACGGCGCGGCCCGCATCGGCCGGGTCGTCGTGGCGCCGTCGGCCCGCGGAGCCGGCCTGGCCGGGCGGCTGATGGACGCCGCCCTCGACCGCATCGGCGCGCGTCGATGCGTGCTGGCCGCCCAGGTCCAGCTGACCGGCTTCTACGGCCGCTACGGCTTCACCGTCACCGGCCCCGAATTCCTCGACGGCCACATCCCGCACCTGCCGATGGACCGCCCGGCGCCGTCATGACGCGTGTCGACGCACAGGCGTTTCGCGCGGGCCAGTGCGGCGGCCGGGTGATGATGCTCGGCCCGGCGCCCAACGTGCCGCTGGCGCTGACGGTGCGTCTGGTCGCCGGCTACGCCCGTGACCACCGCGGCCCGCTCGGCACCTTCACCGTCATGAACACGGGCGACCGGCGGATCACCGGCATGAGCGGACCGGCGGCCTGGGTCTGGATCGCCCGCGGCGGCGTCGTCGTCACCGAACCCGGCGCCATGCCGGCCGTGAACGTGCGGGTCGACCTGGCGCCCGGCGAGTCGCTGTCGGCGGACCTGCACTCGGTGCTGCGGCAGTGCGACTCCGCTGCGGCCGACGTTGCCCTCGCGCCCGGCCGTTACGAGGTGTACGTCCGCTGGGACCTGCGCCCCGACGACGGCGACGAGATCGCGCTCTACGCCGGCCCGGCCGGGATCGACCTGCGCTGATGCACGGCACCCCAACCGGATCGGCCCGCCGTTCGTCCTAGTGGGTGAGAGGGCGGAGGTGGCCGGTGGCGAGCTGGGAGCACGTCTTCACCGATCTGGCGGAGACCCGTGGCCAGGCGCTGCTTCGCTACGCGTACCTGCTGACCGGTGACGCCGCCGAGGCGGCCGACCTGGTGCAGGAGGCGCTGCTGCGCGCCTTCGGCCGGACGACGCGCGGGCTGACGCTGGAGTCGGCCGAGGCGTACGTGCGGCGGGCGATCCTCACCATCCACGTCGACGGGCGGCGGAGGTCGGGCCGGTGGCTGCGGGTCCGGCACCTCGTCGCCGGCCGCTCCGACGTCGCCGGACCCGAGGGTGCCGTCGTCAACGGCGCCGACCTGCGGTCCGCGCTGGCCTCGCTGTCGCCGCGGCAGCGAGCCTGTGTGGTGCTGCACTACTACGAGGACCTCTCGGTGGCGCAGGTGTCCGACGTGCTGGGCTGCACGCCCGGCGCGGTGAAGCGGCACCTCAGCGACGCCCGCGCCCGGCTCGAACCCCTGCTCACCGACGCGCCGGAGGAACTGCGATGACCCTGCGCTCCCGCCTCGACGATCTCGCCGCCGACGCCCCCGGCCCCGGTGCGCTGGACCTTCACCGGCTCCACGGCCGCATCGCCCGCCGCCGTCGCACCCGGATCGCCTCCGCCGGCGCCGCGGTCGTGCTCACCGCGACGGCCGCCTCCGTGGCCGCGGTGGGCCTGCTCGACCAGGACGGGCCACTCACTCCCCCGGTGGCCGGCGACCCGTCGCCGACGCCCAGCGGCCTGCCCACCGTGGAGAAGTCGCCGGCGCCGGGTCCGCAGCAGGCGTTCACTACGCGCGGCTGCGGCTGGATCGTCAAGGAACAGGGTCCGGCGCCCGACTCACCGCTGCAGATGACCGTCGAACTCGACGACTCGGTGGACCCCGATGACTGGGACGAGCCCATCGGCACCGCCACCATCACCAACGTCAGCGAGCAGCCGTTCACCGGCGCCACGGGCCGGTTCCCCGAGACGTTGGTCGCGCACGACGGCTCGGTGGTCACGGAACCGGGACCACAGCAGGCCTCACTCCACGGCGTCATGCTGGCGCAGGGCCAGAGCGTCACCTACCCGGTGCACTCGTTCCTCCGGCAGTGCACGCCGGGGGACGTGACCCAGCCGCAGCACGAACCGCTCGAGCCCGGCACCTACCAGGTCTACGTCGAGCTCGAGTTCGTCGACGCGTTCACGCTCTACAGCGGGCCGATCGACGTCGAGGTGAGCGGTTAGGGCAGCGCCGCCACGAGGTCGGGCAGCGCCAGCCGACGGCCGGTGTAGAACGGGACCTCTTCGCGGACGTGCCGCCGTGCCGTCGAGCCGCGCAGGTGGCGCATGAGGTCGACGATGCGGTGCAGCTCATCGGCCTCGAAGGCGAGGATCCACTCGTAGTCGCCGAGGGAGAACGACGCGACGGTGTTGGCGCGCACGTCGGGGTAGTCGCGGGCCATCTTGCCGTGGTCGGCGAGCATCTGGCGGCGCTCGGCGTCGGGCAGCAGGTACCACTCGTACGAGCGCACGAACGGGTACACCGACACGTACGCGCGCGGCTCCTCGTCGGCGAGGAAGGCGGGGATGTGGCTCTTGTTGAACTCGGCCGGGCGGTGGATGGCGGCCTGCGACCAGACGGGATCGAGCTGGCGGCCGAACGCGGTGCCGCGGAACCGGTGGTACGCCGTCTGGAGGTCCTCGATGGCCGGCGCGTGCCACCAGATCAGCAGGTCGGCGTCGGCGCGCAGGCCGGCGACGTCGTAGGTGCCGCGGATGACGACGTCCTTGGCGGCGAGCTCGGCGAACAGCGCCGTGACCTCGTCGGCGAGGTCGGACCGCGACGTGGCGCCGAGCGGCGCACGCAGCCGGAACACCGACCACATGGTGTAGCGGATGACCTGGTTCAGCTCGCGGGCCTTCGGCTTGGACGCGGTGTCGCTCATGTCTCGATCCTGGCACGCCGCTCCGACAGGTACGCGGCCACCCTCCCCGCGGCGTCGTGGGCGGCCCCGACGCAGGCCGCGACGCCGACGCCGTCGTACACGGCGCCGCACACGGCCAGCCCGGGGACGGGCTCGACGGCGGCCCTGATGCGCGCGACGCGGTCCAGGTGCCCGACGGCGTACTGGGGCAGCGCCCCGCCCCACCGGGTCACCCGCGAGTCGACGACGCCGCCCGCGTAGCCCGTCGCCGCCCGGACGTCGGCCAGCGCGGCCGCGACCAGGTCGTCGTCGTCGCGCTGCAGGTCACGGGACTCGCCGTGCCGGCCGAGGGACGCGCGCAGCAGCACCAGCCCACCGGCCTCGGCCCGCCCGCCCAGCCACGGCCACTTCACCGACGAGTACGTCACCGCCTTGACCGTCCGCCCGTCCACCGGCGGCACCAGGAAGCCCGAGGACGACGGCGCCGCCGGGAACCCGCCCGCCGGCAGCGCGAGCGTGGCGATCGCCATGCTGGCCGCCTCGACGCCGCCCAGTTCCGCTGCGGCCGCCGGGGCCGCCGACGCCAGCAGCCGGGCCGCCGCCACCGCCGGCGTCGCCACCACGACCGCGTCGACGTCCAGCACCGACGGCTCCGGGACCGGCCCGGTCACCAGCCGCCAGCCGTCCGCCGTCCGCTCGATGGAGCGCACCGTCACGCCGGTGCGCACCTCGGCCCCGGACGCCGCTGCCACCGCGCCCGGCAACCGGCCGACGCCGCCGGTCAGCCCGGCGAACACCGGCCCAGCAGCCGGCGCCGGCCCGGCCGGGCGCGGCGCCGTCAGAGCCACCGCCTCGCCCAGCGACTGCGCCGTCCGCACCGCCGCGCCCAACGCCGGCACCGTCGCGTCCAGCGACAGCTCGTCCGCCCGCCCCGCGTACACGCCGCCGAGCAGCGGCTCGACCAGCCGGTCGGCCACCGCGTCGCCGTACCGCGAACGCACCAGCCGCCCGATCGCGACGTCGCCGTCCACGCTCAGCGGGTCCGCGGCGTCGCGGACGATCGCCGACGTCATCTCCGCCGCCGTCAGCACGCCGCCCAGTTGCGCGGGGTCGGCGGGCACGCCCATGACCGTCCCGGCCGGCAGCGCGACGATCGAGCCGCGGCTCCACAGTCCGGCGCCGACGGCCGCGGGGTGCACGATGTCGTCGCCGAGGCCGACGTCGCGGGCCAGCTCGACCGCCTCGGGCCGGCGCGCCAGCAGCGACTCCGCGCCCTCGTCGACGGGCAGCCCGGCCACCTCGGACACCCGCAGGTGCCCGCCCACGACCGGCTGCTTCTCCAGCACCACGATCTGCGCCGACGGCCCGAGCGACTGCCGCAGGAACCACGCCGCCGCCAGTCCGCTGATCCCGCCACCGACGACCGCCACGCGCACTCCGCTCACGCGCCCCAGCATCGCATGGGCCCATCTCACGCCCGTGACCAGGTCGTTCCCCGATCGTGACCAGCCGGTCCGCAACCCGGCCGCGGCCCGTCCCGTCGAACCTGGCAACACCGACCTCGGGAGGCGTCATGACACGACGGACGACGTTCGGGACAGCGGTCGCGCTGCTCGCGGCCCTCGCACTGGCCGGCTGCGGCGGCGCGGACGACAGCGACAGCGGCGGCTCCTCGGCCGCCGACGAGCCCGCGCCGGCCGCCGAGGCGCCGGAGCAGAACGCGGCCGGCGACGGCGACCAGGCCGCCGGCGAAGGCGAAGACGGAGGCAAAGGCGACCAGGCCAGCAGCGACGGCGGAGTCCTCACCAACGTGGCCAACGCGGTCGACGGCCGGTCGATCATCTACACGGTCGACCTCACCATCGGCACCGACGACGTCCTCGCCGCGGCGAACCGGGCGTCGGCCATCGCGACGACGGCCGGCGGATTCGTCGCCAGCGAGCAGGTCTCAGGCGACCAGGACGCCGTCCTCACGCTGAAGGTCCCGTCGACCGGGCACCAGCAGGCGGTCACCGAGCTGGAGTCCCTCGGCGAGGTCACCAGCCGCGACCGCGGCACCGAGGACGTCACGCAGGAGGTCGTCGACGTCGCGTCGCGGATCGAGTCGCAGCGCGCCAGCATCGCCCGCATCCGCGCCCTGCTGGCCGACGCGAGCGCGCTCGCCGACGTCGTCAGCATCGAGTCCGAGCTGGCCACCCGCGAGGCCGACCTCGACGCGCTGCTGAGCCGGAAGGAGCAGCTGGCCGGGCTGACCGCGATGGCCACCGTCACCCTGCACCTGTACGAGCAGGGCGAGGAGCCGCCGCAGGAGGAGGACGACGATGACGGCTTCCTCGCCGGGCTGGCCGGCGGCTGGGACGCGTTCGTGACGGTCGGCGGCGGGTTCCTCACAGCGCTCGGCGCGGTGCTGCCGTTCGCCGCCGTCGCCGCGTTGGTCGGCGTCCCCGCCTGGCAGATCGCCAAGCGGCGACGGGGCCAGCGTCAGCCGGCGCCGCTGCCGGACTCGCCGGCCGCCTGAACCGTCTCGACCACGCGGGCCAGCACGTCCGGGTCGGTGGTCGGGAGCACGCCGTGGCCGAGGTTGAAGATGTGCGCCGGCGCCCGCCGGCCCTCGGCCACGATGCGGTGCACCTCACGCTCGATGACCGGCCAGTCGGCGCCGAGCAGCGCGGGGTCGAGGTTGCCCTGCAGCGGCTTGCCCGGCACCCGCAGGGCGGCCTCGTCCAGCGGCAGCCGCCAGTCGACGCCGACGACGTCCGCGCCGGCCGACGCCATGAGCGGCAGGAACTCGGACGTCCCGACGCCGAAGTGGATGCGCGGCACGTCGATGACGCTGTCGAGGACCTCGGCGCTGTGCGGGTGGACGAACTTGGCGTAGTCGGCGGCCGACAGCGCGCCGGCCCACGAGTCGAACAGCTGGACGGCGCTCGCCCCGGCACGCACCTGGACGTCGAGGAACGACGCGGAGATGCCGGCGACCCGGCTGAGCAGCTCGTGCCACAGTTCCGGATCGCTGTGCATGAGCGCCTTCGTGACCTCGTGGTTCTTCGACGGCCCGCCCTCGACGAGGTACGAGGCCAGCGTGAACGGCGCGCCCGCGAAGCCGATCAGCGGCGTGCCGCCCAGCTCGCCGACCAGCGTGCGCACCGCCTCGTCGACGAACGCGACGTCGTCGGGCTCGAGCGGGCGCAGCTGGTCGAGGTCGGCGCGGGACCGGATCGGGTGGCCCAGCACCGGCCCGATGCCCGGCTTCACGTCGACGTCCACGCCGACCGCCCGCAGCGGCACCACGATGTCGGAGTAGAAGATGGCGGCGTCGACGCCGTACCGGCGGACCGGCTGCAGGGTGATCTCGGTCACCATGTCGGGCCGCGTGCACGATTCCAGCATCGGCACGCCCTCGCGCAGCCGCCGGTACTCGGGCAGCGAACGTCCCGCCTGGCGCATGAACCACACAGGTGGACGGCTCGTGCGCTCGCCGCGGCAGGCGCGCAGGAACAGGCTGTCGGACGGATCCGCGGGCGCGGTGGCGTTGTCGTCGAAGGTCACGGTCACATCACTGATCGTCGCATGGCGGGCGTGCCTGCCTGACGCGACCGTCAAACGGGCCTAGTCTGCCAATTGTGGCAAGGGACACCGAGGGTCTCCAGCCGGGGGTACCGGCTGTCTTCGAGCGTGCCGTGCGTTCCTTGACGTCCGCCCAGTTCCGGCGGGAGGTCCGCCTCGAGCAGACCCCGGCCCCGAAGCGGCTGGCGCCGCATACGCACGCGCTCAGCGCCGACGTCTTCGTCGACGAAGCCGACGAGGATGCCACCGCCACCGGGCGGCTCGTGCTGCTCTACGACCCCGCCGGCCAGGAGGCCTGGCACGGGGAGTTCCGCCTGGTCACGTACCTGCGCGCCAGCCTCGAGCCCGAGATGGGCGCCGACCCGCTGCTGCTCGCCGTCGGCTGGACGTGGATCGTCGAGTCGCTGGCCGGCCGGTCCGCGCCGTACACCGCGGCCAGCGGCACCGTCACCCGGGTCGCGTCCGAGGGATTCGGCGGCATGGCCGGCGAGCTGGCCAGCGCCGAGATCGAGATCCGCGCGTCCTGGACACCGCTCGAGGCCGACCTCACCGCACACGCCCTGGCCTGGGGCGACGCGTTGACGACGGCGGCCGGGCTGGTGCCGCTGCCGGCCGGCGTCGTCGCGATGCCACCGACTCGTCGTAGGCGGGACCGTTGACGGACGACGCCTCGACTCCCTTGCTGGAGCCGCGCGACGGCCTTCCGGACGTCGTCACCGACACCGACGCCGCGAAGGCCACCATCGCGGCGTTCGCGGCCGCCGACGGGCCGGTCGCCGTCGACGCCGAGCGCGCGTCCGGCTACCGCTACGGGCACCGCGCCTACCTCATCCAGCTGCGCCGCAACGGCGCCGGGTCCGCGCTGATCGACCCCATCGCCGTCCCCGACCTGTCCGCGCTGGGCGCCGCCCTCGCCGACGCCGAGTGGGTGCTGCACGCCGCGTCGCAGGATCTCGCCTGCCTCGCCGAGGTGGGCATGAAGCCGGCCCGGCTGTTCGACACCGAGCTGGCCGGCCGGCTGCTCGGCCTCCCCCGCGTCGGGCTCGGCCCGCTGGTCGACAGCGTGCTCGGCTACACGCTGGAGAAGGGCCACTCGGCCGCCGACTGGTCCACCCGGCCGCTGCCCGAGGACTGGCTGCGCTACGCCGCCCTCGACGTCGAGCTGCTGATCGAGCTGCGCGACGCGCTCGAGGAGCGGCTGATCGCGGCCGGCAAGCTCGACTGGGCGCACGAGGAGTTCGCCGCCATCGCCGCGGCGCCGCAGCAGGAGCCGCGCCCCGACCCCTGGCGGCGCACGTCCGGGCTGCACCGCGTCCGCGACCGCCGCCGCCTCGCCGTCGTCCGTCAGCTCTGGTACGCGCGCGACGAGCTGGCCCGGCAGCGCGACCTCTCCCCCGGCCGGGTGCTCCCCGACGCCGCCATCGTCGAGGCCGCGCTGACCATGCCGACCAGCGCCGAGGCCATGTCGGCCATGCCGGTGTACCGGGGCCGGTCGCAGCGGCGCGAGCTCTCCCGCTGGTTCGGCGCCGTCGCCGACGCGCGTGCCCTGCCCGACAAGGAGCTGCCCCCGCAGACCGCCCCGTACGACGGCCCGCCGCCGCCGCGCGCCTGGGCCGCCCGCCAGCCCGACGCCGCCGCCCGCCTGGCCGCCGCCCGTGCCCGCGTCACGGCGATCGCCGAGGCCAACCAGCTGCCGGTCGAGAACCTGCTCACCCCCGACACCCTCCGGCGGGCCGCCTGGACGCCGCCGACGCCGCTCACCGCCGAGACCGTGGCCGAGCTGTTCCGCGGGCGCGGCGCCCGGGAGTGGCAGATCGGGTTGACGGCGGAGGCGGTGGCGGAGGCGTTCGCGAACCCGGAGCCGCCGGAGCCCGCTCCTGCGCCTGCGCCGGAGCCACCGGCGCCGCCTGCCGAGTCGGTGTAGCTTCCCGGTTCGCCGGGCTCTCGTCGGCTTTGCTTGCCGCGCTGGCCAGCCCCCTGCCGCTTCCGATTGTCGGGGGCGTTCAAGCAGCGTCAGGGGGCCGGCCGAAAATGGGCCCAGCTCCCAGCTGGCCGCCAGCGGGTTTCATCAACCTTCTGCGTTGTCAGAGCAGCACAGAAGGTTGATGATCATGGCCGACTGCGGCGCAGCGCCCACGTGTGGAAGCGGCGAGGTCCAGTGACGCCGCTGCGCGGGCGTCGCACCGTGGTAGGTCGACCCCTCCCGGCCCGGGTGGGGCCCACCCTACGGGCGGGCACCGACAACATCGCGCCACGCGGGTCAGGTGGTCTTGATCGCGTAGCGCACCAGGGCCAGGCCGTTGCCGAACCCGGTCGCCTCGACCAGCTGGAGGTCGTGCGCGCCCTCGAAGACGCGCGTTCCCTTGCCGCGCGACACCGGGCAGACCAGCATGCGGACCTCGTCGACCACCCCGGCGTCGAGCAGCGAGTGCATGAGGCTCAGGCTCCCCCACAGCCAGAGGTCCTTGCCGCTCTGCTCCTTGAGCTCGCGGACGGTGCCGACGGGGTCCGGCGTCACGGTCGCGGCGGGAAAGGCGCCCCACGGGGCCTCGGTCAACCTCGACGAGGCGACATATTTCGTGAGGCCGTTGAGCTTCTGCCCGTATTCGCCCTGGTCGTCGACGGTCGGCCAGTAGCCGACGGACTGGGCGTAGGTGGTGGCGCCGAGGATCATGGTGTCGACGGTGTCGATGAAGCCCATCACGGCCGCCTTGAACGCGGGGTCCGACTTCTCCGAGAACGGCTCCACGGACACGAAGCCGAGCCCGCCGTCCTCCTCCGCGGCGATGTTGTCGACGGTCACCCACTGCTGGACGATGAGCTTGCGCATGATGATCCTCCCTCTGGTCCGCGGCCTGTCGTGGCCCGTGTGATCCTGGGACGGAGCCGATCGCGCGTTCTCGACACCGGGGCGACGCGACATCAGTCGTAGGCGAGGTACCTGCCCGGCTTGTCCTTCTCCAGGACCTCGAACCGCAGCTGAAGATCCGTCTGCCCGATCAGGCCGACCTGCTGGGTGAACTGCTCGTTGGTGACGAAGAGATGGCCGCCCAGACTCCAGTCGCGCGCCAGCCAGCTGCGCAGGGCGTCGAGCAGCGCCCGGTCGGTCCCGGCCGCCAGCTGCGACTTGCGCACCCAGAAGTAGACCGCGGCGGCGTAGTCGTCCCACCGCCGGTCGCCGACCGGCGTGATGCGCGCCCCGGCGAACGATCGCGCGTCGGTCGGCATCAGGTAGACGCAGCCGAGACATTCCGTGCCGGCCGGGTTCATGACGGTGTAGGTGTAGGCCTGGCGGGCCTGGTGCCGCCGCTCGAGCCCTTCGAGGTCCGCCCGGTTGTCCGCCACGGTGAAGTCGTCCGCGGGCCAACTGGTCTGCTCCCAGGTGCGCAGGTACTCCCGGCTCTCCATGACGGCGGCGTAGTCCAGCTCGGCGTCGGCGGCGAGGATCGGCCGCAGGACGAACCCGTCCGTCGTCAGTCCGCTCGGGGGTTCGACGTTCTCGAGACGCATGGCGACAGTCCTTTCCGGCGACCCGGCCCGGCGAGCGCCAGGCGGCATCGTCGCAGTGTGTCCCGTGAACGCGGGCGGCGCCAGCGAATAAAAAGACTCAGCTGAGCCCGTCGACGTAGCCGGAGCGGGCGAAGCGTTCGCGCGCCACCGTCCAGGCGTAGCGGTCGAAGCGACCGTCGTCGCGGATGGCGTCGACGGCGCCGTAGGCCAGGAGCAGCGCCTGGTCGATGTTCTCCAGCACGAACAGGCCCTGACGGCCGAGGGTGACGACGCGGCGGATCATGCGGGCCCAGGTGTCGACGTCGGTGAGGTCCTGCTCGTAGCCGACCCGGTAGATCGGGTACGACTGGCCGATGCGGCGGCTCTCGACGTGCACGCGGTTGAGCTTCGGCAGCCCGGTCAGCCCCAGCGCCTCGTCGACGAGGTCGGCGAGGGACTCGTCGTCGAGGCCCCACACGTCGTCGGTCATCGAGCACGGGATCTCGGCGCACAGCACCGACCGGTCGACGGGGTCGTCGGGGTTGTTGCGGTAGTTCGCCGGCTCGGAGATGCGCAACACCGGCGTGCGCGGGTCGGGGATGTCGTGGGAGTCGTGCGGGCTCCACCGGCCGCCCTGGTGCACGACGTAGACCAGCAGCATGGCGCGGTAGCGCAGCCGCGCCGACGACTCGATGGACGTCAGCGACGGCGCCGGGCGGGCGATGCGGGCGAGCACCGGCAGCGGCAGCGTCGAGAACACCAGCCCGCCGGTGATGACGTCGCCGTCCTGGGTGCTGACCTCGACCTCGTCCTCGGTGACGCGGACGCGGTCGACCTCGGCCTCGCAGCGGATCTCCACCCCCGCCGTGACCGCGGCGTCGGCCAGCGCCTCGACCAGCTGCCCGAACCCCGTGCGCGGGTAGTAGTAGCCCCCGCCGGTCGCGGACGTACCGCGCTTGCGGCTGCGGCGCAGCGCCCGGGCCGCGACCCGCCAGGTGCCCAGCCGGTCGGTCTGGCGGCGGGCCTGCTCGGCGCTGATGCGGTCGCCCGGCATGCCCCACTGCTTCTCGGCCAGCGGCCCGTAGATGGACTCGTACAGCGCCGGCCCGACGCGGTTGCGCACCAGCCCGCCGTAGGTGTCGGCCTCTTCGCGGCGGAACCTCGACACCGCGGAGTCGCGCGCGACCCGGGCCAGGAACGACGGCGGCAGCCGCCGCGCGACCTCGTCGGCCCGCAGCGGCAGCGCCAGCCACTGGTCGCCGACGCGGATGCGGCTCGTCCGCCGCCGCTGCTGGAGGTCGTCGCCGAGCAGGGCGCGCAGGTCGTGCAGGATGGCCGGCGGCGTGCCGGGGTCGAGCCGGTGCGACCCTTGGTCGACCCGCACCCCGCCCACTTCGAACGACGCGGCCAGCCCGCCGACGTGGTCGGCCCGCTCGAGCAGCGTCACCTTCAGGCCCCGCTGGGCAGCCCGCCACGCGGCGGCGAGCCCAGCGGGCCCGGCGCCGATGACGATGAGATCGTACGAGCCGGTCATGTGAAGGCTCAGCCTAACGACACTCGCCCCCGCGACACGCCGCCGTCCGCGCCGATGATCGTCACGACTGCCAATTGTGACGGCCTACGGTTGCGGTCATGAGCGCCACCGACACCGCACTCGTCGACGCCGTGCGGACGGCGTTGCGCGCGGCCGCCGACCCGGAGGCCGCCGAGCCGATGCGGGCGTACGTGAAGTCCGCGATGCCGCTGCTCGGCGTCAAGAAGCCGGCCCGCACGGCCGCGTTGAAACCGGTGTTCGCGGCGCACCGGCTGCGCGACGAGGGCAGCTGGCGGGCCACGGTGCTGGAGCTGTGGGACGGCGCGGAGTTCCGCGAGGAGCGCTACGCGGCCACCACGCTGGCGCAGCTGAAACCGTACGCCGCCTATGCGACGCAGCCGGACGCGCTCGACCTCTACGACCACATGGTCGTCACCGGCGCCTGGTGGGACCTCGTCGACGAGCTCGCCATCCGCTCCGTCGGCCCGGTGCTGCGCGCCCACCCGGACCGGACGACCCCGACCATCAGAGCCTGGGCCCGCGACGCCGACCTCTGGCGCCGTCGCACCGCCGTCATCTGCCAGATCGGCTCGAAGGCCGGCACCGACGTCGACCTGCTGGCCGAGGCGATCGAGGCCAACGTGCACGTCAAGGACTTCTTCCTGCGCAAGGGCATCGGCTGGGCACTGCGCGAGCACGCCAAACGCGACCCCGGCTGGGTGCGCGCGTTCGTCGCCGCGCACGAGGCCGACCTGTCGCCGTTGTCACGCCGCGAGGCACTGCGTAACATCGACCCACCGAGTATTGTTACTCGTGGGTAGCTTCCGATCCGAGGAGGGCCACGTGCCACGCTCCACCAGGCCTGTTCGCGACGTGCTGTTCGTCGACGGCGTGCGTACGCCGTTCGGCAAGGCCGGACCCAAGGGCATGTACCACGAGACCCGCGCCGACGATCTCGTCATCAACTGCATCCGCGAGCTGCTGCGCCGCAACCCGGGCCTGCCGCCCGAGCGCGTCGACGACGTCGCCATCGCCGCGACCACCCAGCTCGGCGACCAGGGCCTGACCATCGGGCGCACGGCGGCGCTGCTGGCCGGGCTGCCGAAGTCGGTGCCCGGCTACGCCATCGACCGCATGTGCGCCGGCGCCATGACGGCCGTGACGACGACGGCCGGCGGCATCGCGTTCGGCGCCTACGACGTCGTCATCGCCGGCGGCGTCGAGCACATGGGCCGCCACCCCATGGGCGAGGGCGTCGACCCCAACCCGCGCATCCTCGCCGAGAAGCTGGTCGACCCGTCCGCGCTGGTCATGGGCAGCACCGCCGAGAACCTGCACGACCGCTTCCCGCACCTCACCAAGGAGCGCGCCGACGCGTTCGCCGCGGCCAGCCAGGCCAAGTACGCCAAGGCGGCCGCCGACGGCCGCATCCAGCCCGACCTCGTCCCCGTCGCCACCCGCTCCGTCGAGCAGGGCTGGGGCCTCGCGACGGCCGACGAGCCGCCGCGCCCCGGCACCACCGTCGACGACCTCGCCGGGCTGAAGACGCCATTCCGCCCGCACGGACGGGTCACCGCCGGCAACGCGGCGGGCCTGAACGACGGCGCCACAGCTGCGCTGCTGGTCAGCGACGACGCCGCCGCCGAGTTCGGGCTGACGGCGAAGATGCGGCTGGTCTCGTACTCCTTCGCCGGCGTCGAGCCCGAGGTCATGGGCGTCGGCCCGGTCCCGGCCACGGAGAAGGCGCTGGCCAGGGCCGGCCTGAGCATCGACGACATCGGGCTGTTCGAGATCAACGAGGCGTTCGCCGTGCAGGTGCTGGCCTTCCTCGACCACTTCGGCATCGCCGACGACGACCCCCGCGTCAACCAGTACGGCGGCGCCATCGCCGTCGGCCACCCGCTCGCCTCGTCCGGCGTCCGGCTGATGAACCAGCTGGCCCGCCAGTTCGAGGAGCACCCCGAGGTTCGCTACGGCGTCACCACCATGTGCATCGGCATCGGCATGGGCGGCACCGTCGTCTGGGAGAACCCGCACCACGCCGACTACGCCGAGGAGGCCGCGGCCTGATGACCACCGACCTCGCCACCGTCTTCCCCGACGAAGTCGTCACCACCTCGCACCTGCGCTTCGTCGACCTGCCGCTGGGCGCAGGCAAGGCCGCGCTGATCACGCTCGACAACGGCCACGACCACACGAAGCCCAACACGCTCGGCCCGGCCACCCTGCTGGGTCTCGAGCAGGCCATCGACGCCGCGTACGCCGAGCCGGGCGTCGTCGCCGTCGCCGTCACCGGCAAGCCGTTCATCCTGGCCGCCGGCGCCGACCTCAAGGGCATGGCGCTGGTGACGCAGCGCGCCCAGGCGGTCGCGCTCGGGCAGCTCGGGCACCGCGTGTTCGGCAAGCTCGCCGACGGTCCGGTGCCGACGTTCGCGCTGATCAACGGCATGGCGCTGGGTGGCGGCCTGGAGCTCGGACTGCACTGCACCTACCGCACGGTGTCCAAGGCGGCGCAGGGCATCGCGCTGCCCGAGGTGTTCCTCGGCCTCGTGCCGGGCTGGGGCGGCGCGTGGCTGCTGCCGAACCTCGTCGGCGCCGACAACGCCGTCACCGTCATCGTCGAGAACGCGCTCAACCAGAACCGCATGCTGCGCGGCCCGCAGGTCGCCGCGCTGGGCATCGCCGACGCCGCGTTCGACGGCGCCGACTTCATCGAGCGGTCGCTGCACTGGGCGGCGCAGGTGCTACGCGGCGACGTCGAGGTGACGCGGCCGGAGATCGACCGGTCGGAGGCCGCGTGGTCGGCGGCGGTCGAGCGTGGGCGGGCGGCCGCCGACGGACGGCTGCACGGCGCCACGCCGGCGCCGTACCGCGCGCTGGACCTGATCTCCGCGGCGCGTACGGTCACGCGCGAGGAGGGCTTCGCGGCCGAGGACGACGCCCTCGGCGACCTCATCATGGGCGACGACCTGCGCGCCGGCGTCTACGCGTTCGACCTCACCCAGCGGCGGGCCAAGCGCCCGGCCGGCGCGCCCGACAAGTCGCTGGCCCGGCCGGTGACGAAGGTGGGCATCGTCGGCGCCGGGCTGATGGCCAGCCAGCTGGCGCTGCTGTTCGTCCGCCGGCTCGAGGTCCCCGTCGTCCTCACCGACCTCGACGCCGCGCGGGTCGAGAAGGGCGTCGGCTGGGTGCACGCCGAGATCGACAAGCTCGCGGCGCGCGGGCGGCTGTCGCCCGACGCGCGGAACAAGCTGACCGCGCTGGTCACGGGGTCGACGGACAAGAGCGTCTTCGCCGACGCCGACTTCGTCATCGAGGCCGTGTTCGAGGAGCTGAAGGTCAAGCAGCAGGTCTTCGCCGACCTCGAGGCCGTCGTCTCCCCCGACTGCGTGCTGGCCACGAACACGTCGTCGCTGTCGGTCACCGAGATGGCGTCGGGCCTGCGCCACCCAGAGCGCGTCGTCGGGTTCCACTTCTTCAACCCGGTGGCCGTGCTGCCGCTGGTCGAGGTGGTCCGCGCCGGGGCGACGTCCGACGCCACGCTGGCGACCGCGCTCTCCGTCGGCAAGACGCTGAAGAAGTCGTGCGTGCTGGTCAAGGACGCCCCCGCGTTCGTCGTCAACCGGGTGCTGACGCGGTTCATCGGCGAGATCACCCGCGCCGCCGACGAGGGGACGCCGCTGGAGGTCGCCGACAACGCGCTGGCGCCGCTCGGCCTGCCGATGACGCCGTTCGTCCTGCTGCAGCTCGTCGGCCCGGCCGTCGCTCTGCACGTCGCCGAGACCCTGCACGACGCCTACCCCGGCCGCTTCCCGGTGTCCGAGAACCTGCGCCGCCTGGTCGCGGCCGGCAAGCCCGGCATCTGGTCGTGGAACGAGCAGGGCAAGCCCTACCTCGACGACGCCACCGCCGCCCTGTTCGAGCAGGGTTCGGCCGTCCTCACCGCCGACGAGGTGCGCGAGCGGGCGCTGGCCGCCGTCGCCGAGGAGATCCGCATCATGCTCGACGAAGGCGTGGTCGCCGAGGCGCAGGACATCGACCTGTGCATGCTGCTCGGCGCCGGCTGGCCGTTCCACCTGGGCGGCATCACGCCGTACCTCGACCGCAGCGGCGTGGCCGAGCGCGCCACCGGGCGGCGTTTCCTCCCGCCGGGCCTCGCGAGCGTCGCCCGCGCCTGACGCCGTCACCGGCCGGTTTCTCTCATCCGCCTGCAGCGCCCGGCCCTGAGGGTGGCGTTGACAAGGTAGAGGGAGAGGAGCCGGCCGGGTGAGCACGCCGCCGTTCGAGGAGTGGGCCCACCGGGCCGGTCCCGGTCTGCGCCGCGTCGCCGGCCTGCTCTGCGACCACCCCGCCGACGCCGACGACCTCGTCCAGGAGACGCTGGTCAAGGTGTATCTCCGCTGGTCGCGGATCAGCCGGCTGGAGCGTCCGGATGGCCAGGGTGTGTCTCCCGGGTCTCGGCCGTAGCGAGCGGCGTCCAGGTGGATGCCTCGCAAGGCCGAGGAGGGAGTCATAGCGGGGTTCTATCTCGACTGACGAGAACGCAGCGAGGCGCCGCCTGGGCGTCGCGCAGTAGGCCACGGACCCGGGAGACACACCCTAGGTGCGGACGATGCTGGTCAATCAGCACGTGTCGATGCGACGGTCGCAGAGCCGGGAGCGACGGGGCCGGCGCTGGCCCGGCGCTCCGGCCGCCGTCGACGACAGCGAGCCCGCCGTCGTCGACCGGTCGGCGCTCGCCGACGCGCTGGCCGGGCTCGGCGTCCGGCAGCGTGCCGCGTCGTGCTGCGGTACTACTGCGACCTCTCCGACGAGCAGATCGCCGACGCCCTCGGGTGCAGCCCGCGGACCGTGCGCAGCCAGGCGTCGCGCGCCCTGGCCCGGCTGCGCGAGACGGCGGCGGCCGAGGAACTGGGTTGAGCGGAGGACGTATGGACGAACAGGCACTGCGCGAGGCGTTGCACGTCCGGGCGGCGGAGCAGACGTTCGACCCGGACGTGGTCGGCCGCGCCGTCGAGGGTGGTCGCGCGCGCCGGCGACGGCGGCGGACGACGCTGCTCGCGGCGGTTCCGGTGCTCGCCTTGGCGATCACCGGTTCCGCGGCGGCGGGCCTGTCCTGGCTGCCCGGCGATCCACCGGCGGCGGGCAGTGCCGGCACGGACGCCCACCCTGTCCAGTTGCTGGCCCAGACCACGGTGCCTGAGATCGCGATGCAGGCCCATCTCAGCGGTGTGCTGACCGTGGCCGACTACGGCTGCGTCACGATCGAGCTCGGCGACGACCGCATCATCCCAGTGGCCTGGCCACTCGGCTGGACGGCCGCGCGTGGTGAGGACGGCCGGGCCGTCCTGTACGACGCCGACGGACGGCCGCGAGCGCGCGAAGGCAGCTCGGTCAGCGTCGGCGGCGGCTCGGTCGACAACGACGTGGCGTGGTCGCCCGTCGACTCGGCGCACCCGTGCGCTCTGGGTTCGCCCGGTGTGTTCCGGGTGAGCGGCGGCGTGGAGCCCGTCCCGCTGACCGACCACGATGCGGCGGCACCAGGCGATCCGGGATGAGCCGGCCGACCGGCGTCATCCGTCCGGCCGTAGCCGGCTGACGGCCGCCGTCGTCGTTCGGCTCGGACCACACTGCCATGCGCCATGGGCCGCGTCGTGACTCGATCTGGCGTGTTGACATGCGCGCCAACCATTGGCGCGCATGTCAACAGGCCGGAAACGCACCCTCGAACCGGTGCGCCTGCGGCAGTCCGGACGAACGACGGGCGCCAGGCCTCAGCGCGACGGCGACTCGAGCGGCGACGGCGGGTCGGCGGACGGCGGCGCGGTGGCGTCGGCCGGCGGTGGATCGCCGTTGTCGCCGGGTGGTCCGCCGTTCTCGGCGAGTTCGCGCGCCCTGACGATCCGCCGCCAGGCCAGCACCGCCGCGACGATGGCGCCCGTCGCGGGCACGGCGAGGAACAGCCCGATCAACCCGAACGCCGTCCCCGCGGCCGTCGTCAGGATGAGGGTGACGACGGGGTGGAAGTTCAGCGCCCGGGACATCAGCAGCGGCGACAGGACGTTGCCCTCGATCTGCTGCACGAGGACCACGATCGCCAGGGCCCACAGCGACGTGGTGAAGCCGCCGGAGAACAGCGCGACCAGCACCGCGACCGCGCCCGCCAGCGTGGCGCCGACCAGCGGGATGTAGGCCATGATGAACGTCAGCGCGCCGATCGGGACCGCCAGCGGCACGTCGAGGATCAGCAGCCCGACCCCGATCAGCACGCCGTCGACCAGACCGGTCAGCGTCGAGGCGTAGAACCAGTTTCCGACCGTGCGCATGGAGGCCCGGAAGGCGGCGTCGGCCGGCTCGCGGTGCCCCGGGGCCAGCGTGCCCACGAACTGCTTCCACAGCTTGTCGCCGCTGGTCAACGCGAAGATCGTGAAGAACGTGGCGATGAGGATGACGGTCGCGAAGTTCCCGACCAGCGACAGGCCGCCGACCGCCGCGCTGGTGACGTCGCCGAGCACGTCGCCCAGCCGGGACTGCAGTTCGCCCAGGAGGTCCTGGACGCTCTGCGTGTCCATGCCGAACGGCCCGCCCTCGAGCCAGTCGTTGATCTCGTTGATCGACCCGGTGACGGCGTCGACCATCCGCGGCCAGGAATCGACCACCTCGGTGATGACGAACACCAGCAGCCCGGCGAAGAACGCCAGGAACAAGAGCACACACAGCAACGCCGCGAACACGGCGGGTACGCGCTTGCTCCGCAGCCAGCGGGCCAGCGGCCACAGCAGCGCCACCTCGGCGAAGCCGAGCACGACCGCCGTGGCGATGAACTGCACCTGCAGGACAAGCCACATGGCGGCGGCGACGGCCACGCCGATGATGAGCAGCCGCATCGCGATGATGGATTCGGGCCGCAGCCAGTCAGGGTCCGGGCGGCGCCCGGAAGGGGTGGTGGTCACCGATCACACCGTCGTCGTCCGGTCGTGCGGCGTGCTGTCGAGCGCCGCGACCAGCCCGGACACCTCGCGCGCGAGGTCCTGCGCGGTGAGCCCGGCGGCGGCCAGGATCTCGTCACGCTTGGCGTGGTCGAGGAAGCGCTGCGGCAGGCCGTGGTCGTGCACCGGCACCGTGACGCCGGCGTCGCGCAACTGCTGCGCCAGCACCGAGCCGACGCCGCCGACCCGGCCGTTGTCCTCGACGGTGACGACCAGCCGGTGCTGCCGCGCCAGGTCGATGATCACGTCGTCGAGCGGCTTCACCCAGCGCGGGTCGACGACGGTGACGCCGACGCCCTGAGCCTGCAGCCGCTTCGCGGTGTCGACGCCGACCTTGCCCATGGCCCCGACGGCCACCAGCAGCACGTCGCGCGTCTCGCCCCTGGCCAGTACGTCGACGCCGCCGAGGCGTTCCAGCGCCGGGACGTCGGGCCCGACGGCGCCCTTCGAGAACCGCACCACCGTGGGCGCGTCGTCGACGTCGAGGGCCTCGGTGAACTGCTCGACCAGTTGCGCGCCGTCGCGCGGGGCGGCCAGCCGCAGCCCAGGCACGACCTGCAGGATCGACATGTCCCACATGCCGTTGTGCGACGGCCCGTCGCTGCCGGTGACACCGGCGCGGTCGAGCACGAACGTGACGCCGGCCTTGTGCAGCGCACAGTCCATCAGCACCTGGTCGAACGCGCGGTTGAGGAACGTCGCGTAGACGGCGACGACCGGGTGCAGGCCCATGGCCGCCATGCCTGCCGCCGACGTGGCCGCGTGCTGCTCGGCGATGCCGACGTCGAAGCAGCGGTCGGGGAACGCCCGGGCGAACGGCTCGAGCCCGGTCGGCCCGAGCATGGCGGCCGTGACGGCGACGACGTCGGCCCGCTGCCGGCCGGCCCGCACGAGCGCCTCGCTGAACACGTCGGTCCACTCGCGCACCGGCTTGCCCGCGGGGGCGCCGGTGGCGGGGTCGAACGGCCGCGGGCTGTGCATCTGGTCGGCTTCGTCGCGGACGGCGGGGTCGTAGCCGAACCCCTTCTGCGTGAGGCAGTGCACCAGCACCGGCCCGCCGAACCGTTTCGCCTGCGTGAGCGCCTGCTCGACCTGCGCGCGGTCGTGCCCGTCGATGGGTCCGATGTACTTGAGGCCGAGGTCCTCGAACATGCCCTGCGGCGCGAGGAGGTCTTTCAGGCCCTTCTTGACCCCGTGCAGCGCGTCGTAGAGCGGCTGGCCGACCAGCGCGGTGCGGCCGAGCGTCCGCTTGACGACGTCGAGCGCCTGTTCGTACCGCGGGTCGGTGCGCAGCCCCGTCAGGTGCCTGGCGAGCCCGCCGACCGTCGGCGAGTACGAACGGCCGTTGTCGTTGACGACGATGACGAGCGGGCGGCGGTCGGGGCCGGTCTGCGGCCCGCCGGCGATGTTGTTGAGCGCCTCCCAGGCCATGCCGCCGGTCAGCGCGCCGTCGCCGATGAACGCGACGACGGTGCGGTCGCGCTCGCCGCGCACCGAGAACGCCTTCGCCATGCCGTCGGCGTACGACAGCGCCGTGGAGGCGTGCGAGTTCTCGACCCAGTCGTGCTCGCTCTCGGCGCGGCTCGGGTAACCCGACAGCCCGCCGGACTGCTTCAGCCGGGTGAAGTCGTGCCGCCCGGTGAGCATCTTGTGCACGTAGGCCTGGTGCCCGGTGTCGAACACGATGGGGTCGCGCGGCGAGTCGAACACCCGGTGCGCCGCGATCGTCAGCTCGACCACGCCGAGGTTCGGCCCGAGATGCCCGCCGTTCGAAGCGCAGGTCGCCACCAGCCGGTCGCGGATCTCCGCGGCCAGCGACTCGAGCTCGTCATCGGACAGTGCCCGCAGGTCGCGGGGGTCCTTGATGCGGTCGAGAAGTCCCACGCGTGCTGCCTCCAAGTCGCGTCGGTGCTGAGTGCCGAGTCTAGAGGGCGAATGCCTCTCGATCACGTTCAGGTGTCTTTGTTGAGTGCGTGCCGTGCGGGCCACTACCCTTCCGCTGTGTCTGACGAGGAACGGGTGTGGGGGCGGGTCGGCCGACTGGGACGCCGGACCACCGGCGCCATCGTCGCCGCCGCGGGCGGCCTGCTGTGCGCGATCAGCGCCTACGTCGCCTGGTACGGCGGCCGAGCGCCGCACGAGCTGCCCATCAGGCACCTCGCCGAGACCGGAGCCCCGGGCGTGGCGAGCGGCTACTGGGCGTCGGTGGCGGCGCCGCTGGCGGTGGTCGGGGCGCTGTGTGCGCTGGGGGCGCTGCTGCGGTTCAGGTTCCTCCTCGTGCTGGCCTGGATGGTCGGGGTGGCGACGCTCGCCCTCTGGGGGCTGATGCGCGCCATCGGCAACGCCACGGACAACGCGCCCGCCGGCATGGGCGTCGGCGCCGGTGTGTGGGTGTGCGGGATCGGGCTGCTGGCGATCCTGGCCGGCGTCGTGATCATGGGCCCGCGCAAGGAAGAGGTCGACGCTCCCCTCTCCATGTTCGGCGACGACGACTGAGGTCGCACTTCGCGGTCTGACGACGACTGAGGCGCACTTCACGTTCTGACGTGCGCGGTTGTGAACCGCGTGGCACAGTGGAAGTGCGGCCGGTGCCGCCCGGCACGAGGCCGCGGACGAGTCGTCTGGACCCTCATTGAGGAGGCGATCCACATGACCACACGTCAACGTGCCACCGGGGCCGTCGTCGCCGTGATCGGCGCGCTCGGCGTCACCGCCAGCGGCTACCTCGACTGGTTCGACGGTCGCGACGCCACCGAGATCCCGCTCGAGCGGTTGTTCCAGACCTCCTCGGTCGGTGAGCCGTCCTCGTACTGGAACTCGATGGCGCTGGCGCTCGCGGTGGTCAGTCTGCTGGGCGTGCTCGGCGCCCTGCTGTTGTCGCGGTTCGTCCTGATTCTCGGCTGGCTGGTCGGTGCGGCGACGCTGGCGCTCTGGCTGGTGATGTCGGCCAACGACGACACGTTGTCGGTGTCGGCCGGCGACCTGCAGTCGGGCGTCTGGATCTGCGGCGTCGCGTTGCTGGTCTACCTGGTGGGCATCATCGGCATGGGCCGCGGCGCCCGCTCCCGCGACGAGACCGTCGAGCGCGTCGACCCCGTCCCGCCGCCCGCCGCCTGACCCGTCCGACCCGCACGGCAGGGGCGCGGCGCGTCCCCGCGGCAAGTGCGCGGCGCGTCCCCGCGGGAGAGGCGCAGCGCGTCCCCGCGGCAGGCGCCCGCTCCGGTACGCACCGGCGGCCCGGTGATTCCCGCCCCGCAGGCGGCTGATGTCGTCGAGTGTGGTTCGCATGCGACCAAGATCAACAGATGCGGCCGGTCGCCGCCACCGCCGATCCCGGAAATGTGGACAACGCGCCACCGCCGGCCGGCCTGTGGAAACAGACCGGCCGGCGGCGCCCATCGAGCGGAAGGCTAGCCAGCCGACCAGGCGGCAAGCCCCGTCAGAGCAGGCTGCGCAGCACGTACTGCATGATCCCGCCGTGGCGGTAGTAGTCGGCCTCCCCCGGCGTGTCGATGCGCACCACCGCGTCGAACTCGACGTCCCCGGCCCGCACGTGCACCGTCGAGGGCGTCGAGCCGTCGTTCAGCGCCGTCACGCCGGTGATCTCGAACGTCTCCTCGCCGGTCAGCCCCAGCGACTCGGCGTTCTGACCCTCGGGGAACTGCAGCGGCAGGACGCCCATGCCGATGAGGTTGGAGCGGTGGATGCGCTCGTACGACTCGGCGATGACCGCGCGCACCCCCAGCAGCGCCGTCCCCTTCGCCGCCCAGTCGCGCGACGAGCCGGAGCCGTACTCCTTGCCGGCCAGGATGACCAGCGGCACACCGGCGGCCGCGTAGGCCACCGACGCGTCGTAGATCGTCGTCACGGGCGCCTCCGGCGCCGTGAAGTCCCTGGTGAAGCCACCCTCCGTGCCGGGTGCGATCTGGTTGCGCAGCCGGATGTTGGCGAACGTCCCGCGGATCATGACCTCGTGGTTGCCCCGCCGCGACCCGTACGAGTTGAAGTCGCGCCGCTGCACTCCGTGCGAGGAGAGGTACTGACCCGCCGGAGAGTCGGCCTTGATGGCGCCCGCCGGGCTGATGTGGTCGGTCGTCACCGAGTCGCCCAGCTTGGCCAGCACCCGCGCGCCCGAGATGTCACCCACGGGCGACGGCGACACGCCCATGCCGTCGAAGTACGGGGGCTTGCGGACGTAGGTGGAGTCGGCGGACCACGCGAACGTGTTGCCCGACGGCGTCGGCAGCGACTGCCACTGCTGGTCGCCGGCGAAGACGTCGGCGTAGTCGCGGGTGAACATCTCGCTGGCGATGGCCGACTCGACGACCTCCTCGACCTCGGCCGGCGACGGCCACAGGTCGCTCAGGTAGACGGGCTCGCCATCGCTGCCGGTGCCCAGTGGCTCGGTGGTGATGTCGATGTCCATGCTGCCGGCCAGCGCATACGCGACGACCAGCGGCGGCGACGCCAGGTAGTTCATCTTGACGTCGGGGTTGATGCGGCCCTCGAAGTTGCGGTTGCCCGACAGGACGGAGACGACGGCGAGGTCGTTCTGGTCGACGGCGGCCGACACCGCCTCGGGCAGCGGGCCGGAGTTGCCGATGCACGTCGTGCAGCCGTATCCGACCAGGTGGAAGCCGAGCTTCTCGAGGTACGGCGTCAGGCCGGCGCGCTCGTAGTAGTCCATGACGACCTTCGAGCCGGGCGCGAGCGTCGTCTTGACCCACGGCTTGCGGTTCAGGCCGCGCTCGACGGCCTTCTTGGCCAGCAGCGCCGCGCCGATCATGACGGACGGGTTGGACGTGTTCGTGCAGGACGTGATGGCCGCGATGACGACGGCGCCGTGGTCGACCTCGCACTCGGTGCCGTCGTCGAGCGTGATCGTGACCGGCGCGGACGCTCGTCCCTCGGCACCGGCGGCGGCCGACGCCAGGACGGCTGCCGGTTCCTCGGCGCCGCCGCCGTTCGGGTGCACCGCGACGGGGTCGCTGGCCGGGAAGGTGTCCTCGACGGCGTCGTCCAGCGCGGTGTGGGGGCCCTCGTCGTGCGCCACGTAGTCGCGCAGCGAGGTGCGGAACGCCGTCTTCGCGTCGGTGAGCGACACGCGGTCCTGCGGGCGCTTGGGGCCGGCGATGGACGGGACGACGGTGCCGAGGTCGAGCTCGAGGTACTCGGAGTACGTCGGCTCGTGCGCGGGGTCGTGCCAGAGGCCCTGCTCCTTCGCGTACGCCTCGACCAGCGCGACCTGCTCGTCCGTCCGGCCGGTGAGGCGCAGGTAGCGGATGGTCTCGTCGTCGATGGGGAAGACCGCGATGGTGGAGCCGTACTCGGGGCTCATGTTGCCGATGGTGGCGCGGTTGGCCAGCGGCACCTCGGCGACGCCCGGGCCGTAGAACTCGACGAACTTGCCGACCACGCCGTGCTTGCGCAGCTGCTCGGTGATGGTGAGCACGAGGTCGGTGGCGGTGGCGCCGTCGGGCAGGCTGCCGTTGAGCTTGAAGCCGACGACGCGCGGGATGAGCATGCTGACCGGCTGGCCGAGCATGGCCGCCTCGGCCTCGATGCCGCCGACGCCCCAGCCGACGACGCCCAGGCCGTTGACCATGGTGGTGTGGCTGTCGGTGCCCACGCAGGTGTCGGGGTAGGCGACGCCGTCGCGCACCATGACGGTGCGGGCCAGGTGCTCGATGTTGACCTGGTGGACGATGCCGGTGCCGGGCGGGACGACCTTGAAGTCGTCGAACGCGCCCTGGCCCCAGCGCAGGAACTGGTAGCGCTCCTTGTTGCGGCCGTACTCGAGCTCGACGTTGCGGACGAACGCGTCGGGCGCGCCGAACACGTCGGCGATGACGGAGTGGTCGATGACCAGCTCGGCCGGGGCCAGCGGGTTGATCTTCGACGGGTCGCCGCCGAGGTCGCTCATGGCCTCGCGCATGGTGGCGAGGTCGACGACGCACGGCACGCCGGTGAAGTCCTGCATGACGACGCGCGCGGGCGTGAACTGGATCTCCGTGTTCGGCTGCGCCGCGGCGTCCCAGTCGACCAGCGCACGGACGTGGTCGGCGGTGATGTTGGCGCCGTCCTCGGTGCGCAGCAGGTTCTCCAGCAGGATCTTCAGGCTGTACGGCAGCCGGCCCACGTCACCCGCGGCAGCCAGCCGGTACACCTCGTACGAGGCGTCACCGACCTGCAGTTTTCCCTTCGCGCCGAAGCTGTCCTTGCTGGTCACGTTCGATCCCCAACCTCTCGCGTCATGGTTCGCTGCGCTCATCGTCGCGCACGGCGGTGATCGCCCGCGCGCTGAGGCTCGCCTAACCGGAAGTCTCTTGACTTCAAGATATCACGCGCGAATTTTCTTCGCTCCCGCTGTCACATTCGCCCTTCCCGATTGACCCATAGAAGGCATGAAGGCATGGATGTTGCTGATCGTCGTCGCCCTGGTCGTCGCCGGGTGCGCGGGTGAGTCACCTTCGGTCCCCGGCGACGCGGGCCCGGTGGCGGGTGCGGGTGCGCCGGTGGTGAAGGCGGGTGCGGCGACGGCGTCAGGGTCGGGCTCGGCGCCGGTCGCGGCCCAGGTCACGCCGGGTGCGGCGGTGTTGCGTCCGGGCGGCGGCGTCGACGGGCTGAAACCGGTGTCGCCGCCGCTGCGGCTGGTCACGCCCGCCGTCACGGTGACGGTGCACGCGGTGGGTGGGTGGGGTCTCGGCGCCCGTTCCGATCTCGTCGCGCGGGCGTGGCGGGTCAGGGTCGCCGCTCCCCCGGCGCTCGCGCCGTCGGCCGACCCGTTCCTCGTCGGCACTGGTCCGGACCGGGCGCCTCGCGACGCCTCGACGACGCTCTGGCTCGACACCGGGTCCGAGCGGCTGCCGGTCACACTGCCGGGCAACGGCGATCCGCTCGTGTTCCCGTGCGACGACCTGCCCTGCGGCGATCGCCGGGCCGAGGAGCACCTCCTGGTCGCCGCGCTCGCCGACGACGCCCGGCCGGCGCTGATCGCCACGGCCGACGGTGCCGACCAGCGGCTCGACCTCCGCACCGGCGAGGTGACGTCGTCGGTGTCCCGGGTCGCGTACGACCGGCCCACCGCCGTGCCGGTGTCGGTGCCGGCCTGGCCGCCGCGGACCATCGCCGTGCGCACCGAGGCCCAGCTAGAGGCTGAGTTCGGCACCGGCGCCGGCGACCTCACCCGCGGCGGCCTCGACGTCGGCTACGGCGGCCGCATCACCAAGGCGTACCTGGCGCCGTTCGACCGGTTCGAGGGCTGGGCGCCGCCGGGCCACGCCTGGCTGCTCCTCCGGGTCGACGATCACCTCCGCCAGCCGCCCAACACCTCCTGGCGGGCCGACCTCGACGCCGCTGCCAGCTGGACCGTCACCCACGACGCCGGAATCGCCACGCCGGCCTACCCGCCCGCCCCGCCGCACGTCCTGGCCTTCCTCGTCCCCGACGACGTGCGATCAGTGACGCTCGCCTACCGCCCCACCGGCACCGTCGGCCTCCCTCCCGACGCCCAGTACGAGTTCCAGGCGCCCAATCCGCTCACCGTCGAGATCCCGCTGCCATGACCCGCCGACATCCGCCCGACGGCGCCCCGGTCGTCGCTGCCCTGAGGACGTCGTCGACGCCCATACCCGGGTTAGACGTACCGGTCGGCCTTACCCCTCGGCGCCGAGCCGAGTGCATCGACGGGCCGCGGCGCTGGCACGATCTACGCCCTGCCAGCCCCACGCCGCGGCCGCTGCCAAACCCACCGGTCGTCGTGGCGCCTCGTGATAGCGCCTCTTGTTGTCGCCGTCCCGCGTCGGCCGAGCTCGTGCTCCCGTCCCCGACCGACCACGCCGCCACCGCCAAGCCCGCCTGCCGCGACCCGCACCCTCCCCACACCTCACATCAGCCGCATCCCCGGCACACCTCACCTCAGCGACACCCCCTGCGCCCCACTCCGCCCCGACCACGTCGCCATCTACCAAGCCCGCCGACCGCGGTCCTACCCTCCGCATACCTCACGTCAGCCGCACCCCATCGCACCTCACCTCAGCGACACGCCGGGCGCCATACCCTGCCCGGCTACGTCGCCACCCGCCAAGCCCGCCGACGGTGGTGCCGCCCCGCACCCCATGTCGGCGCAGCCCGTGCGCCCTCCTCGGTTGCCGCATCGGGCTGGCCGCCGTCCGTTCGTGTCCCCCCGAACGGACGGCGGTGCGGGCGCCGTCGGCCTCCGCAACGGCCGCGATCACTGGAGTGGGCCCCTGCTCCGGCGACCGCGCCGAGCGACCAGCGCCACGACCGCCGCCAACACGGCCGTCAGTGCCAGCAACCACAGCGGGCGGGTCAGCCACCAGACGGCACTGCCCGGCTCCGGCGGCGACTCCCCCGCCGCCAGCAACGCACCGAAGGCCAGCACCAGCACGAGGAGGTGCCACAGGTACACCGTCATCGCCACCGACCCGAACCGCTGCACGGCGGCCCACGGCGCCGGTCGCCCGAGCATGCGCAGCAGAAGGGGACGGACCAGCAGGATCGCCGCGCCCTGGCCGACGCCCAGGACCAGGAGGCACACGGTCGGCGGCGACATGTTCGACAGCTGGCCGGGCAGACCGACCATGCTCACCGGGTATGGCCCGGGTCCGGTCAGCAGCACCAGCGCCAGCACGGCGGCGGCCAGCACGGCCCACAACAGCCGCCGTGGCACCGTCGCCAGACGGCCGTCGCCGTACCAGACGCCGAGTTGGTGGGCGAAGACCCACACCAGCGCCAGGTTGGCGACCGCGACGACCGGCGGGCCGCCCGTCAACCGGGCCACGTCCACGAGAACCGCCCCGATCGCCAGCGCGGCGAGCACCGTCCGGGGTGCGACCGCATGACAGCGCAGCACGATCGGAGCGACCACGATGATCCCCGTGTAGACGGCCAGGAACCACAGCGGCTGCACCAGCAGCACCACCAGTCGCGCGGCGTCGGACGCGTGCAGACCGGCCACGAACCCGATCGCACCGACCACCGGAACTATCGGCACGAAGGTCAGGGCCGGCCGCCACAGCCGGGTCAGCCGCGACCGCACGAATACGCCGTGCCCGCCGCCGGTGGCAATCGTCCGCCGCCAGACCGTCAGGTTGGCGAACCCGCCGGCCATGAAGAACAACGGCATCACCTGCAACACCCACGTCGCCGGGCGGAGGGCGGTGAGGTCGGTCAGCGCGTTCGCCGGCACCACCCGGCTGTCCGCCGACACGGACACCGACGCCATCAGCCAGTGACCGAGCACCACCACCGCCAGGCTCGCCGCCCGGACCGCGTCGACCAGCCGATCACGGCCCGGCCGAGTCTCAGGGTCGGCGGAACCCTGCCGGACGGCGACCGGCGCGGCGGGCCGGGCGGAGCCGGCGGCCCAGGCGGTGCTGGCCCCAGGACCGATGCCCGACGCCGCGTCGAGCGCCGGCGCCGCGACGGCCGTCCGCGTCGGCCGCCTCATCGCGGGCGCCGAGGACGAAACCAACCGACGATCGACGGACCGGCAGCGGCGGCGAGGATGAGGACGCCGGACGCCAGGTACGGCCAGACCGCCTCGTCGCCGGGGTTGCCGTAGCCCTGCCGCCACGAGTTGAACCCGACGGCGCTGGTCGTGGCTCGGGCGAGCGACGAGCAGCCGGCCCCACCGTCCACCAACGAGCAGCGCGCTCGCAGGTCCGCGGCGAACCGGTCGTCGATCGCATGACGCGCCCACGGGCCCAGTTCGCCGCCCTGCAACGTCGCGTAGCGGAGCACGTCGTACCCGAGGTCGTGCGACCGGCAGGCCCGGCCGAACCCGTACGTCGTGTCGCCGAGCCAGGAGCAGCCGCCGGACGGGTCGGTCAGGTGCACCGAGCTATCCGGGTCGGTCACCGCGACCGGCCGGTACCCCATGACCGCGGCGAAGTCCGCCGGGAGCGCCGCCGCGAGGTCGCCGCCGGACCGACCGGTGATGACGGCGACGGCGTGGGCGGCGGGCTGGTTCTCGGGCTCGGACGGCGTCGCCACCTGCCCGGCGCCCGTCAGCGCGAATGACGCGAGTATCGCGGCAACGAGAAGTCCGATGCGATTCCTCATGCCGCCGGACGCTAGGAACGCGGCCGGCGCCGATCGTCCCGCTGCGGAGCCAGGTTCGGCGTACCCCGCTGGTATCCCCCGAGGGACACCTCCGTAGTACGACGCGCGGGCACGGCCGCCGCCCTAGTGTGATTCGCGTGAACGGCGAACCGCGCACTGCCCGGTCGTGGCTGCCGTGGCTCTGCGCCGCGGCGGCGTTCGTCGTGACTCTGCAGACGGCCGACGATGTGCTGGACGTGCCGGTCGGCGCGACCCCGCTGGTCGCGGCGGCCGCTGCGGTGCCACTCGGCCTGATCACGACGCTGCCGGCGCTCGGCTGGCTGCTGTCGGCCGGCGCGGCGCTCTTGGTGTCGCGCGTGTACGACGTGGTCGACGGTGATCCGTGGCCGTGGCCGACCGTGCACGGGGTCGTCCTGCTGGCGTTGCTGTTCGCGACCGGGCTCCAGCCGCGGCCCTGGTCGCGCTCCCCTGCCGACGGCGAGGAACGGCGGTCGCCCGGCGACGACGGCACCAGCGCGAGGCCGCAGGCACCCGGCGCCGACGGGGGCGCGGAACAGCCGTCACCCGGCGACAGCGCGGGGCTGCGGACGCCCGGCGACGACGGCGGGCAACCGCACTCCCCTGACGGCGACAGCGCGAGGCCACGGACGCCCGTCGACGGCGGCAGGGATCCGCGGTGGCTCGACGGCGGCACCAAAACGGGGTGGCGATCGCGAGTGGCGGGCGTGCTCGGCGACCTCGCGGTCCCGGGGGTGGCGACGGTCGCGACCGCGTTCCTGTTCGCCGTCTCGGTGCCGGACGACCTGCGTGCGGGCTGGGCGGTCGGCGCGGCGCTGATCGGGCTTGCGGGCATCGTGGCAGGGGCCGTGGTCCGGCGAGTCCGGGCCCTCCGGACGTTCCGGCCGATCCTGACGCCGCCGGACGGGTCCTCCGTGCCGCCCGGTGAGCTGCCGCAGCTGCTGCGCGCCGGACTCCGTCAGGCCGTGCTCGACTGGCGTCCGCCCCCGGCCGTCGAGCCGAGCGGCATCGCGCCGTGGGTGCGCCGCTACGTCCCGTGGCTGGCCGCGTTCGTCGTGTTCTGGGCGGCGACCGCGACCATCGAGGCGTCGGTCCGGATCCATCCGCTGCTGGTGCCGGTCGCGGGCACTGCCATCGCGCTGCCGGTCGGGCTGATCGACCGCTACCCGCTGGTGGGCTGGCGCGTCGCCACCGTCCTCGGGGTCGTCCTGCCGCTGCTGGGCCCGCCGAGCGACGGCGAGTACGACGGCGCCTGGCCGGTGATCTTCCAGTGGTCCTGGCTCGTCGCGTTGTATTTCGTTGCGGTGCGATACGACCGGTGGTCGACGGTGTGCGTGTGGGCGATCACCGTCGCCGCGATGCTCACCGGCACGGGCGACAACGCGGGCACGGCGGCCACGATGATCGTCGCGGCCACGGCGGTCACCGTCATCGGCGACCTCGTGCGCGCCCGCCGCAGCACCAGCCGCGACCTCGAGCGGCAGACCGAGCTCAGCGAACTGGAGAAGGCCCGCCGCACGGTCCTGGAGGAACGCAGCCGCATCGCCCGCGACCTCCACGACGTCGTCGCCCACCACATGTCGATGGTCGTCGTCCAGGCCGAGACCGCCCCGTACCGGATCGACGGCCTGTCCGAGCCCGCGCGCGCGGAGTTCGCGTCGATCAGCGGGTCGGCCCGGCAGGCGCTGGACGAGATCCGCGGCCTGCTCGGCGTGCTCCGTGGGACCGACGAGACGGTCACGCTGGCGCCGCAGCCGGGGCTCGCCGAGCTCGGCGACCTGGTCGACGGCGCGCGGCGGTCGGGGGTCGCGGCGGAACTGACGACAGCCGGGACGCCGGCGGCGGAGGTGCCCGCGACGGTCGGGCTGTCGGCGTACCGGATCGTGCAGGAGTCGCTGGCCAACGCGGTCCGGCACGCGCCCGGCAGCGAAGTGACGGTGCGGGTGTCGTACGCGGCGCGGTCGGTGGAGTTGCGCATCTCGAACACGGCGCCCGCCGTCGCCGCCGCGCATCCGGCGACGGAGGCGAGCGGGCACGGACTGCCCGGCATGCGGGAACGTGCGGCCGTCGTGGGTGGGACGCTCGCGGCCGGGCCGACAGCGGACGGCGGGTTCGCCGTGACGGCGGTGCTCCCCTGTCGGCCGGCTTCCCCCGCCGAGGAGGACGACCGGCGCCGCGACGTATCCGGCGAGGCCCCTGTGCCCGGCGACGGCGGGCAGGGAACGGCCGAGGACGTGCAACGCGGCGGCCGGCCGGTGGCGGCCGGAACGGACGAGGGCGCAGCGCCCGGCGAAGGACACGCTGCGGCCGGGACGGACGAGGATCACGGGCGAGGCGACGGCGGGCAGGGAGCGGCCGGGGCCGCTGAACGGGGCGACGACGGTGGGCGGGGCGCGGGGACGATGGACGACGAGGGAGCCGGATGACGATACGGGTGCTGATCGTGGACGACCAGGCGATGGTGCGCGAAGGCTTCGGTGCGCTGCTCGCCGCGCAGGAGGACATCGAGGTGGCCGGGAGCGCCGCCAACGGGGCCGAAGCGGTCGACGCGGTGTGGAGGAAGCATCCGGACGTGGTGCTGATGGACGTGCGGATGCCGGTGCTGGACGGGCTGGAAGCGACCCGGCGCATCCTCAAAGCGCCCGGCGACCGGCACCCGCGCGTCGTCATGCTCACGACGTTCGACCTGGACGACTACGTGTACGAGGCGCTGCGGGCCGGCGCCAGCGGCTTCCTGCTGAAGGACGCGCCGGCGGCCGACCTGGTGCACGCGGTCCGGGTCGTGGCCGCCGGGGACGCGCTGCTGGCGCCGTCGGTGACGCGGACACTGATCGCCGACTTCGCCCGCCGCCCGCAGCAGAACCGGCCCCGGCCCGACCAGCTGCGTGCGCTGACGCCGCGGGAGACCGAGGTGCTCAAGCTCATCGCCGCCGGCCGGTCGAACGGCGAGATCGCCGAGACGCTGGTGCTGGCCGAGCAGACGGTCAAGACGCACGTCGGGCGCATCCTCATGAAGCTGGACCTGCGCGACCGCGCCCAGGCCGTCGTCATCGCCTACGAGACCGGGCTCGTGCAGCCGGGCGGGTAAGGACCATATCCTTGCCCGATTCCGGGCAGATTCTTGCCGCTTCCGGTCAGCCAACGGCATGGTTGACCGCGTGACGCACACCGCCGCGGAGCTCGTCGAGCAGATCATCCGGACGACGGGGCTGCCGGCGGGGGTGGCGCGGCGGGTCGTCGCGGACGTCGCGGCGTACTTCGCCGAGCCGGTGGAGGACTACGTGCGACGCCGGCACCAGGAGCTGCAACTGCGCGGCGGGAAGAACGAGGAGATCTTCGAGCGGATCCGCGCCGAGCTGACGCACCGGCCGGTCCGCGCGCCCGACCTGTCCACGCGGCAGCTGCGCCGCATCGTCTACGGCTGACGCCACAGCAAGCGGCCGGCGCCGACGCCGACGCCGAACAGCACAGGCTGACGCCGACCCCTGGTCCGCACCCGGCCACAGCGCTAGAACACAGAGAGCAACGAGAGGACCCACGCCATGTGCGGAATCGTCGGATACGTCGGCGCGAAGCCGGCCGCCCCCATCCTGGTCGACGGCCTGGCGCGGCTGGAGTACCGCGGTTACGACTCCGCCGGCGTCGCGGTCCTGGGGCCGAGCGAGATCCGGCTACACCGCGACGCCGTCAGGGTGCGCGAGCTGGAGGCGGGCCTGCCGAAGCGGTTCGGCGGCAAGACCGGCATCGGCCACACGCGCTGGGCCACGCACGGCGTCCCGTCGCAGCGCAACGCGCACCCGCAGCTCAGCGCCGACGGCCGGGTCGCGGTCGTGCACAACGGCATCATCGACAACGCCGCTCAGCTGCGCGCCGAGCTGCAGGCCGACGGCGTCGAGCTGACGTCGGACACCGACACCGAGGTGCTGGCGCACCTCATCGCGAGAAGCAGCGAGACCACCCTCGAGCAGGCCGTCCTCGCCGCCCTCGACCGGATCGAGGGCACCTACGGCATCGCCGTCCTCGACCAGGCGCACCCGGACCGCATCGTCGTCGCCCGCAACGGCAGCCCGATCATCCTCGGCCTCGGCGACCGCGAGATGCACGTCGCCAGCGACACCGCCGCCCTGGTCCGCTACACCAAGCAGGTCGTCCATCTCGACGACGGCGAGCTGGCCACGCTCCGGGCGGATGGCTACCAGACGTTCACCCGCGAGGCCCGCACGACGAAGACCGCGGTCACCGTCGACTGGGACGCCTCCGACTACGGCACCGACGGCCACGAGCACTTCATGCACAAGGAGATCGCCGAGCAGCCCGACGCCGTCCGCCGCATCCTCAAGGGCCGCCTGGACGAGCGCTTCCACACCGTCCGCCTCGGCGGGCTGGAGATGGACGCGCGCGAGCTGCGCGAGTTCCGCCGGGTGAAGATCCTCGGCTGCGGCTCGGCCTACTACGCCGGGCAGGCCGGCGCGCAGTTCATCGAGGAGATCGCCCGCGTCCCCGCCGACGCCGAGCCGGCCTCGGAGTTCCGCTACCGCAACCCGGTGATCGAGAAGGACACCCTCTACGTCGCGGTCAGCCAGTCCGGCGAGACGTACGACACGCTGGTCGCCGTCCAGGAGCTGAAGCGGAAGGGCGGGCGGGTGATCGGCCTGGTCAACGCGGTCGGGTCGAGCATCGCGCGGGAGTGCGACGGCGGCGTCTACCTGCACGCGGGCCCGGAGATCGCGGTCGCGTCGACGAAGGCGCTGACGAACATGCTCGTCGGGTTCGCGCTGCTCGGCCTGCACCTGGGCCGCATCCGCGACGTGTCACCGGCGGACGGGCGCCGCCTCATCCAGGCGCTGCAGGCACTGCCGGAGCAGATCGAGGCGATCATCGGTGACGAGGAGCACCTGGCCGCCGTCGCCAAGGAGCTCGCCGCGGCCAGCAGCCTGTTCTTCGTCGGACGCACCCGCGGCTTCCCGGTGGCCCGCGAGGGCGCACAGAAGCTGAAGGAGATCTCCTACCGGCACGCCGAGGCTTACCAGACGTCCGAGCTGAAGCACGGCCCGCTCGCGCTGGTCGGCCCGGAGCTGCCGACCGTCGCGATCGTGCCGGACGACGAGCTGCTGGACCGCAACCTCGGCACACTGCAGGAGATCACCGCCCGCTCCGGCCCGCTCACCGTGGTGACGCACGACGGCGTCGACCTCGGCGTCGAGCCCGCGCACGTCATCACCGTGCCGAAGAGCGAGCCGGAGCTGGACCCGCTGCTGCTGACGATCCCGCTCCAGCTGCTCGCCTACCACGCCGCGCTGACCCTCGGCCACGACGTCGACAAGCCGCGCAACCTCGCGAAGTCGGTGACCGTCGAGTAGTCACACGTGCGGCGCGACCTCGGCCGCGATGAGCTCCAGGTGGTCGAGGTCGGAGAGGTCGAGGATCTGCAGGTAGACGCGGCCGCCGCCGAGCTCGCGGATCGCGTTGATGCTGTCGACGACCTCTTGCGGCGTCCCCGCCAGCCCGCTGGTCCGCACCTCGGCCGGCTCGCGCCCGATCGCCGCGGCCCGGCGAGCGAACGAGGCCTCGTCGGAACCGACGCAGGCCACCAGCGCCACCGAGTACACCAGCGAGTCGGGGTCGCGGCCGGCGTCCTCGCACGCCTTGCGGACGACGGCGAACCGCTCGGCGATGTCGGACTTCGCCGGGAACGACGAGTTGTACTCGGCGGCGTACTTCGCCGCCAGCGCGGGCGTGCGCCGCGGGCCGTTGCCGCCGACGATCAGCGGGACGTGCCGCTGCGTGGGCTTGGGCAGCCCCGGCGACTCACTCACCGTGTAGTGCTGACCGGCGTACGAGAACGTCGAGTCGGACGGCGTGTTCCACAGCCCGGTGATGACGTCGAACTGCTCTTCGAGCAGGCCGAAGCGCTTCTCGGGGAACGGAATGCCGTAGGCCTCGTGCTCGCGCGCATACCACCCCGCGCCCAGCCCCAGCTCGACCCGTCCGCCGGACATCTGGTCGACCTGGGCGACCTGGATGGCCAGCACGCCGGGGTTGCGGAACGTCGCCGACGTGACCAGCGTGCCCAGCCGGATGCGCGACGTCTCGCGGGCCAGCCCGGCCAGCGTCGTCCACGCGTCGGTGGGGCCGGGCAACCCGCTGACGGAACCCATCTTCAGGTAGTGGTCGGAACGGAAGAAGGCGTCGAAGCCGAGCCGCTCGGTCGCCTGCGCGACGGCGAGCAGGTCGTCGTAGCTCGCGCCCTGCTGGGGTTCGGTGAAGATGCGCAGCTGCATGGGCCCAGCCTTTCACGGCCGGGCCAGCGGCCTCAGAGCCAGTCCTTCTTCCGGAAGATGACGAACAGGCTGACACAGACGATCGCCATGAGCAGCACCGCGAACGGGTAGCCGAACGACCAGTGCGTCTCGGGCATGTTGTCGAAGTTCATGCCGTAGATCGTCCCGACCAGGGTCGGGGCGAACAGGATGGCCGCCCACGACGAGATCTTCTTGAGCTCCTCGTTCTGCGTGAAGCTGGCCTCGGTGAGCGCCTTCATCTCCTCGTTCTGCTGCTGGGTGACCAGCGTGGCGTTGACGGCGAGGATGTCGGAGAGTACCTGCCGGAAGCCGTCGACCCGCTCGGTGACCTCCGTGGCGTGGTCGGCGACGTCGCGCAGGTAGCGCTGCAGCTCTTCGTCGGTGCCGTACTTCTCGAAGCCGCCCTCGAGCCCGGCCAGCATGCCCGACAGCGGCCGGGTGGCCCGCTGGAACTCGAGCACCTCGCGGGACAGCTCGTAGATGCGCCGCGAGACCTTGGGGTCGCGGCCGAACACCTGGACCTCGATCTCGTCGACGTCGTTGCTGACGCCGTTGACGACCGGCACGTAGCCGTCGACGACGGCGTCGAGGACGGCGTACAGGACGGCCTCGGGGCCCAGCCGCAGGAGGTCGGGGTCGTCCTCCATGCGGCGCCGGACGCTGGAGAGGTCGGGCGCCGCGCCGTGCCGGACGGTGATGACGAAGCCGGGCCCGACGAACAGGTGCAGCTCGGCGAAGTCGACCTCTTCGACGGCGTCGAGGTAGCGGGCCGCGCGCAGCACCACGAACAGGGTCTCGCCGTACCGCTCGAGCTTGGGCCGCTGGTGCGCCTCCATGGCGTCCTCGACGGCGAGCTCGTGCAGGTCGAACTCGTCGGCCAGCGACAGCAGCTCGGCGTCGCTCGGCTTGTGCAGCCCGATCCACGCCATGGCCTCGGAGTCGGCGCGCAGCTGGCGGTACGTCTCGGCCAGCGAGCTGGGCGTGCTGATGCGCTTGCCGTCGCGGTACAGCGCGGCGTCGACGATGCTGGAGCGCCGCTCGGCGGCCGCGGGCTGGTCGGCGGGGCGATCGGTCACGGAATCGTGCCGGCCCTGCCGGCGCAGAGCGGGACGGATGACGCGCAGGGCGCGCTGACGGCGAGGAGGCATGGCGTCGCTCCCATGGCGATGAGGCGGACGGAGACGGGGGTCGTGCGACGCAGGACCACCCGGCCGTCAGGCATCAGCTGCCCCGGACCTCGGCGCCCTGCGACGCATGACTAGGAGGCTCACTGCGCATGGCCGCCTCACCTCCTGGTCGTCGCCGCTTTCGCCGCCCCCAAGCCTAGTCCACTTCAGTTGCGGGGTGCAGGATCGCGACGCACTCGACGTGGTGCGTCATCGGGAACAGGTCGAACGCGCGCAGGCCGGTGAGGCGGTAGCCGTGGGCGGCGAAGGTGGCGAGGTCGCGTGCCAGCGCGGCGGGATCGCAGGCGACGTAGGCGACCACCCGCGGCCGGCGGGCGGCGATCTGGCGGACGACGGCGGCCTTGGCGCCCTCGCGCGGCGGGTCCAGCACGACGACGTCGGCGGCGGGCGGCACCCCGGCCGGCCCGGTACCGGACAGCACGCGGTCGACCCGGCCGGTCAGCAGCCGCACCCAGGGGACGTCGTGCAGGTTGCGCCGCGCGTCGGCGACGGCCTGCCGCGCCCCCTCGACGCCGACAACGGTGCCCGACGAGCCGACCAGCGGCGCCAGCGCGCCGGCGAACAGGCCGACGCCGCAGTAGAGGTCGAGGACGGTCTCGCCCGGCCGCGTCTCGACGCCCTCCAGCACGGCGCTGACCAGCGTGTTCGCCGCACCCGGGTGCACCTGCCAGAACCCGCCGCCGCTGACCCGCCAGCGCCGTCCGGCCGCCTCCTCGACGACGTAGCGGCGGCCCTCGGCCACCTCGCCGTCGACCAACACCTGCCGCTCCCCCGTGTTCGCCGCGACGACCTCGACCGAGGCGGCGCCGGGCCACTCGCCGTCCTCGACCCGGGCCGCGCGGACCTCGGGGTGCGCGATGCGGCAGTAGTCGATCGGCACCACGTCGTGCGAGCGGTGCGCCCGCAGCCCGGCGCGCCCACCAGCGTCGACGGCGTACGTGACGCGCGTGCGCCAGCCCAGACCGTCGTCGTCACCGGGGACGGGCTCGACGACGACCTCGCGGCGCAGGCCGGCCAGCCGCTCCAGCTGCTCGGCGACGACGGCCGCCTTCAGCGAGCGCTGGGCCGGCAGCAGCACGTGCTGCCAGTCGCAGCCGCCGCACTTGCCAGGTCCGGCCCACGGGCACGGCGGCTCGACCCGGGCCGGCGACGGCGTCAGCACGGCCACCGCGTCGGCGCGCCAGAACCGGTCCTCGGTGCCGCCCTCGGTGACGCGGACGCGGACCCGCTCGCCGGGCAGCGCGTGCCGGACGAAGACCGCCCGGCCCTCGTGCCGCGCGACACAGACGCCGCCGTGCGCGACGGCGCCGACGTCGACCACGACCTGCGTCCCCACGACGGACTCGCCGCGGGCCGCGCGCGTCCGCCCGCTCAGCGCGGACCACCCCGCCGGACGTCGCCGGGCGCCTGCTTCGCCTTGACCCTGGCCTTCGCGGCCGCCGCCGAGCGCAGCTGCCACGGCACGCTCGTCACCATGACGCCCGGTGTGAACAGCAACCGGCCCTTGAGCCAGAAGACGCTCTGGTTGTGCAGGATGCGCTCCCACCAGTGCCCGACCACGTACTCGGGCACGTACACCGTGACGACGTCGCGCGGGCTGGCCCGGCGGATCGCCCGCACGTACTCCACCACCGGCCGGGCGATCTCGCGGTACGGCGAGTCGAGCACCCGCAACGGCACCGGGATGTCGTGGCGGTCCCACTCGTCCAGCAGCGCGGCCGTGGCCGACTCGTCGACGTCGACGGTGATCGCCTCGAGGATGTCCGGCCGGGCCGCCCGCGCGTAGGCGATGGCCCGCACCGTCGGCTTGTGCAGCCGCGACACCAGCACGACCGCGTGCACCCGCGACGGCAGCAGCGACTCCGACGGCCAGTCCTCGACCGCGAGCTCCTCCGAGGTGGTGTCGTAGTGCCGGCGGATGCCCCGCATGACCAGGAACAGCAGCGGCATCATCGCGACGACCAGCCAGGCGCCGTGGGTGAACTTCGTGATCAGCACGACGACGAGCACGACGCCGGTCAGAACGGCGCCGGTGCCGTTGATGGCCCGCGAACGCAGGATCTGCCGTCGCTCCGGCCCGCTCGGACCGGCCGCCAGCAGGCGGTTCCAGTGCCGCACCATGCCGGTCTGGCCGAACGTGAACGCCGTGAACACGCCGACGATGTAGAGCTGGATCAGCCGCGTCACCGACGCGTCGAACGCGACGATCAGCAGGCCGGCCAGCACCGCCAGCACGAGGATGCCGTTGCTGAACACCAGGCGGTCGCCGCGGGTGTGCAGCTGGCGCGGCGCGTACCGGTGCTGCGCCAGGATCGAGCCGAGCAGCGGGAACCCGTTGAACGCGGTGTTCGCGGCCAGGATCAGGATCAGCGCCGCGGCGCCCTGGATGTAGTAGAAGGGGATGGTGTCGCCGCCGAACACCGCCTCGGCCAGCTGCGAGATGACGGTCGGCTGCGGCTGGGTGCAGTCGAAGCCGACCAGGTCGCAGGAGTTCTCCACGTAGCGGACGTCGGCGACGACGGCCAGCGCGGTGATGCCGCTGAACATCGTGATCGACAGCGTGCCCATGATGGCCAGCGTGGCGGCCGCGTTCTTCGCCTTCGGCTTGCGGAACGCCGGCACGCCGTTGGCGATCGCCTCGACGCCGGTCAGCGCCGTACAACCGGACGCGAACGCTCTCAGCACCAGCAGCATCAGCGCGATGCCGCCGAGATCGGTCATCTCGGCATGGACGTCGTACTGCGCCGACTCGGCGACCGGGTCGTCGCCGAAGAGCGTCCGGCCCAGGCCCCACACGATCAGCCCGGCCATGCCGACGATGAACAGGTAGGTGGGGATCGCGAAGGCGATGCCGCTCTCGCGGATGCCGCGCAGGTTCATCGCCGAGAGCAGCACGACGATGCCGATGGCGATGGGCACCCGGTAGTCGTTCAGCTCCGGGACGGCCGAGATCAGGTTGTCGACGCCCGCGGACACCGACACCGCGACCGTCAGGATGTAGTCGATCAGCAGCGCGCTGGCGACGACCAGTCCGGCGGTCGGGCCGAGGTTGGTGTTGGCCACCTCGAAGTCGCCGCCGCCGCTCGGGTACGCGCGCACCAGCTGGCGGTACGACGCCACGACGGTGATCAGCAGCAACACGACGACCGCGGCGACCCACGGGGTGTACGTCAGATAGGCCAGGCCGCCCAGCGTCAGGATGACCAGGATCTCCTGCGTGGCGTACGTGACCGACGACAGCGGGTCGCTGGCGAACACCGGCAGGGCCAGCCGCTTGGGTAGCAGCGTGTGCCCCATGCGCTCGCTGGGAAGTTTGCGACCGATGAGGAGCCGCTTGGACAGATCGCCGAGGCTCGGCACGATCGGCAATGGTATGCCTTTCGGGGCGGACGTGTAACGTCGGCAGCGACACGGCGAGCCCCCGCGTCGCACGGTGAGTGTGAGAGGACCACATGCACGTCGTCATCATGGGCTGCGGCAGGGTCGGCTCGACCGTCGCGCACATCCTCGAATCGCACGACCACACGGTCGCGATCGTCGATCAGAACCCCGAGGCGTTCCGGCGGCTGCAGCCGGGCTTCGAGGGCTCGACGGTGGCCGGGGTCGGTTTCGACCGCGACGTGCTCATCGAGGCAGGCATCGAGCGTGCCCATGCGTTCGTCGCGGTCAGCAGCGGCGACAACTCCAACATCCTCGCCGCCCGGGTGGCCCGCGAGACGTTCGGCGTCGACAACGTGGTGGCCCGCATCTACGACCCCGGCCGGGCCGAGGTGTACCAGCGCCTCGGCATCCCCACGGTGGCGACGGTGCGGTGGACGGCCGACCAGATCCTGCGCCGGCTCTTCCCCGAGGGCGCGCAGACGGAGTGGGTCGACCCCACCGGCACCGTCCAACTGGCCGAGTTCCACCTCAGCAACGGCTGGGTCGGCCTCACGGTCGACAAGCTGGAGGAGGCGACCGGCGCCCGGATCGCGTTCCTCACCCGCTACGGCGAGGGCGTGCTGCCCACCGCGTCCACCGTCATCCAGGACGCCGACCTCGTCCACGTCCTCGTCAACACCGAGCGCGTCTCCTACGTCGCGCAGGTGCTCGCCAAGGACCCGGAGGTGGAGGTCTGATGCGCGTCGCCATCGCCGGCGCCGGCAACGTCGGCCGCTCGATCGCGTCGGAGCTGCTGGCCAACGGCCACGACGTCCTGCTCATCGACAAGGACACCAAGGCCATCAAGGCCGCCAGCGTGCCCGAGGCCGAGTGGCTGCTGGCCGACGCCTGCGAGCTGTCCATGCTCGAGGAGGCGGCGCTCGACCGCTGCAACGTCGTCATCGCCGCCACCGGCGACGACAAGGTCAACCTCGTGGTGTCGCTGCTGGCCAAGACGGAGTTCGGCGTGCCGCGCGTGGTGGCCCGGGTGAACCACCCGCGCAACGAGTGGATGTTCAACGAGTCCTGGGGCGTCGACGTGTCGGTGTCGACGCCGCGCATCATGAGCGCGCTGGTCGAGGAGGCCGTCAGCGTCGGCGACCTCGTCCGGCTGTTCAGCTTCCGGCAGGGCGAGGCGAACCTGGTCGAGCTGACGCTGCCGGGCGACTCCCCCATCGTCGGCACGGCGGTCGCGGACGTCGCCTGGCCGGTCGACACCTCCCTGGTGTCGATCATCCGCGGCAAGCACGTGCACAGCCCGCTGCCCGACCTCCCGCTGGAAGCCGGCGACGAGCTGCTGTTCGTCGCCGCGCCGGAGCGGGAGAAGCAGCTCGAGGACCTGCTCTCGCCGCACGCCGGCTGAGCCGCCGGGGTTCAGCCCTCGACGGGGCCTGGCTTCGCGGGCGGAAGCAGCCGTTGTGTCCGCTGCCCGGTGACCTCGGCGATCGTCTCGAAGTCACGGTCCTCATGCAGCAGGATCAGGCCCTGCAGCTCGGCGGCCGCGGCCAGGAGGAGGTCGACGGTGCCGGCGCTGCGGTGCCACCCGCGGTGGGTCAGGTACCCCTGCACCTCACGAGCGCGCCCGTAGATCCGATCGGGTATCGGCATCCAGGGAAACGTGGCTTCCAGGACGGCGAGGACATGTGCCCGTTCGTCCGGCGAACGAGCCGAGTAGAGGAACTCGAGTTCGGTGAGGTCGCACATCCCGACCTGACCGTTCGCAACCGCCTCGCGCCATTCTCCGATGGCCTCACCAGACATCCATCGGACGACGGCGCTGGTGTCGACCAGAAAGTCGACGGTGGAGCTCATCGACGGTAGTTCTGCTTGTCCCTGAGCACATCCAGATCGACCGCGCCGTCCTCGGCCAGGCGCTGCAACTCGGCGAACGCCCGGGCGCGGCGCAATCGGGCCGTCGTTTCCCGCAGCGAAGCGTTGACGGTGTCCTTCTTCGTCGTGGTGCCCAGAACCTCGGCTGCCTCGGCGAGCGCATCGTCGTCGATGTCGATGAGCATCTTCGTCATGCCGACCCGCCCTTCGATATATCCATCTTACGGCGAGAGTATATATCAGCCCTCGACGGGGCCGGGCTTCGCGGCCGCCGTCCGTTCCTGGTGGGCGCGGTACGCGGGCCGGATGATCAGCCAGGAGAGGTAGGCGACCAGCAGGAACAGCGGCCAGCTCATGACCAGCCGGGCGCCGGCCAGCCAGCCGATCTGGTCCTCGCCGGACAGGTAGAGCGGCACCTGCACCGCCAGCCGCAGCGCGAACATGCCCACCCACAGCAGGCTGGCCCGGGTGTACGCGCGCAGCAGCGCGGGGTCGTGGCGCCAGGCCGTGCCCTGGCCGGTGACCAGCCCGACGAACACGCCGAGCAGCGGCCAGCGGACGGCGATCGAGACCAGGTAGGCCAGCCCGTAGCCGACGTTGATCAGAAGGCCGGGCAGGAACACGTCCTCGGCCCGGCCGGTCCGGTTGGCCATGAACGCGGCGAGGCCGACGCCGAGGAAGCCGGCGATGACGTTCTGCAGCTGTTCCTTGCGCAGCAGCCGGACGACGGCCAGCAGCGCGCCCGAGGCGAGCGCGACCCACAGCGACAGCGTGAGGTCGCGCCCGGCCGCGGTGTACACGACGGTGAACAGGGCGAGCGGCAGGCCGGCGTCGAGCAGCGCGGCCGGGCCGAGCACGTTCTGGGCGCGGAACCGCTCGTCGGAGGTGAGGGCCTGGACCCAGCCCTGCCGGCCGGCACGGTCGGGGGCGCCGGGATCGCTCTGACTCATCTCACTCCATGCCTGCGGGCAGCAGCTCGTATCGCGGGTTGTACATGACCCTGCGGCCGTCGAGGGTGGCCACCCGTCCGGTCGCGACCAGCCGGCGTCCGCAGCTGATGCCGGCGATGCGCCGCCGGCCGAGCCAGACCAGTGTCACCGCGCCGGAGCCGTCGTACAAATCGGCCTCGAGGGCGGGCGTGCCCAGGCGCGGCTGCAGCGTGACCGACTGCAGCACGCCGCGGACCCGCACCGTGGTGCGGTCCTGGACGTCGGCGAGCGGCTGGCAGCCGGCCTCGCGCGCGTCGTCGCGCAACTCCTCGGCCTCGACCTCCTCGTCGGAGGCGACCCACCGCGTGATGGCGCCCCAGATGCCGCGGCGCCCGGTGTTCTCTTCCACAGCTATGAGAGTAGTCCGCCGAGGCAAACCAGCAGCTCAGGCCTGGAGCGGCTGGGACGGGTCGGCCGGCGGGCGGGTGCCGGCCGGCGGCTTCAGCACGATGACGTCGCCCGGCGCCATCGGCGACTGGCCGCGGACGACCACCGTCTCCTTCACCAGCGCGACGAAGCGCTGGAACGTGGCGGCGTCATTGGTGGCCTTGCCCAGGAACGTGGCGCGCAGCATCCAGCGCGGGCCGTCGATGGCCGACACCCGCGACGGCTGCAGCACCTGCTTGCCGTCGGGCGCCTGCACCGGCACGACCAGCCGGACCTCGGTGCCGAACGGCCCGGGCGCCTCCTCGGCGCGGCCGCCGCGGCGCTGGGCGTCCTGGCTGATCTGCAGCCGCGTCTGGCCCCACATGCCGGAGCTGCGCGGCGCGGCGACGGCGATCAGCTGCACCGCGGCGTCGTCGATGGCGAGGACGGCGCTGGTGGCGTTGCCGGTGCGCTGGTCGACCTGCAGCTGCAGCTTCATGCCGGGCGCGGCCTTCACCAGCAGGCCGCCGAGGTCGACGCGGCCCTTGCGCGCCTCGTCGAGGTCGACCTCGGACTCGTCGAGCGGGCCGCCGGAGCGGTCGCTCTTGGCCTCGTCGTCCTCGCCGGACCCGTCCGAACCGGACGCCGTCGAGGTGGCCTCCACGGTCTCCTCGACCGCGGCCTCGTCCTCATCGCCGTCGCGGCGCCGCCGTCCCCACACCCTGACCGTCCCCTTCGTCTATCGGACGCCGGCGTTGCCGCCGGCCTGGCTTGCCGTGCCCGTCGACCCGTACCCGCCGTCGCCCCGCGCCGAGCCGGGCAGCCGCTCCACCTCGTGGAACCGGGCCCGCTCGACCCGCTGGACGACCAGCTGGGCGATGCGGTCGCCACGCGCGAACACCGCCGGCTCCCGCAGGTCGTGGTTGACCAGCAGCACCTTGATCTCGCCCCGGTAGCCCGCATCGACCGTGCCCGGTGTGTTGACGATGCTGACGCCGAGCCGGTGCGCGAGCCCCGACCGCGGGTGGACGAATGCAGCGTAACCCGCGGGCAGGGCGATCGCGATGCCCGTGCCCACCATGGCCCGCTCACCCGGCGCGATGCTGACGTCGCTGGTCGTGATCAGGTCGGCGCCGGCGTCGCCGGGATGGGCGTAGCCGGGCAGCGGCACGTCCGGGTCCAGCCGGGTGATGAGGACGTCGACGGGGTCCGTCACGGGTTCACCTCCGCGACCTTCGCGGCCGCTTCCGAGAGCTCCGACACGGCCACCGGGCGGCCGTGGTCGGTGAAGTGGGTGGGCGGGACGACGACGAAGACGGCCGACGCGGTGACGCTGACCGGGCCGTCGGGCGCGTTCTCGCGGCCGGTCGCGGACATGAAGATCTTGCGGCCCTCGGCGCGGTCGACCGCGGCGCCGATGTGCAGCGTCGTGCCGACCGGGACCGGGCGGCGGTAGCTGGTCTCGAGGTGGCCGGTGACGGCCGGTTTGCCGATCAGCCAGATCAGCGAGCCGAGCACCTCGTCGAAGGCCAGCGACAGGATGCCGCCGTGGGCCAGGCCGGGCGCGCCCTGGTGGTCGTCGGTGACGGTGAACGTGCCGGCCACGGTGAGGCCCTCGCCCGCGACAACGGTGACGTGCAGCCCCGTCGGGTGGTCCGGTCCGCAGCCCACGCACATGCGGTAGTGCGAGGCGATGGTGCTGCCGGGCGCCGGCGCGCCGGGATGCCGCTCGATCGCGTCGGCGGGACGCGGCGCCCCGTGCTGCCGTTCGGTCACGATCGACGACCCTACCCGCTCGGCTCCGGCGATCCGTGGCACCCTGCTGGAGTGACTGCTTACCGCGAACGCCTGGTGGTGCCGGCTCGATGGTGGCTGCTGCTGGCCGGGCTGGCCGCGTCGGTCTGGCTCGTCTACGAGCTGCCGTTCGGGCCGCGGGTGTCGCTGCCGTCGGCGGCCGCCGTGCTGCTGCTCGGCGGCGCCGCGCTGCTGCTGTACGGCCGGCTCTGCGTCGCCGTCGGGCCCGACGGCGTCCGCGTGGGGCGGGCGCGGCTGCCGTTGACGGCCGTCGGCACGGCCGAGGCGCTCACCGGCGACGACGCGCGGGCGGCGCGTGGCCCCGGCCTCGACCGCCGCGCCTACGTGGCGATCCGCGGGTACGTGCCGGGGGTGGTGCGCATCGGGGTCGACGACGACGCCGACCCCACCCCCTACTGGCTGGTGTCGACGCGCCGCCCCGAGCGGCTCGTGGCCGAGCTCGAGGCGGCGCGTCAGACGGCCGGCCGGTGAGGGGTCCGGAGGTGCTCAGGCCGCGCAGTCGCGGCAGATGAGCATCCCGTCCTTCTCCTTCGCCAGCTGGCTGCGGTGGTGCACCAGGAAGCACTGCGAGCAGGTGAACTCGTCAGCCTGCCGCGGCAGCACCCGGACCGCCAGCTCCTCGTTGGACAGATCTGCTCCCGGCAGTTCCATGGACTCGTTCAGGTCGGACTCGTCGACGTCGACGATGCCCGACGTCTTGTCCATGCGCCGGTTCTTCAGTTCCTCCAGCGAGTCCTCGGACAGATCGTCGTCGGTCTTGCGTGGCGCGTCGTAGTCGGTTGCCATGATCTATTCCCCCTCACTGGGCGCGTCATGATGTCGGTGGCCGGGCCGGTTTGGACACCGTGCCCCTCCGTAACGCACGACGGCCCGCGGTTGTGCCCGCTCCGAGCGGGAGATTCTGCCTGATGCGGTACCCCGTTGGCACGGCACCCCACACAGTGGGAGTTCGTGTCGTCCTCTGGACCGACGGATCACACCGTTCTCCGGGACGAGGGATGTCACCATTCCAGGCGAGAAGCTGTCAACGGATCGTCCCACCGAGAGGAACCGCATGCTCGAGCTCGACCGGCTGTCCCGCCGCTACGGCGACGTCGTGGCTCTCGACGATCTCTCGTTCACGGTCCGACCTGGGCAGATGTACGGTTTCGTTGGCACCAACGGCGCCGGCAAGACCACCGCCATGCGCATCGTGCTGGGCGTCCTCGAACCCGACAGCGGCGAGGTCCGGTGGAACGGCACCCCCTCGACCAGGACATCAGGCGTGAGTTCGGTTACATGCCCGAGGAGCGCGGGCTGTACCCCAAGATGCAGGTGCACGAGCATCTCGTGTACCTCGCGCGGCTGCACGGTGTGGCAGGCATCACAGCCGACAGGGCCGCATCCGGCCTGCTCGAGGCGCTCGCTCTGAGCGAACGTGCGTCAGATCGCGTCGAATCGCTCTCGCTCGGCAACCAGCAGCGGGTGCAGCTGGCCGCCGCGCTGGTGCACGATCCCGCCGTCATGGTCCTCGACGAGCCGTTCAGCGGCCTCGACCCGATGGGCGTCGACTCCATGGCCGCGGTGCTGCGCGCCCGCGTCGACGCCGGCGCCGCCGTGGTGTTCTCCAGCCACCAGCTCGAGCTGGTCGAGCGGCTGTGCGACGCCGTCGGCATCATCCGGGCCGGCCGCCTGGTCGCCGACGGCACCGTCGACGAGCTGCGCGGCACGGCCGCGAACCGGTTCCGGCTGTCCGTCGACGCCGCGCCCGGCTGGGTGGCCGCGCTGACGGCCGCGGTGCCCGGGCTGAGCGTCGTCGAGGACGCCGAGCAGACCGTGGTCGTCGAGCTGGCGCCGTCGGGCGACGACCAAGCCCTGCTCGACGCCGCCCGCGCCCTCGGCCCCGTCCACCAGTTCACGCCGGTCCGGCCCACCCTGGCCGACCTGTTCCGCTCCGTCGTCGCCGAGCCGGCCGAGGCGCCGTCCGGCCCCGAGAAGGTCGAGGCCGCCTGATGTCGCGCCCACTGTCGTTCCGTGAGGCCGCCACGCTCGTCGCCCGCCGCGAGTTCGGGCAGCGCATCCGTGAGCGCTCGTTCTTCATCTCGCTGCTCATCACGCTCGGCATCATCGCGGTGGTCGTGCTGCTCCCCCGGTTCACCGACTTCGGCGCCGGCAGCTACGACGTCGCGCTGGTCGGCGAGCCGTCGGGCCTGCAGGAGGCGGTCGCGCACCAGGCCTCCGTCGCGGACATCGAGGTGAGCTTCCAGTCGGTGCCCGACGCCGCCGAGGCCGAGCAGGCCGTCCGCGACGGCGACCTCGACGCCTACGTCGACGGCGACTCCGTCGTCGTCGACCAGTCCCTCGACGACACGCTGCGCGCCGTCCTCCAGAACGCGTACAGCCAGGTCGAGGGCGCGCGGGCGCTGGAATCGGCCGGCATCGACCCCGCCGACGTGTCCGCCGCGCTCACGTCGGCCACGCTGCGGACCGTCACCCTCGACCCCGACGCCGACGAGCGCGAGACCCGCGGCGGCATCGCGTTCTTCGGCACCATCGTGCTGTTCGGCCAGCTCATCACCTACTCCATGTGGGTGGCCATGGGCGTCGTCGAAGAGAAGTCCAGCCGGGTGGTCGAGGTGATCCTCGCCACCATCCCGGCGCGGGCGCTGCTGGCCGGCAAGATCATCGGCATCGGGCTGCTCGGACTGCTGCAGCTCACGCTGATCGGCGGGCTGGGGCTGGGCATCGCGGCGGCGCTGGGCGCGGTGAGCCTGAGCGGGCCCATGATCACGCCGGTCCTCACCGCCCTCGGCTGGTTCGTCCTCGGCTTCGCCGCCTACGCGTCGCTGTCGGCGGCGGCCGCGGCCCGCATCTCGCGGCAGGAGGACCTGCAGAACGTCACCACACCGGTGAACACGCTGATGATGGTCTCGTACTTCGGCGCGTTCTACGTGTTCCTCAACCAGGACGCCGCCGCCGCGGGGGTGCTGAGCATCGTGCCGCCGTTCAGCGCGCTGATCATGCCGCTGCGCATGGCCCGGGGCGACGCCGCTGGCTGGGAGATCGGGCTGGCGCTGGGGCTCATGCTCGCGCTGATCGCCGTCCTCGTCGTGCTGGCGGCGCGCGTCTACGAGGGGGCCGTGCTGCGCATGGGCGCCAAGGTGTCGCTGAAGGACGCGTGGGCCGCCCGCCGCCGCACCGCCCGATGATCATCAATGATCCGACCCCCTATGGGTGGTTGGATCATTGATGATCATGGGAGCGGATCAGTCGTGGTCGGCGCCGAGCCGCTCCAGGAGCGCCGTCAGCTCGGCCGCCACGCCGGGCGTCGCGGCCAGGGCGAGGTCGTTGCCGGCCTCCGCACCGCGCAGGCCGCTGACCACCGCGCCGGCCTCGGCGGCGATCAGCCCGCCCGCCGCGAGGTCCCACGGGTTCAGGCCGCGCTCGTAGTAGGCGTCCAGCCGGCCGGTCGCCACGGCGCACAGATCGAGCGCGGCGGCGCCGGCCCGGCGGATGTCGCGGACGGCCGGGACGACCTCCAGCAGCACCGCCGCCTGCCGCGCCCGCCGCACCGCGTCGTAGCCGAAACCGGTCCCGACCAGCGCCAGCGACAGCGACGTGCAGGACGAGACGCGCACCGGGCCGCCGTCGAGGAAGGCGCCGCCACCGGACACCGCCGTCCACGTCTCGCCGCTGGCGGGGTTGTGGACGACGCCGGCGCGGACCACGCCGTCGACGCGGGCGGCGATGGAGACCGCGTACTGCGGGATCCCGTAGAGGTAGTTGACGGTGCCGTCGATCGGGTCGACCACCCACTCGACGCCGGTCGAGCCGGCGACCGAACCGTCCTCCTCGCCGAGGAAGCCGTCGTCGGGGCGGGCGGCGAAGAGGCGCGAGCGGATCAGCGCCTCCGCTGCGGTGTCGGACTCCGTGACGACGTCCGTGGGCGTCGACTTGGTGCCGGCGACGGCCATGCGCTCGACCGCCTCACGCTTGTCGCGGACGAGGTCACCGGCCTCACGGGCGGTCTTCTCGGCCAGGACGAGCAGGTCGGCGGGGTCGGCCGTCACGGGGATTCCTCCACAGGGGTCACGGGTACGGGGGCGAGTCGACGCCGCAGAGCGCGGGGAGGTCCTCGCGCAGGTTCGGGCAGCAGCCGGCCGGGCAGACGTCGGCGGCGGGGCCGGGCGGGCCGATGCTGGCCCGGACGACGGGCTCGCCGCGCTCGACGGCGGCCCGCTCGAGCAGGAGGTCGATGACGGTGTCGACGAAGTCGGGGTGGGTGCCGGCGGTGGCCGCGCGGGCCGCCGCGATGCCCAGCTCCTTCGCCGTCGCCAGCGCCTCGGTGTCGAGGTCGTACGCGACCTCCATGTGATCGGACAGGAACCCGATGGGCGCCAGCACGACCGCCTCGACGCCCTCGGACGCCAGCGCGGCCAGGTGGTCGTTGACGTCGGGCTCCAGCCACGGCATCGACGGCGGGCCGCTGCGCGAGCAGTAGACGAGGTCGTGCGGGCGCTCCACGCCCGTGCGGGCCTGCACCTGCGCGCTGACGGCGGACGCGACGGCCAGGTGCTGCGCGACGTACGCCCCGCCCGTCGGCCCGGACGTCTCGGCCATGGCGTCGGGGATGGAGTGCGTCACGTAGACGATGCGGGCCCGGTCGGCGACGTCGCGCGGGAGGTCGCCGAGCGCGCCCACGACGCCGTCGGCGTTGGCCGTCACGAAGCCGGGGTGGTCGAACGAGTGCCGCAGCCGGTCGATGCGCGGCGCCCCCGGCCCGACCTCCTGCACGGCGCGCCAGAGGTCCTCGCGGTACTGCCGGCAGCCGGAGTAGGAGTCGTACGCGCTGGTCACGAACGCCGCGACGCGCTCGACGCCGTCGTCGCGCATGCGGGCCAGCTCGTCGGCGAGGTAGGGGTCCCAGTTGCGGTTGCCCCAGTAGACCGGCAGCGAGATGCGCCGCTCGGCCAGCTCGTGCTCGAGGTTCGCGATCAGCGCGCGGTTCTGGTCGTTGATCGGGCTGCGCCCGCCGAACAGGCGGTAGTGCTCGCCGACCTCTTCCAGCCGCTCGCGCGGGATGCCCTTGCCGCGCGTGACGTTCTCGAGGAACGGGATGACGTCGTCCTGCCCCTCCGGACCGCCGAAGGAGACGACCAGGAGGGCGTCGTACGGATCGGTGATGCTCACCATGAGAGCCTAACGCCCATGGTCTGGCAGAACTGGGCGCGTACCGTCCAGGCGCGCCCGGTCCGCGTCGAGCGGCCGGCCGGCGCCGACGAGGCCGCCGCCGTGCTCACCGCCGCCGCACGCGACGGGCTGCGGGTCAAGCCGGTCGGCGCGGGCCACAGCTTCACCCCCGTCGCGGCGACGGACGGCGTGCAGGTCCGGCTCGACGGCCTCAGCGGCCTGCTCGCCCTCGACACGGAGGCGGGCACGGCGACCGTCGGCGCCGGCACCCGGTTGCACGAGCTCAACGCGCTGCTCACCGAGCGCGGCTACGGCCTGACGAACATGGGCGACATCGCGGTCCAGACGGTGTCCGGGGCCATCGCGACCGGCACCCACGGCAGCGGCCGGGCCAGCGCGTCGCTGTCCGAGCAGGTGGTGGCGCTGGAGATCGCGCTGCCCGACGGCACGGTGCGGCGCGTGTCGGCCACCGACGACGGCGACCTGTTCCAGGCCGCGCGGCTGGGCCTCGGCGCGCTGGGCATCGTGACCAGTGTCACGTTCCGGGTCGAACCGGCCTTCACGCTGCGGTCGACGGTGGAGCGGACGACACTGGACGCCGTCGTCGAGCGGTTCGCCGACCTCGAGGCGGCCGACCACTGCGACCTCTACTGGCTGCCGTTCACCGACGCCGTCCAGCTCACCGTCAACCGCCGCACCGGCGAGCCGGCCGCGCCGCCGAACCCCGTCGCCGCCTGGTGGTCCGGCGACGTCGTCGAGAACGCCGGACTGGCGCTGGTGCAGCGGGTGACCCGGGCCGCGCCCAAGACCACACCGGCCGTCAACGCCGTCGCCGCCCGGCTGATCGGCGCCCGCAGCTTCGTCGACGCCGCGCCGAAGGTGTTCACCAGCACGCGGCGGGTCCGGTTCCACGAGATGGAGTACGCGCTGCCCCGCTCGGCGGCGCCCGGGGCGCTGCGGGCGCTGCGCGACCTGACGGCGCGCGGGCCGTGGCGGGTGGCGTTCCCGGTCGAGGTCCGCCTCGCACCGGCCGACGACGTGTGGCTCTCCCCCGCCTACGAGCGCGACACCGTCTACGTCGCGACGCACGCCTACCCCCGGACGGACTACACCGGCTGGTTCTCCGCCGTCGAGAAGCTGTGGACCGAGTACGGTGGGCGGCCGCACTGGGGAAAGCTCCATACCCGCGATTCGGGGTATCTTCTCGATCACTACCGGCGAATGGGGACGTTCCGGGCGGTCCGCGACCGGGTCGACCCGGAGCGGATCATGGCCAACGAGTACCTCGACCAGGTGCTGGGCGAGTAGAAAAGTGCTCGTCAGACCGGCCGGTGGCGGCGTGGCGGCTTGGTCGGACCCGGTGCCGCGGGTGACGATGGATGGCAGTCGTGATCGGAGGTGAGGATGATGCGTGAGCTTCGGCTGATCGCGGTCAGTGAGGACGGCGCTCACCTCATCCTCTCCGGCCACGACGGTGAACAGCTGGCGTTGCGGGTGGACGATCGCCTGCTCGCCGCGATCCGAGGCGACCGAGCGAGGTTGGGACAGTTGGATATCCGGCTCGAAAGCCAGCTACGTCCACGCGACATCCAGGCACGCATCCGGGCGGGCGAGTCCGTCGACTCCGTCGCCGCCGTGGCGGGCATGCCACGCGAGAAGGTCGAGCGCTTCGCCGGCCCCGTCCTCGCCGAACGCGAGCACATCGCGGGCCGCGCCCGGCAGGCCACGGTGCGCCGGCTGGGCGGCGACGGCCCGCCGCAGACACTGGAGGCCGCCGCGGGGGCGACCGCCAAGACGCACGGCGCCGACCCCGACCTCGTCGAGTGGGACGCGTGGCGGCGCGAGGACGGCCGCTGGCTGGTCCGGTTCGCGTGGGCCGGCGAGGAGGAGGACTCCGCCCTCTTCTCGTTCGACCCGTCCGGCCGCACCGTCGTGCCCGAGGACCACAACGCCCGCTCCATCGCCGGCGTGCTGCCGGCCGAGGCGCCCGCCGACCCCGAGCCCGAGGTCCCCGCCGGCCCGGCCCGGCTGTCCGTCGTGGGCGGTTCGTCCGGCGCCGCGGCGCCCGCCGAAGACGACGAGGGCCCCGACCTGCCGGCGTTCCTCAAGCCGGCCGGGGTGGGGCCGGTGCGCGGTCTCGTGCGCGACGCTTCTGCGTCGTCGTCCACGTCCTCGTCCGCCTCCGCTGACGATGAGGACGAGTTCGACGACACCACGCCGATCCCGGCCGCGGCCCGCCGCCAGCGGCGCACCACCCGCACCGGCCGCGAGCGCCGTCGTCGCGAGCCCGACCTGTTCCACGACCACACGCCTGAGCCCGCCGAGCCGCCCGCTGCTGCCGGTCCGTCCGCCTCCGCCTCGGGCGCCTCGGCCGTCGAGGATGAGGCCGACGACGCGGTCACGAGCGAGCGGCTGCGGCTCAGCGACATCGCCCAGCACGTCGAAACCGACGACGAGCAGGCCGCCGACCTCGCCCCCACGGCCGACGAGCCGGCGCCGCCGGCCCGCAAGACCAGCTCCTCCCGCTCCCGCCGGCCCAGCGTCCCCAGCTGGGACGAGATCATGTTCGGGCGCCGCAAGAACGACTGACCGCTCCCCCGCCCCGCCGCCTCCGCCCCTCGGTAGGCAGGGACCGTCGGCGGTCGGGCCCGTCGGTGGGCAGGGACCGTCGGCGGGCTGGGCACGTCGGTGGGCGGCCGTTCACGCTGGGTTAACGCCGCCCGCCCGTAGGGTGGGGGCCCTCCCGGCCGGGCGGGGACCGAACCCCGCCCACCGCGCACCGCGCCGCACCGCGCCGGAGGCCCGGCCCGTAGCGACCTCGCCGGCCACCCCGAGCCGCACCGCGCTGGCGGGCCGGCCGTGAGCAGCCGTACCCCAGACCGAGCCCCGGCGGCGGACATCTGTGGGCGGCCGTTCACGCTGGGTTAACGCCGCCCGCCCGTAGGGTGGGGGCCCTCCCGGCCGGGCGGGGACCGAACCTCGCCCACCGCGCACCGAGCCGCACCGGCGCCGGAGGCCGACCCGTAGCGACCTCGCCGCCGACCCCGAGCCGCACCGCGCCAGAGCCCCGCCCCTGACCGCGCCGACGGTTCCGAGCCGCACGGCGCCGGAGGCCGACCCGTGGCGACCTCGCCGCCGACCCCGAGCCGCACCGCGACGAAGGGCCGGCCCCAGGGAGCCGCACCCCAGACCGAGCCCCGGCGACAGGCAACGACGGACGGCCGTTCACGCCGGGTTAACGCCGCCCGCCCGTAGGGTGGGAGCCCTCCCGGCCGGGAGGGGACCGGGGACCGTACCCCGCCCACCGCGCACCGCACCGCCCACCGCACCGCACCGCCCACCGCAGCACCCCCCACGGCGAAGCGCGCCGCCCCCACGGCGACCGGACACGAGCCCCCCGCGACGGTGCGAACCGAGCCGGGGATTTCATGATCATGTTCGGTGGCGGTCGCTGGCATGCCGTCAGCGGACATGATCACGGGGGTCCGGGCCAGGTCGCCGTACCGACGCCGAGCCAGCGCCCGGAACACCACCACCCCAATCGCTGCCGAGCGACAACCCAGGGCGCACCCACGACCCCGGTTCATCCAGAATTCCATCCGCCGCAAATGGGATGACTAGGACAAGGTGCATCGAACCACTTCAATGGCATTGGCCTATACCTCTATCCAAGGACTCGATGCCAATGTCGAGCACCAACGTACGACGTCGATGGGTGACGTCGTTGTCCGCTCTGACGGTGTCCGCCGTCGTGGTCGGCGGGTTCACCGGCGTGCCCGCCACAGCACAGGACGAGCCGCCGCTGACGGACGACGCGATCGAGCTGGTGGACCGGACCGAGCAGATCGGGCCCGGCATCACGCTGCGCGAGCTGACCTCCGTCACCCCGACCGGCTGGTACGACCAGCACATCCTCACCGCCGACCTCGCCAACCCGGCCGTCACCAGCGACCTGCTGGCCGGCGAGCACGTCACCGACCGCCAGGCGACGAGCGTCATGGTGAACGAGGCCGGGGCGGTCGCCGGGGTCAACGGCGACTTCTTCGACATCAACAACTCCGGCGCGCCGCTGGGCGCGGAGGTCCGCGACGGCGAGCTGCTGAAGTCGTCGGACCACGGGACGTGGTCGCACATCGGCGTCGGCAGGGACGGCATCGGCCGCGCGGTCGACATGACGCTCGACGCGACGGCGACGTTCGGGGGCAGCGCGCACCCGGTGACCTCGCTGAACGCGTCGAACACGATGTCCGGCTCCCCCGCGAACGCCATCGTCGCCTACACGCCCGCCTGGGGCAGCTACAGCCGCGCCATCGGCGTCAGCGGCGCCACCGACGTCGCGTCGGTGCTGGTCCAGGACGAGCGGGTGGTCACCGTCGACGCCAGCAGGGCAGGCGAAGGCCCCATCCCCGACGGCGCCTTCGTGCTGGTCGGACGGGAGGCCGGCGCGGCCGCGATCCGCACCCTGCAGCCGGGCGACGGCGTGACGCTCAGCTACGAGCTCAGCGACGAGATCGCCCGGCAGATGCGCTTCGTCATCGGCTCCAACCGCGAGTTGGTCCGCGACGGCGTCGCCCGCCCGGACTCCGAGCTCGACAACGCCGTCCACCCGCGCACCGTCATCGGCTTCAAGGACGACGGCCGCACGATGATCCTCATGACGAACGACGGGCGGCAGTCGCCGGTCAACGGCATGACGATGCGCGAGCTGGCCCGGTTCATGGTGCGCCTGGGCGCGGAACAGGCCTGGAACCTCGACGGCGGCGGCTCGACGTCGATGGTGGCGCGCCCGCTCGGCGAGGACGCCGCGACCGTCCGCAACAGCCCCTCCGACGGCGCCGAGCGGCCGGACCCGAACGGCGTCGGCCTGTTCGTGGCGCCGGGCAGCGGCACGGCGAAGCAGCTGGTCATCACGCCCGGCGAGGACGACGCCCGCGCGTTCCCCGGCCTGCACCGCACGCTCACCGCGAAGGCCGTCGACGACCACCTCACCCCGGTCGAACTGGACCCGAACAGCGTCCGCTGGCGCAGCAGCGGCGGCACCGTCGACGGCTCGGTGCTCGAGGTGCCGGCGAACCGGCGCGGCCGCGTCGTCGTGCATGCGACCGCAGGCGCAGCCCAGGGCGTGCGCAGCATCGACATCCTCGGCGAACTGCACTCGCTGGAGCTGTCCACGAGCCGGCTCTCGATCGGCGACGCGCGACCGGAGAACGCGGTGCGGGTCGAGGTCACCGGCCGCGACGCGCAGGGCTTCGCCGCCCCCGTCGAGCTGGTCGACCTCGACCTCAGCTACGACGAGAGCGTCGTCGACATCACCGCGGACGGCGCCGGCCTGCTGGTCACCCCGCTGGCCGCCGGCGGCACCGTCGTCGAGCTGAGCGCGGCCGGCCGGACGATCCGGCTGCCCGTGACGGTCGGCGTCCAGACCGTCCAGGTCTACGACTTCCAGGACGAGCACGCCGCCACCGGACGCTGGACCCGCAACGGCACCGCCGGCGTGCGCATGGACATCCTCGACGACCCCCAACGGCATCCGGCTGGAGTTCGGCGCCGCCCGCAACAAGGGCATCACCGCCGCCAGCAACCCGAGCCGCTGGGTGGAGATCCCGGGCCAGCCGCTGCGGGTCCGGCTCAAGCTCAAGTCGGACGTGTTCGTGCCGAGCGGACTGACCTACGCCGGCTTCTGGGACGCCGAGGGCACCTCGATCGGCGTCTACGGCACCGGCCTGCAGCCGTCGGACGAGTGGCAGTACGCGACGTTCACCATCCCGTCGACGGCGGTGTTCCCGATCCGGTTCAACTCGTTCCAGGGCATCAACACCGCCGTCGACCAGCAAGTGCCTGGCCGGTTCGTCATCGGCGGGCTGGAGGCGGACGTCCCGTCGCAGATCGACCTGCCCCCGCAGGAGCCGCTGCGCGCCGACCCGCTGGTGTCCGCCGACGGGCGGCCGCAGCCGGGCGCCGACTGGTCCTTCGCCACGCTCTCCGACGTCCAGTTCACCGCCGCGTCGCCGGACCTCACGCAGGTCGCCGTCGCCGCGCTGCACCGCATCCGCGCCGAGGAGCCGGACCTCGTCGTGCTCAACGGCGACATCGTCGACCGCGGCCTGCCCGAGGACCTCGCGCTGGCCCGCCAGACGTTGGAAGAGGGCGGCTGCGACCTCGTCGCCGTCGGCGCCGAGCCGGACGACGACCCCGACACCGTCCCCTGCTACTACGTGCCGGGCAACCACGAGTCCTACGGCGTGGGCAACACGCAGTCGACGCTGGACGCGTGGGAGGCCGAGTTCGGCCGTCCATACCGGACCTTCGACCACAAGGGCACCCGGTTCATCCTGCTCAACAGCGCGCTGGGCAGCCTGCGCGGCTCGGACTGGGACCAGCTGCCGATGCTCGAGGAGGCGCTGGCGACCGCCGCCGAGGACGACGCCGTCAGCAACGTCATGGTCTTCGCCCACCACCCCGTCGACGACCCGGCGGAGACGAAGTCCAGCCAGCTCGGCGACCGCATGGAGGTCCAGCTGGTCGAACGGCTGCTGGCCGATTTCCGGTCCGGCAGCAACAAGGGCGCCGCGATGGTCGGCTCGCACGCCCAGATCACGAACGTCCAGCGGCAGGAGGGCGTCCAGTACGTCGTGCACCCGTCGTCGGGCAAGGCGCCGTACGGCACCCCGGACCGCGGCGGCTTCACCGGCTGGGTCGAGTGGAACGTCGACCGCGACGGGTCCGGCGCGCAGCAGTGGCTCAACGCCAACGTCCGCGCGTTCGCCCAGCAGGTCGTCGTCGAGGCGCCGGAGACGGTCGAGGCGGGCCACGCGGTGACCGTCGGCGGGCACGTCGTCCAACCGTCCGGCGTGCTGCCGGGCAGCCGGGTCGTGCCGCTGGCCTACCCGATGTCCGTGCGCTGGTCCGGCGACGACGGCCTGGCCGTCGGCTCCGGCGAGCAGGCCGTCCGCCGGGCCCGCGACCAGGGCAAGGTGGCGATCCTGGACCCGGTGACGCGGCAGCTGACCGGCCTGCGCACCGGCGAGGTGACGCTGGAGGTCACCGCCGACTCCATGCGCCCCTACACCGGCGACGAGTCGCTGGCGCCGGTGACGGGACGGACGACGGTCCGGGTGGTGGCCGCCGCCGGTCCGGGTGCCCGGGTCGACGCGGACGCGCCGGTGTTCACCGCCGTGGCGGCCGACGCCGCGGTGCGTCCGGTGACGCTGACGAACACCGGCGACCGGCCGCTGACGGTGTCCGGGCTGACGGTGACGGCGGACGCGTTCGCGGTGGCCGACGCGCGGGCGTGCACCGCGGCGCCGGTCGCGCCGGGCGCCTCGTGCGACGTGGCGGTCCGGTTCACGCCGCCGGCCGCCGGTGGACGCACGAGCGCGGACCTCGTCGTCGAGTCCAACGCGCCCGGCGGCGCCGTCGAGGTGCCCCTGACGGGCGCCGAGGCAGCGCCTGAGGCGGCGCCGGCGCAGGGCTGACCGGACGGGGAGCGGGCGGGACGCCGCCCGCTCCCCCAAGGCCTGACCTGCGGAAACGAAGAAATCCGAGAAATTTCCCCTTCGCACGTATCTGGGCGGCCGCTTCGCGCTCTGTATCTGTGAACGCCGAGCTAGGCCACCAGTCGGCGTTCCACGGACCAGGAACCTCCGGCCGTGTCGCGCACACCTAGGGGAGGCGGCCATGACACCAGCACGACGTCCGGCCGCACCCGACCAGCCCGTGCGCGGCGGCCTCGCTCCCTTGGAACCGTGGCGGGCTCTTTCGAGAAACCGCGTCGTCGAGATCCTCGCAGCCAGGCGACGCAGGCGTCCACGACGTCTGCTCGTACAACGTCTGTGAAGCCGGGGGGCTGCTGCGATGATCGGCACAACGGGGGGTGACGGGTACGTGGGCAGGGCGTGGTTCGCCACGCCCGGGGGCGCGTGCCCGTCACTGACGGCGATCTACCTGCATCTATACTCGGGGCGGTGGCCGAACTGTCCGTCAGTGAGCTGGTCGAGGCGGCGTCCAGGGGCGATCAACGCGCCTGGGACCGCCTGGTCGACGACCACGCGTCGCTGGTGTGGGCGGTGGTCCGCAGCCATCGGCTGCACGGCGGCGACGCCGAGGACGCGTTCCAGAGCACCTGGCTGCGGCTGGTCGAGCACCTCGGCCGGCTGGCCCAACCGGAGCGGCTGGCGGCCTGGCTGGTCACCACCGCGCGCCGCGAGTGCCTGCGGCTGCTGCGCAAGGTCGGCACCGAGCTGCCCGACCTCCACGTCGCCGATCGCGCTGACGATGCCGCTACCCCAGATCCCGGCCCGGTCGAGGCGCTGCTCGCCCGCGAGGAGCAGGTCGCGGTACTGCGCGCGTTCCAGCGGCTGCGGCCACGCTGCCAGGACCTCCTGCGGCTCACGGTCGCCGCTGCCGACCCGCGCTACGCCGACGTCGCCGCGGAGCTCGACATGCCCGTCGGCAGCGTCGGACCCACGCGGCAGCGCTGCCTCGACCACCTGCGCCGCATCATCCACGACGGCGACGACACCGGCGGCACCGAGACCGCCCGCGAGACGAACGACACCGGCCCGGCCAGCGCCCGCCCGCGCACGGGCCGGCGCTGAAGGGGGCATCCATGGCTGACGACGACCACCTGGTCGACCAGCTCCGCGAGATCATCGAGGCCACCGACCCGCCGCCGCGGCGGCTGGTCGACATCGCCAAGGCGAGCCTGGTGTGGCGTACGGCCGACGCCGAACTGGCCGAGCTCGTCGGCGACTCCAGCGCCGAGCCGGCCGCCGCCGTCCGCTCGGGCACCGAGGCGCCGCGGCTGCTGACGTTCACCTCCGGCGACACCGTCGTGGTCCTCGAGGTCACCCGCGAGGCCGGCGCACACCGCGTCATGGGCCAGATCGTCGCGCCGGCGCCGGCCACGGTCGAGGTGCGCCACGTCGACGGCGTCGTCACCGTCACCACCGACGCCGACGGCCGGTTCCGGGCCGCGCCGGTCGCGCCCGGCCCCATCTCGGTCAGCTGCCGCTTCGAGGACGACGCCCGCCCGGCCGTCGTCACCAGCTGGGTCAGCATCTGACCGGACGTCGTCCGTGACGACCTCAGCCGGCGGCGAACGGGAGCGGCTCGGCGCCGGTCTCGGCGACCCGGGCGCTGACGGCGGTCATGCGGCGGCGGTGGTGGTGCCGGCACAGCACCTCGTAGCCGACCACGCCCGCGCCGTCGGTGTCGCCGACGACCACCTGCTCGCCCTCCGTCACCATGATGCCGCCGACCGTGCGGGCGTTGTGCGTCGCCCGCCGCCCGCACCAGCACAGCGCCTCGACCTGCAGGGTCTCGACGCGGTCGGCGAGCTCGACCAGCCGCGCCGACCCCGGGAACAGCCGGGTGCGGAAGTCGGTGAGGATGCCGAACGCATACACCGGGACGTCCAGCTCGTCGGCCATGCGGCCAAGGTCGTCGACCTGCTCGGACGTGTAGAACTGGGCTTCGTCGGCGATGACGTAGTCGATGCGGGCGCCGGACGTCAGCCGGGCCGCCACCAGCGCCCACAGCTGCGTCGACGGAGTGACCTCGACGGCGTCGGCGGACAACCCCAGCCGGCTGGACACTGTCGCCTCGCCGGCGCGGTCGTGCGAGGTCAGCAGCAGCCCGGACAGCCCGCGGCGGCGGTGGTTGTAGTCGGTCTGCAGCGCCAGCGTCGACTTGCCGCAGTCCATGGTCCCGGTGAAGAACGTCAGCTCCGCCACGCCGGGATCACGCCTCCCCGACCAGCAACGGCACCATCAACTCGTCGTCGGTCAGCGCGCCGTGTAGGCCGCGCAGCCGGGTCTCGACGGGGAACACACTGCGCCGCTCGACCGCGCAGTCGCCGTGCACGCTGGCGACGACGTCGCCGATGCGCTCGGCCACCCGCGCCTCCACCGCGCCGAACCAGCCGGCCGCGATGGCGTCGGCGCGGGTCAGCACCGCGGCGCGGTCGCCCAGCACCGACCGCCACGCGGCGGCGACGTCGTCGGCCACTCCCGAGGAGGCGGCGTAGACGTGCCGGAACCGGGCCTCGCCGGCCACCAGCGCCACGCCCTCGCGCAGCGCAGGCACGTCGTCGACGTCGATCCGGCGGTCGGGCTCGACGTCGACCATGCCGTGGTCGGCGGTGACGACGAGGACGGTCTCGGGCGGCAGCTCGTCGTAGAGCTGCTCGGCGAAGCGGTCGACCATGGCCAGCTGGTAGCGCCAGGCGGCGGAGCGCCAGCCGTGCTGGTGGCCGGTGTAGTCGAGGTCGCCGTCGTAGACGTACACCAGCGACGGCGTGGCGCCGGACGACCCCTCGACGGCGGCCGCGACCCGCTGGCCGTAGGTGTTGGCGGAGCGGAACGGGCCGCCCATGGCGGCGCGGGTCAGCCCGGTGTCGCGGAAGCTGCTCTGCCCGATGACGGTCGTCGCCACCCCGGCCCGCGCGGCGCGGTCGAACAGCGACGGGTACGGCTGGTACGTCAGCGGGTCCAGCGGCGGATCCCACTTGAGCGCGTTGAAGATGCCGTCGCCGCCCGGCACCCGCGAGGTGTAGCCGACGATGCCGTGCTTGCCCGGCGGCAGCCCGGTGCCGAGGCTGGCCAGGCTGGTGGCCGTGGTGGTGGGCGTGCCGGCGGTGATGGACCGGCCGGTCAGCGACGTCAGGAACGGCGCCTGCGCCGGGTGGGCGCGCAGCAGGTTCCAGCCGAGCGCGTCGACCAGCAGGATGCAGTAGCGGCGGGCCGGCGGCAGTCCCAGCACGTCGATCTCGTCGGGTACGCCGAGGGCGGCCAGCACGGACGGCAGGAGGTCAGCGAGGGCGTCCTCGCCGTAACGCGGCAGCGGCACCGGTCACCGCACGCTGATGGTGGCGGCGGACAGCGCGCGGGCGAACGTCAGGAGGTCGCGGACCCGGCCGCTGCCGTCGCCGGCCTCGCTGACCCGCAGCGTGAAGTCGTCGGACGTCAGCGCGCCGGTGTAGCCGTGGTCGGCCTCGCACTCGGGGTCGCCGCAGGTGGCGGGCTCGAGGTCGATGCGGCTCATGGCGCCCCAGCCGACCGTGAGCACGACGTCGAGCGCCGGTGCGCCGGTGCGGTAGGAGGCGGGCGCGGTGACGGTGCGGCTGACCACCACCGACGTGACGCGGTCGAGCGGCACCGCCTCGGTGGACGTGGTGGCGTACGGCACGTCGTGGGTGTCGTCGGAGGGGTACTCGTCGGTGTGGCCGACGATCAGCCTCGTCGGGGTGAGGACCAGCACGCTGACGTGCCGGCGCAACTCGTCGCGGTCGAAGTGCGGCTCGTGGTGCACGACGTAGGAGTCGACGGCCTCGCCGGCCAGCGAGGTCTCGAGCATGTCCGCGACGAGATCGGGGTAATAGCCGGCCTCCTGGATGGCCAGGCGAAGACCCTCACGCGTCCCTGTATCCGCCATTCCTCCATCTTCCCACGCTCGTGGCCGCTGCCTCACGGCAGTCGCCGGGTGTACCAGTCCTGTCGCCCGGCCGGGGCGGCGACCCGGGCGGAGCCGTTGACGACCGTCAGGCCGGACTCGCCGGCGAGCACCGGGTCGAGCTCCACGGAGCCGACCTCCGGCACCTCGTCGACCAGCCGCGACATGCGGTGCACGAGGTCCTCGACCGCACCCAGGTCGGCCATGATGCCGCCGTGGTAGCCCATGAGCAAGGCGGCCGCCTTCACCTCCCGCACCATCTCGGCCGCGTCGCGGTCGGTGAGCGGCGGGATGCGGTACGACCGGTCCCCCAGCAGCTCCGACGCCACGCCGGACAGCCCGAACGAGACCACCGGGCCGAACAGGGGGTCCTCCCAGGCCCGGATCGACACCGGCACCCCGCCCGGCGCCATCGGCTGCACCACGAACCCGGCCTCGACGGGGTCGGCCAGCGTCTGCGCCATGGTCGCCCAGGCGTCGCGCATCTCGTCGGCGGTGTCGATGTTGCGCCAGACGGCGGCGAGGTCGGGCCGGTGCCGCAGCCGCGGCGACGTCGCCTTCAGCACCACCTCGCCGCCCAGGACGTCCAGGGCGCCCAGCGCGGCGTCGAGCGTCGGCGCGTCGACCATGGGCAGCAGGTCGACGCCGTAGGCGGCGAGCAGCTCACGTAGCCGCGCGGGCGGGAGGTCGGCGCCGGTCTGCGGGTCGGTGCCGACCGCGCTCAGCGCGCCGCGGGCCAGCTTGCGCGCGCCCGCGGCGTCGCAGCCCTCGAGCCGCGGCACCTTGCCGTGGCTGCGCCGGCGCCACTCGGCGTACGCGGTGGCGTGGCCGAGCGCCCGGGCGGCCTCCTCGGGCGACGGGTACGACGGCACCCCGGCCGGGCCGCGGACGCCGCGCTGGCCCTGGAACGTCGTGACGACCGGCTTCCCGGCCGCCGTGACCTCGGCCAGCGCCGCGGCGACGTCCTCGCCGCCGGGCCCGTCGACGGCCGGCGCGTAGACGACGAGGATGGAGCTGACGGCGGGCTCGTCGACGAACGTGCGCAGCGCCTTGCGGTAGTCGTCGGCAGTGGCGCCGGCGCCGAAGCCGACCGGGTCGCCGTAGACGTCCAGACCGGCGCTGACGGCGGCGTCGGCGGCCAGCAGGCACAGGGCGCCGGAGTTGCCCATGACGGCGACCGTGCGGCCGGTGGGCAGCGGCTGGAACGCCAGCACCTGCGCGACGTCGAACATCTCCGGGATGGTGTCGACCAGGACGACTCCGGACTGCCGGAACATCGCGTCCAGCGCGTCGGCCGGCGCCTCGATCGGCCGGACGGTGTGCCCGAGCGGCACGCCCTGGGTGGACCGTCCGCTCTTGACCGCCACCACCGGCTTGACCTCGGCGACCGCGCGGGACAGCCGGGAGAACTTGCGCGGGTTGCCCAGCGATTCGAGGTACAGCAGGACAACCTCGGTGGCGGGGTCGTCGCGCCAGTACTGCAGCAGGTCGTTGCCGGACACGTCGGCGCGGTTGCCGGCCGACACGAACGTCGACACGCCCAGGCCGCGGGCGGCGCCGTCGGCGAGGATGGCGCTGCCCAGCGCGCCGGACTGGGCGAAGAACCCGACGCGCCCGGCCGGCGGCAGCGTGGTGGCCAGCGACGCGTTCAGCGAGAACACGGGGTCGGTGTTGACGATGCCCAGGCAGTTCGGCCCGACGATGCGCATGCCGTGGGCCCGGGCCAGCCGGACCAGCTCGGCCTGCCGCGACCGGCCCACCGGCTCGCCCGTCTCGGCGAACCCGGACGACACCACGACCAGCCCGCGCACGCCCTTCGCGGCGCAGTCGAGGACCACCTCGGCGACTGCGTCGGCGGGGACGGCGACCAGCGCGAGGTCGATCTCGCCGGGGACGTCGCGGACGCTCTTGTAGGCCGGCAGGCCGGTGATCGCCGTCGCCTCGCGGTTGACCGCGTAGACCGGGCCGGTGAAGCCGCCCAGCACGAGGTTGCGGACCAGCGTCTGGCCGATCTTCTCGCGCCAGCGGCTGGCGCCGACGACCGCGACCGACCGCGGCGTCAGCAGCCGCTCGATCGAGCGCGCCTCGGCCCGGTGCTCGCGCGCCGCCATGACCTCAAGCGAGCTGCCGGTCGGGGCGATCTCGAACTCCACGTGGACGACGCCGTCCTCGTAGCTGTTGTCGACGGTGTAGCCGGCGTCGGCGAAGACGTCGATCATCTTGTGGTTCGCCGGCAGGATGTCGGCGACGAACCGGCGCACGCCGCGCTCGCGGGCGGCCTGGGCGAGGTGCTCCAGCAGCACGCTGCCCACGCCGCGGCCCTGGTGCTCGTCCTCGACCAGGAACGACACCTCGGCGTCGGTGTCGTCCAGCCGCTCGTACCGGCCGACGGCGATCATGGCGTCGCCGATGAGCAGGATCAGCGCCACCCGGTCGCGGTGGTCGACGTTCGTGAACCGCTCGACGTCGCGGCCGGTCAGCGTCGGGTAGGGGGCGAAGAAGCGGTAGTACTTGGAGCGGTCGCTGACGCGCGCGTAGAACTCGACCAGCCGCTCGGCGTCGGCTGGCACGATGGGCCGCAGGTGCGCCGTCGCGCCGTCGGACAGCACGACGTCGGCCTCCCAGTGCGCGGGATAGACCGCCGCTTCGTCCACGGTGTTCAGGCTAGCCGCCGGACGGCCGCGCGGGCGGGTGCCGACGCGCCGGTAGTGTCCCCTTCCATGCGCTTCGGACTGGTCGGCACCGGACACTGGGCCCGCGTGACCCACGCGCCCGCGCTCGCGGCGACGGCGGACGTCACGTTCGCCGGCGTCTGGGGCCGCGACCCGGCCCGCACGGCCGCGCTGGCCGACGAGTTCGGTGTGCGGGCGTACGGATCCTTCGAGGAGCTGCTGTCCGACGTCGACGCCGTCGAGTTCTCCGTCCCGCCCGACGTCCAGGCCGGGTATGCCACGGCCGCCGCGTCCGCCGGCAAGCACCTGCTGCTGGAGAAGCCGATCGCGCACGACGCCGCCACCGGCCGTGCACTCACCGACGCGGCCGCGGCGTCCGGCGTGGCCAGCGCAGTGTTCTTCACCCAGCTGTACCGGCCCGAGGTGCGCGACTGGCTGGCGTCCTGCCAGGCCGCCGCGGTCGAGCACCCGTGGGAGGGCGGCACGGCGCTGACGCTGGGCTCGGTGCAGCGCGAGCACGGCGCCTTCTCCACGCCGTGGCGGCTGGAGCGCGACGGCGGGCTCTGGGACCTCGGGCCGCATGCGCTGTCGATCCTGCTGAACCTCCTGGAGCCGGTCGAGACGGTCGCCGCGCACGAGGACCCGCTGGGCACCCTCCACCTCGTGCTCGGCCACCGCGGCGGCGCCTCCAGCACCGTCAGCGTCTCCCAGAACCTCCCCGCCGCGGCCCGTCTCTTCTACGCGCGCGTGTGGGGCGGCGCCGGGCACGCCGTGCTCCCCGACCCGCACACCACCGTCGTCGACGCGCTCAGCACGGCGATCACCGAGCTGACGGCTGCCGCCCGGCCCGGCGCCCCGGCGCATCCGTACGGCCTGGAATTCGGCGCCCGGGTCCTGGACGTCCTGGTCCGGGCTCAGGACCACCTCGACCGCGCGCGACACGTCGGACAAATGTCGCCGCAATGAACGCCGGTTTCTCTCGTGTCGGCGAGGCGAACTCATGTCGACAAGTGCCCCGAAATACGGGCTAAACCTTGACATGATCGTCATTTCCCGGAAAGAGTGCACGTCGTACCAAGTCTCCGGCAGGAGTAGGGGGTGTCTGTCGCTTCGGCTCGGTCTCGACAACTGAATCCTTGCGCACAGAGCCTCCGGATCATCCGCAGCATCCGCAGAGAGGAGCGCACATGCGCTACCGCAAGATCGCCCTGACGGCGGCAGCCGCCGGCCTCATGGCCGTCGGGTTCGCCGCGCCGTCCCAGGCCGCGCTGACCACGTTCTGTGACGGCGTCGCAGCCGACGTCACCGTCCCCGGTGACCTCGTCGTGGCCGCCGGCAAGTCGTGCGAGCTGACCAACGTCGTCATCAACGGCAACGTGACCGTTCGTGCCGACGCGAACCTGCTGCTCGACGGTGCGACCGTCAACGGCAACGTCCGCGTCCTGGCGAACGGCTTCGCTGACGTCGTCGGCACCTCGGTCAGCGGCAGCACCGTCCTGAGCGCGGCGTACGGCGCGTACACCGAGAACAGCACGCTCGGCAACAACGTCACCGCCACCGACTCCGGGTTCTTCTACTCGGTCGGCTCGGACCACGCCCGCAGCGTCACCTCCACGAACGGTGAGACCTTCATCGAGAGTGGCTGGGTCACCCGGAACCTCGCGACCACCGGCGACACCCTGACCGACGTGTACGACACCGTCATCGAGGGCACCTACTCGGTGACCGGCGCCGAGCAGGGCGGCGTCCTGTGCCTGTCGGAGATCGACGGCGATGCCTCGTTCAGCGGCAGCGGCGAGATCCTCCAGATCGGCGCGTCGGCCCCGCTGACCGGGTGCGGCTACAACGCCTTCGGCGGCAACCTCAGCATCACCGACAACAGCGCCGACGTGTACGTGTCCGACAACGTGGTCCGTGGCGACTTCAACGTCTCGGGCAACACGGGCACCGTCGTCGCCGAGAACAACCGCGTCCGCGGCGAGGACAACTCCGGCGCGGCGGCTGCCGCGGCGGCGCGTTCCCGCACCGCGGCGGTTCCGTCCGACGTGGCGGCGGACCGCAAGGCGCAGGCCAAGGCCGACGCCGAGGCGCGTTCCACGGTCGCGTCCGACGCGGCCGAGGCGGCGGGCCCCGCGTTCAGCTGAACCCGGGCCATCCGTCACTGACACACCGGCGGCGGGCGGTCTCCTTCGGGAGGCCGCCCGCCGTCGTCGTTCTTCCGCCGCTCTCAGGCGTTTCTCACGTCGGACGGGCAGACTGAGGGCATGCGAGTACTTGTCGTCGACGACGATCCCGGCGTGCGCGAGTCGCTGCGCCGGTCGCTGGCGTTCAACGGCTACCAGATCGACCTCGCCGGCGACGGCGAGGAGGCGCTGCGCGCCATCAGCACCGATCCGCCCGACGCCGTCGTCCTCGACATCATGATGCCGCGCCTCGACGGCCTCGCCACCTGCCGCGCGCTGCGTGCCGCCGGCAACGACCTCCCCATCCTCATGCTCACGGCTCGCGACGAGGTCTCCGACCGCGTGTCCGGGCTCGACGCCGGCGCCGACGACTACCTGCCCAAGCCGTTCGCGCTCGAGGAGCTGCTGGCCCGGCTGCGGGCGCTGCTGCGCCGGGCCGCGCCCGCCGCCGACCCGTCGACCGGCCCGCAGCTGCGCATGGGCGACCTCGTCCTCGACCCCGGCACCCGCGACGTCACCCGCGGCGGCCGCGCCATCCGGCTCACCCGCACCGAGTTCTCGCTGCTCGAGCTGCTGCTGCGGCACCCGCGGCAGGTGCTCACCCGCGACCGCATCCTCGAGGAGGTGTGGGGCTACGACTTCCCGACCACGGCGAACTCGCTCGAGGTGTACGTCGGGTACCTGCGCCGCAAGACCGAGGAACAGGGCGAGCCGCGGCTCATCCACACCGTCCGCGGGGTCGGTTACGTCGCCCGCGAGGATCCGCCGTGACCAGCGACGCCGCCCGCCGCGTCTGGTCGCCGTCGAACGCCGTCCCACCCCCGCCGCCGGCCAGGCGCTCGTCCGTGCCGCCGGGTCCGCCCGACGGCGCGCCGTCCGGTCCGCCGCCCGACGCGCAGTCCACCGGGTTCGCGTCCCGGCTGTCGCTGCGCACCCGGGTCGGCGCGCTGGCCGCCCTCGGCGTCGGCCTGGCCGTCACGCTGACGGCGCTGGCGGCCTACCTGACGGTGTCGTCGCAGCTGCAGTCGAGCGTCGACCAGAACCTGCTCGACCGCGCCCGCAGCGCCGTCTCGACCACGCTCGGCGACCCTCAGCAGCTGGCCGACATCCCCGGCGCGGCCATCGTGGCCACCGACGTCCGCATCGCGCTGCTCCAGGCCAACGGCACGGCCGTCATCGCTCGCGGCGTCGACACCACCCCGCCCATGGGCGACCAGGAGCTCGCGGTCGCCCGCGGCGAGAGCCGCGAGAGCGTCCGCACCGCCGACCTCGCCGGCGACAGCTACCGCGTCGTCGCCGTGCCGGGCCAGCCGGGGTTCGCGCTGGTGCTCGGCCAGCCGACCGCCCAGACCGAGCAGCTGCTCGACCGCCTGCGGCTGGTGTCGTTCATCGCCGGCGGCGTCGGCATCGTGCTCGCCACCTGGGCCGGGCTGTCCATCGCGCGGGCCGGGCTGCGCCCCGTCCGCCAGCTCACCCAGGCCGCCGAGCACGTCGCCGCCACGGGACAGCTCGAGCCGATCGAGGTCACCGGAAGCGACGAGATCGCCCGCCTCGCGCACGCCTTCAACGCCATGCTGGCGGCGCTGAGCGAGGCCCGGCTGCGCCAGTCGCGGCTGGTCGCCGACGCCGGGCACGAGCTGCGCACCCCCCTGACCAGCATGCGCACCAACCTCGACCTGCTGGCGCAGAGCGAGGCCAGCGGCGGGTTGTCCGACGCCGATCGCGCCCAGCTGATCGCCGACACCCGCGCCCAGGCCGTCGAGCTGTCCACGCTGGTCGGCGACCTCGTCGAGCTGTCCCGCGAGGACGCGCCGGCCGCGTCGCACGAACAGGTCGACGTCGCCGACGTGGTCCGCGACGCGCTCAGCCGGGTGCGCCGCCGCGCGCCGGGCGTCGCGTTCTCCGCCGACCTGCGGAGCTGGGTCGTCGCCGGCGACGCCACCCAGCTCGGCCGCGCGGCCACCAACCTGCTCGACAACGCCGCCAAGTTCAGCCCGCCGCACGGCACCGTCACCGTCACCCTGCACGACGGCGTCCTCGACGTCTGCGACGAGGGACCGGGCATCGCCGACGAGGACCTCCCCCGCGTCTTCGACCGCTTCTACCGGTCGTCGGAGGCGCGCGGGCTGCCCGGGTCCGGGCTGGGGCTGGCCATCGTCAAAGCGGCGGCCGAGCGGCACGGCGGCAGCGTCGAGGCCGGACGGGCCCCGTCGGGCGGCGCGCGCCTGACGATGCGGCTGCCGGCCGCTTCTTCGGCTGCTCTTGACTGACTCTCAGCCTGCTCTCAGAGACGCCGGGCACGGTGGAGACATGGACGACGTGAACCGCACCTCCGGCGAGCCCCAGGGCTCGGCCAGCACCACGACGCTGCCGACCGCACCCGTGCCCCCGCCGCCCGCGGGGACCCCGGCCGGCGCCGCGCCTGCTCAGGCTCCCACCACCGAGCTCCCGCGCAGCGGCTGGAGCACACCGCCGACGGCCGGCGAGCAGCCCGCCGCGGCCGAGCCCACCGAGGCCGGCGCCGCCGGCTCCCCGCCGCCGCACGAGCCCGTGCTCGGCGACGGCGACCGCAAGCCCGAGCCGAAGCGCCGTCGCGCGCCGCTCGTGCTGGCAGGCGTCGCGCTCGGCGCGATCATCGGTGGCGCGGCCGGAGCCGGTGTCGCGGCCTACGTCAACGACGACGACGGCGGCAACGGCAACGACGCCGTCACCCGCAGCGACCTCAGCAACACCAGCGGCAACAGCCAGCAGGCGTCGGACCTGACGGGCGTCTCGGCCGTCGCCGCCGACGTGCTGCCGAGCGTGGTGTCGATCAGCGCGCAGAGCCAGTTCGGTGAGGCCGGTGGCACCGGCTTCATCATCTCCTCCGACGGCGAGATCGTCACGAACAACCACGTGGTCGAGAGCGTCGGCGAGGGCGGCACCGTCCAGGTGACGTTCTCCGACGGCACCACCGCCGAGGCCGAGGTCGTGGGGACCGACCCGCTCACCGACCTCGCCGTCATCAAGGCGCGGGACGTCTCCGGCCTGCAGGCGGCCGAGCTCGGCAACTCCGGCGACCTCTCCGTCGGCCAGCAGGTAGTGGCGATCGGCTCGCCGCTCGGCCTCGACGGCACCGTCACCACCGGCATCGTGTCCGCGCTGAACCGCCCGATGGCGGCCAGCAGCGAGGGCCAGCCGCAGGCCGGCGTGAACTCCGTCATCGACGCCGTCCAGACCGACGCGCCGATCAACCCGGGCAACTCGGGCGGGCCGCTGGTGAACATGGACGGCCAGGTGGTCGGCATCAACAGCGCGATCCTCACCACCGGCAGCGGCAACGGCTCGATCGGCCTGGGCTTCTCCATCCCGATCGACCAGGCCAAGCCGATCATCGAGGAGCTGCGCAACGGCGACCAGCCGACCCACGCGCAGATCGGCGTGGGCGTCGGCGATGCCCGGGGCGACGTCCGCGGCGCCGAGATCGCCCAGGTCAACGAGGGCAGCGCCGGTGCCGAGGCCGGGCTGCAGGAGGGTGACGTCGTCACCCACGTCGGCGACCGCGTCGTCACCGACGCGACCTCCCTGATCGCGGCCGTCCGGTCGCACCGTCCCGGCGACGACATCGAGCTCACGTACGTCCGCGATGGCCAGGAGCACACCGCCACGGTGACCCTGGGCAGTGACGCGCAGAGCAGCTGAACCACGCCGTCGTCCGGGAGACCGACGCCCCCAGAGCCTGGTGCGTGCTCTGGGGGCGTCGCCGTTTGTCAGTGCCGGCGGGCAGACTGGGATCGTGCTGCTGAAGGACGTCGCCGACACCTCCGCCGCCGTCGCCGGGGTCTCCGGGCGGCTGGCGAAGACCGACCTGCTCGCCGGCTGCCTGCGCCGGGCCGCGCCCGGCGAGGCCGCGGTGGTCGCCAGCTACCTCGCCGGAGAGCTGCGGCAGCGGCGCACCGGCCTCGGCTACGCGTCGCTGCGCGACCTGCCGCCGCCGTCCTCGTCGGCGTCGCTGTCGGTGCTGGAGGTCGACGCCTCGTTCGGCGCTCTGGCCGAGCTGTCGGGGAAGGGCTCCACCGCAGCGCGGCGCGAGCGGTTCCGGGAGCTGATGGCCCGCGCCACCGCGTCCGAGCAGCGGCTGCTGGCCGGGCTGGTCTCCGGTGAGCTGCGCCAGGGAGCGCTCGACGGCGTCCTGACCGAGGCCGTCGCGCGCGCCTCGTCCGTACCGGCCGTCGACGTGCGCCGGGCCGTCACCGTCGCGGGGGCGCTGGTGCCCGTCGCGGCCGCCGTGCTGGCGTCGGGGGCCGACGGGCTGGCGTCCTTCCGGCTGACGGTCGGGTCGCCGCTGCGGCCCATGCTGGCCTCCCCCGCGCCCGACATCACCGAGGCGCTGGGGCGCACCGGCGAGGCCGCCGTCGAGTGGAAGGTCGACGGCGTCCGGGTGCAGATCCACCGCGACGGCAGCGACGTCGCCGTGTTCACCCGCACGCTCGACGACATCACCGCCAACGTGCCCGAGCTGGTCGAGGCGGCGCTGGCGCTGCCCGTCCGGTCCGTGGTGCTCGACGGCGAGACCATCGCGCTAGGCCCGGCCGGCCGGCCGCTGCCGTTCCAGCGCACCGGCTCGCGCGTCAGCAGCCGGGTCGACGTCGCGGCGGCGCGGGCCAAGGTGCCGCTGTCCCTCTTCGTCTTCGACGCCCTCCACGTCGACGGCGCCGACCTCATCGGCGCGCCCGGCACCGAGCGCTGGGCCGCGCTGTCCTCCGTCGTGCCCGCGCCGCTTCGGGTGCCGCGGCTGGTCACGGCCTCCGTCCCCGAGGCGCGGGCCTTCTTCGACGACGCCATCGCCCAGGGCCACGAGGGCGTCATCGTCAAGGGCCTCGACGTCCCCTACGAGGCGGGGCGGCGCGGGGCCGGCTGGCTGAAGGTGAAGCCGCGGCACACCCTCGACCTCGCGATCCTCGCCGCCGAGTGGGGTCACGGGCGGCGGCAGGGGTGGCTGTCCAACCTGCACCTCGGCGCGCGCGACCCGTCCGGCGCGTACGGCCCGGCCGGCGGGTGGGTCATGCTCGGCAAGACGTTCAAGGGGCTCACCGACGCCATGCTGACGTGGCAGACGGCCGAGCTGCAGGCGCTGGCGTCCGGGCCCACCGACGGCTGGGTGGTCCAGGTGCGGCCGGAGCTGCTGGTCGAGATCGCCTTCGACGGCGTCCAGACGTCGCCCCGCTATCCGGCCGGGGTGGCGCTGCGGTTCGCCCGCGTCCTGCGGCACCGTCCCGACAAACCGGCCGCCGAAGCCGACACCATCGAGTCGGTGCTGGAGATCCGCGGGCCGGTGTCCGGGTAGGCGGGGCGCTCGTTCTTTGGGGTTGCCGCGTGGGCCTGCCCCTGCTGCTCTCCAGTGTCGGGGGCGCGGGTGGCCGCCTCAAGCGGACCTCGTGGTTGGGCGCTTCGCGCGATGGAGGACCGCTTGACCCGGCCACCCGCGCTCCCGTTCAAGCAGCGTCAGGGGGCCGGCCGAAAATGGGCCCGGCTTCCAGCTCTGCTCGGGTTCGGGTCCGCTGGCCTCTCACCGTTGCTGGGCGGTGTTTCGGCTACCGGCTCCGCTGCTCGTCGCGGTCCGCTGGCCGCCTCTGGCTTGCGTCGGTTCGGCTGCCGGCTCGCTGCGGGTCCCGGTCCGCTGGCCGCCGCCGGGTGCGCTCGTGAGTCGGCTACCGGCTCCGCCGCTCGTCGCGGTCCGCTGGCCACCTCTGGCCTGCGTCGGTCGGTTCGGCTACCGGCTTCGCTGCTGGCCCCGGTCCACTGGCCGCCTGCGAGTTTCATCAACCTTCTGCGTTGTCATAGCAGCACAAAAGGTTGATGATCATGGCGAGCGGGCCGGGCCGCAGCCGCACGGTGCCGAAAGCCACGCGGGGTTCAGCAACGACACTGCGCAGGCGTCGCGCGGTGGTAGGTAGACCCCTCCCGGCCCGGGTGGGGCCCACCCTACGGGCGGGCACCGACTACGTCGCGCCACGAACCCGCGCCGATCCGCCGGCCGGGTCGATCCCGCCGACGGCCGGTCAGCGTGCGGTCGGCCAGCGTGCGGTCGGCCAGCGTGCGGTCGGCCAGCGTGCGGTCGGCCAGCGTGCGGTCGGCCAGCGTGCGGTCGGCCAGCGTGCGGTCGGTCGGCGCGAGGGCGATCGGTCAGCGGCCGCCGCTGATGCCGCGGTGGGCTTGGGCCAGCCGCTCCATGCCGTCGGCCAGGACCTCGACGCCGGTGTGGTCGGAGGAGCGCAGCAGCAGACCCGCCGCCTCCCAGAGCGCCGTCTGCACCGCGTTGCCGGTCTGGTCGTCGGCCGCGGCAGTGGCGGCGGTCTCGAGGCCGGTGGTCGCGTCGACGAGGCGGGACCAGGAGGTGGGGGCGTAGCGGCCGGTGACGACGCGGACGCGCTCGCCCTCCTTGAGGACGGCGTCGCGCTCGCGGTCGAACAGGTACTGGCCGAGCGCCGCGCCGCCCACGCCGCCGCCGGCGACGCCGATGAGCAGGCCGAGGATGGCGCCGACGGCGCCGAGGCCGAGCAGCAGCGCCAGCACGATCAGCAGCACCGCCCCGGCCGCCGCGCCGGCGATGGCCGGGATCAGCTGGTGGCGGCGCAGCCCGATGCCGACGACCTGGAACATGGGGGCCGGCTGGGCGAGCGCCTCGGCGACGCGGTCACGCAGCGGCTGGTCGTTCAGCCCGGGCCGCAGCACCGCGAACGTCTCGGGGACCGCCTGACCGGACGTGGCCGCATGCGTGGGCCGTCCCGAGGTCCACCGGACGGCGCCCCAGGGACGCTTCTCGACGACGTTGGGCAGCCACGAGCCGCGCTTGGCGTGCAGCCGATCGACGATCTCCTGCTGCTGCTCCCATGCCTGCGACCACTCCCACTCCTTCATCGCGCTCAGCGGGTGCGGTCGGCTCATCTCGATCTTCTCTCCATCGTGATCGTTCACCAGGGTGCACGTTGCCCGTCCCCCGAACGAGACTGTTCGAAGCCTACCCAACCGGCGACGGCGATCATTGGCCCATCCGGACATAAATGTCTGATCTTGCCCACCGCCGCTCCCCCGCACGCACCGGGCCACCCACCCGGCGGCTACGGTGTGAGTGTGTACCGGTTCCTGCTGACGCCACGCTGGCTGCTGTTACACGTCGTCGCGGTGGCGGCGGTCGCGGGTTGCCTGCTGCTCGGCTGGTGGCAGGCCGACGTCTACCAGGACAGCAGCGGACGGCACGAACTGCGCGACCGCGAGCCGGTCGCCGTCGCCGAGCTGGCCGCGCCCGGCGCCGAGCTGGGCGACTCCGCCGACCGGCAGGCCGTCGCCTCCGGCACGTACGTCGCCGCCCAGCAGCAGCTCGTCCCCGGCCGGGTGCACGACGGCACGCTCGGCTCGTTCGTTGTCACGCCGCTGCTGACGGACGACGGCATGGTGGTGCCGGTGCTGCGCGGCTGGGTCGACGATCCCGACGACGCCGGCGTGGCCGTCCCGTCCGGCGAGGTCACCGTCACCGGCTACCTGCTGCCGCCCGAGACGCCCGACCACGCGACCGTCCGCACCGGGCAGCAGGTCGACGAGGGCCGCGTTCCCTACATCGCGCCGGACCAGCTGGCCCAGCGGGCCGGCGTGAGCGAGTCCACCGCCCTGCACGGGTACCTGCTGCTGCGCGAGGAGTCGCCCGAGCCGGCCGCCGCGCCCGTCGCGCTCGACGTCGACGCCGTCGCGCCCATCCGCGACGTCAGCCCGTGGCAGAACCTCTCCTACTGGGCCCAGTGGTGGGTGTTCGCGCTGGCGGCGGTGATCTTCTGGGTGAGCATCGTCCGCAACGGCGTCCGCACCCGCCGCAAGGCCGAGGCCGCGGCCGCGGAGGAGCAGGACGGCGACGACGTCAGCGCACCCGCTCCGTCTCACGCGCCTTCCTGACCACGAACCGCTCGGCGAAGAACGACGCGAACGGCACCGTGCCGGCCAGCCCGATGAGCACCGCCCAGCTGGCCTTCCAGCCGCGCTGGTGCACCAGCAGGCCGGTCGCGACCAGGTAGATGACGTAGAGCCAGCCGTGGATCGGCGAGACCGTGCGGCTCATGGTGGCGTCGCCGGGCGGGCCGTAGCGGACGAACATCGCTGTGCAGAGCAGGAGCAGCACCACGCCGGTGGTGTAGGCCATGACGCGGTAGAAGGGCAGGGCATCTCGACGCACCCTGCGAGGGTAGCCCGGCCGCTCAGAGTCCCAGCAGGCGGTACGCCTCGACGACGCCGGTCTTGCCCTTGACCTCCAGGCCCTCGACCCGCTCGGTCCGCGCGCCGGCCAGCTGCCGCGCGGTCTCGGCGCCGATCAGCACGCCGCCGACGGGCGCGGCGCTCTCCAGCCGGGCGGCGAGGTTGACGGCGTCTCCGATGACGGTGAACGTGCGGCCCCCGGCGGTGCCGAGGATCCCGACGGCGACCTCGCCGGTGTTGACGCCGACGCGGAAGCGCGGCCAGCCGGGATGCGCGCCCGCGACCGCCGCCGTCACCTCCTGGATCGCCAGCCCGGCCGCGGCCGCCCGCCGCGCGTGATCGGGCTGGCCGCCGTCGCGGTTGAACGTCACCATGAGCGCGTCGCCGACCAGCCGGTCGACGGTGCCGCCGTGCCGCTCGACGACGGGCGGGATGGCGCTGGTGAAGTACGCGTTGAGCATCTCGGTGACGTCCTCGGGGCGGTTCCGCTCGGAGAACGACGTGAACCCCTGCAGGTCCGCGAAGAGGATGGACACCTCGCGGGTCGCCCGCGCGGTCTCGCCGAGGTAGAGGCCGGCGAACCGCTCCTCGTACCACTGGCGCTGCGCGCTGACGGCGACCAGCGCGAACGCGGCGAGCATCAGCAGGTGCCACTCCCACCAGCTGGCGTGCCAGTTCCGGCCGAGCGCCACCGCCACCGACGCCTCCGCCAGCAACACGAACGCGGACGCCATCGCCAGCAGCAGCGTCACCGAGCCCGGGTGGCTGGGCAGCCGCAGGTACCGGACGACGGCGAACAGGTACAGCACGAGCGCGGCCACCGCGAGCCAGACCAGCGGCCCGGACGCCCGTTCCGGCGGCGCGGGGTCGTCCAGCGGCGCCAGCCCGCCCACCGACGCCGCGCCCCACAGCACCATCACCGCCAGCAGGGCGCCGCGGATCAGCGCGGACCGCCGCATCACCGCGTGCGCCCGGCCGCCGCCCAGTTCGGTCGCCGAGACGGCCGCGAACACCGCCGCCACCAGCAGCCCGACCGGCGTCGCCAGCGCGAACCCGGCGTTCGAGCCGTCCAGCAGCACGCCGGGCGTCGCCAGCGCGTGCAGGCCGAGGAACCCGGCAGCGGCCAGGAACGCCAGCGAGACCAGGAACACCCGCGCGTCGTTGCGCCGCCGCGCCGCCGTCCCCGTCGCGTACGCCAGCGCCGCGCTGACCGCGGCGGCGCCGAGCACCAGCCAGAAGTGCGCCCGGTGGTGCTGCCACATCACGTCCCACGCCGGCCGGGCCAGCAGCACGACCAGCCCGGCGACGGGCGCGACCAGCAGGGCGGCGGCCCACGGCCGTGGGACGGCGCGCGACGGGGTCTCGGCCGGGCCGGTCACGGGCGGTCCGCGGCGGCGAGCACCTGGTGCACCTGCTGGATCACCACCGACCCCTCCCCGACGGCGGACGCAACCCGCTTCACCGACCGGCGGCGGACGTCGCCGACGGCGAACACGCCCGGGACGCAGGTCTCGAGCATCAGCGGCTGGCGCTGCAGCGGCCAGCGCCGCGCGGCGTGGCTGTCCATGACGTCGGCGCCGGTGAGCAGGTAGCCCCACTGGTCGCGTTCGATGCGTTCGGGCAGCCAGGCGGTGTGCGGCTCGGCGCCGATCAGCACGAACAGCCCGGCCGCCGGCTCGGTGCGGGTCTCGCCGGTGTCGCGGTCGCGCAGCTCCAGCCACGCCAGCCGGCCGGTGCCGCCGCCGTCGACGACCTCGGTGCGCAGCCGCACCCGCACGCCGGCCGCCTCGATGGCGTCGACGAGGTACCGGGACATGCTGTCGGCCAGCGACGCGCCGCGGACGAGCAGGGTCACCGACGCGGCATAGCGGGACAGGTGCATGGCGGCCTGCCCGGCCGAGTTCCCGCCACCGACGACGTACACCGGCTGGCCCAGCATGGCCCGCGCCTCCGACACCGACGCGCCGTAGTACACCCCGGCGCCCTCGAACGCCTCCAGCGCCGGCAGGCCGATGCGCCGGTAGCTGACGCCGGTGGCCAGGACCACGGCGCGGCCCCGGGCCTGCTGCCCGTCGGCCGCCGTCAGCACGTGCCAGCCGTCCTCGGGTGTGAGGCCGACCAGCTCGCGCATCAGCAGGAACGTCGTGCCGAAGACCCAGGCCTGCTGGTAGGCGCGCTGGGCCAGCTCGGCGCCGCTGATGCCGCGGGCGAAGCCGAGGTAGTTGCGGATCAGCGAGCTGGACCCGGCCTGCCCGCCGATCGACTCGCGCTCCACCACCAGCGTGCGCAGTCCCTCCGACGACGCGTAGACGGCGGCCGCGAGCCCGGCCGGCCCGGCGCCGACGACGATGACGTCGAAGTCGGTCTCGTCCCCGAGGGTCGTGCTCACCCCGTACGCGTCGGCGAGCTGGCTGTTCGTGGGGTCGACCAGCACCCGGCCGTCGTGCAGCAGCACCACCGGCGCCGTCACGTCCGCCAGGCCGGCCGCAGCGAGCGCCACGCGGCCCTCGTCGGTGTCGGAGGCGTGGAACTGGTGCTGGACGCCGTTGCGGACCAGCAGGCTGCGCAGCTCGTGGGCGCGCGGCGACCAGCGCTGCGCGACCACCGTCACCTCGCGCGGGACGACGGAGACCGCCCGCTCCCACTCGAGCAGGAACTCGGTGACCGTGCGGTGGAAGTACTCGTCCGGCGAGTGCCACGGCCGCAGCGCGTAGTAGTCGATGCGGCCCAGCGCGATCAGCCTGTGGATGGCCTCGGCGGTCTCGCGGTCGGCCCACGCGCCCCAGTCGACGACGAGCGCCCGCTTCGCCTCCGGGTAGAGCTGCTTGACCTGCGCGAAGACGGTGTCCGTGGCGGCCGGGCCGCCGGCCGGGCGGTCGCACAGGACCAGCGCGACCTGCAGTCCGCGGTCGCGCAGCGACTCCAGCGTCGTCAGCCCGGCCGCGTCGCTGCGTTCGTCGACGACGTCGTAGTCGCCGCCGTAGCGCCGCCGCAGCTGGTCGGCGATGCGGTCCTGCCCGGCGGCGTCGTGCTCGTGCTCGATGACGAGCAGCGCCGGTCGCCGGTGGTCAGGCTGGACGGACATGGCCACGCCGGCACCTCCCCCCGAAGGTGGCGGCCGGACGTGCCCGCCGGCCGCTTGGTGGCGAGTCTACGGCGCGTGGGTGCGGTTGCGGCCGGTCGTGACGGGAGAGAATGGGCAGGTGGCGCCGGTCCGAGTCCGCGAGACGCTCGTCATCCCCGACGACGAGCTGTCGTGGCGGTTCTCCCGAGCCGGCGGGCCCGGCGGGCAGGGCGTCAACACCACCGACTCACGGGTCGAGCTGTCCTTCTCCGTCGCCGGCTCACGGGTGCTCAGCCCGGCGCAGCGCGACCGGCTGACCGAGCGGCTGCGGCACCGCCTCGTCGACGGCGTGCTGACGGTGGTCGCGTCGGAGCACCGATCGCAACTGCGCAACCGCGAGGCGGCCGCGGACCGGCTGGCCGGGCTGCTGGACGACGCGCTGCGCCCGCCACCGCCGCCGCGCCGCCCCACGAAGCCGTCGCGGTCGGCCCGGGCCCGCCGGGTGGAGCAGAAGCGCCGCACCGGCGAGACCAAACGCCTGCGCCGCCGTCCCGACGACGGCTGAGCGCCACGCCGCACGCCCCAGGGTCAGTCCGCCGGCCGGCGGGCCCGGTTCGCCTCGCGGACGACCGCCCGGGCGTCGGCCACCGGGCCCAGGTGCCGGAGCTTGTCGGGGTTGACCACCGCGCGGATCGTCTGGATCCGCCCGTCGACGATGTCGAGCGCCAACGTGTTGACGACCTTGCCGTCGCGGTCGCGGAAGATCGCGCCGGGCTGGCCGTTGACCTCGTGCGGCGTCACGACGACGCCGGTCTTGGTGAAGGCCGGGGCGAACCCGGCGAGCATCCGGGCCACGTGCTCGGCGCCGAAGACGCCCTGGCCCCACTGCGGTGCCTTGCCGCCGCTGTCGCCGACCATCTGGACGTCGGCGGCGAGCAGGTCCCGCAGCCGGTCCACGGCGCCGTCCCGGCAGGCGTCGAAGAACCGGGCGGCGAGTTCCTCGCGCTGGCCGCGGTCGGCCTCGAACCGGGGCCGGCCCTCGTCCATGTGACGGCGCGCCCGCACGGCGAGCTGGCGGCACGCCGCCTCCGAGCGCCCCACCGTCGAGGCGATCTCGGCGAAGCCGACGCCGAACACCTCGCGCAGCACGAAGACGGCCCGCTCGAGAGGGGTCAGCCGTTCGAGCACCACCAGGGCCGCCATCGAGATCGAGTCGGCCAGCTCCGCGGAGCGCTCGGGGTCGGAGTAGGGGTCGGCCAGCAGCGGCTCGGGGAACCACGGCCCGACGTACTCCTCCCGCCGCACGCGGGCCGATCGCAGCACGTTGATCGAGATGCGGGTCACCGTGGCCGACAGGTAGGCCTTGACCGAGACGGGCTGGGTCGGTGACGCCTGGTAGCGCAGCCAGGTCTCCTGGACCGCGTCCTCGGCCTCGGCCACGCTGCCGAGGAGCCGGTAGGCGATCGCGAACAGCAGCGGCCGCAGCTGCTCGAACTCCTCGACCCGCCTCACGCCAGCTCGGCCTTGAAGCCCTGGCGCCAGGACGGGTAGCGCGGCTGCCAGCCGAGCTGCCGCTTGGCCTTGGCGTTGGAGAAGCCGCGTCCCTCGGTCATCAACCCCACCACCGCGTCGCCGGCCAGCGGCCGGGCCAGCCACGACGGGATCCGCATCGGCGGTTTCGCACCGGCGGCCCCGGCCAGGTAGGGCAGCCAGACGGCGGCCGAGGCGGGTTCGTCGTCGACGATGTTGAACACCCCCTCGGCCTGCTGCTCCAGGGCCAGCACGGTAGCACTCGCCGCGTCGTCGACGTGCAGCCACGAGGTGTGGCCGGCGCCGCCTCCGACGATCGGGAACTGCCGCTTGCGCACGGGCCCGACCAGGGAGTCCATGGCACCCGGACCGTAGAGCCAGCCGAACCGCAGCGCCGCGCCGCCCGCCTTGACGACCGCCTCCTCGAGGTGGCGGGCCGCCGCCATGACCGGGTGCGCGACCGTGCCCTCCCACAGGTCGACCGGGTCCTCCTCGGTCTTGACCCAGCCGCCCCGGCGGATGCCGTTCCACCCGCCGTAGCTCTGCGCGACGACGTTGGACACCCCGGTCGCCTCGGCGGTGGCCAGCAGGTGGTCGGTGCCCTCGGTGCGCAGCCGGTTGGTGGTGGCGAACCACCGGTCCATGTGCTTCATGTCGGCCTTGCCGCCGATGGCGGTCATCTGGTGCGTGATCGCGTCGGGGCGGGCCGCCGCCACAGCCTCGCCGACCGACGCCGCGTCCAGCCCGTCCATCAGCACCGCGTCGGCGCCCAGTTGCTCCAGCAGTGCCAGCTTGCCCGGCGTCGTCGCCGTGGCCGTCACCTGGTGACCCCGAGCCACCAGCTGCGGAACCAGCCGCCGCCCCACGACACCCGTGCCGCCCGCCACGAACACCCGCATGACCCTCACCGTCCCGATCTCGGAATCCGTCCTCGAGATCTGAGACAAGACAGCCCGGGCCGCTGTGACACGGGCGGAGGACGCGGTTACGCGCTCAGGCTCGGCTTGATGGCGACCAGCCGGCCGAGCAGGCCGTTGACGAACGTCGGTGACTGATCCGTCGAGAGGTCGCGGGCCAGCGTGACCGCCTCGTCCAGCGCCACCGGGTCGGGCACGTCGTCGCGGTAGAGGACCTCGTAGACGCCGATGCGCAGCACGTTGCGGTCGACCGCGGGCATGCGCTCCAGCGTCCAGCCCTCGGAGTAGGTCGAGATCAGATCGTCGATGCGGTCGCGGTGCGCGATGACGCCCTCGACCAGCTGGACGGTGTACTCGTGCAGCGGCTGCTCGGCCGTGGCCATGCGGTGCGCCAGGGTCGCGCCGAGCGTCAGCCCGCGCAGCTCGGACTCGTACAGGATGTCGAGAGCGCGCTTACGGGCACGGCTCCGGGCGGGCATGCGTCGGCCTCGTCAGCCGGCGCGGCCGAGGTACGAACCGTCGCGGGTGTCGACCTTGACCCTCTCGCCACTGGTGATGAACAGCGGCACCTGCACCTCGTAGCCGGTCTCGAGCCGGGCCGGCTTGTTGCCGCCGGTGGAGCGGTCGCCCTGCAGGCCCGGCTCGGTGTACTCGATGGTGAGCACGACCGACGCCGGGAGCTCGACGAACAGCGGGGTGCCGTCGTGCAGGCCGACCGTGGCGTCCTGGTTCTCGAGCATGAAGTTCGCGGCGTCGCCGACGACGGCGGCGGAGACGTGCGTCTGCTCGTAGCTCTGGGTGTCCATGAACACGAAGTCGTCGGCGTCGCGGTAGAGGTAGGTCATCTCGCGGCGGTCGACGTTGGCGGTCTCGACCTTGACGCCCGCGTTGAAGGTCTTGTCGACCACCTTGCCGGAGAGGACGTTCTTCAGCTTCGTCCGCACGAAGGCGCCACCCTTGCCGGGCTTGACGTGCTGGAACTCCACCACGCTCCACAGTTGCCCGTCGAGGTTGAGCACGATGCCGTTCTTGAGGTCGTTGGTCGTCGCCACGTCGTTCGATGCCTTCTGTCGTCTCGGGGTCCCGGCCGCGTCAGGCGTCCAGGATCAGCAGGTCCTTGGTGGTGGGCGTGAACAGTTCGGATGCGCCGGAGGCTCGAACCGCCAGCGTGTCCTCGATGCGGACGCCGCCGCGGCCGGGCAGGTAGATCCCGGGCTCGACGGTCACAGCCATGCGATCGGCCAGTGTACCCGCCGCCGAGTAACCGAGCGTCGGCGCCTCGTGCACCTCGAGGCCGACGCCGTGCCCGGTGCCGTGCCCGAAGTTCTCCTTGTACCCGGCGTCGTCGATGATCGCACGGCTGGCGTGGTCGACGGACATGCACTCGGCGCCGACGGCGACGGTGTCGACGCCGGCCTGCTGGGCGGCGGCGACGAGGTCGTAGATCTCGCGCTGCCAGTCCTGCGGCTCGGCCCCGACGACGGAGGTGCGGGTGCAGTCGGCGTGGTAGCCGCGGTAGGCGGCGCCGAAGTCGATCTTCAGCAGGTCGCCGCGCTCGACGACGCGCTCGGTCGGCCGGTGGTGCGGGACGGCGCTGTTGGGGCCGGTCGCGACGATGGTCTCGAACGCGACGGCGTCGGCGCCGTGGCCGAACATGCGCCACTCGAGGTCGCGTGCGATCTCCTTCTCCGTCCTCCCGGCGAACCCGCCCGCGGCCCAGAGGTCCTCCAGCGCCCGGCAGGAGATGGCGCACGCCTGCGCCAGCAGGCCCAGCTCGTCCTCGTCCTTGACGGCGCGCAGCTGCTCGACCGCCCGGCCGAGGTGGACGGTCTCGACCGTGCCCGCCTCGGCGTCGAGCGCCGCACGCATCGACTCCCACAGCTCGAGGGTGACGGCCTGTTCCTCGACGCCCAGCCGTAGACTCCCCCCGGCCTTCGCCGCACGCGTGGCGAGGGACGTCGCGACACCCCGTTCGACCACCAGCTCGACGTCTTCTGCGACGGCCTTCGCGGCCGTAGAATAACGGCTATCCGTGGCGAGCACGGCCGAACCGTCCGAGGTCAGGAGCAATGCCGCGTTACTGCTGTCGAGGCCGGTGAGATAGCGGACGTTGACCAGGCTTGTGACTAGCGCCGCGTCGAGCTTGTCATCAACCAGCTTCCGAGCCAGTTCGGCGCGTCGTCTCGCGTGGGTCTCCGCCATCTTGTGTCCCTCTCCATCCACTCTGACCTGCATCGATGCTGTCGTATTTCAATAATTGAGACGGGTGCTTCGCAGTTGATCAGTGCTCGACTACGCTCATGATCATGCTCATCCTAGGCCTTGTCGTCATCGTCATCCTGGCCCTCGTCATGAGCTTTCTCGTCATTCGGCGTGGGCCCGAGACAACCACCGCACGCACCTTGTCTTCGTCCTTGACGCCGCCCCCCGGTGTGCGTCTCCCCCGCGAGTTGCAGGACGAGGTTCGCGATGTCGCCTCACGCGGCAATACCGACCAAGCCGTCAAAAACCTGCAGAAGCGGGCACACCTCCCACACCCGCAGGCTACCGCCATCGTGTACGCGCTTCAGGCGGGCCAGGTGTTCCCGGAGCCCGAGCCCGACAGCACCGCGCCGGCCACCCCGGCCCGCCGCCGCGGCGCCATCGACGCTGAACTGCTGGCCACGCTGCGCCGGCTGGTCAGCCAGGACCGCCTGCGCCGCACGGCCGCCATCAGGCTGCTGCGCGAGCGCACCGGCATGAACAGCCGCGACGCCCGGCGGTTCCTCGACGCGCTCTGACCCTTGCTATCACGACACGTGCCGGTGATATCATCCGGGCATGCGTCAGTTGCTGCTGCGGATCCCCGACGATCTCCACCGGCGGCTGGCCGCGCGCGCCCAGCGTGAAGGCGTCTCCATCAACGCGCTGGCCAACAAGGTGCTCTCCGCCGCCGCGCCGCCGCCTCCCCCGTCCGACGACGACATCGACGTGCGCCGCCTCGAGCTGCGCGAGAAGGCCCGCGACCTCGGCGTCCTCGTCGAGAGCCCGGCGCCGTCCGTCCCGCCTGCGCAGTTCGTCCGCGCGCTGAAGGACACCGAGGGCGTCGGCCCGGTCGTCGACGAGCTCTGGGCCGACGGCCGATGAGCATGCTCACCTACGTCGACTCCTCGGTGCTGGTGCGCTCCTACCTCGCCGACGAGCCGCGCCACGCGGTCGCGCGCGGGCTGATCGAGGGCCGCACGCTGCTCGTCACGTCCACGCTGGCGCTGCTCGAGGCGTCGTCGGCGCTGGTCCGGGCCGCGCGCACCCGCCGCCTCGGCGACGTCGACACGCTGCTGGCCAAGCTGTACGAGGAGGTCTCCCCCACCGGGCCCATCGCGCTGATCCGGGCCGACGCCCTCGACACCGAGAACACCGCCCGGGTGCTGGTGCGCCGGTTCGGCATCCGCGCGTTCGACGCCATGCACCTGGCCATCGCCGACCTCGCCGCGCGGCCGCTGGTCCGCTCCGGCGAGCGGGTCGGTTTCGCCTCGCACGATCCCGCCCAGCGCGCTGCGGCCGCGGATCTCGGGTTCGTCGCCATCTGACCGGTACGGTCGTCGCGTGGACCTCTGGCTGATCGTCGTCATCGCGTTCGGTGCCGCGCTGGTGCTCGGGTTCGGCATCGTCCTGCGGCGGGCCCGCGTCGACGCGGCGGGCGCGACGCCGCCTGCGAGCTCCGCCCCGGCGGCCGTCCTGGACCGCCCGGACCTCGACGACGCCGTCCGCGCCCTGCTCGCCGAGGGCAGGCTGATCCCCGCCGTCAAGCTGGTCCGCGAGCGGACCGGCTTCGGACTCAAGGACGCCAAGGAGTACGTCGATCGGCTGCAGGCCGGGCTGCCCGCGCCCGCCGCGCCGGCGCGGCCGTCCGCCGACGCCGTCACGCCCGAGGCGATGGCGCACATCCAGCAGCTGGTCGCGCAGGGCAAGAAGATCCAGGCCATCAAGGTGCTGCGCGAGCACACCGGCCTCGGTCTCAAGCAGGCCAAGGACACCGTCGAGCGCATGGAGGAGTCCGGCGTCGTCGCCGCGCTCGACGTCGCCGGCCCGGCTGCCGACCCGACCGACGAGGTGATGGGGCGGGTGCAGGCGCTGGTCGCTCAGGGCAAGAAGATCCAGGCGATCAAGCTGCTGCTCGAGAACGCCCCCGAGCTGGACCTGCGGCGGGCGAAGGAGATCGTCGACCGGATGTGACGCTCAGACGAGGTCGGCGACGGCGCGCAGCGCGAGGTCGTACGAGCCCAGCCCGAACCCGGCGACCGTGCCGGTGGCGACGGAGGCAACGACGCTGGTGTGGCGGAACTCCTCGCGTGCCGCCGGGTTCGAGATGTGCACCTCGATCAGCGGCGCCCGCAGCTGCGCGCACGCGTCGCGCAGCGCGTAGGAGTAGTGCGTGAACGCGGCCGGGTTGAGCACGACCGGCGTGCCCGCTTCGGCGGCCTCGTGCAGCCAGTGCACCAGTTCCGCCTCGTCGTCGGTCTGCCGCACGTCGGCGTCGAGGCCGAGACCGGCGGCGGTCTTGCGGCACCGCTCCACCAGCCCGGCGAACGTCGTGCTGCCGTAGACGTCAGGCTCGCGGGACCCCAGGCGACCGAGGTTGGGACCGTTGAGCACCAGTACGCGCGTCGTCACGGCCCGACCCTATCGGTGCCTCAGGGGAGCCGGTTGCCCGCCGCCCGGTAGAGCGCGTACCAGGTCTCGCGGTCGAGCTCGATGTGCGCCGCGCGGGCCAGTTCGGCGACCCGGGCCGGCTTCGTCGTGCCGACGACCGGCTGCATGCGGGCCGGGTGGCGCAGGATCCACGCGACGGCGATGGTGCCCGGCGTGGTGCCGTGCTCGGCGGCGACGCCCGCCAGCGCGTCGTTCAGCTCGCGGAAGCCGGGGTCGGTGAGGAACGTCCCGGCGATGTGGCCGTGCTGCAGCACCGACCACGGCTGGATGGTGATGCCGTGCAGCCGGCAGTACTCCAGCGCGCCGCCGTCGCGGACCACACCGGCGTCGAAGCCGGTGTTGACGTTGAGGCCGGAGTCGACCAGCGCGGTGTGCGCGAGGCCGAACTGCAGCTGGTTCGCGATCAGCGGCTGCCGGACGTGGGCGCGCAGCAGCTCCAGCTGGGCCGGGTTCTGGTTGCTGACCCCGACGTGGCGCACCTTGCCCGCCGTCACGAGGTCGTCGAAGGCCGCCGCGACCTCGTCGGGCTCCATCAGGGTGTCCGGGCGGTGCAGGAGCAGCAGGTCGACGTAGTCGGTGCCCAGGCGGCGCAGCGACCCCTCGACGGACGTGCGGATGTGCTCGGCTGAGAAGTCGAAGAAACCGTCGCGGATGCCGCACTTCGTCTGGACGACGATGTCCTCGCGCCGCAGGCCGGTCTGCGCCAGCGCCGCGCCGAACACCTCCTCGCAGCGGCCGCCGCCGTAGATGTCGGCGTGGTCGAACATCGTGATGCCGGCGTCGGCGGCGGCGCCGACGAGGCTCGCGACCTCGCCCTCGGGCAACTGGTCGATGCGCATGCAGCCGAGCGCGACGGCCGAGCCGCGCAGCCCCGACCCGCCGATGTCGATGTACTCCACCCGGTGAGCCTATCCGGCGCGCGCGGGCCGGGTGACGTTGTCGGTGGCCGGTGCCAGGATGGCGATCATGAGCGATGAACCGCAGACCAGCTCGATGGTCAGCGACGGCTCCGGCACCAGGCCGTGGGCCGACGCGGTGGCGGCGCTGGCCGCGGCCGACACGTACTGGCTGTCGACGGTGCGTCCCGGCGGCCGGCCTCACGTGGTGCCCATCCTGGGCGTGGTCGTCGCCGGCCGGTTCCACTTCGCCGCGTGGCCGGGCAGCGTCGCCGGGCGCAACCTCGCCGCCGACGCCCGGTGCGTGGTGTCCGTCAACGCCGCCGGCATCGACCTCGCCGTCGAGGGCCGGGCCGTGCCGGTGCGCGACGAACCGGTGCTGCGGGCGGCGGCCGCCCGCTATCTCGACCAGTACGACTGGCCGGTCGAGATCCACGACGGCGCCTTCCACGCCGAGGGTGCGCCCACGGCCGGGCCGGGCCCGTTCGACGTCTACGCGCTGACGCCGTCGAAGGGGTTCGGCTACGGGTCGGCCGAGGGCGAGGACTACAACCCCACCCGGTGGCGCTGGGAGCGGCCCTCGGACTAGCTCGCGACGCAGTAGAGCGCTACCCCGGCGATCGGCCGTCAGTCGTGTCGGTACCGGGAGGGGCCGTCGCCCCTACCTGCGACGGTCAGCGTGCGACCTCGGTGAAGGCCGCCGTCAGGAGCTGCGGGTCCGGTGCCTCGAGGATGCCCGGCTTGCCGAGCGCGTCGAGCACGACGAACCGCAGCCGGTCGCCGCGGGTCTTCTTGTCGATGCGCATGGTGTCGAGCAGCCGCGGCCAGGCCTGGCCGTCGTAGGTGGTGGGCAGGCCGAGCAGCTCGAGGACGCGGCGGTGGCGGTCGGCGGTGTCGTCGTCGAGACGGCCGGCGAGGCGGCCCAGCTCGGCGGCGAACACCATGCCGACGGAGACGGCGGCGCCGTGGCGCCACTTGTACCGCTCCAGCTTCTCGATGGCGTGTCCGAGCGTGTGCCCGTAGTTGAGGATCTCGCGCAGCCCCGACTCGCGCAGGTCCGCGCCCACCACGTCCGCCTTCACCCGCACCGACCGCACCACGAGCTCGCGCACGTACGGACCGTCCGGCCGCGCGGCGCCGGCGGGGTCGGCCTCGACGAGGTCGAGGATCGCGGGGTCGGCGATGAAGCCGGCCTTGATCACCTCGGCGAGGCCGGCGACGTACTCGTTGGGCGGCAGCGACGACAACGCGGCGAGGTCGCACAGCACGCCGGCCGGCGGGTGGAAGGCGCCGACCAGGTTCTTGCCCTCGGCGGTGTTGATGCCGGTCTTCCCGCCCACCGCGGCGTCGACCATGCCGAGCACCGTCGTCGGCACCGGCACCCAGCGCACGCCGCGCAGCCAGGACGCCGCGACGAAGCCGGCGAGGTCGGTGGTGGCGCCGCCGCCGATGCCGACGATCGCGTCGGAGCGGGTCATGCCGATACGGCCGAGCACCGACCAGCAGTACGCCGCCACCTCGGCGGTCTTGGCGTCCTCGGCGTCGGGGACCTCGACGGCGTGCGCCTCGAAGCCCTGCGCCACGAGGTCGTCGCGGACGGCGTCGGCGGTGGTGCGCAGCGCGCCCGGGTGGATGACGGCGACCCGCCGGACGCCGTCGCCGAGCAGGCCGGGCAGCTCGCCCAGCAGGCCGGTGCCGACGACGACGTCGTACGCGTGCTCGCCGCCGACGCGGACCCGCGTGGGCGCGGCGGTGTCAGCGGACATGCTTGACGACCTCGTCGGCGATGTCCTCGGGGTCGCGTCCGGCGGTGTCGACGGTGACCGTGGCGGCCTCGGCGTAGACCGGCCGGCGTTCGTCGAGCAGCCGCTTGAGCTGGGCCCGCGGGCTCTCCAGCAGCAGCGGCCGGTCGCGGTTCATGCCGACCCGCGAGACGGCGTCGGCCAGGCCGACGTCGAGGAAGACGACGACGTGGCCGGCGAGCAGCGCGCGGTTCTCCGCCGCGACGACCGCGCCCCCGCCGAGCGCGAGGACGCCGTCGTGCTCGGTCAGGGCGGCCGCGACGGCGTCGCGCTCGAGCGCGCGGAACGCCGGCTCGCCGTCCTCGACGAAGATGTCGGTGATCGGCTTGCCGGCCACCCGCTCGATGTCGGTGTCGGTGTCGCGGAACCGGGTGCCCAGGCGACGCGCCACCAGCGTGCCGACGGTGGTCTTGCCGGCTCCGGGCGGGCCGATGACGACGACGCGCGGCGCCATCAGCGCACTTCCAGCCGCGACGGGATGGCGTCGAGGTACGCGCGCAGGTTGCGTGCGGTCTCGGCGACGGAGTCGCCGCCGAACTTCTCCAGCGCCAGCTCGGCCACGACCAGCGCGACCATGGCCTCGGCGACGACACCGGCGGCGGGCACGGCGGCGACGTCGGAGCGCTGGTGGTGCGCCTTGGCGACCTCGCCGGTGGCGGTGTCGACGGTGCGCAGCGCGCGCGGCACCGTCGAGATCGGCTTCATCGCGGCGCGGACCCGCAGCGTCTCGCCGGTGGACATGCCGCCCTCGATGCCGCCGGAGCGCCCCGACGTGCGCCGCACGCCCCCGCCGTCGACCGGCATGATCTCGTCCTGCGCCTTGGACCCGCGGGTGCGCGCCAGCTCGAAGCCGTCGCCGACCTCGACGCCCTTGATGGCCTGGATGCCCATGAGCGCGCCGGCCAGCCGCGCGTCGAGCTTGCGGTCGCCGTGCACGTAGCTGCCGACGCCCGGCGGCAGGCCGGTGACGACCACCTCGACGACGCCGCCCAGGGTGTCGCCCTCGTCGTGCGCGGCGTCGACCTCGGCCACCATGAGCTTGCTGGTGTCGACGTCGAAGCAGCGCAGCGGGTCGGCGTCGAGGTAGTCGACGTCGTCGGGCCCGGGCAGCGGCGAGCCGGCCGGCACCGCGACCGTGCCCAGCTCGACCGTGTGGCTGACCAGCCGGACGCCGTAGGCCTGGCGCAGGAACGCCGACGCGACGGCGCCGAGGGCCACCCGGGCGGCGGTCTCGCGGGCGCTGGCCCGCTCGAGCACCGGTCGCGATTCGTCGAAGCCGTACTTCTGCATGCCGGCGAGGTCGGCGTGGCCGGGGCGCGGGCGGGTCAGCGGCGCGTTGCGCGCCAGCCCGTCGAGCACCTCGGGGTCGACCGGGTCGGCCGACATGACCTGCTCCCACTTGGGCCACTCGGTGTTGCCCACCTCGATGGCGACGGGGCCGCCCATGGTCCGGCCGTGCCGCACCCCGCCGACCAGCGTGACGGCGTCGGCCTCGAACTTCATGCGGGCGCCACGGCCGTACCCGAGCCGCCGCCGCGCCAGCGCCGCGTCGACGTCGGCGGTCGTGACCTCGACCCCGGCCGGAAGTCCCTCGAGGATCGCGACCAGGGCCGGGCCGTGCGACTCCCCCGCTGTCAGCCATCTGAGCATGCTCGGATTCTCCCACGCTCCGCCCGCCCGTCCCGACCGGCGTCCGCCTGCCGGCGTTTGCCTTGCCGGCCGAATTCTGTCCAGTCCGTCTGGATGGAATCCCGATGGCCCGTCCAAGATGCCAAGCAGCGGCTCAGCGAGTTGCTGCGCAAGGCGATCGACGAGGGGCCGCAGATCGTCGCCGAACGCGCGCACGAACTGCCGTGCGACATCGAGTACGCCGGGGTGAGCGTGCTCGACCCGTTCGCGGGCTGACGGCAATGCCCGTGCTCGCCGCCCGGGCGCTGGTCTAGGCTCGCAGGGTGCCGCACGAGATCGATCCAGCCTTCATCGCCCTGCCGATGCGCTCGCTGGCCGACGCCGCGTTGCAGCGGGCCCGCGAGCTCGGCGTCGAGCACGCCGACTTCCGGCTCGAGCGCATCCGCTCCCAGGACCTCTCCTTCCGCGACGGCAAGCTCGAGGGCAGCCGCGACGGTGAGGACGTCGGGTTCGCGGTGCGCGTCCTGCACGAGGGGACGTGGGGGTTCGCCGCCACCGTCGACCTCACCATCGACGACGCCGCGAAGACGGCCGAGAAGGCGGTCGACCTCGCGAAGGTCTCGCGCCGGCTCAGCCCGGCTCGCACCGAGCTGGCCGACGAGCCCGTCCATCCCGACGTCACGTGGGTGTCGGCGTACGAGATCAACCCGTTCGAGGTCGCCGACACCGAGAAGATCGACCGCATGGTCGGCCAGTCCGTCCGCGTCCTCGCCCAGGACGACGTCGACCACGTCACCGCGCAGCTGCAGCAGGTGCAGGAGAACAAGTTCTACGCGGACACCCGCGGCACCGTCACCACCCAGCAGCGGGTCCGGCTGCACCCGGTCTTCGAGGCGGTCAAGGTCGACCCCGAGACCGGCCGGTTCGAGACCATGCGCACGCTCGCCGCACCCGCCGGCCGCGGCTGGGAGTACGCCACCGGCGCCGACGGCGTCGTCGACTGGGGCGCCGCGCTCGACGAGCTGGGGCCGCTGCTGGCGGAGAAGTTCGCCGCGCCGAGCGTCCGGTCCGGCCGCTACGACCTCGTCATCGACCCCACGAACCTGTGGCTGACGATCCACGAGTCCATCGGCCACGCCACCGAGCTCGACCGCGCGCTCGGCTACGAGGCCAACTACGCCGGCACCTCGTTCGCCACCCTCGACCAGCTGTGGACGCTGCGCTACGGCTCGCCGATCATGCACGTCACCGGCGACCGCACCACCCCGCACGGCCTGTCCACCATCGGCTACGACGACGAGGGCGTGGCGTCGCAGCGGTGGGACATCGTCAACGGCGGCACGCTCGTCGGCTATCAGCTCGACCGCGCGATGGCCGCCGCCAACGCCAGCGCGCTGGGCACCAGCCGCTCCAACGGCTGCGCGTTCGCCGACTCCCCCGGCCACGTGCCGGTGCAGCGCATGGCGAACGTGTCGCTGCAGCCGGCCGACGGCGGACCGTCGACGGAGGAACTGATCGGACAGGTCGACGACGGCGTGTACGTCGTCGGCGACAAGTCGTGGTCCATCGACATGCAGCGCTACAACTTCCAGTTCACCGGCCAGCGGTTCTACCGCATCCGCGGCGGCGAGCTGGACGGCCAGCTGCGCGACGTCGCCTACCAGGCCACGACGACCGACTTCTGGGGCTCCATGGCCGCGGTCGGCGGCCCGCAGACGTACGTACTGGGCGGGGCGTTCAACTGCGGCAAGGCCCAGCCGGGCCAGATCGCGCCGGTCTCGCACGGCGCCCCGTCCGCCCTGTTCCGCGACATCCGCGTGCTCAACACCGCCGAGGAGGGTGGCCAGTGACGCCCCAGGAGATCGTCGAGCGCTGCCTCGAGCTGTCGAAGGCCAGCGGCACGATCGTGCTGGTCGACGAGGGGTCGACGGCGAACCTGCGCTGGGCCACCAACGCGCTGACGACGAACGGCGTCACCCGCGACCGGTCGGTCACCGTCATCGCGACCGTCGAGGGCGCCAGCGGCACCGCGTCCGGCGTGGTCGCCCGCAGCGCCGTCACGCCCGAGGGCCTCGAGCCACTGGTCCGCGCCGCCGAGCAGGCCGCCCGCGACAACGGCCCGGCCGAGGACGCCCAGCCGCTGGTGCCCGGCGACGCCGGCCCGGGCTGGGCCGACCCGCCCGGCGAGACCTCGCCCGCGGTGTTCGCGCACATCGCGCCCGCCCTCGGCGACGCGTTCAGCCGCGCCGACGACGAGCGGCGGCTGCTCTATGGCTACCTCGAGCACGGCGTGCGCACCACGTACCTCGGCTCGTCGACGGGCCTGCGGGCCCGGCACGAGCAGCCGACCGGGCACATCGGCATCACCGGCAAGTCCGCCGACAAGAGCCGCTCGGCGTGGGTCGGCCAGTCCTCGCGCGACCTCGCCGACGTCGACGTCACCGCGCTCGACGCCGAGCTGACCAAGCGGCTGGGCTGGGCGCAGCGGACGGTCGAGCTGCCGGCCGGCCGCTACGACACCGTGCTGCCGCCGACCGCCGTCGCGGACCTGATGATCTACGCCTACTGGACGATGAGCGCCCGCGACGCCGCCGACGGCCAGTCGGTGTACTCCGCGCCGGGCGGCGCCACGCGGGTCGGCGAGCGGCTGTCGAAGCACCCGGTGTCGCTGTGGTCCGACCCCACCGCGCCGGGCCTGGAGTGCGCGTCGTCGGTGTACGTGCACGCGTCGTCGGCCGAGTCGAGCGTGTTCGACAACGGCCTGCCGGTCGGGCGCACGTCCTGGATCGACGACGGCACGCTGCGGGCGCTGCTGCAGACCCGCCACTCCGCCGGGCTGACCGGCCTGCCCGTCACCCCCGCCGTCGACAACCTCGGCCTCACCGTCGACGGCGCCACCGGCGGCGTCGACGACCTCGCGGCCGGCGTCGAGCGCGGCCTGCTGCTCACCTGCCTGTGGTACATCCGCGCCGTCGACCCGCAGACGCTGCTGCTCACCGGCCTCACCCGCGACGGCGTCTACCTCGTCGAGAACGGCGAGGTCACCGGCGCGGTGAACAACTACCGGTTCAACGAGAGCCCGGTGGCGCTGCTCGACCGCTTCACCGCGGCCGGCGCCACGGTGCCGACGTTCAGCCGCGAGTGGGGCGACTACTTCCCGCGCACGGCGATGCCGGCCCTGCGGGTGCCCGACTTCAACATGTCGTCGGTGTCGCAGGCCTCCTGACGTCACGGCTTAGCATCGGTTACAGCATGAACCGATGCTAAGCTGGCGTCATGGCATCGGATACCGCGTGGCCGGCGATCGGCTGGGAGGCGCACCCCTGGCGCTCCACCCTGCCGCCCGAGCTGGTGTCACGGCGGCTCCGCGAGCGCCACAGCGGCCTTTACCACGCTGCCGTCGTCCCGCCCATCGCCACCGCCGACGTCGCCCTGCCGTCGGCGGTGCTGGCCCTGGCCGACGAGGCCTCCGTCGAGATCGCCAGGTACGACGTCGAGGTCGGGGCCGGCATGGCGCCGTTCGGCGCGTTGCTGCTCCGCTCGGAGTCGGCGTCGTCGTCGCAGATCGAGAACCTCACCTCCGGCGCCCGGGCCATCGCCCTTGCCGAGCTCGACGACGGCAGCCGGTCCAACGCGGCGCGCATCGTGGCGAACGTCCGGGCCATGGAAGCGGCCATCGACCTCGCCGACCGGCTGAGCGCCGACGCGGTCCTCGCGATGCACGCGGCGCTGATGGCGCACGATCAGGAGCACTCCCCCGGCCGGTGGCGCGACGAGCAGGTGTGGATCGGCGGCACGAACGTCGGGCCGCACGAGGCGGCCTTCGTGCCGCCTCATCACGCGCGGGTCCGCGCGGCGATCGACGACCTCATGACGTTCGTCCACCGCGACGACGTTCCCGCACTCGTTCATGCCGCGCTCGCGCACGCGCAGTTCGAGACCATCCACCCGTTCACTGACGGCAACGGCCGCACGGGGCGGGCGCTGATCCACGCCATGCTGCGGGCCAGCGGCCTCACCAGGAACGTCACGGTACCGGTGTCGGCCGGCCTGCTCACCGACACCGACGGCTACTTCGCCGCGCTGACCGCCTTCCGCGACGGCGATCCGGTGCCGATCGTCGGCGCGATGGCCGAGGCCGCGCTCATCGCCGTCGGCAACGGACGTCAGCTGACCGCGGACCTCGACGCTGCCCGGGACCGGTGGGGCGCACGGATCAGAGCACGCCGCGACTCCGCCGTCTGGCGGCTGGCCGACCTCCTGGTGCGTCAGCCGGTCATCGACGCGGCCATGGCCCAGTCCGAGCTCGGCACCACGTCGGCGAACACGCACGCCGCCATCCGGCAGCTCGAGGAGGCCGGCGTCATCACGGAGTTCTCCGGGCGGCGCCGCGGCCGGTACTGGCAGGCCCCGGAGATCCTGACGGCGCTCGACGACTTCGCCGCGCGGGCCGGACGGCGTGGCCGTCCGGCCCGCTGAGCGGGTGGTCCGTCAGGGACGCCCGTCCACCACGGTGACGGTCTCGTCGGTGGTCGAGACCCGGCCGTAGGGGTCGGTGCTGCGGACGGTGACGGTGTGCTCGCCGAGGCGCAGCCCGCGGGGCAGCACGTACGACCACAGGTGCGACGACGGCTCGGGGGCGGCCGGGCGCAGGCTGCCGGTGAGCGTCGACCGGAGCACCGAGATGTACGGGTCGTTCTGCGGCGCGAGGTGCGTCATCGGAGCGAACGGGCCGCCGTCGACGCTCACCTCGACGGTGTGCCGCGAGCCGCCGTCGAACACGTTGGCCGTCACCGTCGGCCGCTGGACGCCGGAACCCGTCCAGTCGCGCGCCGCGAACTCCACCTCACCCGGCGCGAAGCCGTCCACCCCGCTGACGCCGCCGGGGATGCGGACCTCGTCGCCCCAGCCGCCGTCGAAGGTGAGCCGGATCTGGTAGTCCTCCGGCAGGCTGGCCGGCCGGAACTGGGCCCGGTACTCGTTGCCGGAGAAGAACAGCTCGTAGTGCCCGTTCGGGTTGCCGTCGGACATGTCCGCCGCCTGGATGCCCCGCGAGTCGCGCGGGCCGGTGTTCCAGCCGCTGCCGCGCACCTCGGCCAGCACCTGGTGGTGGAAGTCCTTCGGGCCGTACCAGCCGTGCTCCTCGCCCATGTACATCTGCCAGCTGTTGCTGGTGTCGTGGCCGGAGATCGTGTAGACGTGCTCGCGGCCCTCGAGGACGTCGAACAGCTCGGTGAGGTTGGTGGTGTTGACGCCGTCGGACGCGGTGGCGTCGGTGGCCAGCGGGATGTGCGTCCCGATGACGATGAGCCGGTCGTCCGGCACGTGTGCCAGGTCGTTCTGCAGCCACTGCAGCTGCTCGTCGTTCAGGTACCCGATGTAGCCGTGGTCCGGTCCCTGGTGCCGGACGTTGTCCATCAGCACGAAGTGCACCCGGCCGTAGTCGAACGAGTAGTCCGTCGGCCCGAACGTCTCCTTGTAGGTGTCGGTGGCGTTCGCGTCGGTGGGCGCGTCGTAGTCCTGGTCGTGGTTGCCGGGCGTGTTCCACCACGGGATCCCGATCCGCGCGACGGCGGAGTTGTGCGGCGCGAACAGGTCCAGCGGGTCGTTGACGATGTCGCCGACGGTGAGGCCGAAGCGGGCGTCGGTGTTGCCGACGATGCCGGCGATGACGTCGATCGCCATGGTGTCGATCTGCCCGGTGTTCGACGTCTGCGGGTCGGCGAACGCCAGCGCCGAGAACTGCTCGTCGACGGAGTCGTCGCGGTGCAGCGGGAAGTCGACGGACGCGGGCAGCGGGCCGGTCGGGTCGACGCCGCCGTAGCGCAGCTCGTACGGGCTGCCGTCCGGGAAGTGCTTGTAGTAGAACTGCGGCAGCTGCACGTCGTTGACCGGCACCATCCAGCCGGCCGGCTTGCTGACGAAGATCACGGTCTCGTCGTCGACGCTCAGGCGGTAGCGGCCGTGCGCGTCGGTGCGTACGACGTCGCGGCCGTTCGACACCGACACGTCCGGCACGCCGGCCTCGCCGCCGTCGCGCTCGCCGTTGCGGTTGGCGTCCTCGTAGACGACGCCGGTGGCCGTCTCGGTCTCGGGTGCGGTCTCGGCGCCGGCCAATCCGAGGCCGGTCGCGCCCAGCCCGGCCACGGTCGCCGTGATGCCGGCGCCGATCAGCCGTCCGCTGCGTCTCGCCATGGTGTCCTCCGGTCAAGTGGGGGTGCACGGAGTGCTGCGAGACTCAACCTGGACGACGTTTCCGAACGCCAGGTGACCGGCCACGGGCCAACGGCCGAAGGTTCAGTGCGACGGCGGGCGCGGCGGCTGGTGACCGAGCCGGGCCGGCGGCCACGGCAGCGTCCGGACGGACGGGTCGACGTCGCGCTGGACGGCGGGCGGCGCCGGCGGCGCGGGGTCGATGACGGGCTCGGCCTCCCCCGCCGCGACCATCCGCTCGGCCAGCCGCCGTCGCAGCTCGGCGGCGACCCCGCGGTGCGACTCGGCGCCGACGAGGTTGACCAGCTCGTACGGGTCGTGCGTGAGGTCGTGCAGGGCGGCCTCGACGTAGCGCCCGGCGGCGGCGTCGTGCCACGGGTCGGCGTCGGGCGCGACGACGTAGTACTTCCACCGCGACGTGCGCAGCACCCGGCCCACCTCCGACTCGCTGACCTGCACGAACACGTCGTCGGGCCAGTCGGCGGCGGCACCGGGGTCGCGCACCAGCGGCAGGAACGAGCGGCCCTGCATGGTGTCCGGCACCGGCAGCCCGGCCGCCTCGAGCAGCGTCGGAGCGAGGTCCACGCCGCTGACCGGCCGCGACACCCGTCCGCCGCCGTCGAACCCAGGCCCGCGCAGCGCCAGCGGCACCCGGATCGAGGCGTCGTGGCAGGACCGCTTGTACTCGCCGTTGCGGGTCTTGAAGTGACAGCCGTGGTCGGAGGTGAACGCCACGATGGTGTCGTCGAGCAGGTCGAGGCTGCGCAGCGCGTCCAGCAGCCGGCCGAGTCCCTCGTCGACCCGCCGGATCTGCCCCCAGTAGCCGCCGAGGTGCTGGTGCGCGGTGCCGCCGGCGCCGGACAGCGCGGCGAGGTCAGGTGGCACCCAGCGGCCCTGGTAGCGCTGCTCGTACCCCTCCGGCGCCGGGTAGGAGTCGACCTCGTTCTGGTGGTGCGGCTCGATCAGCGACAGGAACAGGAAGAACGGGTCGCGCCGCGCCGGCCCGCCGAGCGCCGGCGGCACACCGGCACAGTCCCCGACGAACCGGATGGCGGCGTCGACCAGCGCGTCGGACCGGTACCCGGGCAGCAGCACCGGCACGCCGTCGTTGTCGAACACCACCGTGCGGTGGTCGTCGGAGCTGAACTCCAGCAGGTTGGCGCCCAGCCAGGACCCGTAGCCGCCGCGCTGCTCCGGCGGGACGGGCTCGGCGCCGGCCAGGTGCCACTTGCCGATGTAGCCGGTGCGATAGCCGGCCGCGCCGAAGTGGTCGGCCAGCGTCCGGGTGTCCGCGGGCAGCGGCAGCGCGTTGCGGAAGACGCCCGACGCGGTGCCGTACCGGCCGGTCTGCAGCGCCGCCCGCGACGGCGCGCACACCGGGTTGGCGGCGAACGCCTGCGCGACGTGCGTGCCGTGGGTGGCCAGCCGGTCGAACTCCGGGGTCAGGCCGAGCGGGTTGCCGTGCACCCCGGTGGAGTCCCAGCGCTGCTGGTCGGTGAGGACAACCACGACGTTCGGACGGCCGGGCTGCTGGGACATCGAGTGGGACTCCTCATTTCAGGCCGCTGAGCGTGATGCCGCGGACGAAGTAGCGCTGGCTGAACAGGAACAGCAGCACGGTCGGGACGAACAGGATGACCGATCCGGCCGCGGTGAGGTGCCAGAGCGTGAAGTACTCCTGGTTGAACAGCGTCAGCCCGACCGGGATCGTCCGCATCTCCTCGCTCGACGTCGCCACCAGCGGCCACAGGAACTCGTTCCACTGGAACACGAACGTGAACAACCCCAGCACCGCCAGCGCCGGCTTCACCTGCGGCAGGATCACCCGCAGGTAGATCCGCAGCTCGGACGCGCCGTCGATGCGGGCGGCGTGGATGAGGTCGTCCGGGATCGGCTGGATGAACTGGCGCATCAGAAAGATGCCGAACGCGTCCATCAGGAACGGGACGATCAGCGCCTGGTGGGTGTCCAGCCAGCCGAGGTCCGACATCATGACGTACAGCGGGATCATCCGCACGAACAGCGGGATCATCAGGGTCGTCAGCAGCAGCAGGAACAGCGTGTTGCGCAGCGGGAACCGGAACTTGGCGAACACGTACCCGATCAGCGGGTCGAACACCAGGTGCGCCACGGTGATGCCGCCGGCCACGATCAGGCTGTTCGCGATGAAGTGCGCGAACGGCGCCCGCTCGAACAGCTCGGCGTAGTTGCCCCATTGCGGCGACTCCGGCCAGAGCACCGGGTTCGCGGCCAGCGTCTCGGCCTCGGTCTGCAGCGACAGCGCCGCCATGTACAGCAGCGGCAGGACGGTCACCGCGGCGGCCACCGTCAGGACGACGTAGCCCGCCACCCGGGCGACCGGCCGGGACCGCGTCGCGGCCATCAGTACTGCACCTCACCCTTGCGCCCGGCCCGCAGCTGCACCACCGTCGCGACGACGATGACGAGGAACAGCAGGAACGACAGCGCCGACGCGTAGCCGAAGTCGCGCGAGGTGAACGCGACGTTGAAGACGTGGAAGATGTAGAGGTCGGTGCGGCCGGCCGGCCCGCCGCCGGTGATGATGTACGCCTGCCCGAACGCCTGCAGCCCGCTGATCACCGCCATCACCGACACGAACAACGTCGTCGGCGCCAGCAGCGGCAGCGTGATGCGCCAGAACCGCTGCCACGCCCCGGCGCCGTCGACCAGCGCGGCCTCGTGGTACTCCTCCGGGATGCTCTGCAGGCCGGCCAGGAACAGCACCATCGTGTAGCCGACCGTCATCCACAGCGTGACGCCGACGATGGTGGCCAGCGGGTGCGTGTTCAGCCAGGTCTGGGTGGGCAGCCCGAGGTCGGCGAGCACCCGGTTGAGGATGCCCAGTTGCGGGTCCAGGATGTTGCGCCACAGCAGGCCGATGATCGCCACCGACGTCAGGTACGGCACCAGCAGTGCGGCCCGGAACACCACCCGTCCGCGCAGCTTCTGGTTGAGCAGCAGCGCCAGCGCCAGCCCGATGACGATGGCGCCGACGGTCGTCGCCGCCCCGAAGACCAGCGTGACGGTGAACGAGTTGCGCACCGCCGCGTCCTCGAACGCCCGCGTGTAGTTGTCCAGCCCGGCGTAGACGTCGGCCTGCGGGCCGGTGCGGAACGAGTTGGCCAGGATGTTCCCGATGGGCAGGTAGAACATCAGCCCGAAGAACGCGAACGCCGGCAGCAGGAACAGGTACGCGGTGACGACGTAGCGGCGGTGCAGCGAGCGCGCGAACGGCCCGCGACGGCGCACCGGCGGCGGGGCGCCGGCCGCCGCGGGCGCCGTCGTGACGGGGGCACTCATCCGGCGATGGCCTTCTCCGCCGCGGCGGTGAACGTCTCCAGCGCCTGCGCGGCGGGCGTGTTGTTCATGACGACGTCCTGGTAGAGCACCGTGAACAGCTCGATGACCTCGCCGCTCTTCCCCGTCAGCCGCAGCTCCTCGCTGGTGTCGACGGCGTACTCGAAGCCCTGCGCGAACGCCGCCAGCCGCTCGTCGTCCTGGACCACCGGGTCGGCGGCCCACGACAGCCGCGGCATCAGCATGCCCACCTCCTCGGTGGCCGCCCGTTCGACGTCGAGGGCGGTGATGCGCTTGACGAAGTCCCACGACAGGTCCGGGTTCTTCGCCTTCGCCGGCACGAATACGCTGGTGCCGGCCTGCACCGTCGCCTGGACGTCGTTCGTCAGGGCGGGCGCGATGCCGAGGTCGAGGTCGGGGCTGGCCTCCGCGATCGGGCCGAGGTCCCACGGGCCGGTGAGGATCATGGCGGCGCGGCCGGCCGACAGCAGCTTCTGCGGCCCGGAGTAGTCGGTGCCCGGCGTCGGCACCGGCGCGACGCCGTGCACGTGCACGAGATCGGCCTGGAACTGCAGCGCCTCGATCGCCTTCTCGTTCGGCACCAGCACCCCGCCGCTGCTCACGTCGTAGTACTTCACGCCGCTCTGCAGCAGCCACGGCCAGGCGTACGTCGAGTCCTGGTTGAGCGCGACGCCGTGCACGCGGTCGCCGGTCAGGGCCTGAGCCGCGGTGAGGAAGTCGTCCCACGTCGTCGGGACCTCGACGCCGGCGGCGTCCAGCAGCGCGCGGTTGTACAGCAGCATGGTGCAGGTGAGGTGCAGCTGGACGCCGTACACCTCGCCCTCGTAGGAGTTGCGCGAGATGGTCCGCGGCTGCCAGTCGTCCGGGTAGCCCATGTCCGCGCCGTCGGCGTCGACGTAGGACTGCAGCGACAGTGCGTCGCCGCTGATCGCGAACTCCTGGACCCAGCCGCCCGGCTCCTCGACGACGTCCGGCGCGTTGCCGGAGGCGAGGTCGGACAGCAACCGGGTGCGCAGGTCGTCCCACTGGTACTTCTGGAAGTTGACGGTGACGCCGTGCTCCTCCTCGAACGCCGCGATGACCTCGTCGTACGCGGCGTAGGCGTGGCCGGCGTTCCAGTAGACGGTGAAGTCGCCGCCGCCCCCGTCGCCGCCCGCGGACGCGTCGGACGACGGCGCGCCGGAGCAGCCGCTCAGCCAGGGCGCGGTCAGCCCGGCGACCGCGCCGGCACCGGTCCAGTGCAGCAGTTGACGTCGAGTGGGTCGGGGTGTCGCCATTGACGGTGCTCCTCTCTGGGGAGGCGGCCGGGCAGGGCTCAGCTGGAGCCGCGGGGGTGGAACGCCCAGGGGTCGCTCAGCTCGCGGCCCCGCTCCGGCACGCCGGCGTCGATGCGGTCGAACAGCAGGCGGGCGACCTCGGTGAAGTCGTCCTCCGTGGCCGGCCCGACGGTGCTGAGGGCCGGGCGGGTGATGAGGCTCTCCGGCAGGTTGCCGGCGCCGACGACGGCCAGCTCGCCGGGCACGCCGGCCCCGGCGTCGCGGGCCGCCCAGATGGCGCTGACGCCGGCCCGGGCCGACGCCGCGAACACGGCGTCGGGCGGGTCGGGACGGTCGAGCAGGGCGGTGACGGCGTGGTAGGCGGCGACGCGGTCGTCGGCGCCGGTCACGACGAGCGACGGGTCGGGCTCGGCGCCGTGGCGCTCGAGCGCGGCGAGGTAGGCGGACATGCGCTCGGACGAGCTCGGGTCGTCGACCTCGTAGCGGTGGCCGACGAACGCGACCCGGCGGCGCCCGGCGCCGAAGAGGTGGTCGAACGCGGCGTCGCAGGCCGGCGTCTGCGGCGCCCGGACGACGTCGAAGCCGTCGGGTGGCGCGGTGTTGCTCATGACGACCATCGGCAGGCCGCCGCGGGCGAGGCCGGTCAACTCCGCACCGTCCAGGAACCGGATGTCGGGCGCGATGACGGCGCCGTCGGCGATGCGCTGCTGCAGCAGCTCGACCGCCTTGGCCGCCCGGGCCGGCGAGTTCACGACGATGGTGAGCACGCCGTAGCCGGCCTCGTCGGCCCGGTCGTGGATGTCCTGGGCCAGCTGGTCGTAGGCCGGCACGCCGATCGAGCCGACGACGAGGCAGACCTGCTCGGTGCGCCGGTTGCGCAGGCTGCGCGCGGACCGGTTGGGCGCGTACGCGAGGCGCCCGGCCGCCTCGAGCACGCGGTCGCGCGTCTCGGCCGGGATGCGGCGGTCGGTGCGCCCGTTCATGACGTACGAGACGGTCGCGACCGAAACGCCGGCCAGCGCGGCCACGTCGCGGGAGGTGGGTTGTCTCGAACGCGTCATGCTTATACGTTTAACCACGTGACCCGGGTCACCGTCAAGGGGGCGGAGCGGATTTCGTCAGGCGACCGCCACGAGGGCCAGACCGGCCACGCCGATCGCGCCCGTCACGACCGCCGAGACCACCGAGGCGAGGCAGAGAGAGCCGGTGAACTGCAACGACACGGGCAGGAAGGGGGCCACGCGAGGGAGCTCGGAGAACCGTTCGAACATGTCCCTGGACAGCTGGAAGCCGGCCCACAGGCCGCGAGCCGCCTGCCGGGCGCCACGAAGCCCCGGGCCGGCCGTCTGCACCTGTTCCAGCGCGTCGCCCGCCCGCGCCCACGCCCCGGCGATGTCGTAGGCCTCGCCGAGCTCGGCCGCCAGCTCCTCGGGCGGGTCGGCGGCGCGCAGCAGCCGGCGCCGTCGCCACAGCAGCGCCAGGCCGGGCGACGCGCCGGCGACCGCGATGGCCAGGAACACCAGGCCGGGGTAGCCGCCCAGCACCGCCGCCTCGATCGCGACCAGCAGCGCCGGGATCAGCGGCAGCAGCCCGACGATCAGCAACGGGATGCGCGCGCGGCGCACCACGCCGGCCAGCCCCTCGGCCAGCTCGCGCGACAGCGTCGCCCGAGCCTCACCGGCCGACGAGGCGGCGTCCGCCGCGATGCGCAGCCACCGGTCGGACCGGCTCTCCTCCGTGGTCATCGGCTCCTCACTTCGTTCGATACGGCAGGACGACCACCCGCTCGGCGTCGCGGTCCAGCAGCGCCGGCGCCAGCACGAACTCCTCGGCCGTCTCGCGCGGCCAGCCCAGCGCCGTCGCCAGCTCGCCGGCGTCCGCGTTGTTGAGGTCGACCAGCCCGCCGTCGTCGTAGTCGCGGCCGGCGCCCGGCCGCCCGATGCCCAGCTCGTGCGCCATGGCCGGGTCGCGGGCGACGATCTCGCGGGCCTGCCGGCGCCGCTCCCGCCCGGCGAGGACCTCGCGGACGGCCGGATGGTCCTCGATGGCGGCGGGGCCTTCGTACGGCGGCAGCTCGACCGTCTCCTCGCGGCGTCGGAACACCACCGGGCGGGCCTTCAGCGCCGCCCCGACCCCGGCGACGGCGGTCGCCAGGAAGATCATCACGAACACGTCATTCTCCGACCCCAGCGCGTACCGCAGCAGCATGCCGCCACCACCCACCGCCAGCGCGGCGGTCGCCGCCAGCCAGCCGGACGTCCGGGTGCGCCACCATGCCTGGGCCGCGGGCAGCCAGCCGAGGATCCCGACGGTGTAGACCGGCATGAGCACCCAGAGGCCCTGGCCGATCACCCGGAAGACGCGCCGCACGGGCGCAAGGATGCCACATGACGGCCGGCGGTCACCGCGCTCGCCACGGCAGCAGGATCAGGCGCTCGGCATCGCGCTCGACCATGGACGGCTCCAGCCCTGACAGTGCGTTCACCTCGTCCCAGGTGACGTAGCCGCCGCGGATGTCCCGAGCCGTCGCGTACGTCTCGGCGACGGCACGATCCCAGCGCAGGACGCTCACGAGCCCGTCCGCGGTGACGTTGTTCAGGTCGACCAGACCGCCGTCGTCGAACGACCTCGGCAGATCCGGCCTGCCGATGGCCAGCTCGTACGCCATGGCCAGATCTTGGGTCGCGATCTCTCGCGCCCGGTTGCGCCGCTCGCGGCGTCGAAGAACGTCCTGGACCGCCGGGTCGGCCGTGATCCGGTCCGGTGGCACCGGCTGCTGGCGTGTCACGACGGGCCGGTGCTGGACGTCCGCACGATGTCCGAAGACGACCGGACGAGCGAATGCGGCCGCGACTACGCCGCCGATCCCCAGCGCGATGATCAGCGCACCGATCGCGTCCCCCGGTTCGGCGGAGACGGTGCTGGCGACGAAGGTCACCGTGCCGAGCAGCAAGAGCAGCGCGACGGCCGCCCACAAAGCGCTGCGCGACCGCCACCATGCCTGCGTCGCAGGCAGCCACGACAGCAACGTGAAGCTGAGGATCGGGATGAGGATCCAGAGCCCGTGTCCGATCACCCGCGCGACCTTCGTACCGGCCGACTCCTGATGCCCAAGGCCCCCATGGTCATACCGGTCAGGGTGTCACAGACTCTCAGCCGCGGGGAAGGACGAACTCGTAGCCGGCGGCGCGCAGGGTCTCGATGATCGCCGGCAGGGCCGCCACCGTGCCCGCGCGGTCGCCGCCGCCGTCGTGCAGGAGGACGATGGCGCCGGGGTGGATGTGCTCGGCCACGTAGTCGTGGATGGCGCGGGCGCCGGGTTTGCGCCAGTCGCCAGGGTCGACGCTCCAGCCGAGGGGTACCTGGTCGTGCCCGGCGGCGACCTCGTTGACGTTGGCGGCGAAGTTGCCGCCCGGCGCGCGGAAGAACGGGACCGCGACGCCCGGGACGGCGTCGTCGATGGCGGCGAGGGTGCCGGCGATCTCGTCGTCGATGACATCGGGGTCGCGGTCAGGCAGCGAGGTGTCGTGGCTGACGGTGTGGTCGCAGAGCCGGTGGCCCCCGTCGGCGATCTCCTGGACGAGCTTCGGGTACAGCCGCGCCATCTCGCCGACCAGGCAGAACGTCGCCTTGATCTCGTACTGGCGCAGGATGCGCAGCACCTGCGGGGTCTGCTCGGGGTGCGGGCCGTCGTCGAAGGTGAGGGCGACGGTGGCGCCGTCGCGGCCGGTGAGGCGGCGGGTGCCGGCGTCGTCGACCTCGGCGACGGGAGGCTTGCCGCCCTCGGCGGCCGGGACCAGCGACAACAGCCGGACCGGCGTCTTCGGCGCGGCCTGCTGGGTGGTCTCGGCGGCGGCGGACGTGCTGCCGGGCGGCTCGCTGCGGGCGGCGCCGACGATGACCCCGACGATGAGGCAGAGAATCAGGGCAGCACGGAGCTCTCGGGACACCGGCACCACCCCACCTCAGTCAGGACGAATCCATCAGAACCCGGCAGGTGCGACGGTACCGGCGCAGCACCGCAGACCCGGTGAGGCGCGCCGAATGCGCTTTCCCTCCCAGACCGCCCACCCTGAGGAAAGCCACAGGACGATACCGGCGGTGACCTTCATCGCGCCGCCCCGCCCGAATCCCGTACCGTCGAGTCGTGAACATCCGCCTCTCCCCGGAAACCGAGCTGACCGGCCTGGCCGGCTGGGCCGTCGACCTCATGGACACCATGGGGGCGGTCGGCGCCGGCCTCGCCATCGCCGCCGAGAACCTGTTCCCGCCGCTGCCCAGCGAGGTCATCCTGCCACTGGCGGGCTTCACCGCGAGCCGCGGCGACATGAACCTGGCGGCGGCGATCATCTGGACGACGGTCGGCTCGGTGGTCGGGGCGCTGATCTGGTACGCCGTGGGCGCGGCGGTGGGGCGCGACCGCACCCGCTCCATCCTGGCGGCGCTGCCGCTGGTGAAGATGAGCGACGTCGACAAGGCGGAGGCGTGGTTCGGCAAGCACGGCGTGAAGACCATCTTCTTCGGCCGCATGATCCCGATCTTCCGCAGCTTCATCTCCATCCCGGCCGGCGTCGAACGCATGTCGCTGCCGATCTTCCTGGCGTTCACCGCGCTCGGCAGCGCCATCTGGAACAGCGTGTTCATCCTGCTCGGCTACCAGCTGGGGCAGAACTGGGACTCCGTCGAGCAGTACATCGGCATCCTGCAGTACGCGGTCATCGCGGCGGTGGTCGTCGCGGTGGCGGCGTTCGTGATCTTCCGGCTCCGGTCCAACCGGCGCGACCGCGAGCGGGCCCGGTACCGCGCGGGCCGTCAGGACCCGATGTAGCGCAGCACCGCCAGCACCCGGCGGCTGTAGCCGCCGGCGGAGGTCAGCTCCAGCTTGTCGAAGATCGCGTTGGCGTGCTTCTCGACGGCGCTCTGCGACACGTGCAGCCGGCCGGCGATCGCCGCGTTGGTGTGGCCCTGCGCCATCAGCTCCAGTACGTCGCGCTCGCGCGGGGTGAGCCGGCGCAGCGGGTCGCCGTGGGAGGTGCGGGCGATCAGCCGGCGCACCACCTCGGCGTCGTAGGCCGCTCCCCCGGCGCCCACCCGCTCCAGCGCGTCGAGGAAGTCGCCGACGTGGGCGACACGGTCCTTGAGCAGGTAGCCGACGCCCTCGGTGTGCGTCTCGAACAGCTCCGTGGCGTAGCGCCGCTCGACGTACTGCGACAGCACCAGGATCGCGACCCCCGGCCACTCGGCCTTGATCCGCAGCGCCGCCCGCAGCCCTTCGTCGGTGTGCGACGGCGGCATCCGGACGTCCGCGACCACGACGTCGGGCCGGTCGGCGGCGACAGCGGCCAGCAGCGCGTCCGCGTCGCCCACCGACGCGACCACCTCGTGGCCCTCGTCGCGCAGCAGCTTCGCCAACCCCACGCGCAGCAGCACGGAGTCCTCGGCCAGCATCACTCGCACGGCAGCTCCGCCTCCACGACCGTGCCGCGCCCGGGCGGCGACTCGACGGCGAACCGGCCGTCCAGCGCGGCGACCCGGCGGCGCAGCCCGGCCAGCCCGCCGCCGTCCGGATCGGCGCCACCCGCGCCGTCGTCGGTCACCCGCACCCGCACCGCGGCGCCCGAGCGCCACACGTCGAGGTGCAGCGACGACGCCCCGGCGTGCTTGACGGCGTTGGTGGCGGCCTCGGCGACGACGAAGTAGACGGCGGTCGCGACCGGCTCGGGCGGGGAGCCGGCCGCGTACGACAGCTTCGCCCCGGCGCCGTCGGCGACCGCCGCCAGCGCCTCCTCCAGCCCGAGGCTGTCCAGCGCCGCCGGATACACCCGCCAGGCGACGGCGCGGAGGTCGGCCAGCACCCGCTGCGACTCCTCATGCGCCGCCCGCAGCAGCTCGTCGCCACGCTCCCGGTCCGCCGCCCGCCGCGCCCGCCCCAGCAGCAGGCCGAGCGCGACCAGCCGCTGCTGGACACCGTCGTGCAGGTCACGCTCGATGCGCCGGCGTTCCGCGTCGACCACCGCGACGACGCCGGCCCGCGACTCGGCCAGTTCGTCGATGCGCCGCCGCAGCACCTCGGACTCCGTCGGCCCGAGGAACCGTCGCGCCGCCCGCCGATCCAGCCCGACGACGCCGGCCAGTCCCTGCACGGCGATGTAGAGCAGCACGGCGCCGGGCAGGATCAGCGACAGGATGGTCAGCCCGGTGACCGGCTCGCCCTCGCCGTCGAACGGGCTGCCGACCAGCCACATCCGCACCGTCACCGCGACCGTCACCACGCCCCAGACGACGAGCAGCAGGATCGCCGCGCCCAGCAGCCCGACGACGGTGCGCGCGGCGAGGTAGGCCAGTGGCCGGCCGGTGTGGTCCGGCGTCGGGGTGCCGAACCAGAGCCGCAGCCGCCGCCGTTCCCAGCCGACCAGCCGGTGCGCCGGCCGCGCGGCCGCCGTCAGCACCCGGCCGCGGGCGCCCCGCGCGGCCGCGACCGGCAGCAGCGCCACGCCGGTGACCAGCAGCAGCCCGAGCGACGCGAACGCCGACACCGCGCCCAGACTGATCCCGGCCGTGCGCCGCCACGCGACGTCGACGACGCCGCGCAGCCACGGCCGCGGCGGCGCCGCGGCCGTGGTGCTCAGACCAGCTCCTGCGGCTTCTCCCCCGGCGACTCCGGTGACCCCTCCGCGCCGGGCGCGGACTCGGCCGCCCCGGCCTGTTCGGCGCGCCGGCGGTTGCGCACGCCGATGCGATGCCGGATCAGCTCGACCAGGCCGGTGATGGTCAGCGCGATGCCGAGCCCGACGCCCAGCCCGAGCAGCGGGTTGTCCTCGAACGCGTGCCCGCCGACGTAACCGATCATGCCGGAGTAGACACCCCACGACAGCGCCGCGATGGCGTCGAAGAAGGAGAACTTGCGCAGCGGGTACTCGACCGTGCCGCAGGTGAGCGTGACCGCCGTGCGGCCGCCCGGGATGTAGCGCGCCACGATGAGGATGACGCCGCCGCGTTCCTCGAGCTGGCGACCGGCCCAGGCGAACATCGCGCCCGACTTCTTGCCGCCCTCGATGCGGTGTCTGACCCTGGTGCCCGCGGTGCGGCCGATGAAGTACGAGATGTGGTCGCCGACGAACGCGCCGGCCGCGGCCGCCAGGATGACGAACAGCAGGTTCGGCACGCCGTCGGCCGCGGCGAACACGCCGGCCGTGATGACCAGCGTCTCGCTGGGCACGGCCGGGAAGAAGCCGTCGATGGCGGAGATGGCGAACAGCACCACGTAGACCCAGGGCGACCCCATGACGTCGCGGGCGGCCTCGATGATCGCGTCGTTCATGGTCCCCCGTGTTCTCCGTTCGCCGAGTGGTACATCCGACCCTACGTGGCGCGGCGGCGCGGCACGTACGACCTCAGTCGGACGCGGACCCTGGACTTCGGGTGGGGGGTCGGGCCGGGGTCAGTCCTGGAACGCCTCGGGCGACGGGCACGAGCAGACGAGGTGGCGGTCTCCGTACGCGCCGTCGATGCGGCCCACCGGCGGCCAGTACTTGTCGTCGCGGCTGGCCGCGGACGGGTACACGGCGGTGGCGCGATCGTACGGGTGGGACCACTCCTCGACCAGCGACGACGCCGTGTGCGGCGCGTTGACCAGCGGGTTGTCGTCGACCGGCCAGTCACCGGCGGCGACGCGGGCGGCCTCGGCGCGGATGGCGATCATCGCGTCGCAGAAGCGGTCCAGCTCGCCCTTGTCCTCGGACTCGGTCGGCTCGATCATCAGCGTCCCGGCGACGGGGAACGACATGGTCGGCGCGTGGAACCCGTAGTCGATCAGCCGCTTGGCGACGTCGTCGACGGAGATGCCGGTGGCCTTGGTCAGCGGCCGGAGGTCGACGATGCACTCGTGCGCCACCAGGCCGCCGCGGCCGGTGTACAGCACCGGGAAGTGGTCGCGCAGCCGCACGGCGACGTAGTTGGCGTTCAGCACCGCGGTCTGGGTGGCCAGCTTCAGCCCGGCCGGGCCCATCATGCGGATGTAGGCCCACGGGATGGGCAGGATCGACGCGGACCCGAACGGCGCCGCCGCGATGGGCCCGACGCCGGTGGCGGGGCCGGCCTCCGGCAGCAGCGGGTGGTTCGGCAGGAACGGCGTCAGGTGCGCGCGCACGCCGATCGGGCCGACGCCGGGACCGCCGCCGCCGTGCGGGATGCAGAACGTCTTGTGCAGGTTCAGGTGGCTGACGTCGGCGCCGAACTCGCCCGGCTTGGCCAGCCCGACCAGCGCGTTGAGGTTGGCGCCGTCGACGTACACCTGGCCGCCGGCCGCGTGCACCAGCGCCGCGATCTCGGTGATGCCCTCTTCGTACACGCCGTGCGTCGACGGGTACGTGACCATGATCGCGGCCAGCCGGTCGGCGTGCTCGTCGATCTTCGCCCGCAGGTCGGCGAGGTCGACGGTGCCGTCGCCGGCCGCCGCGACCACCACGACCCGCATGCCGGCCATGACCGCCGACGCCGCGTTGGTGCCGTGGGCGCTGGACGGGATGAGGCAGACCTCGCGCTGCTCGTCGCCGTTGGAGCGGTGGAACGCGCGGATCGCCAGCAGCCCGGCCAGCTCGCCCTGCGACCCGGCGTTCGGCTGGATGGAGACCGCGTCGTACCCCGTCACCGTCGCCAGCCACCCCTCCAGCTGGCGGATCAGCGCGAGGTAGCCGTCGGCCTGCTCGACCGGCACGAACGGGTGGATGCCGGCGAACCCGGGCCAGGTGATGGGCTCCATCTCGGTGGCCGCGTTGAGCTTCATGGTGCACGACCCGAGCGGGATCATGCCGCGGTCGAGCGCATAGTCCTTGTCGGCGAGCTTGCGCAGGTAGCGCAGCATCGACGTCTCGGACCGGTGCGTGTTGAAGACCGGGTGGGTGAGGTAGGCGCTGTGCCGGCGCAGGCCCTCGGGGATCGCGACGGTGGCCGCCGCGGTCGTCGCCGTCGGCAGGCCGAAGGCGCGCAGCACCTTGCCGAGGTCGGCCTCGGTGGTCACCTCGTCGCAGGCGATGCGGACGTCGTCGACGCCGGCCGCGCCGAGGTTGACGCCCAGCTCGGCGGCGTCGGCCACGACCGCGTCGGCGCGGCCGGGGACCCGGGCGAGGACGGTGTCGAAGAACGCGTCGTGGACGACCTCGACCCCGCCGGCCCGCAACGCTGCCGCCAGCGACGTCGCGTGTCCGTGCACCCGCGACGCGATCTCGCGCAGCCCCTCGGGACCGTGGTAGACGGCGTACATCGAGGCGACCACGGCCAGCAGCACCTGCGCGGTGCAGATGTTCGACGTCGCCTTCTCGCGGCGAATGTGCTGCTCGCGGGTCTGCAGCGCCAGGCGGTAGGCCTGCGCGCCGAAGGCGTCCTTCGAGACGCCGACCAGCCGGCCCGGCAGCCCGCGCTCGAGCCCCGTCCGGACGGCCATGTACCCGGCGTGCGGGCCGCCGTACCCGAGCGGCACCCCGAACCGCTGCGACGACCCGACGACGACGTCGGCGCCCAGCTCGCCGGGCGGCGTCAGCAGCGTCAGGGCGAGGAGGTCGGCGGCGACGGTGACCAGCGCGCCGCGCTCGTGCGCCGCCTCGACGACCGGCGTGAGGTCGCGGACGCGCCCGGACGCGCCCGGATACTGCACGACGACGCCGAACAGCTCGCCGTCGGGCAGCCCCTGGTCGAGGTCGGCGACGACGACGTCGATGCCCAGCGGCTCGGCCCGGGTCTGGATGACGGCGATGGTCTGCGGCAGGCAGTCGGCGTCGACGACGACGGTGTTGCTGGTCGTGCCGCGGATCGAGCGGCGCATCAGCGTCATCGCCTCGGCCGCCGCTGTGGCCTCGTCGAGCAGGCTGGCGTTGGCCGTCGGCAGGCCGGCGAGGTCGGAGACCATGGTCTGGAAGTTCAGCAGCGCCTCGAGCCGGCCCTGCGAGATCTCCGGCTGGTACGGCGTGTAGGCGGTGTACCAGGCCGGGCTCTCCAGCACGCGGCGGACGACCACCGGCGGCGTCACGGTGTCGTAGTAGCCGAGGCCGATCATCTGGGTGTGCGGCCGGTTGCGCCGCGACAGCGCCCGCAGCTCGTCCAGCGTCTCGGTCTCGGTGGCGGCGGGCGGGAGGTCGAGTGCGCCGAGGTTGCGGATGGCGTCCGGCACGGCCGCCTCGACCAGCGCGTCGAGCGACTCGTACCCGACGGCGTCGAGCATCTTCGCGATCTCTTCGTCGCGCGGCCCGACGTGCCGGGCGACGAAGGGCGCCTCGCTGGCGATCTGGGACAGGGACATCGGCGGAGCTCCTCGGACACGTATGGGCGAGTTCGCTCCCCCTCTGTCGCCGCAGACACGACTTCAGAGTGGCCTCGCCCGACCGGTCCTTGCTGCCTGAGAGGTTGGCGGGGATGTTGCCCCTTCGGCGCCTCACACCGCGTGGTGCGAGAACTCTCCCGGCCCGGGTCCACAGCTCGCCGTCAGCATAGCTCGCCACCGCTCGGGCTGCGACGCCGACGCGCGAACGCCCGCCCCGATGGCCGGGACGGGCGCTCGTTCGTCGCTCTGTTCGGAGGGCTACTCCCCCGCGGCGCGGGCGCGGCGGCGGGCGGCGAGCTGGTCGCCGGGGTGCTCTGCCGGCGGCTCGCCGGGCTTCTCGGCCGGCAGCTCGACGAGGGTGGCCTCGATCTCGCGCCACACCCGGCCGACGGCGATGCCGAAGACGCCCTGGCCGCCCTGCACGAGGTCGACCACCTCGTCGGCGGACGTGCACTCGTAGACGCTGGCGCCGTCGCTCATCAGCGTGATGCCGGCGAGGTCCTCGACCCCGCGGTCGCGCAGGTGCTGCACCGCCTGGCGGATCTGCTGCAGCGAGACGCCGGTGTCGAGCAGCCGCTTCACGATCTTGAGCACCAGGATGTCGCGGAACGAGTACAGCCGCTGGCTGCCGGACCCGGCCGCGCTGCGGATGCTCGGCTCGACCAGCCCGGTGCGGGCCCAGTAGTCGAGCTGGCGGTACGTGATGCCGGCGGCGCTGCAGGCCGTCGGGCCGCGGTAGCCGACGTCCTCGGGGACCGGGCCGACCATGCCCTCGAACAGCAGGCCCTGCCGGGTAGCGGCGCGGCCCGCGGCGGCGGTACGACCGGCGTCACCTGCCGTGCCGGTACCGGATGTGCTGTCTGCGCTCACGCCGACCCCTTCGTGGTCCGTGCCGATTGCGACGTCGTCTTACACCAGTGACGTTAGGGCCGGGCCCCACGGCGGTCAATGCAACACGCGGCAAGTCTCAAGCTCGACTTCAGCTCTAGACAGAAATCACATCAGTCACACGAGTAACACCCGCACCCGGGGTGTCAGGTGGGTTTGCCCGGGGCGCGGCCCGGAGCGCGGGATGCCGCGCGGGAAGCCGGGGTGCCGGGGTGCTGGAGTGCCGGGGTGCCGGGATGCCGCCCCGCCGTCGCCGCCCGAGCCGCCGAAGAGTGCCCGGTGCATCGGGGGTGCCGCCCACCGTCACCGCCGGGGTGACTGGGTGCCGGGTGCCCGCCGGGTCGGCCACCCAAGCGCGCGGGTTGACCTCAGCGCCAACTGTTGGCGGCTCCGTCACCTCGCCCGCACCACCCACCCGCAATGGCCACCCGCATTGGCCACCCGCCCCGCCGCTGTGGCCGCCACCCCCGCACCCACGGCCACCGGCCAGCCCGGCCACCCGATCACGCGGGTTGACCTCAGCGCCAACTGTTGGCGGCTCCGTCACCACGCCCGCACCACCCACCCACACTGACCACCCGCCCCGCCGCCGCCGTGGCCGCCACCCCCACACCAGCGGCCACCGACCATTCCCGGCCACCCGAGCGCGCGGGTTGACCTCAGCGCCAACTGTTGGCGGCTCCGTCACCCCGCCCGCACCACCCACCCACACTGACCACCCGCCCCGCCGCAGGCCGACCCGGGCGTGCGGCCGAGGCCGAAGGCGAACGCGACCCCCGGTCAGCCGCTGAAGTCCTCGGGCGTGACCTCGTCGAGGAACTGGCGGAACCGGGCGACCTCGTCCTCCTGCTCCTCGGAGTCGGGGTCGGCCATGAGGACGCCGGCTTCGTCGAGCAGCGGCTCGGACGCGTAGATGGGCGACCCGGTGCGCAGCGCCAGCGCGATGGAGTCGGACGGGCGCGAGCTGACCTCGAGCCCGCCGGACAGCACGAGCTCGGCGTAGTAGGTGTTGTCGCGCACCTCGGTGATGCGCACCTGCTCGAGCGTGATGCCGGCGGCGTCGAGCACGTCCTTGAACAGGTCGTGCGTCATGGGCCGCGGTGGCACGACGCCCTGCTGGGCGAACGCGATGGCCGTGGCCTCGACGGCGCCGATCCAGATGGGCAGGAAACGGTCACCACCCACCTCACGCAGAAGGACGATGGGCTGGTTGGAGGGCATCTCCACTCGGACGCCCACGACGTCTAGCTCGCGCACGCCTTCAACACTACCCCCGCAACGGGCCCCGGCCCGAGCCAGAACCGGCCCGCGGACGGCGTCAGCGCGACAGCCGGCGCGTGCCCGCGTCGACGAGCGCCGCGTGCAGCCGGACGGTGAGCCGGGCGACGTCGGCGGCGGTCTCTTCGGCGCGGCCGCGGGAGTCGGCGCCGCGCTGGCGGAACATCGGCGACACGACCTGCTCGACCAGCCCGACCTGCCGTTCGGCGGCGGTCCGGACGGAGCGCAGGTGCCGCGGCTGCAGCCCGTACTGGGCCAGCTCGGCGGCCGTGCGGGCGACCAGGAGGGCGTCGGCGTCGTACGTGCCGCCACGGCGCGCCGTCACCATGCCGTACGACTCGAGCTCGGTCAGCAGCTCGTCGGAGATGGCGGCGGCCTCCAGCAGCGACGCGCGCGGCAGCAGCACCTCGTCGTTGGCCGCCGCGGCCGCGGTGTACGGCGTGACGGTGCTGCCCTCGGTGACCAGCTCCATGCCGCGGTCGAGCTGCTCGAGCTGCTCCTTGATGACCCGCAGCGGCAGGTAGTGGTCGCGCTGGACGGTGAGGACGTAGCGCAGCCGGGCGACGTCGTCGTGGGTGAAGCGGCGGTAGCCCGACGGCGAGCGCTGCGGCTCGACCAGGCCCTCTGTCTCGAGGAACCGGATCTTGGAGATGCTGACGTCGGCGAAGTCGGGCCGCAGCTGGGCGAGCACTTCACCGATGCTCATCGTCTGTCCGGCCGGCGCGGCGTCGCGCCGCGCCGGCCCGGAGGCACGCGCCGAGTTCCCCTCGGCGGGACTCACCTGGGCCCGCCTCCGAACCCGTGCTGGCTGGAGTAGTAGACCAGGCGGTACTTGCCGATCTGGACCTCGTCGCCGTTGCTCAGCGCGACCTCGTCGATGCGGTCGCGGTTGACGTAGGTGCCGTTGAGGCTGCCGACGTCGGAGACGACGAAGCCGCCGGGCATGCGCCGGAACTCCGCGTGCCGCCGCGAGACGGTGACGTCGTCGAGGAAGATGTCGGAGTCGGGGTGCCGGCCGGCGCTGACGACGTCGGTGTCGAGCAGGAACCGGCTGCCCGCGTTGGGGCCGCGCAGCACCACGAGCAGGGCGCTGCCCTCGGGCAGGGCGTCGACGGCGGCCTGGTCGGCCGCCGCGAGGTCGCTGGAGTCGTCCCGCTCGACCTGCGCGGTCTCCTCGCGCACCATGGCCATGGTGCTCGTGGCGTCACCCCCCGTCTCGGCCGGCTGCATGGGCCGGACCAGCGGGGTTCCGCAATTGGAGCAGAACTTCGCGTCGGACGGGTTTTGGTGCCCGCACTGGGTGCAGAACGGCATCAGCTGGCCTCCCGCCGTGGGTCTCCCCCCGGCTTCGACTCGTCGGCGCTACGAGTGTCTCACTCACTCTCGACCAGCGCCTGAGGGTTTACAGATGTTGGCAACCTAGAACCGGCCGCCGCCAGGGTCAACCGGCGGGTCAGCCCTCTACCTGGGAACGGTAGTCGGCGGCCGTCAGCAGCTGATCGACGACCCCTGGATCGGCCGGGACGATCTCGATCATCCAGCCGGCACCGTAGGGGTCGGCGTTCACCTGCTCGGGCGCGGCGTCGAGCTCCTCGTTGCGGGCCACGACGGTCCCGGTGACCGGCGCGAACAGCTCGCTGACGCTCTTGGTCGACTCGAGCTCACCGCAGACGCCGCCCGCGGTGACGGCGTCGCCGACGGCCGGCAGCTGGACGTACACGATGTCGCCGAGCTGCTCCTGGGCGAAGTGCGTGATGCCGACGCGGACGCTGCCCTCGGCCTCGCCGGGGCTGCGGACCCACTCGTGTTCCGCGGTGTACCTCAGATCGTCGGGATACAACGGGCTCTGCCTCCTCGAGGGCATCTGTTGGGGGTCATTCGTCGTCGCCGTCCTCGGGCGCCGGGCGAGCGTACTGAGGCGCCTGCGGCTCGTGCAACACGTCGACGGTGAGGTCGTCGTACTCGTCGACGGTGGCCTGCGCGCCGCCCTCGTCGTCGCCCTCGATGCTGGCGACGACGCCGTTGGCGAACATCATCGAGCCGCTCAGTTCGCCCGGCTCACCGATGGCGACGATCTCGTACGGCGGCTCGAGCTCCACCCCGCCGACGGTGAGAACGTCGCTGCTCGGGTTCTCGAACGAGGTGCTGGCGACCACCCGGACGGCGGCGTCGTTGCCGCCGCCGCGCATCTGGATGGCCTCGGCGCCGGCCACCCGCAGCTCGTTGATCGCGCGCAGCATGGTGTAGGCGTTGACGTCGTGGTCGGGGTCGCTGATCGTCATGATGATGCCGGGCCCGCTGGCCGCGATGGTGCCGGCCAGCACGCCGGTGCTGCGGGCCCGTTCCTCGGCCTGCTCCAGCGCGGCGGCCTCGGTGTCGGCGCCGCTGACGAGGTCGCGGCGGTCGGACTCCAGCTCGGCGACGTGGTCGTCGAGGCGGTCGGCCTGGCGGCGCAGGCCGTCGAGGATCTGCACGAGGTCGTCGCGGCGGGCGTTGGCGAGCGCGTCGTCGTCGTCGGCCCGCACCTGCAGGACGGCGCCGAAGCCGAGCAGCGCGACCAGCACCGCCACCAGCACCTGGCCGCCGTCGGGGCGCTGCCGGACGGCGTTCCAGAGCCGCTTGGTGCCTGACGGCGCCGCCGGGGTGAACCGGCCGGTGCCCGGGACGAACGGCTGCGGCGCAGCGGGCGGGTCGGGCTCGGCCGTCTCGTCGGCGCGCTCCGGCGGCTCGACGGGCTCCGGCGTCTCCACCGGCTCGGCCGGAGAGGCCGGCGAGGTCGGCGAGGTCGCGGAGGCCGGAGCGGCCGCGCCGTCGAGGCCGGTGTCGTCGGGGCCGGGCGTGGGGTCAGGCATGGAAGATGTGCCGTCTGATCGTCGCGACGTTGGTGAAGATGCGGATGCCCAGCACGACGATCACCGCCGTCGACAGCTGCGAGCCGACGCCGAGCTGGTCGCCGAGGAACACGATGAACGCGGCGATCAGCACGTTGGCGATGAACGAGACGACGAACACCTTGTCGTTGAAGATGCCCTCGATGACCGCCCGGATGCCGCCGAACACCGCGTCGAGCGCGGCGACGATGGCGATGGGCAGGTAGGGCTGCAGTTCCAGCGGCACCGACACGTCGAAGACGAGGCCGGCCAGGATGCCGACGAGGAGCCCGGCGAGTGGGATCACGAGCCCTCCCCCGGTACCGCGTAGGCGAGCGGCGTGTTGCCGGCGGGCAGCGTCAGCGACTCCTCGGAGTCGACGTCGTACTGGATGCCGCTCTTGGAGGCGACGTCGCGCAGCCACTGGCCGCCGCTGCCGTCGCCGAAGTCGCGGGCCAGCGTGCGAGGGTCGCCGATGGCGGAGACCTCGTACGGCGCGTTCATGGGCCGGTAGTTGATCTGGATGACGTTCTGCGCGGACCGGATGGCCGTCAGCGGGGTGATGCGCTGGCCGTTGATGGCGACGGCCTCGGCTCCGGCCGACCAGAGCCCGTTCACCACCTGGCGCAGGTCGAGGTCGAGCACGCGGTCGGTGCCGTTCTCGGCGCTCTGCTCCTCGGCGTCGTCGACCGTGACCACCACCCCTGGCCCCGTCACGGCAATCGCCCCCGTTGTCGCCTGCAAGCTCTCGACTTCCTCCCGCGTCTGCTGCCCGGCCGCGGAGTTCTGCAGGAGGTCGCTCTCCAGCCGCCCGATCTCGGACTCCAGGGAGCCGACCTCGCCCTGCAGCCGGCTGACGCGCTCGTCCTCGTTGTGGATCTGCTCGATGAGCCCCTGCCGCTCCGAAGAGACAACACTAGCGGTGTTGCGCACCTGCAACACCGACATGGTCAGCAACAGGCCGAGCGCGACGAGCCCGATCGCGAGCGCCGGCGAGCGCCAGGTGCCCTTCGACGTCGGCCGCTCGCCCGCGGCCCGGCGACGCGCCGCGGCGTCCTCGTAGCCGGGGTCGAGCGGTTTCGCGAACAGGTCGTTGAGCAGCGACATCGACTCGTCCGGCCGCCGCAGCGGACGGACCCGGGGAGCCTGCCCTGTCACCACGATCCTATGCTCGCACGCACGTCACGACGTTCCACTCAGACATCCGTGCCGGCCGCTCAGGAATTCCGGCCGGCGGCCGGGGTGGCGAGCACCTTGCGGGTCTGTTCGGTGTAGAGGACCGCGGCCCACCAGTACAGCGCCACGCCCCAGATGACGAACGCCCAGCCGAACACCCGGGCCAGCATGGGCAGCGTGCCGTCGCCGTCGCCCCACAGCAGCAGCGGGAACGCGTACAGCAGGCAGGCGGTGGCGGACTTGCCGAGGAAGTGGACGGGCAGCCCGGTGATGCCGCGGCGGGCGCGCAGCAGCGCGACGATGCCCGTCATGTACACGTCGCGGGCGACCAGCAGGATCGTGAACCAGAGCGGGATGATGTCGCGCAGCGTCAGCGCGACGATGGTGGTGAGGATGTAGAGGCGGTCGGCGAGCGGGTCGAGCAGCTGGCCGACGCGGCTGATCTGGTTCCAGCGCCGCGCCAGGTAGCCGTCGAGGTAGTCGGTGAACCCCGAGACCGCGAGCAGGATGATCGCGAGGGTGTCGGCCTCCTTCACCAGCACCAGCCAGAGGAACACCGGCACGCCCAGCAGCCGCAGGAACGACAGGATGTTCGGGATCGTGAACACCCGGTCGGTCTGCACCGCCGTCTCCTGCGCCTTCACAGCAGGTCCTCCCCCGTCGATCGCGGCCCGGCTGGGCCAAGCGTACGCGTCACAATCCGGCGGGGTCGTACGTCTCGGATGTACGGGGGCCGAAGGAGGGGCCGGAAAAATGCGATGCGCGACGGAGTCCCGCGGGGTCATGCTTGCTCGCGTGGACGGGGACCGGGGGACGCATGGGCGTGATCGCTCTCACACCCGCAATGGTTGCAGGTGCGTTAGTATTCTCGGGTGCCCGCCTCCGAGCTCGAGCTCGCCACCGCCCTGGAGGCGTTCCTCCAGCGGCTGGCGTGCACCAAGGCCGACTCCGACCTGCGGTCCATGGTCGAGCTGGATCTCTCCATCTCGCAGTTCCGCTGCCTCATCCTGCTCGGCCAGCACGCCGGGGCACTGCCGATCAACGAGCTGGCCGACCGGCTCGACCTCACCCTGGCCACGGCGGGTCGCAACGTCGACCGCCTGGTCGCCCACGGCCTCGTCGAACGGCGTGAGGACCCGCAGGACCGCCGCGTCCGGCTGGTCTCGCTGTCCGGCGCCGGCCAGGCGATCATGACCGAGATCGACGACGCCCGCCACAACGCCGTGCGGGCCTTCGCCCGGTCCCTGGACCCGGCCGACCGCGACCGGCTCGCGGCCGCGCTCGCTCCGATCGTCGAACCATCCGCACCATCTCGCCTGGAGGAACAACTCTCATGAGTGCACCGGCCGGACCCCCCGACACCGGGTCCGACGACAAGCTCGATCGCGGCGTCCTGAAGGTCGCCGGTGTGGTGGTGCTCGGCGCCATAATGTCGATCCTCGACGTCACGGTCGTCAGCGTCGCGCTGCCGACCTTCCAGTCCGAGTTCGGCGCCAGCTACGCCACCGTCGCGTGGACGATGACGGCGTACACCCTCGCCCTGGCCGCGGTCATCCCCATCACCGGCTGGGCCGCGGACCGGTTCGGCACCAAGCGGCTCTACCTGACGTCGCTCGTCCTGTTCGTGCTCGGCTCCGTGCTGTGCAGCATGGCCTGGGACATCGGCCCGCTCATCGGCGCCCGCATCCTGCAGGGCCTCGGCGGCGGCATGCTGATGCCGCTGGGCATGACGATCATGACCCGCGCCGCCGGCCCCGACCGCATCGGCCGCGTCATGGCCGTGCTGGGCATCCCGATGCTGCTCGGCCCGATCGGCGGCCCGATCCTGGGCGGCTGGCTGATCGACGTCGCGTCCTGGCACTGGATCTTCCTGATCAACCTGCCCATCGGCATCTTCGCCTTCATCGCCGCGTTCCGGGTGCTGCCGAAGGACCAGCCGCAGCCGTCCGAGACGTTCGACTTCGTCGGCATGGCACTGCTCTCTCCCGGCCTGGCGGCGTTCCTCTACGGTGTGTCGTCCATCCCGGAGCACGGCACCGTCAACAACGCCGAGGTGCTGGTCCCGGCCATCATCGGCCTGATCCTGGTGGTCGCGTTCGTCTTCCACGCGCTGCGCAAGGACCACCCGCTGATCGACCTGCACCTGTTCCTCAACCGGCACCTCACCATCGCCGTGGTGACGATGTCGCTGTTCATCGTCGCGTTCATGGGCGCCGGCCTGCTGTTCCCGAGCTACTTCCTGCAGGTCCGCGGCGAGAGTACGCTGATGGCCGGCGTTCTGATGGCGCCGCAGGGCCTCGGCGCCATGATCACCATGCCGATCGCCGGCCGGCTCACCGACAAGATCGGACCCGGCAAGCTGGTGCTCGGCGGCATCGTGCTCATCGCGCTGGGCATGGGGACGTTCACCCAGCTCGAGGCCGACACGCCGTACTCGCTGCTGCTGGGCTCGCTGTTCGTCATGGGCCTCGGCATGGGCATGACGATGATGCCGATCATGACGGCCGCGCTGGCCAGCCTCACCCACGGCGAGGTGGCCCGCGGGTCGACGCTGATGAACATCGTGCAGCAGACCGGCGGCTCCATCGGCACCGCCGTCATGTCGGTCATCCTGACCAACCACATCCTGAGCAACGACGCCACCACCGCCTACAACGGCGTCGTCACCGGCGTGGTCGACCCCGCCCAGGTGCCGCCGGAGGTCATGGCGGCCGGGCAGACGGGGCTCGCGCACGCGTTCGGCGACACCTTCCTGGTGGGCGTCGTGCTGGTCGTGATCTGCCTCATCCCTGCGTTCTTCCTGCCGCGGAGCAAGCAGGAGCTGCGCACCGACCCGCGCGCGGAGGGCGAGGGCGAGGGCGACGTCGACCAGGCGCCGCCGGTCATGCTGCACTGACGCACCACTCGAGATGGCCCCGTCCGGCGCTCGCCGGGCGGGGCCTTCCCACGTTCGGGTCTAGTGTCGAACCGGAAGGTGTGTCTCGACGAGGAGGACGGTCATGAGTACGCGCCTCAACCCGTACATCGGGTTCCGCGACAACGCCCGGCAGGCACTGGAGTTCTACCGGTCCGTCTTCGGCGGCGAGCTGCAGCTCAGCACGTTCGCCGACTTCGGCGCCGGCGACGACCCGGCCGAGGCGGGCAAGATCATGCACGGCCAGCTGGAGGCCGAGAACGGCCTGGTCCTGATGGCCGCCGACACCCCGAACGCCATGGAGCACTCCCCCGGCGGCAACGTCTCGATCTCGCTCAGCGGCGACGACGAGCCCACCCTGCGCGGCTACTGGGAGAAGCTGGCCGACGGCGGCACCGTCACCGAGCCGCTGCAGACGGCGCCGTGGGGCGACGCCTTCGGCATGTGCACCGACCGCTTCGGCGTCGCCTGGCTGGTCAACATCACCGGGGCTCCGCCGCAGTAGCCAGCTCGGCGCGGTAGGCCTCGGCCAGGCGGCCGGGCCAGCCCGAGAACGTCACCAGGGTGTCGTCGCCGTGGGTGAGCTGGTCGAGCGCGCCGACCGGCAGCAGCGCGCGCAGCGCCGGGTCGGCGACGGCGGCCAGCGTCGCGCGGACGTAGGCGCCGGCGTTGCTCACCCGATACGGCCGGACGGCGCCGTTGATGCCGACGTCGAAGTCGCCGGCCGCGGGTCCGACGGGAGCGCTGACGGCGGCCGCGTCGTGCCGGCGACCCAGCTCGGCCAGCGCCGCGAGGAGCGGGTCGGCGCCGCCGGGACCGCCCGCCAGGGCGGCGTCCAGCAACGGCCCGACGACGGCGGCCGCGTCGAGCCGGGCGAACGCCGTCCCGAACCACTTGTCGTAGGGCCGGTAGCGCCGCTCCAGCAGGAACGCCAGTTCCATCGCCAGCCCGGCCAGCCGGGCGGTCAGCAGCGCCGCGCCCCGGGCGTCGCCGAGTTCGCGGCAGCGGGCCCGCAGCGGCTCGGTGTTGCCGATCAGGTGCCACTGGACGGCGACCATCCAGCGCCACACGTCGTCGGGGTACCAGGCCAGCGCCGCGCGGGCCGCCGTCAGCTCCCCGAGGTCGTCGTGGAACACCCGGCCGGCGGTGACGTGCAGCAGCCGCTGCTGCGGCAGCGCCAGCCAGGCGGCGGTGTCGAGGCCGTCGAGCGGCCGCCCGAGCGCCGCCGTCAGCCACTCCCCGGCCGTGATGACCTCGACGTGGTGGTCGACGCCGCCGCTGGCCAGCGAGAACCAGGCCGTCGGGTGACCACGGAACTCGGCCGGCAGGCCGGCGGCGACGCGGGCCCGTACCGCCTCGACCCGCTCGGCCAGGACGAAGACCTGCGCCCGCGGCCCCCACTCGTGGTCGGTCGACCGCTCGGTGTCGAAGCCGAGCACCTCAGACCCCTCGCCGAGCAGCGCGGCCGCGTGCGGCTCGCCGGTCAGCGGCGCCAGCACCTCGCGGTAGAAGGCCTCGGCGAGGTCCAGCCCGGGTACGAACACGACCGCCACGGTAGTGCACGGCCGGACCGTGCGATCCGCACGGCCAAGACGTGACGACGCGCATCTACGACCGTGCGCGGATCGGCCCGACGCTGCTGGTATGACACTCACCCACAGCGCACACACCCACCACGGCCGCGGGCGGCGCGCGTTCGTCCGCCACTACCTCGAGATGCTGGCGGCGATGGTCGCCGGCATGATCGTCGGTCCGATGCTGCGCTCGGCCGCCGGGCTGGAGTCGCCCGCCGACCCCGGCGTCGGCGCCGTCCTCATGGCCGTCGACATGTCCGTCGCGATGGTCCTCTGGATGCGGATCCGCGGCCACGGCTGGCCGGCGTCGCTGGAGATGGCCGCCGTCATGATCGCGCCGGTCGCCGTCCTCGCCCCGCTGCACTGGCTCGGCCTGTTCGGCCCGGACGTCCTGCTGATCGCCGAGCACGTCGTCATGCTGCCGCTGATGTGGCTGGCCATGCTGCGCCGGCCGGCCGAGTACGGCCGCTGGTCGACGTCCTGACCGCGGCCGCCCGGCGGGTGCTCCAAACCCCGGTATCTGGGGTAAGACTGAGCTGACGAGCCGCTGGAGGTCACATGGGCGAGGACGTCGGCCGGCAGGAGTTCACCCGGGCGGACCGCACGCAGTACCGCGCCAAGGTCCGCCGGTGCCTCGACGCCTTCGAGCGCATGCTCCGCGAGGCCCAGTTCGAGTTCGACCGGCCGCTGACCGGGCTGGAGATCGAGCTGAACCTCGTCGACGACCACCACGACCCGGCCATGCGCAACGCCGAGGCGCTGGCGGCCATCGCGGACCCCGCCTTCCAGACCGAGCTGGGCCAGTGGAACCTGGAGATCAACCTCGCGCCGCGCGAGCTCGACGGCAGCGGCGTCACCGCGTTCGAGGACGACGTCCGGGCCAGCCTGAACGCCGCCGAGCAGAAGGCGGGCGCCGTCGGGGCACACCTGGCGATGATCGGCATCCTGCCGACGCTGCGACAGGAGCACCTGTCCGGGCAGGCACTGTCGGTGAACCCGCGCTACGAGCTGCTGAACGACCAGATCCTGGCCGCCCGCGGCGAGGACCTGCACCTCGCCATCGACGGCGCCGAGCGGCTGCGCGTCTCGTGCGACACCATCCTCCCCGAGGCGGCCTGCACGAGCACGCAGTTCCACCTGCAGGTCAGCCCTGAGCAGTTCCCCGCCGTCTGGAACGCCGCCCAGGCCGTCGCGGGCGTCCAGATCGCCGTCGGCGCGAACTCGCCGTTCCTGCTCGGCAAGCAGCTGTGGGCCGAGACCCGCGTCGCGCTGTTCGAGCAGGCCACCGACACCCGCAGCGAGGAGCTCAAGGCGCAGGGCGTGCGGCCGCGGGTGTGGTTCGGCGAGCGGTGGATCACGTCGATCTTCGACCTGTTCGAGGAGAACGTGCGGTACTTCCCCTCGCTGCTGCCGATCGTCGCCGACGAGGACCCGATCGCGGTGCTCGACCGCGGCGACACCCCTGAGCTGGCCGAACTGCGGCTGCACAACGGCACCATCTACCGCTGGAACCGGCCCGTGTACGACGTCGTCCGCGACCGCGCGCACCTGCGGGTCGAGAACCGCGTCCTGCCGGCCGGGCCGACGGTCGCCGACACGCTGGCCAACGGCGCGTTCTACTACGGGCTGGTGCGGCGGCTGGCCGCCGAGGACCGCCCGGTGTGGACGCAGATGTCGTTCAGCGCGGCGGAGGAGAACTTCCACGCCTGCGCCCGCGAGGGCCTCGACGCCCAGGTGTACTGGCCGGGCCTGGGGCACGTCCCGGTCGCCGAGCTGGTGCTGCGGCGGCTGCTGCCGCTCGCCTACGACGGCCTGCGCGAGTGGGGCGTCGACACCGCCGAGCAAGAGCGGCTGCTCGGCATCGTCGAGCGGCGCTGTGCCGAGCACCGCAACGGCGCCGACTGGCAGGTCGCCGCGTTCCGCCGCCGCTTCGACGGCACCTCCGCCGAACGCCACGACGCGCTGCGCGGCATGCTCGGCTCCTACGTCGAGCACATGCACAGCAACGAGCCGGTCCACACCTGGGCCGTCGACTGAGCCCGCACCCCCGATTAACCGGATGAGCTCTGTCGGTGCCGCGTGTTAGAACTTCCAGCACCATGACACTCACCACCGCGACGCGCACCGAGTTCACCGTCGCCGGGCAGCCGGAGTACGACCGGCGCGGCCCGGTGCGGTGGATCGTGTCGCACCAGCTGCGCAACCCGTGGCACCTCGCCGGCTTCCTCGTCGGCTCGGTCGCCATGGTGGTGCTCAATTCCATGGTGCCGGGGCTGGTCGGCGACGCCTTCGACGCGGTGCTCGACGACTCCGCCGACCGGCAGGCGGCGCTCACGGCCATCGTCGTCACGCTGCTGGTGGTGGTCGTCGGGCGGTCGGTGCTCGACTTCGTGGCCCGGCTGTGCACCGAGGTGCTGGCCAAGCGCATCGAGCGCGACACCCGCGACGAGCTGTACGTCAGCCTGCTGGGCAAGAGCCAGACGTTCCACAACCGGCAGCGGGTCGGCGACCTCATGGCCCGCGGCGCCAACGACGTCCGGCAGCTCGGCACCATGTTCAGCCCGGGCATCGACCTCCTCGTCGACTCCCTGTCGCAGGGCATCGTCCCGATCGTCTTCATCGCGTTCCTCGACCCCCGGCTGCTGGTGGCGCCGCTGATCTTCGCGGTCGCGTTCGTGTGGTCGATCCGCCGGTTCATGCGCCGGCTGGCGCCGGTGTCGGCGCAGCTGCGCGAGAACTACGGCACCCTGAACGCGGGGCTGAACGAGACCATCCGCGGCATCGAGGTGGTCAAGGCCACCGGCCAGGAGAAGCAGGAACTGGCCAAGTTCGGCCGCAACGCCCGCCGCTACCGCGACGCCTACGTCCAGCAGGGCCTCATCCAGGCCCGCTACCTGCCCACCCTGCTGCTGGCGGTCGCGACGGCCGGCGGCCTGCTGCACGGGCTGTGGCTGCTCGACGCCGGCGAGCTGAGCGTCGGCGGGCTGATCACCTACATCGGGCTGCTCGGCCTGCTCGGCTTCCCGGCGTTCATCTCGATCTTCTCCTTCTCGCTGGTGCAGAACGGCATCGCCAGCGCGAACCGGCTGCTGGCGCTCATGCGCGAAGAGACCGAGCTCGACCACAACGAGGCCGGCCACGTCGCGCCCATGCGCGGCGCCATCGAGTTCCAGGACGTCACGTTCGGCTACGGCGGCCAGCCGGTACTCGAGAACCTGTCGTTCCGCATCGAGCCGGGCCAGACCGTCGCCGTCGTCGGCGAGACCGGCTCCGGCAAGACCACGCTGACGAAGCTGGTCAACCGCATCTACGACACCGGCTCCGGCCGGGTCCTGGTCGACGACGCCGACGTCCGCACCTGGAACCTCGACTCCCTGCGCTCGCAGATCTCCACCATCGAGCAGGACATCGTGCTGTTCTCCCGCTCGGTGCACGAGAACATCGCGTTCAGCCTCGGCCAGCAGGCCCACCGCGACGACGTCGTCCGCGCGGCGAAGGACGCCCAGGCGCACGAGTTCGTCACCGCCCTCGACGACGGCTACGACACCGTCATCGGCGAGCGCGGCGTCACGCTCTCCGGCGGGCAGCGGCAACGGCTGGCCATCGCCCGGGCACTGCTCACCGACCCCGCCATCCTGGTGCTCGACGACTCCACCAGCGCCATCGACAGCGCCACCGAGGACGAGATCCAGCGGGCCATCCAGCGCGTCCTCGAGGGCCGCACGACGCTGCTCATCACGCACCGGCTGTCGCAGATCCGCTGGGCCGACAAGGTCCTGCTGCTGCAGCGCGGCCGGCTGGTCGACGAAGGCACGCACGACGAACTGCTCGGCCGCTGCGCGCTCTACCGGCGCATCTTCGCCCACTACGACGAGGTGAGCGGCTGATGGCCTTCATCATGAACGGCCTCGACGCCGAGGCGTACGACCGCACGTACGGCGACCGCGAGCTGCTGCGCCGCATCCTGCGCTACTTCCGGCCCAAGACGCGGGTCATGGCGTTCATCGCCGTCGCCATCGTGCTGCAGGCGCTCATGCAGGCGGCGTTCCCCATCGTCGTCAGCGAGGGCCTCGACCGCCTCGTCGCCGACCGCACCACCGGCCTGGTCGTGGCCCTGGTGTCGGCGGTGCTGGTCACCGGCGTGCTGGGCTGGGTGTTCAACTTCGTGCAGCGCTGGTACACCGCCACGGTGGTCGGCGACGTCGTGCTCGGCCTGCGCGAGGACGCCTTCGACGCTGTCCTCGACCGCGACATGTCCTTCTACGACGAGCACTCCTCGGGCAAGGTGGTCAGCCGGGTCACGTCCGACACCGAGGACTTCGCCACCGTCGTCACGCTGACGCTGAACCTCATCAGCCAGGTGCTCATGGTCGGGCTCATCACGGTGCTGCTCTTCACCCGCAACGTCGGGCTGGCGCTGCTGGTCATGGCGGTCGTGCCGGTCATCGTCGCCATGGCGCTGGGGTTCCGGCGCATCGCCCGCGAGACCACACGGCACCAGCAGCGCTCGCTCGCCAAGGTCAACGCCACGTTGCAAGAGACGATGGGCGGCATCTCCGTGGCGAAGAACTTCCGCCAGGAGCACACCATCTACGGCGAGTTCCAGCCGATCAACGGGCAGAACTACCGGGTCACGCTCAAGCAGGGCTTCGTGTTCGGGGCGATCTTCCCGGCGCTGTTCGCGGTGGCCGGGTTGGCCACCGTCATGCTGGTGCAGGTCGGCGGCGGGCGGGTGCTCGACGGCGACATCTCGGCCGGTGACTGGTACCTGTTCCTGCAGAGCGTCGCGCTGTTCTGGCTGCCGCTGACGTCCATCGCGTCGTTCTGGTCGCAGTTCCAGCAGGGACTGTCGGCGTCCGAGCGGGTGTTCGCGCTGATCGACGCCGAGCCGCTGGTGGTGCAGCGCGACCCCAGGCCGGTCGGACGGCTGAGCGGGCGCATCGAGTTCCGCTCGGTCCGGTTCGGGTACGCGCCGGAGCACCCGGTGCTCGACGGCTTCGACCTCACCATCGCGGCCGGCGAGACCATCGCGCTGGTCGGGCACACCGGCGCCGGCAAGTCGACCATCGGCCGGCTGCTGGTGCGGTTCTACGAGTTCCAGGGCGGGCAGATCCTCATCGACGGCACCGACATCCGCACCGTCGAGCTGACGTCGTACCGCCACCAGCTGGGCGTCGTGCCGCAGTCGCCGTTCCTGTTCTCCGGCACCGTCGCCGACAACATCCGCTACCCCCGTCCCGGCGCCTCCGACGACGACGTCCGCGCGGCGGCCGCAACGGTGGCCGGCGGCGACTGGCTCGACGCCCTGCCCGACGGCCTCGCCACCGAGGTCGGTGAGCACGGCTCGGCGCTGTCGATGGGCCAGCGGCAGCTGGTGGCGCTGGCCCGGCTGCTGCTGCAGGACCCCGCCATCGTCATCCTCGACGAAGCCACCGCCAGCGTCGACCCCCTCACCGAGGCGCAGATCTCCGAGGGCCTCGACGTCGCACTGGCCGGGCGCACGTCCATCGTCATCGCGCACCGGCTGTCCACCATCGAGCACGCCGACCGCATCATCGTCATGCGCGAGGGCGGCATCGTCGAAGAGGGCACCCACGACTCCCTGCTGCGGGCCGGCGGCGCCTACTGCGACGTCTACAACACCTACTTCCGGCACCAGTCCCCCGACTACCGGCCCGGCACCGGCTTCGTCGGGGTCGAGGTCAGCTGACGACCACCGCCAGGTGCCGCGGGTCGTCGGCCCGCACCACGATGTCGGCGACGGCCTCCGGGCCGGACTCGGCGGCGTAGCGCTCGTACGCGGGCAGCGTCCAGGCATCCGCCGGCGCGGTCACCCGGCGCAGCGTCGCCGGACGCAGCGCGAGGTGAACGGTGAGGTCCAGGTCCAGCCCGCGACCCAGCGTCAGCGCGCCGTCCAGCACGACGACCAGCCCGGGCGGCGCCTCGACGTACGGCGCCCGGGTCGAGCGGTCGGTGTCCGGGTCGCGCAGCGTCGGCAGGTAGCGGCCGGCTCCGCCGGGCCCGACGGCCGTCAGCACCTCACGGTTCAGCGCGCCGGTGTCGATCCACCCGTCCAGCAGCGAGTCGGGGTCGTGCGCGCCATGCTCCAGCCGCAGCGATCGCGGCCGCAGGAAGTCGCGGACGCGGACGCGCGCCACCGGGCGGCCAGCCGCCCGCAAGGGTTCGCCCAGCGCGTCGGCCAGCCGCTCCGGCCGCGCCGCCGGGTGACCGTCCACCACCATGCGCCGGGCGCCGGTGGCGAGGACCCGCTCGACGACGCGCGTGACCAGCACGTCCTCGGTCACCGGCTGCACGCGCATCCGGCCATGCTGCCACCGTCCGGCCCGTGCCCTACTGTGACCGCATGCGGCTGACCGGATCGACGATCGTGCTGACCGGCGCGACGTCGGGCATCGGGCGGGCGACGGCGCTGGAGCTGGCCGCGCTGCGGCCGCGGCGACTGGTCGTGCACGGCCCGCAGCCGCCCGGCGAGGCGACCACGCTGGTCGGCGAACTGTCCGCCGCCGTCGGGCGGGCCGGCGAGGTCGTGTACCTGGCGGCCGACTACGGCGTGCTGGACGACGTCGCGGCGCTGGCGTCGGCGGTGCGCGCGGCCTGCCCCGAGGGCGTCGACCTGCTGGTGAACAACGCCGCGCGGCCCGGCCCGCGCACCCGCACGCTGACCGCCGACGGCCACGAGGCGACGTGGCAGACCAACTACCTCGCGCCGGTCGCGCTGACGACGTTGCTGCTCGACGCGGTCGGCGCGGGGCGCGCCGGGCGCATCGTCAACGTCGCGTCGGCCACGCACTTCTCGGCGGAGCTGCGGCTGGACGACCTCGAGCTGGCCGGGCCGGGCTACTCCCCCGCGTCGGCGTACGCGCGGTCGAAGCTGGCGCTGGTCACGTGGAGCTGCCGGCTCGCCGGGCACCGGCCGCGGCCGACCGTCGACGTCGTCAGCGCGCACCCGGGCGTCATCGCGACGCCGCTGCTGCACGCGATGTTCTCCATCGGTGGCGACACCCCGGAGCACGCGGCCGGCAACCTGCTCGCCATTGCCCGGGCCGGCGGCGACAACGGCACCTACTACGACGAGCGGCGCCCGGCCACGCCGAACCCCATCGCGCTCGACTCCGTCGCGCAGGAGCTGCTCGACCAGCTCACCCGGCGGGCGCTGGCCCCGGTCCTGCCGGCCGCGACCGCGTGACCGGCCACCTGATCATCAGCGCGACCGAGGCCGAGGCCCGGTACGTGCCCGCCGGGCTGCCGGTCGTCGTCACCGGCATCGGCAAGACGGCCGCCGCCACGGCGACGACGCTGGCACTGGCCGGGCGGGCGCCGGGCGACCTCGTCGTCGTCAACATCGGCACCGCCGGCGCGCTGCGCCCCGGGCTGACCGGCCTGTTCACGCCCCGGCGGGTGCTCAACCACGACCTCGACGCGGCGCTGATCCGGGCCCTCGGGTTCGACCCGGAGGAGCTGATCGAGCTGCCCGGCGGCGACGACGTCACGCTCGCGACCGGCGACCGGTTCGTCGCCGATCCCGGCGTGCGCGACGCCCTCGCCCGGCGGGCCGACCTCGTCGACATGGAGGGCTACGCGGTCGCGTACGCGTGCCGCCGGCTCGGCGTGCCGGTGCGGCTGGTCAAGCACGTCTCCGACGCCGCGGACGAGTCCGCGCTGGACTGGCCGTCGGTGGTCGACGCGAGCGCCCGGGTGCTGGGCGCCTGGCTGGCGGCGGGAGCTGGCCGGCTGAACTGCCTTGGGACGATGGTCCCTCGATCGAGGGCCTTTCCGGCCTATGGGGGTGAATCGGGCGGCCCGATGCTGAGGTATGAGCACCTATGTGAGGCCGGTGCCGGCCGTCCGCACCCTCGTCGTGGTGTGCGCGCATCCCTACGACGCGACGTTCGCGCTGGGCGGCGTCATCGCCGCGTTCGCCGGCGCCCGGACGTCCGTCCACATCGTCTGCCTCACGCACGGCCGCGCGCCCGATCCACGGCCGCGGCGCCGCCTCGACCGCGCCCGCGACCTCGGCCGCGCCACCCGCCACCTCGGCGCCGACGACGTCACACTGCTCGACCACGCGCCCGGCACGCTGGCGCTGACCAGCCTGGACACGCTGGCCGACGAGATCCTCGCGGCGCACCAGGGCGCCGACGCCATGCTCACCGTCGACGCGACCGCCGACGACGCCCACCCCGACCACGTCCGCGCGATGCGGGCGGCCTACCGTGCGGCGACGAGGCAGGGCAGCACGCTCTACGCCTGGACGCTGCGGCCGGGCGACGCCTTCCGCGGCCGCCAGGTGCTCGTCGTCGACGTCGACCGCGAACGGCAGCGCGCGGCCACCGCCTGCCACACCGGCCTCGCCGCCGACGACCCGCTGCGCCGGCGCTGGCAGCGCGGCCAGGACCGCACCGAGCGGCTGGTCGTGCTGCGGTCCGAGCGCACCGCCACCCCGGTGTTCGCGCGGAACGTGTGACCGCGCGCCGCCGGATCGGCGGCACGGATCCGCCGCCGGAGCGCACCCGATCTGCCATCATCGGGCCGTGAGCCTTCGGCCGGTCGTCCTCCTGGCGGCGTTCTCCCTGCTGGTGGCCGCGTGCGGCGGTGAACACCAGCACGCCGCGCAGTCGCCGCTGCCGGTGCCGTCCGGCACGCCGACGGGCGAGCCCGTGCTGCCCGACTTCTTCCCCGAGCCGCCGGTCGACGTCCACACCAAGGACACCGGTGACGGCTGGCAGCTGGAGTTCAGTTCGGTGCTCGTCAACGTCGGCGCCGGTGAGTTCTGGCTCGTCGTCGACCGGCCCTCGGTCGACGACCCCTGGGTCGTCACGCAGGCCGTCCGCCACGCCGGCGGCGGGTTCGACCAGGTGCGCACCGGCGCCGAGGTCGAGTGGGGCGGCGACGGGCACGACCACTGGCACGTCCGGCGGGTGGTCAGCTACCGGATGGTCGGCATCGACGACACCGGAACGCCGCGGCCCGGGCCCGGGCTCACCGACGCCAAGGTCGGGTTCTGCATCTACGACTTCGGCCGCGAGCTCGACGGCATGGGGCCCGACGACGCCTTCTTCGAGCGCGGCGGCTGCCAGCCCGAGGACGCGCTCAGGTTGTCGATGGGCCTGTCCCCGGGCTGGGGCGACACCTACGAATGGAACCTGCCCGGGCAGAGCATCGACGTCTCCGACGTGCCGGACGGCCGGTACCGGCTGTGGGCCGAGGCCGACGAGGGCGGGCACTTCACCGAGACGACCAAGGACAACAACCTGACCTGGGTCGATCTCGAGCTCTCGACGACCGCCGCGGGCGCCCGCGCCGCGGTGGTCGCCGGTGTCGGGCCGCAGCCGCAGGGCGACTCGGCCCCGCCGGAGTCTGGCGCGACCGGCCAGCCAGTGCCACACTGACCCTCACCAGCCACGACGGGGGGTCGTGGCGCGGAACAGGGGGGTTCCATCATGCGCAAGTCAGTCGCGGTCATGGGTCTCACGACTCTGATCTCGGTGGCCATGGCGACACCGGTGGTGGCGGCCACGCTCTCCAACGGCGACGGACAGTCGTGTCCGGAGGGCTCGGTCGGCACCTACCACTTCGTCAACAACCAGACCGGCGGCGCCGCCGCCGGCACGCTCACGGCGTCGTTCTCCGACGGCACCAACTGGGTCGTCGGCGCGTCCCAGGTCAACAAGAACACCCAGCACTTCATCGTCGAGTCCGAGGGCGCTCTCGTCACGGCCAGCACCGACCTTCCGGGACGGCTCGTGCTCTCCGACTTCTCGTGCGGGGACGTCAAGAAGGACTGAACGGAAGGACGGCCATCGGGCACCCGGCCGCAGCCGGGCCGCTCGTCCCCCTTACGCCGTCAGCGCGTCGGTGAGCAGCGCGACCAGCGCCTCCAGCTGGATGTCCGCCGCCGACGAGATCTCCTCGTCCGAGCCGTCGAGCGCCCGGGCGGCCAGCCCCGCCTTGCCGTCGATCAGCTCCGCGATGCGGGTGTCGACGGTCTGGGCGGCGATGATGCGCCACGCCGTCACCGGCTCGGCCTGGCCGATGCGGTGGACGCGGTCGATGGCCTGGGTCTGCTCGGCCGCCGACCAGGACAGCTCGGCCAGCACGAGGTTGGACGCGACCTGCAGGTTGATGCCGACGCCGGCCGCCGTCAGCGAGCAGACCGCGACCGCGACGTCGGGGTCGTTGACGAACGCGTCGATGTTCTGCTGCCGCTTGCGCGTGGTCTGCTCGCCGCGGATCGACGAGTAGCGCAGGCCGCGCTCGGCGAACAGCGCCTCGGCCGCGTCCATGACGTCGATGTGCTTGGCGAAGAAGACGACCTTGCCGACGCTGTGGGCCAGCTGGGCGGCGTAGTCGGCGGCCAGCCCGGCCTTGGCCTGGCCGATGCGGCGGATCATGCTGAACACGTTCTCGCCGGTCTTCGCCGACTTGTCGGCCAGCTCCGCCCCGGCGACGCGGCGGATGAGGTCGGCGTCGAACCCCGCGGTGGTGGCGCCGTCGCCGCGCGCCTCGAGGGCGGCGTGGTAGCGGGCGACGAGGCGGTCGGCCAGCTCGCGCTCGGCCGCGCGGATGGACCGGCCGGCGGCGTCGTCGAGCTCGACCGGGAGGTCGGCGACCCGGCGGGCAGGGATGTCGGCGGCGACGTCGGCCTTGCGGCGGCGGACGATGCCGAGGTCGATGACGCAGCCGCGGGCGGCCGACGAGAACCCGGGGTCGACGGGCGTCAGGCCGGTCTCCTCCAGCGCCTCCATCAGCTCGGAGCCGGGCTTGCGGTCGTCGATCCAGCCGAGGAACTGCCAGATGGCGCGGAAGTCGTCGATGTCGTTGATCAGCGGCGTGCCGGTCAGCGCCATGAGCAGCGGGCGGACGGCGCGCGAGCGCAGCTGCTCGGACAGCTGCAGGACGTGCTGCGAGCGCTGCGACTTCTTGTTCTTGATGAAGTGCGCCTCGTCGACGACCATGCCGCGGAAGCCGAGGTCGCCGAGCCAGCCGACGTGGCGGTCGAGCACCTCGTAGTTGACGACGATGATGTCGGCGAACCCGTCGATGGTGTCGCCGTCGCCGTGGATGACCGTCGCCGGGTGGGCGGGCGTCCACAGGCCGGCCTCGCGCGCCCAGTTCGTCTTGACCACGTTCGGGACGACGACGAGCAGCGGGAAGGCGTTCGCGGCCTGCGCGGCCAGCAGCGCCTGCGCCGTCTTGCCCAGGCCGGGCTCGTCGGCGAGCAGGAAGGTCCGGTGCCCGTCCTCGGCGGCGGCGACCAGGCGGGCCTGGTGCGGCATCAGCTCGAGGCCGTCGGGCAGCCGGACGGGCACGGCGTCGGGCAGCGCCATGGAGGCGGTCGTGCCGTCGGTGGCGTTCTCGAACGAGCTGAGCAGCGGCCCGATCAGCTCCCAGTTCACCAGCCGCCGGGGCCGCGTCGCGCTCTTCTGCGCTGGACGGGCCGCGGCGACGGCCTCGTAGTCGGGGGCGAGGAACGGGTTGGCCAGCTGCCGCGAGATCACCGCTTGTGGCACCACCCGCCGCTTCGGCGCGGTGACGGCGGACGCCGTCGGCGCCGCGACCGGCACCTCGTCCTCGGCCGGTTCGCGGCCCGCGGCGACCAGCATCTCGCGCCGCAGCGCCCGGGCCGCATCGCTGACCGGCGCGTCCTCGGCCAGCAGGCCCAGCAGCGACGCATCGCGCACGGCGACCTTCGCGAGGATGGTCGCGATGCCGTCGAGCCGCTTCAGCTGCTCGGCGCGGTAGGCCTCGCTGCGCGACTCGTCGGCCTTCACCTGGGCCCGCTCTTCGCGCGCCAGCAGGGCGATGACCTGGAACTTCGTACGTACGGACGGCTTGATCGAGCCGCGCTGGACGCTGCCCTCGACCTCGCGCACGGCGCGCGCGAGCACCGACATGATGCCTTCGTTCTCCTGTGCCCGGCCGCCGCGTCGCCGCGACCGGTTCGCCGTCCGGCTGGCGCCGGGACGGCGCCTGGCGTCTCTCGCCAAGTGCTCCTCCTCTGGAGTGGCCACGATGTGGAGCCGTGGTCACCGGGACGTGGCACCGCTCTCGTCCCGGTTCGGGGACGCCTGTGCTGGACGACGCCGGGTCACCGTCCCATGGTGTGACCCGGCCCCCCTTGGCTCGGCAGGCTCGAACGCCCTGCCGACACGAGCACGTCCGGCCTGCGCCGGACACTCGCGTCCCCGTCGCAGCTGGGAGATCCCGTTCCGCGGGCTCCCCACCTGCCGGGGCGGCTTCACGCCGAGTCTAACGCGTGACGGCCCGATGGGCCCCGGTTCGCGTGCGCGTTGCCGCATTTTCTCCTCATTGCAGCCGTTCGGCCCCGTCGGTTGTTCCCGGCGCGGCGCGACTAGACTGGGAAGTTGGCGAGGAGTCCGCCCATGGAAGCCAGCTCGACCACCGCGATCATCGCGTATCAGGGAGTCTCCGCCGACGAGGCCGAGATCTTCCGCTTCGTGCTGTCCCAGTTGCCCGACTTCCGCACCGTCACCGTCGGCACCGCCCGCGGCCAGGTGGCCGGACCGGGCGGCGTCCAGACCATCGACGCCACCCTCGACGAGGTCAACGCGCCCGCCGTCGTCGCCGTCCCCGGTGGCGTCGGCACCGACCGGCAGCCCGAGCTCGCCGCCTGGCTGCGCCGGGTGTCGCCGCGCTGGCTGCTGGCGAGCTCGACCGGGTCCGCGCTGCTGGCGGCGGCCGGCCTGCTCGACGACGCCACCGTGGCGACGCACTGGCTGGCCGGCCCGCTGCTCGAGCACTACGGCGCGCACGCCTCCCACGACCGCCTGGTCGTCAACGGCCGCGTCATCACCTGCTCGGGTGGCCCGACGGCGTTCCACGCCGCGCTCGTGGTCGCGCGCGCCTACGGCGGCGCCGACCTCGTCGCCCAGATCAACGCCAGCGCCGTCACGGCTCGCGAGCAGCGCCGCGCCCGGCGGCCCCGTCACCGCGGCCTCTGGGCCCGCCTCGGCGGCGCGGTCCGCGGCCACGATCCCGCGCCGCCCGAGCTCGGCCCGCTCGACCGCGCCCTCGACGACCTCGGCCCGCTCGACCTCGGGCCGGTCGGCCCGCCGCAGGGGGCGCCGCCGCCGGTGGTGCCGCCGCACGACCGCCGCTGAGTCCTACTCGGTGCGTCCTTCACGCTGCCGCAGGACGTAGGCCGCGGTCAGGGCGATCGACCGCTCGTCGCTGCGGGCGAGGTCCGCGAGCGCGCTGGTGGCCGCGTCGCCGGGGAGGTCGGCCAGCGCCTGCACGATGCGCTGCCGCACCGGGGTCGTGGCGTCGTCGAGCTGGGCGACGAGGTCGGCGGCGATGCGGTCGGCCAGGTCGCCGTCCTGCGCCAGCGCGCCCAGCGCGTCCGCGGCGTCGACGTCGTTCACGCCGTCGACCACCATGGCGACCAGCGTCGGGACCGCGTCGGCCACGCCCCGCGCGCCGAGCGCCAGCGCGGCGGACCTGCGCACGGCGACGTCGGGGTCGGCGAGCGCGTCACCGAGCAGGGCCGTCGCCTCGTCGTCCGGGATCTGCGCGATCAGCGCGACGGCGCGCCGACGCACGTCGGCGTCGGCCGAGGTGAGCCCGGCGGCCAGCTCGGTGAGGCCGTCGCCGCCGGATCGGCGCAGCGCCCACCGCAGCGCGCCGGCGACGTTGGGGTCCGTCTCGGCGAGCGCCGCCTCGACCAGCAGTTCGACCGGCGCGGCCGCCCCGGTGGTCGTCGTGCCGCCGGCCGCGGCCAGGGCGGCGCGCTGGCGGACACGCGCGCTCTCGGAGCCCAGGCCCTGCAGCAACGCGACGACCCCCAGCGCCGCATCCCAGTCGGCCGGCTCGGCGGCGTCGAGGTGGCGCAGCCGCGTGAGCAGCTCCCGCTCGCGCCCGATGCGCTCCTCCGTCTGCCGGATCAGCTCGTCGACGATGCCGGACGGGTCGAACTCCGGGTCGTCCAGCGCGCGGCCGACCTCGCGCAGGGTCAGGCCCAGCGAGCGGAGGCTCTCGACGTGCAGGATGCGCCGGATGTCGTCGCCGGAGTACTCCCGGTACCCGCCCACGCTCCGCCCCGTCGGCCGCACCAGCCCCAGCGCGTCGTAGTGCCGGAGCATGCGCGCGCTGACGCCGGACCTGCGGGCCACCTCACCGATCAGCACGCCTCAGGGCCTCCTCCCTCTCCGGACCCAGCGCGACGACCCGCTTCGCCTCGTCGATCGCCGCCTCGAAGCCCGTGTCCGGATCGTGCCACAGCCGCTCGGTGGCGATGGCGTGCGCGCGCACTTCGGGCGCCGGGTTCCGCCTCGCCGCGGCCAGCACCGGCGGCGCCGCGTCGCCGAGCGCGATCAGCGCCCGGCTCAGGCTCAGCTGCAGGTCCCGCCCACCCCGTCCGAGCTGCGTGGCCAGTTGCGCGGCCAGCGCTCCCCTCTCCCCGTCCGGCACCAGCACGACGGCGGCCCGCCAGGCGCTGCGCGCCACCTCCTCGTCGGTGTCGGACAGCAGCGACCGGGTGATCGCCCGCCACGCCCTCCCGTCGCCGATCTTGGACAGCGTGTGCAGCGCCTGGCTCCGCCCCTGCGCGACGTCGGAGCCCAGCTCCTCGACCAGCCGCGGCACGGTGGCGCCCGCCGGGTGCCGGGTCAGCGCCCACGTCAGCATGTCGCGCACGTAGAAGTCCGGCTCCACGGCGCACCGCTCCACGAGCGTCCGCACATAGTCCGGGTCGGGCCGGCTGCCCGCCTCGAGCGCCGCCCGCAACCGCACCGACGCGCGCGGGTGCGCCAGCGCCTCCACCACTCCAGCGCTCTGCCGCGCCACGGTCATCACGACCACCTCCTCGACCCAGTGGACGGCTTCTCACTGTGTCAAGGTCAAGTGGAAGCGCGGCTCGCGACCATGCGTCAACGGCGCTCGGGTGCGATCCCGAACTTCTCGATCATGAAACGCCAGAACAGCGGGACGGCCTCCGCGGCCGGCCGCTCGATGATGTCGTCGTGGCCGGTCACCGACTGCTCCTCGATGACCACGTTCCCGGCGCGTGGGGCACGGCTCCTTCTCTGGTGGCGGTCACGTCAGGGCTGGGACGACCTCGCAACGCGAACCATGACGGCACCGTCGAGTTCGATGCCCAGGGCGAGTGTTTCGAGCGGCGCCAGCGCCGCATCGTGCATGGTCAGCGGCGACCGCCTGGCGAGGTCACCCCGCCTCTGGGCACGGCGACCCCGATCGGCTCGTCGAGACGGGCGACACAGCGTGCGTCCCGGATCGGCGACGGTCTCCCCTGACATCAACGCAGTGCCATCGCGAAGATCCGGTGGAAGAACTTTCCGCCCTGGTCCGAAACCGGCAGCACCACGTATTCGACCGTCCTTCGCTCGTCCAGGGGGACGGTGTGGAAGAAGACGTAGGTCGGGCGATCCACCCGGCCCACCGGTGCGTAGTTGTTGTACGTCATGGTGATCGCGACGTCGGACTCTGGCGGCGCGACGTGCCAGTCGGGGTCGGCCAGCGCGAACTCCGTCACGGTGCCGTCGGTGTAGTGGACGCTTCCGGTACCGGTCACCGGCGCGTACGCGCCCGTGGTGAGCAGACCGAGCTCGGAGCCCGACGCGCCGACCTCGATCGCCTGGCCCTGCGCCGCGAGGTGATCGGGTCCACCCTCGGCGGGCCACGTGAAGTCGAACCCGCCGTGTCGGACGGTGCCGCCCGGCTGGACGCCGGCGGCCGCCAGCGCGTCCCACGAGATCGACGAGCCGTCGCCGTCGATCCCGCCGCCGAGCCACGCCGGCGCGACGTCGTCGTCGCGGGTCATGCCACGCCGATCGAACGCCGCGGAAAGGTTCGGGTAGGGCACGCTCAGCGAGACCGTCGCCGCCGGGCCGTCGTAGGCGGTGCGATCGTGGGTGACGACGGTCTCGAAGGGCAGCTGCACCACACCGGGACGATCCGCGAGGTCGACCACGAAGGTCAGGCGGCGCGACTGGCCGGGACCGAGGCGCACCGGCAGCGCGCCGGGCCGCACCGCCGTGCCGTCCGGCGGCCGCGGCGTGACCGTCAGCCGAACCGGCTGGGCGGCGTTGTTGGTGGCGGTCAAACTGACGGTGGTCCGGCCACCGTCGGCGATGGGGACACCGCCCTCGCTCGTCAGCGCCACCGGCGCGCCACCGAGCACCGCGGTCGCGGTCCGCACCGTCTGAGCCCGGCCGGCGCCGGGGCCGTCGCCGGTCCGCCAGCTGGTGACCACCTGGAGGCGGTAGTCGCCGGGGCGGGCGTCGAGCCCCAGCGGCATCCGCACCTCGATCTCGCGCCGTTCGCCGGGCGCCAGCGACTGCGGGACCTGCGGCACCTCGAGAGCGACGGTGCGGAAGTCGAGGCCGCCACGCGCACGGACGTCCAGCCGTACACCGTCCACCACCGTCTCACCGGGATTCTCCAACTCGACGGTGACGACGTTCTCACCGAGGGCACGCACGGTCTCCGGCGGACGCACGACGGTCCGCACGTCGCTCGGCGCGTCGGTGAGGAACCGCACCTCGGCGAGGTTGGCGTGCCCGCCGTCGGGCGACACGTACCGGAACCAGCGGTACGACCCGGCGCCGGCGACCGGAAGGTCGAGCCAGTCGCGGAACGGCCGCCACTGCACGACCGCGAGATCCGTGCAGCCCGCGTCGGGCCCGTCCGCGCAGCCCTGGAAGCGGCCGCCGACCATGCGCGCCAGCCCGGACCCCGGGCGCGGGATCGCGCGGACGCCGCTCAGCCGGGTCTCGTTACCGGCGCCGAGGTCGAGGCCGACGTACCCGCCGTCGGCGGCGGCGAGGTCGACGAACGTCCCCGGATCGCCGTCGAACGCGTGCTCCGCGGCACCGGCGGCGTCCCACGGCTCGCCCGAGGCGTACACGTCGCCCGTCACCGGAACGGCTCCGGCCGGCACGTCGGTCACCACGCCGGGCGGCGCTCCGATGGCGTCGGCCCGCTCTTCGAGCGCGAAGTTCGTCGGTGCGCCCGGCCCGCCCCAGGCACGGTCGGCCAGCACCTGCTGCGGGCGCCCGGCGAACCACTCGAAGTAGCTGTCCGGCTGGTCGAAGGCCTGGTCGGACCACCGCGAGAGGAGGTAGCCCTGCACCGCGGCGTCGTCGGCCGGCACGAACGAGGAGTTGATCCAGCCGGTGTCCGGCAGCAGCGCTCCTCCGGGCGGCGCCAAGGGCGTGATGTAGAAGCGCCGGCTGTCGGAGTTGATGACGTCGTAGCCTTGGTCGACGTACGGCTGGTGGTCGCCGGTCCACGCCTCGACGATGATGTCCTTGCTCGGCGCAGTGACGGGGTCCTGATCGTGGTCCCACCAGTTCCAGATGACCGTGCGCTTACCGTGCGCCTTGACCATCTCGTTCATCCGGTCGATGAAGTCTACGAAGACGTCGGCGGTGGTGGCGTAGCCGTTCTGGGCCGCGTACTCCACCAGCTCGGGACACTGCGCCTGCGCACCGGCCGTCGGGTACTCGTCGGTGCCGACGTGGAAACGCGGACCGCGAAACCACGGCACGAACTCGTCGAGGATCGCCGCCACCGTCGCCTCGGTCTCCGGCTTGGTGACGTTCAGCGTGAAGTCGCGCTCGAACCAGTTCGCCGCCGAGGGGCAGCTCCACTTGGTCGCGGGCGCCCAGTCCGCGATGGCGGTGGCATGCCCGGGCAGGTCGATCTCCGGGAGGATCTCGACGCCGTACCGTGCGGCGACGTCCTCGAACCGGGCGATGTCCGCCTGCGTGTAGGAGTCTTCGTGCGCCAGGCCGGGGAAGGCCGGGCTGTCCAGGCGGAAGGCGTTCCACTCCGTGAGGTGCAGGTGCAGCGTGTTCATCTTGTACCAGGCCATGGTGCGGATGACCTGCTCGATGTAGTCGGGGTCGTAGTAGTGCCGCCCGGCGTCGAGCATGAAGCCGCGGTCGCCGGCCTTCGGCCAGTCGCGCGCGTGGCCGGTCGGGACCTCGACGTGCCCGGGGTCGAGCGAGAACAGCTGCAGGACCGTCTGGGTGCCACGCTGGACACCGGCCGGCGTCCGGCCGCGTACGGTGAGGCCGGCCGCGATGTCGAGCTCGTACACCTCGTCGCGGGCCTTGCCACCGGCCTGCACCGGCGAATCGGCCACGGCCTCGTCGACATCGAGAACGACGTCACCGGGCGACGGCTCGACGCCGGCCACGACGGGCAGCTCGCGCCCGGTGATGGTGCGCAGATCGGCCGCGAAGGCCTCCAGCGAAGCGCCCAGCAGCCGCGCGTCGTCCCCGTCGGCGACAATGCGCGCACCCGGCGGCAGCAGGAAGGTCTCGCCACCCCCGGTCCATTCCTGCAGCGACGGCACGACGGCAGGAGCCGCGTCAGCCGTCGTCGGGCCGGCGCCAGGGGCCGGCCCGGACTCACCTGCCGATGGCAGCGTGGAACTCATGAGCATGACCGCCGCGGCGGTGGCGACCAGACTCGCACGCACGGTGGACGACATCGGCATACCCGCTCCCGGATCGACGGACGGCTCCGCGGACAGGGACCGAACGTAGCGGCGTTTCGCGTGAGCGGTCAAGCACGAATAGAGCCTATTTCGCGCATTAACAATCATTGACCGACACCGTTCGGTGTCGTCGGCCCGTCAGCCGATGGCTGACCGCAGCGTCCGGCAGAGTGAGGGGCCGGAATCCTCGAATCACAGGACGCTGCGGTCAGCCGCACGTCAGCCGACCCCGGTCAGGTAGTGCTCCTGGATCTCCTCGGCCGACAGCGCACGATCGTAGATCGCGGCCTCGTCCAGGTCTCCGCGCAGGCGCTGGAAGCTGTCGTCGCCGCGTCCGCCGAGCTTGATGGTCGCGTTCCCGCTGCCCGGTGAGATCGACGTGGCCACACTGCCGTCGGCTACCCCGTTGACGTAGACCGTCAGCTGGGAGCCGTCGTACACGGCGGCGACGTGATGCCAGTCGCCGGCCGTGAGCCGGGTCCGGCCGGTGACGACACCGTACCCCTGTCCGGGGCTGCCGAGTGTCCACGCCTGAGCCACGCCGTTGTCCACCCGGAGGGCGAAACCGTTGACCGCCGGGCCGGTGTAGCTCTCGATGATCGCCTGTCCCGGTGACGCGACGATCGTGTCGGGCTTCACCCAGGCCTCCAAGGTGAACGGGCCGGTGAGATCGGTCCGCTCGGTGCGAGGAACCTCGACGTAGCCCGCGGCGAGGTCGGCGCCGGTGTCGTCGGCGAGTGCTCCCGGAGCGCCGGCTTCGGCACCTTCGAGGTAGCTGCCGTTCTGCTCGGTCGGCGAGCTGTCGACGGCGACGTCCGATCCGGCGGGATCGCCGAGACGCCAGTAGCCGACGGGGCCCGCCACGTCGACGAGATCGGGGTAGTTCGTGTCGCCCACCAGGACCGGCACCGACACCGTGTGAGGCGTCGCGTCGCCGCTTCGGAACGTCACCTCGACCTGGTGGCGGCCGTCCGCGGTCCCGGCCGGGACGGCGATGTCCACTGGCACGCGTGCCACGATGGTCCGCCCGTCGGGCCGAAGTCTCACCTGCCGCTCCGCCGGATCGAGGGTCCACCCGTCCGGTCCGGTCGCGGTGACCTGACCGGTGAGCGCGCCGTCGGCGAACACCTCGAGCTCGACGTCGAACCGCTTGGTCGATCCCGCCGCGATCCGCGCGCCGGGCGGGTCGAGACGGACTCGTCCGCTGAGGACGTCGGAGTAGTGCGGGACGACTTCGTAGATCCGGGGTGCGCTGCTGCCGGCGGCCCAGCTGATCCGTACCGCGCTCGCCGCGAGGCCCTGGCCCGGCACCGTCGTGAAGCCGTCGCCGAGGGGTCCGAGATCGGTCCACCGGTCGCCGACCAAGGCCTGGACCTTGCCGTCCGCTGGTGCGTCGGCGTCCTGGACGACCGTGACCGACTCGAGGCTGTGCGGCTGGGTGATCGGCACGGTCACCGCGTCGCCGGGCTGCGGTGGGCCGGCCGCGACGTACGCGGTGTCGTTCCGGCTGTCGGCCAGGTTGGCCGGCGACGACCCGTCTGCCGCGGACGGCGATCCGGCCGGCGTCCCGAGATCGCCGTACCAGTGGGTGCCGATGTAGCTGTCGCTCTGCTGCGCCGCGAAGTCGAGAAGCCGGTCGATCGGCCCTGGCGCGATCTGGTGCCAGGTGCCGTCGAGGATGCCGCGTACCCGCGCCTGCTCCCGCCGGGCCAGCCAGGCCGCCTCGCTCCGGCCGCTGTCCTGGGCACGCAGGAGGTCCAGCGCGGCGCGACCCGCTTCGCCGGTCACGCCGATCCGATCCAGCCACGGCCCGATCTGCGAGAGCATCAGTTCGTCGTCCAGCCGCGCCCGGAGCCGGGCCGGGAGGTTCTCGAGGCGGCGCAGCTGTTCGTCGAGCCGGTCGAGCACGTCGTCCACCGACCGGCCCTCGGTGTAGGCCGAGATCAGTTCCTCGACCAGCGCGGCCAGTTCGGGCCGCTCGGTGGGATCGAGGATGCTCGCCCGGTTGTTCTCGGCGAAGAGGCGGAGCTCCGGGTAGGCGTCTTCGCCGAGAATCCGCAGCGTGTGGGTCCAGGAGCGCTCGGGGTCGTAGTCATCGGGGTTCCAGGAATAGTCGGCCTGCGTGCCCAGCGGGATCTGCGACGCCTGCTGGTTCCGGACCAGCTCGTTGTAGGAGATTCCGATGACGTCGTCGGCCATCGCGGGGTCGCGATTCACCAGCGGCCCCAGCAGCAGGCGGTTCGACGCGTAGTCGTTGACCGGATAGTTGTCCCAGATCATGATCCGGTGCCGCGGGAAGGCGTCCTGGGCGGCGGCGAGGTCATCGGAGGTGATCGTCGGCGAGACCACGGCCGGACCGGTCCAGTAGATGTCGACCTCGGTGCTCAGCAGCTCGTCGAACCGGTCGCGGTAGGTCGTCTGGTCGGTCCCCCAGTACTCCGTCGGCACCGTGACCAGGCGGGACGCCCCGGGGTGCGTCTCGACGAACTCGCGTTGCATGAAGTTGGTGACGTCCGCCTGGGCCGCCGCCAGGGGTGAGACGTCGCCGCCGTACGCCGCCCGGTCATCCTCGCAGGCGAAGTTGCCGGACACGTCGTCCCACGCGATGACGAAGCTGCGCACGCCGATGTCCCAGAGCTGGTCGAAGCGGACCAGCAGCTTCTCGCGGTCGGACGCGCTCACGTGGCAGATGCCTCGGCTCGGCGCCATCGGCGCCTCGGGCGAGACCCGATACACGAAGTCGACGTGGCTGGCCCGCGCGAGGTCGACGATCTCCTTGAGACGGGCCAACTCCTCCGCCTCGTAGGGCAGGGCCCAGTCGCTGCCGGTGCGCAGGTCGTCGGCCGGGCCGAAGAAGAACTGGTTCATCTTGTGCCGGGCCAGGAACTCGATCTGCGAGCGGCGGTCCTCCTGTGTCCAGACCGGCCCGTAGAAGGACTCCATGCCGCCGCGGATCCCATACGCCGGCCAGTCCCGGATCTCGACCCCGTCGACCCGCGCCCCGGCGCCTGACTCGGCCAGCAGCTGCCGAAGGGACTGCACAGCGTAGAAGGTCCCGGTGCCGTCGACACCGGACAGCACGATGCGCGACCGTCCCCGGTCGTCCCGGCCCGCGACCAGGACGTAGCCCTCGGCGGGCAAGGCCTCCGGCCCTTCGACGTCGAACGCTCGAAGGGCATCGACACTGGCCGGTGTCTCGGCCGGCCCTCCCAGCACGACGACCGGCCGCCCGGTCCCGGCGTCGGCCTCGGGTACGACGCGCATGGTCAGCCCGTACTCCCCGAACACCTCCCCGAGTGCTCGCAGCGCCGCCCCGTCCGCGGAGTCGCCGGCGACGACCCGGACCTCGCCGGTGAGCTGGACGCCGCCCGATCGCGGACCGGTCTCCTGCGGCATCGGCAGGATCGACGGCGCGGGATCGGCCGCTTCGGTCATCCGCTCGCCGCCGGCCGACACCGGTGTGAGGCTGATGGCGAGGACGGCGACCCCGGCGGCCGCGCCGATCACTCGTCGCCGCCACCGGCGGAAGGACAGAGGGTGGTGTGTCATGCCAGGCCTCCTGGTTGTCGGGTCGGTGTTCCTGGTCAGCCGTGTCGTGCCGGAGTGACGCGCGGGTGGGCCACCGATCGGTGGCCCACCCGTGCCGATGCCCGTCAGCCGCCGGCGTCGGGCTGGCGCCCCAGCGTGTAGTGGTGCTGGATCCGCTCCACCGTGAGGGCGTGGTCGTAGACGGCGACCTCGTCCAAGCCGCCGCGCAGCCGCTCGGCGGCGTCGTCGCCCCTGGCGCCCAGCTTGAGGTCGGCCAGACCGTCGAGCGGGTCGATGCTGGTGGCCACCGAGCCGTCCAGTTCGCCGTCGAGGTACACGGAGAGATTCGTGCCGTCGTAGACGGCGACCACGTGGTGCCATTCGCCCGGCATCACGACGGACTGGCCGGTCACCGCCGCGGCTTGGCCATCACCGCCCAGGGTGAAAGCGCTCAACCGGCCGCCGGGTGTCACCCGCATCAGATAGCCGTTGAAGGCGGGAGCGTCGTACTTCTCGACGACGCCTTGTTGCGTGCAGACGTCGTTGAGGTTCACCCACGCTTCGAGAGTGAACGGCCCGGTCGGGCTCAGCGAGCCGGAGTCAGACACGGAGACGTAGCCGCCCATGAGCTCGGCGGCGGTGTCCGGGTCGCCGGCCAGGGCGCCGGGAAGCCCGGGCATCACGGCGCCGGTGTACGCGCCGTGGTTGCTCAGACCCGAGGCGTCCTGCGCGGCGGTGCCGGACGACTCGCCCAGCCGCCAGTAGCCGACCGGCTCGTCGGCCAGGACCTGCGCCGTGTACTCGCCGGGAGCGGCCAGGGCCGCCGGCTGCGGCGACTCCACCGGATCGACCGCCGCCGGCTCCGCTGCGGGGACGTCCCGCTCGCCAGGGGTGCCGAGAACGCCCTTGACGTAGTGGGCGTCGACCTGGTCCGCGCTGAGGGCCGTGTCGTACACCGCGACCTCGTCGATCCACCCTTCGAACAGGTCGCCGGCATCGTCGCCACGTGCGCCGAGCTTCAGGCTGCCGCTCCCGTCCGTGGGAGCCGTCGTCAGCGGCGTCTCGGACTGGAGCCGGCCGTCGATGTACGTCCGAAGGGTCGTCCCGTCGTACACGGACGCGACATGCTGCCAGACCGTCTGCCGCACGCTGCGTTCGCTGGCCGCGCCGACGCGGAGCTGGTCGCCGCCGATGGAGAAGGGCTGCAGCTTGTTGCCGGCGACCAGGCGGACGCCGTAGCCGTCCCGGGACGGCAGGCACTGGTCGCTCTGGTACTTCTCCACGAGGCTCTGCTGGCCGCCGGCCCGCGCCCTGACCCAGGCCTCGAGCGTGTAGGGGCCGGTCAGACTCAACGACGAGCTGTCGGGGATCTCGACGTACCCGTTGACCAGCCCGACGGCAGAGCTCGGGTCGCCGGCGAGCGCACCGGGCGCCGACGTCTGTACCTGCCCGCGGAACGCACCGGTGTTGCCGGAGCCCGACGAGTCCGCCACGGCTTCGCCGGCGCCGGTCTCGTCGAACCTCCAGAAGCCCACCGGCTGGGCCTGTTCCACCAGGTCGGCGTAGGTGCCGTCGGCCGGCACGGCGACGCGGAGGTCGACCCTGGTGGTCTGTTCAGCACCTCTGTAGGGCTTGGTGACGAAGGTCAGCTCGTAGCTCCCCGATGCCGCGTCACGCGGCACCGTGACCGTGAGGGGCAGCCTCGTCCACGCGAGCTCACCGGCGCTGTCGACGTCGAACCGCAGCTTGGTCCGCGACGCCGTCCACCCGGCCGGCACCTCGACGTCCACGAGGCCACGGACCTGGTTCAGGCCCAACGTCTCGACGTCGAGCTCGAGCTCCACCGTCTCCCCGGGTTCGACCAGCGTGCGCTCGGTGTCGGCCGTGGCCACGGCGGCGTACGCGTCAGAGCTGACGGGCGCATCCTCGTAACTCGCCTCGACCGTCACCGGCTCGCGGACCGCGCCGAGCCGCACCGACTCCGACGAGGCGTCGAACGGCACCTGCTCGCCGTCGACCGTCACCCCCGTGAGCCGATGGCCGGCCGGCGCACGCAGATGCACCGTGACCTCCGCGGCGGCCGCGCGCCCTTCCTCGACGGCGGGCGGCTCGATCCGGGCGGTCACGTAGCCGTCCTCCAGGCTCGACGTCACCTCGAAGGCGATCGGGCCGAACGACGACGGCAGGTCGCGCACCGCGATGCGCTCGCCGTCGCGTAGCCACTCGCGCGGCGTCGCGGGGGCGATGTGCAGTTCGGTCGGCAGGCCGGCCGCGTCGACGTCCTCCCGCACCAGCATCAGCCGCAGCGCCTTCAGGTAGGTCGCGTTGTTCGGCGAGAGGGGAGGCCAGTACTGCGACCGGTAGTACTCACCCAGCTGCGGGCACGGCGACAGCGTTGCGCCCTCACCGGCGACGAACGTGTTCGGGGTGAAGTTGTGCGCCAGCATGCCGTAGAAGCTCAGGCCCAGGCGGTCGGCGTCCTCGGAGTCGGCGAGGAACCGCCCGAGCGAGTACCCGTACTGCTGGTCGATCCCGGTCGACTTGTATCCCGGTGAGGAGGGCCACCACGGAGCGCCCTTGGTGTGGCAGACGCCGGGGTCGCCGCCGGCGAGGTTGAACCGGACCATCCCGAGGAACATCGACCCGTGCCGGTTCAGATACTCGCGCAGGCCGGTCGCCGTCGGGCCGTCGGGCGGCAGGACACCGGTGGCGAGCGCATACGGCATGATCAGGTTCCAGTAGCTGCCCAGCGTCGTGTCGGTGAGCCGCTCATACGGCTGTTCCGGGCTGTCGTGCAGCAGCCCGATCGGGACGAAGATCGAGCCGTCCGGCAGCGTGGTCTTCGACCGGTCGATCGCGTCCACCAGGGCGTCCTGCAGCTCGTCGGCCTCCTGGGTGAAGGCGTCCGCCTCGGCGGTTCTGCCCATGAGCCGCAACGCCACACCCATGTCGCGGATGCCTCGCCAGGCCTCGGACTGGTGGTGGATGCCGTACACGGGCTCGGGGATGTCGCTGGCGTACCTCGCCTTGGCCAGCAGTCCATGCGGATCGGCGTCGCGTTGGCTCGCGAACTCGGCAAGCCACGACTCGAAGGTCTCGAGCCGCTCCTCGATCAGCGAACCGTCCTTGGTCTGCAGATAGTGGTTGGCCGCGAGCTGCAGCTTGATCCCGCGCTCCCAGGTGGTGAAGAAGGCGCTCCCCTGGCCGCGGTCCATGAGCTCGTCCAGGTTCTCACGGAAGCGATCCTCGTAGCCGAAGTCGCCCAGCGAGGTGACGGTCGCGGCGACCTCCGGGACGAAGGCGAAGGCGTCGGAGGTGCCTTCGTAGGAATTGCCCACGGTGAGGTTGAAGCCCATCACGAGGTTGTTGAGCAGGGTGTTGCGCATCGCGTCGGCCGCGTAGGACTCGGGCAGCTCGATCTCGGAGCCTGACTCGAGCAGCGTGTGCCAGTACTCGCTCACCTGCTCACGCGTCTGCTCGAAGACGGCCTGGGAGGCCTGCACTCCGGGCAGAGCGGCCGGCTCGTTGGCGACGATCAGGTAGACGCTGGCCGGCCCGGCGCTCAGGTCCAGGTCGACATCGAGCCACGGCGACGCCCAGGTCGCGTCACCGCTGTGGGCGAGAATCACCTCGTCGCCGACGGTGACCCGGCCATCGCGCGCGACCGCGCCGTCGACACCGGCGGTCTCGACGGTGACCCGCAGGTGGCCGTCCACCGCGTCGGCACCGGACGCGTCAGCCGTGAATCGGATCAGGTTCACCAACGGCCCGCCGGGCTCCAGCGTCGCGGTGAACGACTCCCGCTCGTAGGCGACGCCCTGCGCGTCCGTGTAGCGGTTGACGAGGATCGGGAGATAGCCGTCTCGCAGTTCCGGCTCGTCCGACCGCGCCTCGGCCGCGCCGAACAACTCGTCGCGTTGGGGACCGACGGCGAACCTCACCCGCTGAGACGCGCGCTCGTCGGACCACTGGCTCAACAGCTCGCTGCCGTCGGCCACGTGCAGGCTGAAGTCACGCTGCGCGCTCCACTCGTGCGGATCGGGCGCCGGGTAGGTGAACGGCAGGTAGTACCACGGCGACTCGGCAACCGTGGGTCCACCGTGGTTCGCCGGCACCAGCAGCGGTTTCACGTTCTCGAGCGTGGGCCCGTTCGGCAGGTCGAGGAGACGCTCCCCCCAGTGATCGTCCCCTTGCTCGAGCGCGTGGTCGACCCGTTCGGCGTAGTGCTCCGGGAGGGCCAGCGCGCCCTCGACGCGCTCAGCCGGCGTCGTCGACGGCAACGCCTGCGGTCGCACGTCCCCGCCGAGCAGCGGCGCCGCCGGCCCGGCCGGCTCCGAGTGTTCGGGCCGGCCGCCCTCGGACGGCGTCACCGCCCAGCCCGCACCCACGGTTCCGAGCGCTGTCGCCATCAGACCGGCGACCACGACTACGGCTGCGCGACGCACGGGGGATATCGAGAACACCAGGGCTCACCTCGTTCCTGTCACCACAAGCGGAGCCGGACCCGGCAGACCGCCGACGACCCGGCGAGGCAGAATACTGGTCTAGGACGGTATTGTCGGGCTGTCCCGCTGTCAAGACTCCATCGCTCCCCGACACACCGACACGTCCGCCGGGGACGCCTCGCAGTGACACCAGCTTCGAGCCGCGCAGGATCGAGCGCACCACCGAGGGCCCTCCCGAGCCCGGTCATGAGCGCCTCTGCGCGCTCGAGCGGCGAACACCGAGGCCACGAGCACAGCCCTCGGCCGCGATCACCACGCCGGCGCACCATCGAACGCCGATCCGATCACCCGACGGCCGGCCTCGACATCGACGCCTTCGCACCGACATCGGCGCGAGTCGAGCCTGGCGGAGTCGCGCACCAGCCCCCTGCGCCGGCCCAGATCGAGCACCGTCGCGCACGGTGGGCGTTATACTGGTCTAGAGTGGTATTCGGCCGCGCTGGTCGCACCATCCCCGAACAGGTGCGCCTGCGGACCCTTCCCGTTGGTGCGCCGGGGACGCCGAGGTACTCGGCCAGCTCCTCGATGTCGATGAGTGGTTCCAGGCCCCACGGGCCCGCAGGCGTCGTGATGTCGTCCATGCCGGCCAGGTACGTGGCCGATGGCCCTGACGACCAGCGCCATCGACAGCCGACCCGCGGCAACCGAGCACGACGCCACGAAGCGCCGCCGAGCGGCGGGGTTTGTGATGGGTTTTCGATGGGCGGTTCACATCACACCTGGCAGGAAGGTTCTGGGAACCGCCGGCTACCAGGACCTCTCTGTCGGGCTGACAGGATTTGAACCTGCGACCCCCTGACCCCCAGTCAGGTGCGCTACCAAGCTGCGCCACAGCCCGTGGCTACCCCGGCCACGAGGGCGGCGGAGCGTGAACAGTGTAGCGCCTCCGGGACACCACTCCGGACATCAGGGCCGGGGCCGGCGGCTGTCGTAGTCGGAGCTGAGGGGTTGGGGGCGGACGTCGCCGTGGTGGGCGGCCCAGAGGGCGGCCGAGAGGGCCCACGCCAGCAGCAACACCATCGCGACGACGACCATGATCAACTCCGGAGGAGTGCAGAAGAAACAGGACCAATCAACAGCCAACACCAGTCCACTCCTTCCAACAAGATGCCAATCATGGAACACTGGACTGATGAACAGCGCGCGGCTCGGCCCGAAGGACCTGCGGACGCTGCTCGGCGAGTGGGACACCGGCGGGCAGAGTGCGTACCACGCGCTGGCCGATCGCATCAGGCTGCTCATCATCGACGGGCGCATCCCGACGCGGACGCGGCTGCCGGCCGAGCGGGAGCTGGCGGACGAATTGGAGCGCAGTCGCACGACCATCGTCTCCGCGTACCGCGCGCTCAAGGAGACCGGCCACCTCGTCAGCCAGCGCGGCTCCGGCAGCGTGGTCGCGCTGCCGCACGCGCACGGCGGGCAGGGCGGGTTCCCCGAGCCGGCCGTCGTCGACTTCGCGAGGGCGGCGCCGGCGGCCATCGGCGGGTTGGAGACGATCATCCAGCGGGCCACCGAGCGGCTGCCGGAGGTGCTCGGCAAGAGCGGCTTCGACCTCGTCGGCAGCCTGTCGCTGCGCGAACGCATCGCCGCCCACTACAGCGCCCGCGGCCTGCCGACCCACCCCGGGCAGCTGATGATCACGCTCGGCGCCCAGCACGCCATCGCGCTCGTCGCGCGCACGCTGGTGCGCCAGGCCGACCGCGTCCTCGTCGAGTCGCCGACGTACCCGCACGCGCTCGACGGGCTCAGGGTGAGCGGCGGGCGGCTGGTCACCGTCCCGGTCACGGCCGACGGGTGGGACGGCGACCGGTTGCGCGACGCGCTGGAGCGGGTCCGGCCGGCGGTCGCGTACCTGATCCCCGACTTCCAGAACCCCACCGGCGCCTCCATGCCCCCGGCCCAACGCGACGAGGTCGTCCGGCAGGCGGGCCGCGCGGGCACGGTCCTGGTCATCGACGAGACGACGGCTGACCTCGACATCGACCGCGGCTGGACCGACGTCCCGTTCGCCGCGCGCGCCGAGGGCCACCGCACCGTCAGCATCGGCTCGCTCGGCAAGAGCGTCTGGGGCGGCCTGCGCATCGGCTGGATCAGGGCCGACGACGACGTCGTGGGCGCGCTGCACACGGCCCGCGCGGCCGGCGACCTCGGGACGCCTGAGCTGGAACAGCTGGTCGCCGCCGAGGTGTTCGACGACTACCCGGCGCTGGTGCAGCGGCGCACGGAGCAGCTGCGCCACCACCGCGACGTGCTGGTGCGCGAGCTGCACGAGCGGCTGCCGCACTGGGACGTTCCGGTGCCTGACGGCGGCGCGTCGCTGTGGGTGGGCCTGGGCGCGCCGATCAGCTCGGCGCTCGCCCTGTTCGGCCTCACCCGCGGCGTCAGCCTGATCGCCGGCCCGAAGTTCGGCGTCGACGGCGCGTTCGAGCGGTTCCTGCGCCTCCCCTACACCGGCCGGGTGGACGAGCTCACGCGCGGCGTCCACCTGTTGGAGGACACCGCGCGCTCGCTCCCCGCGCTCCCGGCCGGCCGGTCGCCCCAGCTGGCCGAGGTGGTGTAGTCACTCCCAGCGGAACACCCGGGCCGCCACCGCGCCGGCGACGACCGTCACGACGACCAGGGCCAGCAGGTTCGTCCCGCCGGGCCAGGACCCGTTCCACGCGTCCTGCATCGCCTCCATGCCGGCGCCCAGCGGCGACACGTCGCGGATCGGCCGGGCCCACGACGGCATGAGGTCGCCCGGCGTCCAGATGCCGGCGAAGAACATGCTCGGGAAGAACAGCAGCATGCCGATCGACGTGGCCGCCTTGCCGGTCGGCGCCAGCGCCGCGACCAGCAGCCCGAGCGCGAAGAGCGCCGTCGCCGTCAGCGTGAACGCGACGACGAAACCGGCGACGTCCGACGGCGTGCCGAGGTCGAAGGCGAGCGCGCCGAGCAGCACCACCATCACCGCCGACGCCACCAGCGCGGCGAGGTTGACCAGAAGCTGCGCCGCCAGCACGTCGCCCGGGTGCACCGGCGTCGTCGACAGCCGGCGCAGGATGCCCTTCTCGCGGTAGGTCGCGAGCACCGTCGGCAGGACGCTCAGCCCGAGCAGGGCCGCCGACAGCGCCAGCGCCATGACCGGCAGGAACGCCTTGGTGATGCCGTTCTCGGGGTCGTCCTCGCCCAGCCCGATGGAGCCGAACACGATCATCAGGCCGATCGGCAGCGCGAACGTCATGACCGCGGACGTGGTGTCGCGGAGGAACAGCTTGGACTCGACGGTGATGATCTTGGTCAGGGTGGACATCGTCGTGACTCCTCTCAGATGGCCGCGGGCTCGAACGACCGGCCGGTCATGGCGACGAACGCGTCCTCGAGGCTGGCCTGGTCCATGCGCAGCTCAGCGGCGACGACGTCGTGCGCGGCCAGTGTGGTGATGACGGTGTAGGGCAGGTTGCCGGTGCCGCTGACGACGTAGTGGGCGCCGTCGCGGCGGACGTCGGTGACGTCGGGCAGAGCGGTGAGGACGGTCTCGTCCAGGGGCGACGACGGCCGGAACCGCAGCGTCTGCTCCGACGACACCCGCGCGATCAGCCCGGCCGGGCTGTCGATGGCCGCGACCCGGCCGCGATCGATCAGCGCGATGCGGTCGCACAGCCGCTCGGCCTCGTCCATGAAGTGGGTGACGAGGATGATCGTGACCCCGCGCGAGCGGACCTGCTCGATCAGCTGCCAGGTGTCGCGCCGCGCCTGCGGGTCGAGGCCGGTGGTCAGCTCGTCGAGCACGGCGATGCGCGGGTTGCCGACCAGCGCGAGCGCGATCGACAGCCGCTGCTTCTGCCCGCCGGACAACTTCTCGAACCGGGTGCCGGCCTTCTCGGACAGCCCGAGGTCGGCCAGCAGCTCGGCGGGGTCGGCCGGCGACGGGTAGAACGACGCGTAGAGGTCGAGCGCCTCGGCGGCCGTGATCTTCTCCGGCAGCTCGCTCTCCTGCAGCTGCGCGCCGAGCACCTTGCGCACCTCGGCGCGGTCGCGGACGGGGTCGAGGCCCAGCACGCTGACGCTGCCGCCGTCGGGCCGCCGCAGGCCCTCGATGCACTCGACGGTGGTGGTCTTGCCGGCGCCGTTGGGGCCGAGGATCCCGAAGATCTCGCCCTCCTCGACCGCGAACGAGACGTCGTCGACGGCGACGGTCGAGCCGTAGACCTTGTGCAGGCTGGTCACGTCGATGATCGGCATGGTGGTGCCGTCCTTCCGGGTCATGGGTCAGGCCTTCTGCGGCCGGAGGTCGATGGTGCGGACGAAGCGCTGGATGCCGGCGAGCGTCAGGGCCAGGACGGCGAGCGCGGCGAGCACCGCGACGCCGTCGGGCAGCCGGCCGGCGCCCATGGCGTCCATCGCCGCGCCGGCCCAGCCGACCGACATGATCGCCTCGACGGCCAGCAGCGGCAGCAGCAGGAGCGGCAACGCGATCGTCGGCCAGAACCAGCCCCACTTGTAGTAGGCAGAGCCGATCAGCCAGCCGCCGGCCACGTTGGCGGCGACGACGATCCACACCTCGGGGACGACGAGCCAGAACTGGTAGCCGTGGTCGAACAGATGCGGCGTCGTGAACGTCTGCGTGGTGCCGCCGGCCCGGTAGAGGCCGTACTCGACGAGGTAGCCGGCCGCCTCGAGCAGCGCCATGACGAGCGCCATCGCGATGACGATGGCGGAGCCCGCCCAGCCGAAGCTGCGCCGCGTGACGCCGGACGCGATGGCCACCGGGAGGTAGGCCGCGGTGATCATGATGCCCATCGAGAGCGGGAAGTACCGCGTGGCGTACTGGGAGTTCTCCCAGATGCTCTCGCCACCGTCGATGCCGTTGGTGACCTGGACGAGCACCGCGACGGCCCCGAAGATGACCGCGACGATCGCGATGAACAGCACGAAGCTCTTGGCGAGGCCGGTCGAGAGGTCCAGGAACGAGGACCGCGCGCGGCGGTAGGTGAGCGTGGCGCTCATGCCGGGTCTCCCTTCGTGAGGTGGACGAACAGGTCCTGCAGCGCGACGGGCGACAGCTCCAGCCCCCAGTCGGTGGCGACGGCGCGCGCGTCGGCGGGGATCTCGCCGTAGACGGTGACCGACTTCGTCCCGCCGAGCCGCTGCTCGCCGAGGACCGTCATGCCGGTGGTGAAGTCGTCGACGGCGGCGGCCGGGCCGACGACCGCGGCGCCGCGCATGCGCAGCGTCTCGGTGTCGTCGTGGGCGACGAGCCGGCCGTGGTCGATGATCACGACCTGCTCGAACAGCCGCGAGACCTCCTCGATGAGGTGTGTCGACAGGATGATCGTGCGCGGGTGCTCGATGTAGTCCTCGAGCAGCGCGTCGTAGAACGCGTACCGCGACGGCGCGTCGAGGCCGAGATAGGACTCGTCGAGCATGGTCAGCGGCGCCCGCGAGGCGAGGCCGACGGCGATGCCGAGCGCCGAGCGCTGCCCGCGCGACAGCTTGGTGACGCCGCGGTTCACCGGCACCTGGAACAGGTCGATCAGCCGCTGCGCGAGTTCGTCGTCCCAGCGCGGCCGGAACCGCCGGCCCCGGCGCAGGATGGCCTTCACGCTCTCGCCCTCGACGACGACGTCGCCGCTCTCGCGGACCAGGCAGATGTCCTGCGTCAGCTCCTCGTTCTCGAACGGCACCCGGCCGTCGACGAGGATGCTGCCGTCGGTGACCCGGCGGAACGCGGCGATCAGCGACAGCAGCGTGGTCTTGCCCGACCCGTTGCGGCCGAGCAGCCCGTAGATCTTGCCGCCCTCGAGCTTCAGTGTGAGGTCGTCGACCGCCGTGACGCCCGGGTAGCGGACGGTGAGGTTCTGGATGTCGATGCCGAACGTCATGCCGACTCACGCCCCTTCAGCGTCTGGATGCGGGCGACGACGTCGTCGAGCGGGATGCCGATGACCCGGGCCTCGGCGACCATCGGCTCGACGACGTCGGCGAAGAAGCGCTCGCGCCGCTGCGAGAGCAGCGCGTCGCGGGCCTGCGGGCTGACGAACATGCCGATCCCCCGCCGCTTGTAGAGGACGCCTTCGTCCACCAGTTGCTGGAAGCCCTTGGCGGCCGTCGCCGGGTTGATGCGGTAGTAGGCCGCGTACTGGTTGGTGGACATCACCTGCTCGTCAGCTCCCAACTCGCCGCTGAGGATGTCGTTCTTGATGGACTCCGCGATCTGGTGGTAGATCGGGCTCCGGTCGTCGAACATGCGCACCCCCTCGGTTCTTAGGTTCCTTACTTTACTAATGAACCGTAGCACCACAGAACCAGCGAACGCAAAAGCGGGGGTTGATGGTTCACCAGTCGGTGAAGTATTGTGCGTGGCCATGTCCGCGTCCCGCCTCGATGTCGTCTTCGCCGCGCTGTCCGACCCGACGCGGCGCGCCGTTGTCGAACGGCTACGCCTCGGGCCTGCGACGATGACGGAGCTGGCCACTCCCCTGGCGGCCAGCCTGCCCGCGCTGACGAAGCACCTCGCGGTCCTCCAGCGGGCCGGCCTGGTGGCGACGGCGAAGCAGGGCCGGCGGCGGTACTGCACGCTGACTGCGCAGCCGCTGCGCGACGCCGCCGCCTGGCTGGCCGAGTACGGCGCCTACTGGGACGAGCGGCTGGACGCGCTCACCGGCTACCTGAAGGAGAACCCGTCGTGATGCCCCTGACGCTGCAGCTCAAGCGGCATGTCCCGGCCGAGCCCGCGCGGGTGTGGCGGGCGTGGACCGACCCCTCCGAGCTCGCGCGCTGGTACTGGCCCGCCTCGTTCGCCCCCACCTGCGACGTCGACCTGCGCGTCGGCGGCCGCTTCCGCATCGCGTCGGCCGCGGCCGGCATGGCCGTCAGCGGCGAGTTCGCGGCCGTCGAGCCGCCGGCCCGGCTCGTGCACACCTGGCGGTGGGACGGCGAGGACGCGGAGACGCTGGTGACGGTCGAGTTCCTGGCCGGCGCCGACGGCGGCACCGACGTCGTCGTCACGCACGAGCGGTTCACCGACCCCGGCGAGAGCGCGAACCACGCCCAGGGCTGGAACGACTGCCTCGCCCGGCTGGTCGCGTACGACTTCGCCGCCGGCCACTGAGCATCATGGTCGGCGTCGGGCGGCCGGATATCGTGCCGGCATGAGGACCCCCAGCGAGCGACAACGGCTGATCGATCTGGTCGCACGGCTACAGGCGGGCGAGTACACCTCCGAGGCCGAGGCGGATCGCGACGCCGAGGACTTCGAGGCTGCGGTTCCGCATCCGCGTGCGCTGGGGCTCATCTTCTGGCCGGACCGCGAGTTCGATCACGAGCCGACACCCGACGAGGTCGTGGACCGCGCGCTCGCCTACCGCCCGATCGCCCTCTGACCCGCGCCGCCACCCATGACGTACGAGCTGCACCTGCCCGCCGACTTCGGCGACTACGCGTGGGAGGTCGAGGCCAAGGGGTGGTTCGCAGCGGACGTGACGGCGCCCGGCGGCGGCACGCACCGGGTGACGTTCTACGACCCGGGGCGGCTGCGGCAGGACATCGAGGACGACCTGGCGGCCGGGCGGCCGGTGTCGATCGCCCGGCTGATCGTCGTCGAGCGGGTCGCCGCCGACCACATGGCGCGAGCGGTCGCGAGGCTTCCCGATGCCTTCTTCGCCTGACCGGCGCCGTCAGATGGCGCGGCCGAAGGTGGCGTGCGGCGAGTCGCGGATGACGGGGGCCTGCTCGCCGGCCCAGTCGGCCTCGCGGATGACCTTCATCGCGGCCTTGCGGGCCTCGCGGTCGAGCTTGTCGATGAAGAGGATGCCGTCGAGGTGGTCGGTCTCGTGCTGGATGGCGCGGGCCAGCCGCTCCGAGCCCTCGATGGCGACCGGGTCGCCGTACATGTTGAAGCCGTGCGCGACGACGCGCAGCGCGCGGCGGCAGTCGTACTCGAGGCCGGGCAGAGAGAGGCAGCCCTCGGGCCCGAACTGCTCTTCCTCGGACAGCTCCAGCGTCGGGTTGATCAGGTGGCCGACGACGTCGTCGACGTCGTAGGTGAAGACGCGCAGGGAGACGCCGATCTGCGGGGCGGCGAGGCCGGCACCGGGCGCCGCCTGCATGGTGTCGACGAGGTCGGTGACCAGCTGCTGGATCTCGCGGTCGAAGTCGACCACCGGCTCGGCCTGGGTGCGCAGGACCGGGTCGCCGAACAGGCGGATCGGGCGGACGGCCATGGGTTACTCCTCGGACGAGCGATCGGACGCGACCAGGCCCAGCTGCGACAGCTCGTCGCGCAGCCGGTCCGGGCCGGTGAAGTGCAGGCTGGTCATGCCGAGCGCCGCGGCGGCATCGACGTTGGGCGGGTTGTCGTCGATGTACACCGTCGACGACGCGTCGAGGCCGTAGCGGTCGAGCAGCACCTGGAACAGCCGCGGGTCGGGCTTGACCAGCCGCTCCGTGCCGGACACCACGATGCCCTCGAACCACGACAGCCACTCGAACCGCTCGACGGCGTGCGGGAACTTCTCCGCCGACCAGTTGGTCAGGGCGTACAGCCCGACCTCGCCGCCGTCGCGCAGCTCGCTCAGCAGCTCGACGGTGCCGTCGATGGGCCCGCCGAGGGTCTCGATCCAGCGGGTGTCGTAGGCCGCGATCAGCTCCGCGTGCTCGGGGTGCCGCTCGGACAGCTCCGCCACCGCGTCGGCCCACGAGCGGCCGGCGTCCTGCGCGGTGTTCCACTCAGGCGTCGTGACCTCGGTGAGGAACCGCTCCATCTCGGCCTCGGACGGCAGCAGCGTGCGGTACAGGTAGCGGGGGTCCCAGTCGACCAGCACTCCCCCGAGGTCGAAGACGACCGTCGACGGCGCGCTCATACGTTGAAACCGAGCGCGCGCAGCTGCTCTCGCCCCTCGTCGGTGATCTTGTCGGGGCCCCACGGCGGCATCCACACCCAGTTGATGCGCAGCTCGGCGACCAGGCCGTCGGTGGCGGCCGTCGCCTGCTCCTCGATGAGGTCGGTGAGCGGGCACGCGGCGCTGGTGAGCGTCATGTCGACGGTGGCGACGTTCTGCTCGTCGACACTGACGCCGTAGATCAGGCCGAGGTCGACGACGTTGATGCCCAGCTCGGGGTCGACGACGTCGCGGAGGGCCTCCTTGAGGTCCTCGAGGTCGACGGTGGTGGTCATCGGGTCTCCTCCTCGGTAGGCCCGGCGGAGAGCGCGCGGGCGGTCGCGTCCTTGAACGCCATCCAGCTCAGCAGCGCGCACTTGACCCGGGCGGGGTACTTGGCGACGCCGGCGAAGGCGATGCCGTCGCCGAGCACGTCCTCGTCGGGCTCGACCTGGCCGCGGCCCTGCATGAGCTCGGTGAACGTCTTCTCCACGGCGAAGGCGTCCTCGACCGTCGAGCCGGTGAGCAGCTCGTGCAGGACGCTCGCCGACGCCTGGCTGATCGAGCAGCCCTGGCCGTCGTACGAGACGTCGGCGATGGTCGAGCCGTCGAGCGCGACCCGGATGGTGATCTCGTCGCCGCATGTGGGGTTGACATGGTGCGCCTCGCCGCCGAACGGCTCGCGCAGGCCGCGCCCGTGCGGGTGCTTGTAGTGGTCCAGGATGATCTCCTGGTACAGGCTGTCACTCACCCGAAGAACCTCTTCACCTGGTCGAGACCGTCGGCGAGCGCGTCGATCTCGTCGAACGTCGTGTACAGGTAGAACGACGCTCGGGTGGTCGCGGGTATTCCGTAGCGGACGCAGACCGGACGGGCGCAGTGGTGCCCGACGCGGACGGCGACGCCCCGCTCGTCGAGCAGCTGGCCGACGTCGTGCGGGTGGACGCCGTCGAGGACGAACGAGACGGTGCCGCCGCGGGACTCCGTCGAGTTCGGCCCGATGATCCGGACGCCGTCGATGGCGTTGAGCTTGTCGAGCGCGTACGCCGTCAGCGCCTGCTCGTGCGCGTGGATGCGGTCGAGGCCGATACCGGTGAGGTAGTCGACCGCCGCGCCGAGGCCGATGGCCTGCGCGATGGGCGGCGTGCCGGCCTCGAACTTGTGCGGGATGGGCGCGAACGTCGAGCCCGTCATCGCGACGGTCTCGATCATCTCGCCGCCGCCTAGGAACGGGGGCAGCCCGTCGAGCACCTCGCGGCGGCCCCACAGCACGCCGATGCCCGTGGGGCCGACCATCTTGTGGCCGGTGAACGCGAGGAGGTCGACGCCCAGCTCGGTGACGTCGATGGGCTGGTGCGGCACCGACTGCGAGCCGTCGAGCAGGACGAGCGCGCCCACCTCGCGGGCCCGCGCGACCACCGTCGCGACGTCGTTGACGGTGCCGAGGCTGTTCGACTGGTGCACCAGCGAGACGATCTTCGTCCGCTCGTTGATCAGCTCGCCGATGGTCGAGAGGTCCAGCCGGCCGTCGTCGGTGAGCCCGAACCAGCGGAACGCCGCGCCCGTCCGCTTCGCCGCCAGCTGCCACGGGACGATGTTGGAGTGGTGCTCCATCTCGGTGACGACGATCTCGTCGCCGGGCCCCAGGCGGTACCGCGGGTCGTCGGCCAGGCCGCTGGCCAGCGTGTGCGCGACCAGGTTGAGCGCCTCGGAGGCGTTCTTGGTGAAGATGACCTCGTCGCGGCTGGGCGCCTTGATGAGCGCGGCGAGCTTGTCGCGGGCGCTCTCGTAGGCCGCCGTCGACTCCTCGCCGAGCTGGTGCACGGCGCGCGCCACGTTGGCGTTGTGGCGCGTGTAGTGCTCGGCGAGGGTCTCGACGACAGCGGCCGGCTTCTGCGAGGTGTTCGCGGAGTCGAGGTAGACCAGCGGGTGGTCACCGGCGAGCCGCCGTTCGAGGATCGGGAAGTCCTTGCGGACCCGATCCACGTCCAGCGGGCTGTGCGGTGCGCTCACGATGGCTCCTCTTGGTCTGGTGCGGCGGATCAGGCGGGGGTGCCGACGTAGTCGACGTAGCCCTTCTCCTCCAGCTTCTCCGCCAGTTCCGGGCCGCCCTCCTCGGCCACCCGGCCGTTGACGAAGACGTGCACGAAGTCGGGCTTGATGTAGCGCAGGATGCGCGTGTAGTGCGTGATCAGCAGCACGCCCTTGTCGCCGCCCGCGGAGAAGCGGTTGACGCCGTCGGACACCACCCGCAGCGCGTCGATGTCGAGGCCGGAGTCGGTCTCGTCGAGCACCGCGAACTTCGGGTTCAGCAGCTCCAGCTGCAGGATCTCGTGTCGCTTCTTCTCACCGCCGGAGAAGCCGGTGTTGAGGTCGCGCTCGGCGAAGTCGTCGGCGATGGCCAGCTGGTCCATGGCCTGCTTGACGTCCTTCACCCAGGTGCGCAGCTTCGGCGCCTCGCCGTCTACGGCGGTCTTGGCGGTGCGCAGGAAGTTCGACACCGACACGCCCGGCACCTCGACCGGGTACTGCATGGCGAGGAACAGGCCGGCGCGGGCCCGCTCGTCGACCGTCATGGCCAGCACGTCCTCGCCGTCGAGCAGCACCTCGCCGCTGGTGACGGTGTACTTCGGGTGCCCGGCCAGCGAGTAGGCCAGAGTGGACTTGCCGGACCCGTTCGGGCCCATGATGGCGTGCGTCTGACCGCTCCGGACGGTGAGGTCGACGCCGCGGAGGATCTCCTTGGGGCCGGCCTCGGTCTCGACGGAGACGTGCAGGTCGCGGATCTCCAGGGTGCTCATTCTCGATGCCTCTCGGGTGTTCTCGGTGGTCAGTGCGTGGTCGACGCGGCCGGCAGGCCCTCGCCCAGTGCCAGCTCGCGCTCGACGGTGGCGGTCAGCCGCTCGGCGATCTCCGGGACGCCGATCTTGTTGATCAGCTCGGTGAAGAAGCCGCGCACGACCAGCCGGCGCGCCTCGTCGGCGGAGATGCCCCGCGCCATCAGGTAGAACAGCTGCTCGTCGTCGAACCGGCCGGTGGCGCTGGCGTGCCCGGCGCCCTCGATCTCGCCGGTCTCGATCTCGAGGTTCGGGACGGAGTCGGCGCGGGCGCCGTCGGTGAGCACCAGGTTGCGGTTGAGCTCGTAGGTGCTGATGCCCTCGGCGGCCGGCCGGATGAGCACGTTGCCGATCCACACCGCGTGCGCCTTCGCGCCCTGAAGCGCGCCCTTGTAGAGCACGTTGCTGCGGCAGTTGGGCTGGTTGTGGTCGACGAACAGGCGCTTCTCGAGGTGCTGGCCGGCGTCGGCGAAGTACAGGCCGAGCAGCTCGGCGTCGCCGCCGGGCGCAGCGTAGTCGAGCGTGACCGACGTGCGCACGAGATCGCCGCCGAAGCTCACCACGACGTGCTTGACGACGGAGTCGCGGCCCACGCTGACGTGGTGGTGCGACAGGTGGATGGCGTCGTCGGCCCAGTCCTGCAGGCTCACCAGGGTGAGCCGGGCGCCGTCGTGGGTGACGATCTCGACGTTGTCGGCGAACGCCGCCGAGCCTTCGTGCTCGAGGACGACGACGGACTGGCTGAACCGCTCGGCCGTGATGACGACGTGGCCGGCGGCGGCCTTCTCGGCGCTCAGGCCGCGCAGCCGGACGATGGTCGGCTGCTCGACGACCGCGTCGGCCGGGATGGTGATGGCCAGCACCTTGTCGGCCTCGGCCCACGCCCGGGCGCTGGGGCGGTCGTTCGGCACGTAGCCGGACGAGCCCCGTCGCGGGTCGGTGGACTCGACCGTCTCGACGACCACCGGCGCGGCGGCGTCGACGCTGACCTCGTAGTCGTGGCCGTCGAGCGGGGCGTCGTCGTGCAGGCCGCGCAGCCGCGCCATGGGCGTGAAGCGCCACTCCTCTTCGCGCCCGCGCGGCACGACGTGGTCGGCGACGTCGAACGAGGCGACGGTGTCGAAGGCGCTGCCGCCGTGGTCGGGCGCGCCGGCGCCGTGCGAGTGCTCGGTGAGGCCGTGCTGGGCCTGCTGAGCCGTGTCGGTGGTCATCTGCTCTCTCTCGTGGGGTCTCGGGCTGCTGGCTTCGGGCGGCGGCGTCAGCCGACCGCGCCCTCCATCTGCAGCTCGATCAGCCGGTTCAGCTCCAGCGCGTACTCCATGGGCAACTCGCGCGCGATGGGCTCGATGAAGCCGCGCACGATCATGGCCATGGCCTCTTCCTCGGTGAGGCCGCGGCTCATCAGGTAGAAGAGCTGGTCCTCGCTGACCTTGGAGACGGTGGCCTCGTGGCCCATGGAGACGTCGTCGTTGCGGATGTCGACGTACGGGTAGGTGTCGGACCGCGAGATGGTGTCGACCAGCAGCGCGTCGCAGCGCACCGTGCTGGCGCTGGTGGTGGCGCGCGGCATGACCTGCACCAGGCCGCGGTACGACGTGCGGCCGCCGCCGCGGGCGACCGACTTCGACACGATGGAGCTGGACGTGTTCGGCGCCATGTGCACCATCTTGGAACCGGAGTCCTGGTGCTGGCCCTCGCCGGCGAACGCCAGCGACAGCGTCTCGCCCTTGGCGTGCTCGCCCATGAGGTAGATGGCCGGGTACTTCATGGTGATCTTCGAGCCGATGTTGCCGTCGATCCACTCCATGGTGGCGCCCTCGGCGGCCGTGGCGCGCTTCGTCACCAGGTTGTACACGTTGTTCGACCAGTTCTGGATGGTCGTGTACCGGACCCGGGCGCCCTTCTTCACCACGATCTCGACGACCGCGCTGTGCAGGGAGTCGGACGTGTAGATGGGTGCCGTGCAGCCCTCGACGTAGTGGACGTAGGAGTCCTCGTCGGCGATGATCAGCGTCCGCTCGAACTGGCCCATGTTCTCGGTGTTGATGCGGAAGTAGGCCTGCAGCGGGATCTCGACGTGCACGCCCTTCGGCACGTAGATGAACGAGCCGCCGGACCAGACCGCGGTGTTCAGCGCGGAGAACTTGTTGTCGCCGGCCGGGATGACCGAGGCGAAGTACTCCTTGAACAGCTCGGGGTGCTCCCGCAGGCCGGTGTCGGTGTCGAGGAAGATGACGCCCTGCTCCTCGAGGTCCTCACGGATCTTGTGGTAGACGACCTCGGACTCGTACTGCGCCGCGACGCCGGCGACGAGGCGCTGCTTCTCGGCCTCGGGGATGCCGAGCTTGTCGTAGGTGTTCTTGATGTCCTCGGGGAGGTCCTCCCACGAGGCCGCCTGCTTCTCCGTCGACCGGACGAAGTACTTGATGTTGTCGAAGTCGATGGTCGAGAGGTCGGCGCCCCACGTCGGCATCGGCTTCTTGTCGAACAGCCGCAGCGCCTTGAGGCGGGTCTCGAGCATCCACTCGGGCTCGTTCTTGAGGGCGGAGATCCCACGGACCACGTCCTCGTTCAGCCCGCGCTGCGCGGCCGCGCCGGCGGTGTCGCTGTCGGCCCAGCCGTACTCGTAACGACCCAGGCCCTCGAGCTCGGGGTGAGCGGTGGTGGTCATATCTGGGAGATCCTCTCCGTCTTTCCTGCGGTTTCCGTGGCGCTGCCGCCCCGGGGGATGTGCGTGGTGCAGACACCTTCACCGTGCGCGATGGTGGCGATGCGCTGGACGTGGGTGTCGAGCAGCCGGGCGAACGCCTCGGTTTCGGCCTCGCACAACTGCGGGAACTGCTCGGCGACGTGCGCCACCGGGCAGTGGTGCTGGCACAGCTGCTCGCCGGTGACCGGCGACGCCTGGGCCGACGCGGCGTACCCGTCGGCGCTGAGGGCGTCGGCGAGCGCGGCCGCGCGCTGCTCGGGAGGTACCGACTCGATGATAGGGCGGTACCGCTCCTCGAGGTCGGCGATCCGGCGACGCGCGAACTCGGCGACCAGGTGCTCTCCGCCGGTCTCGGCGAGGAACTTCAGCGCGCCGACCGCGAGATCGTCATAGGCCTGCTCGAACGCGTCGCGGCCGGCCGGCGTCAGCACGAACACCTTCGCCGGGCGGCCGCGGCCACGGTGGCCGTAGACTCGCTCTTCGCGGGACTCGATGACGCCGTCGCCCAGCAGGGTGTCGAGGTGGCGCCGGACTGCCGCCGGGGTCAGCCCCAGGCGCTCGCCCAGGGCGGCCGCCGTCGACGGGCCGTTCTCGAGGATGGAGCGGGCGACCCGCTCGCGGGTGCGCGCATGCGCCTCCTGGACGCCGGGCTCGTCGCCCGGTGCCCTGGTGGCGTCGCGCACGTTTTTCACAACACCATCGTGCTCTTTTTCCTGCGCCGTCTCAACCTCCTCATCGTGCGATGCATCACGCAGGTCAGCCTTACCTTGGTACGAGGGCCGGGCGCGGGGACATGATCGTCGGCGCGTGCGGGTAGGTGCCGACCATGGAACCGGCCGTCGTCCTGCTGTTCGCCGCGCTGGCCGGCGCGGTGGTCGTAGGGCTGCGCCACGAACGGTTCACCGCCCAGCGCCGGCTGGCCGACCTGCGCGAGTTCGGCCGGTCCCGCGGCTGGCGGTTCAGTGTGGGCGGCTCGAGGCCCGTTGGCGCCTCAGACGGCGTGGCCGGCTCGGACAGCTCGGGCTCGGGCTCGGGCTCGGACGGCGCGGACGGCTTCGGCGGCTCGGACGGCTCTGACGGCTCTGGCGTCGGCGCGCGGCCGGAGGTCGACCTCACCCGGCGCTGGCCGGGCCCGCCGTTCCACCCGGGCGGCGGCGTCGCGCGTCCGGTCGTCAGCGGCACACACCGCGGCCGTGACTTCGTCGCGTTCGAGTACCTCTACGAGATCACCCCGTCGCCCACCGCGAAGACCGCGATCCCGCACCGGCGCGCCGTCGTCACCATCCCGCTGCCGTCCGCCGTCCCCGAGCTTGCCGTGACCAGGAGGAATGCCGTCACCAGCACAGCCACCCGCCTGTTCGACCGGCCCGGCGCGGACGTCCCCGGCGGGCCCGGGCGCCGCTTCCACGTGGCCTGCGCGGACCAGCTGTTCGCGGCCACCGTCCTGCAGCCGCTGGTCGTCGAGCGGCTCGAGGCCGGCCCCGCCTGGGAGTGGCGGTTCGCCGGCGACACGATGGTCGGCTACCGGGCCGGCCGGCTCACTCCGGACCGGCTGCTGGAGGGGCTCGGCGCGCTGTCGGACGTGCTCGACCGGATCCCGGCGGAGGCCTGGCGGCATGCCGGACCCGCGGCGGCGTGATCGCGGGCCGGTGCCGGTTTGTGTGGGTTGGTCGCGGGTACGTGCCGGACATGACCCTTGGCCGCGGCATCTTCCTGATGACCCTGGGACTGATCCTGGCGCTCGGCGTTCGCGATCGGGCGGGCGCGTTCGACCTCAGCGTCATCGGCTGGATCCTGACCGGCGTCGGCCTGCTGGTCTTCACCCTCGCGTTCGTGGTCGGCCCGGCCCGCGCGGCCCGCGAGCCGGAGGTCGTCGACGAGCAGGACGACGTGGGCGAACGGTGAGCCCGCGCCGGTCCGACCGGCCGTCGGCGGCTCCGGCGGGTCGTGCGAGACTCGCGGGATGAGCGCAGCGCCGGCCGTCGAGATCGCCTCTCTGGTCAAGCGCTACGACGCCGTCACCGCCGTCGACGGGCTGTCCTTCCAGGTGGCGGCGGGGACGATCACCGCTGTCCTCGGCCCGAACGGCGCCGGCAAGACCACGACCGTCGAGATCTGCGAGGGCTTCCGCCGCCCCGACGCCGGCTCCGTCCGCGTGCTCGGGCTCGATCCCTGGCGCGACGGCGCCGAGCTGCGGCCGCGGGTCGGCGTCATGCTGCAGGACGGCGCCGGCTTCTACCCCGGCGCGCGGCCGGTCGAGCTGCTCACCCACCTGGCCCGGCTGCACGCGTCGCCGCTGGACGTCTCGATGCTGGTGGCGCGGCTGGGCCTGGAATCGCTGGCGCGTGGGCGGGCGCCGCTGCGGCGGCTGTCCGGCGGCGAGCGGCAGCGGGTCGCGCTGGCGGCGGCGCTGGTCGGGCGGCCGGAACTGGTCTTCCTCGACGAACCGACGGCCGGGCTGGACCCACAGGGCCGCCGCGCGACGTGGCAGTTGCTGGACGAGCTGCGGGCCTCCGGGGTCACCGTCGTGCTGACGACGCACCTCATCGACGAGGCCGAGCGGCTCGCCGACCACGTCGTCATCATCGACGGCGGCCGGGTGCTCGCCGAGGGGACGCCGCAGGAGCTGACCAGCGGCCTCTCGGACGACGTCATCCGCTTCGGCGGCCCGCCCCGCCTGGACGTCGCCTCGCTGCGCGCCGCCCTGCCCGACGTGGCGACGGTGCGCGAGGTGGCGCCCGGCTCGTACGAGGTGACGGCCCCGGTCGATCCGCGCCTGCTGGCCACGCTGACCTCCTGGTGCGCGGCGAACGACATCCTGGCCGAGGGTCTGCAGGTCGGGCACCGGTCGCTGGAGGACGTGTACCTGGAGCTGATCGGAGCCTCGGCCGGAAGGACGGCGCCGTGACCACCACCCCGCCCGGCGACGCCTCGACGCCGCCGGGACGCCCCGCCGGGCCCTCAACCCCGCCCGGATCGTCGCGCGCGGCCGGTCCTTCGTCCGCGTCGCCGCCGGAGCCGTCGTCCGCACCCGACCCCTCGTCCACGCCCGCGCCCGGGTCGCCCGGATCGTCGCGCGCGGCCGGTCCTTCGTCCGCGTCGCCGCCGGAGCCGTCGTCCGCACCCGACCCCTCGTCCACGCCCGCGCCCGGGTCGCCCGGATCGTCGCGCGCGGCCGGTCCTTCGTCCGCGTCGCCGCCGGAGCCGTCGTCCGCACCCGACCCCTCGTCCACGCCCGCGCCCGGGTCGCCCGGATCGTCGCGCGCGGCCGGTCCTTCGTCCGCGCCCGCCCCCTCGCCCGGCCCGTCCTCGCCGCCGCCGGAGCCGTCGTCCGCGCCCCAGCCGGACCCTGCGTCGGCCCGGAGCTCGCTGTTCACGCCGGCGCCCGGTGCGGCGCCGATCGGCCGGATGCTGCTGGCCCAGACGCTGTTCGAGGTCCGGCTGCTGTTGCGCAACGGCGAGCAGTTGCTGCTGACCGCCGCCATCCCGGTCGTGCTGTTGTGGTTGCTGACCGCCGCGCCGGTGTTCGACACGGGCGACTACGAGCGGGTCGACTTCCTCGTGCCCGGCGTCCTGGCGCTGTGCGTGATGTCGACGGCGTTCACGTCGCTGGCCATCGCGACCGGGTACGAGCGCCGCTACGGCGCGCTGAAACGCCTGGCCGTGTCACCGCTCCCCCGCTGGACGTTGCTGCTGGCCAAGGCGCTGACCGTGCTGGTGGTCGAGGCGTTCCAGGTGGTGCTGGTCGGCGGGCTGGGGCTGGCACTGGGCTGGCGGCCGTCGGGATCGCCGCTGGCCGTGGCCGTGCTGCTGGTCGCCGGGACGCTGGCGTTCGCCGGACTCGGCCTGCTGATGGCAGGCACGCTCCGCGCCGAGGCCACGCTCGCCGCGGCGAACCTCGTCTACCTGTTGCTCCTGGTGCTCGGCGGCGTGGTGATCCCGCTGTCCGGCTTCCCGTCGGGTCTGCGGACGGTGCTAGAACTCACGCCGACCGGCGCCCTGGCCGACGGGCTGCGGTCGGTCCTGGCGGACGGCGCGGGCCTGCCGTGGGGATCGGTCGCCGTGCTGGCGGCCTGGGCGCTGGCCGGCCTCACCGCGGCGGCTCGCTGGTTCCGCTGGGAGTGAGCCAGCACCCGGCGCAAACCCCGGCGGCCTGGGCCCGAGCGGGCGGGGGCGGCGGCTCAGCTCCCACGGGGAGCGCAGCCCCACGCGCAGCTCAGCCCCCACGGGGAGCGCAGCCCCACGCGCAGCTCAGCCCCCAAGGGGAGCGCAGCCCCACGCGGGCCTCAGCGTCCACGCGGGCCTCAGCCCCCACGCGCAGCTCAGCCCCACGGGGAGCTCAGCCCCGTACGCAGTCCCGGCGCCGCCCGCGTGGGGCTGGGAACGCCGCGTGATCGGTCGTGGTCACGGCTCCCCGAGCGACACCTCCTCGGTCAGGCCGGCGGTCGGCCGGTCGCGGACGAGGAAGGGATCGAGCAGACCGGGGACGGCCTCGGCGCCGAACTCGAGGACCTCGTGCTCGTCGGCGTCGATGACCGAGTAGCGCCGTGCGCCGGCCGCTGTCGTGGCGGTGAGGGTCAGCAGGCCGGCCCGGCGCTGGAACACCGACTGGCTCGCGCGCCAGCCGATGATGCCCTGCCGCTGCAGATACACCGTCGCCCGGCGGACACTGCCCTTGCGGGCGACCAGGAACTCACCGTCGAGATCGTGGCCGAGCGACCGGTACGCGTCGCCGGCCAGTAGCACCAGGGCCACGCACGCGGCCGCGGCCAGCACCGTCAGCACGATGGCCCAGAAGTCGCGCACCGGCGACGCGACCGCCAGCCACACCACCACCGCCGCCAGCACGGCGTCGGCCGCGAGAGCCCAGCGCAGCCGCCGCGCCCGCGCCGCCGCCGGATGTCGTCGCAGCCGTCCGCCGGGCCGCACACCGGCGACGGCGGCGGCCACGGACGCGGCCACCGTCATCGGGGCGGCGGGCAGCAGCGTCGACGCCTCGGACTTGGGGTCGGTGCGCAGGCCGGTCGTGACGACGTCGACCCGCGCCGCGCCGGCGGACCGCACGCCGAGCGGCTCGACGATCTCGACGCCGCGAATGCGCTGCTCCTCGATGCTGACCGAGCGCGTGGTGAGCAGCCCACGCCGGACCCGTAAGGTCCCGCCCGGCTCGCGTTCCAGCCGGTAAGCCCACCACGCCTCCAGCGTGAGCGCCAGCGTCGCCACCACCCCGACCAGCACGAACACCACCGCGAACAGCACCAGCGTCTGCGTCGCCCCGATGTCCTCGACGATGTCGCGGGTGGCGTCGACCGGCAGGCTCTCGCGACCGAACCAGTTCAGCACCTGGAACAGGCCGCCGACCGCGATGCCCGCCAGCGCGAACGTCCAGAACGACAGCGGCGCGAAGCGGAGCCAGCCGGGGTCCCAGCGGGCCAGCACCCGCACGCCCGGCTCGGTGCCGTCGGCGGCCAGCGGCGCGCGGTCGAGCAGCAGCGCACGCAGCCGTTCGCCCTCGTCGCGGCTGACGGGATCGAGCACCAACGTCTGCGGGGACTGCCCCGGCCCGCCGGCCTCGATCTGCTCGCCCGTGCCGATGCTCACCTTCGCCAGCCCGAACAGCCGCTGGACCGGATCGGCCGAGAGGTCGACGGTGCGGATGCGTTCGCGGGCGAGGGAGCGTTTCGTCGTGAAGATCAGGCCCTTGTGCAGTTCCATGCGCGTCGGCGTGACCCGGTACCGGCTGTGCCGCCAGCGCACGTAGTCGGCGATGACCGAGCCCAGCACGACCAGGGCCACCGCCGGCACGACCCACGCCAGCGCGATGCCGTAGGACGTCCCGGAGCCGACGCCGATGGTGGTGGGGATGGCGCCGCCGAGGGCCAGGATGAAGACCCAGATGCCGGTGACCTTGAGAGTGTCGCGGTGCAGCGCGAGCCAGCCGGGGCCGCCCTCGGCACCGGCTCCGCCGCTGGCGCTGGGGCCGCCGTCGGCTCCGGGCTCGGCCGCCGGGTCGGCTCCGGCGGCATGACGGGCGGCCACAGGCTCGGCCGAGCCGGGAGCGGCGGCGGCCGCGCCGGGAGTAGCGCTGGTGGCCGGGCCGGGAGCGGGCACGGTCGGGAGGTCGAAGGCGTGATCGACGGGACCGGCGGCGTGGCCGCTCCGCCCGGACGGGGTGGCGCGCTCGGCAGAGCCGCCGCGCTCACCGGAGGCGGCGCGCCCGGCAGGGTCACCGCGCTCACTGGGGGCCGCGTGCTCGGCGGACGGGTCGCCGGAGCTGGAGTCGTTCACGTCGCGTCGCCGGGGGTGTCGTGGGTGATACGGGTGAGTTCCTCGGCGAGTTCGGCGGCCTGCTCGTGGTCGAGGCCCTCGATCTTCACCGCTCCCGCCGAGGACGCCGTCGTCACCGTCACCGTCGACAGGCCGAAGGCGCGCTGCAGCGGACCGCGGACGGTGTCGACGGTCTGGATGCGTGACATCGGGGCCACCCGCCAGACCTGCCACAACACGCCACCACGTGTGTAGACGGCTTGATCGGTGACCTCCCAGCGATGGATCCGGAACCACCACGGCGGCAGCAGCAGGATCGCGAGCAGCCCCACGACGGTCAGCACGGCCGCCGGGATCAGGAACCACGGCCGCGCCGGCGCGATGAGCAGACCGAGGATCAGCAGCGGGACCACCACCACGGCCGTCAGCACGCCGACCTGCGCTCGCCACCAGGCCATGACGCGATGGTCGAGCCAGTTCCGGGGCGGTCGCAGCCGAGTGGCGCCGCTCATGTCCCTTGCCTCCCGCAGATGTTCGCAGCGAACGAGCCCACTGCCAGAGCCCGCCGGCGTGCCCACGGCGGCTGTCTCGGCGATCACGGCGTGCCCGTAGACGCACGGTAGCGGAGCGGCCGTGCCGAGGCGACCGAAGTGGGACGAACCATGCCGCCGCGAGCCCGGCCGGCACCGGCCCGCGCTCGCCGTGGCAGCGGCAGGTGGTGAGCACGGCCCGCCGTCGCTCGGCGAGGACGACGGACCTGGCCGGCTCGGCGGCGCCGACCCGGCCGGCGGTTGCGGCCGGCGCGCCGTACTCCCCCGCACCGGACGCGGCCACGCCACCCATGCCGGGTGCCCCGCCGCCCGCAGGAGCCGCCTCTTGGAGAGCGGGCGCACGACCGAGCAGCCCGCCGCCGCTGAGGGCGGCAGCGAGCACCGACGCCACCGCCAGGGCAGCGCGCAGAAGAACGGATCGAAGGGCCATGACCCGGACGCTAAGCCCAGATCCGGCCCGTTCGACGGTTTCGGCGTTTGCCCGAATGGCCAGGGCGTTTGCCCGAATCAGGGCTAACCGAAGAGCAGCAACGGAGCCGATAGGGCTAACTTCCGGGCTACCGCTGTCGGGAGTCGGGCAAACCGTCAGCCCTTGACAGGACCGCGCCATTGAGGCAGCGCACGCCGACCCGGAGATCGCGACCGGCCGCCGCGTCCTACCATGACGTGGTGACCGCGACCCTTCCGACGACTCCGGCTCCGGCGCCCGGCCGGGCCGCCCGGCTCGTACGGCGGCTGCCGCTCCCGTCGGAGCTCGCACTACGGCGGCTGGCGGTCGCGTCGCTGGTCACGCAGGCCGGCATCATCGTCACGGGCGGCGCGGTCCGGCTCACCGACTCCGGGCTCGGCTGCCCCGACTGGCCGCACTGCACGGCCGGTTCCATCGCCGCGACGCCCGAGATGGGACTGCACGGGGCGATCGAGTTCGGGAACCGGCTGCTGACGTTCGTGGTCGGCGCGGTCGCGTTCGCGATGCTGGTCGCGGTGTTGCGGACGCTCACGTCGGATCGGCCGCGCCGCGACCTCGTGGTGCTGTCGGCCGTGCTGCTGGGCGTCGTGCCGGCGCAGGCCGTCATCGGCGGCATCACCGTCTGGACCGACCTGAACCCGTGGGTCGTCATGTTCCACTTCCTGGTGTCGGCCGTGCTGGTCGGCGTCGCGACTGTGCTGGTCAGACGGACGCAGCGGCCGCACGGCGCGGTACCGGCGCGGGTCGGGCAACCGTGGCTGGAACGGCTCGGGCTGCTGACGCTGGTGGTCACCGCCGTCGCCGTCTACCTGGGCGCGGTCGTCACCGGCAGCGGCCCACACGCCGGCGACCCCGATTCCAAGCGCACCGGCCTCGACGTCGCCGTGGTGACGCAGGTGCACGCGGACTCGGTGCTGCTGCTCATGGGCCTCTCGATCGGCCTGTACTTCACGGCCCGGGCGGTCGGCTCCCCCGGACGAGCGGCGCGCGCGGCGGCGGTGCTGCTCGCCGTCGAGCTCGGACAGGGCGTCATCGGACTGGTGCAGTATCGGCTCGAGCTGCCGGAACTGCTGGTCGGACTGCACATGCTCGGCGCCGCGCTCATGGTCATGGCCGCGACGGACGCCTGGCTCGCCACGCGCTGGCTGCCGTCGCGCCAGCCGGCCGCCGCGACCGCGCACTGACGACACGCCCAGCGCCACGACGGCGGGAACGGGCGCGCCAGGAGACGGCGGCCGTTTGGCGACCGGGCGGCCGGGTATCTGCCCTGGCGTTCCCGCCAATTCGGGAGGTGTGTCCGATATGAGTATCGGTCTGGGAGTCTTTCTGATGGCGTTGGGCCTGATCCTGGCCCTCGGCGTCAGGGACCGGCTGGCCGACTTCGACCTGAGCGTCATCGGCTGGGTGCTCACCGGTGTGGGTGCGCTGGCCATCGTCGTGTCGATGATGGTCGCGTCGATGCGGACGCGGCGCGCCCGCAGCACGGAGTACGTCGAACGACCGCGCACCAGGGAGTACGTCGAGCGGCGCGACGACATCGACCCGCTCTGAGCCGACCGGTCAGCGCACGACCTCACCGGCCGCGAGCCGGCGCAGCGCGGCGCCCGACCCGAGTTCGGGGCGGGCGTCCGCGCGCTCCAGGTAGTACCGCAGCGCGTGGTAGACGAGCACGGGGTCGGCCCCGAGCCGCTGGGCCGGGATCGCGGCGGCCGTGTGCGCCGGCGCCGTCGACGTCATGCGGCCCAGTGCCGCCGCGCGCCGACTGGACGGCCCAGCCGGGACCGGCTCGCGCGTCGCCACCGTCAGCCAGTTCTGCACCGGCGCCAGGGCGAATCCGTAGCGGACCGACGTGGTGCCGATGCGGTCGATCTGTTCCCAGGTGAGCTCGACGGGGTCGCCGCCCAGCCCGACGACCAGGTGCGACGGCGTGAGGTCCAGCCCCAGGCGCCGGCGGGAGGCGATCAGGCCGACGATCCCGCCGAGCGCCAGCACCGACCCGACGACCAGCAGCACGACGAAGCCCACCACCGCCGCCCAGTCGCCGTCCGTCGCGGCGATGACGAGCGCCGCGACCCCGAGCCCGAGGATCGCCAGCCCCAGGATCGCCAACGCCAGGCTCACCAGCGGCGACGTCGGGAGGACGGGGATCCGCACGCCGGTCTGCCGGCGGCCGTCCAGGTCGAGCGACACCTCGGCGGCAGACACGGGGCGACGGGGCCGGCTGACGGCGGCGATCGGCGCGAGCAACAGCAGGACGCCGCCGATCACGGCCACCGCGACCCACTGCCGGCTGGTGGCCGCGATGGCCGCTGCCAGCGCCAGGAACGCCGCGAGGGCACCGAACAGGACGACACCGAGCCAGCCGCTGAGGGGCGGACGCCGCCAGTCCGGCGGCCACGGCAGCGTCGTCACGGCGACGATGCTCTCATGTGCGCCGTGCCGGGACGGGTGCGACCACGCGGCCACCCAGCCGAGCGCCACGTCGGCCCGACGACCGAGCCCTCATGCGCGACCTGCCGGGACGGGTGCGCACCACACGGCCACCCAACTGGGCGCCACGTCAGCCCGACGACCGAGCCCTCATGCGCGACCTGCCGGGACGGGTGCGCCCACGCGGCCACCCAGCCGAGCGCCACGTCAGCCCGACGACCGAGCCCTCATGCGCGACCTGCCGGGACGGGTGCGCACCACACGGCCACCCAACCGTGCGCCACGTCGGACCGTCCGTGGAGCCGGGACGCGGCGTGCTGCCGCGTTGCTGCGACGTTGTCGGCGCCCGCCCGTAGGGTGGGAAGCCCTCCCAGCCGGGCGGGGACCGTACTCCGCGCGGTAACGCGGCAGCACGCGCCAGGTGTCGTGACCGGCGCCGGGCAGCGGTTGGTCGCCGGCCGACGCGATCAGCGCCTGGGCGAACCGCTCCATGGCGGCGACGCTGCCGCGTTGCTGCGACGTTGTCGGCGCCCGCCCGTAGGGTGGGAAGCCCTCCCAGCCGGGCGGGGACCCGACTGCCGCCGAAACGCAACCGATGCCGACGCGCGGCGCATCGCGGCGCCGGGGCCGGTTACTCGCTGGCCGACCCGATCAGCGCCTGGGCGAACCACTCCATGGCGGCGACGCTGCCGGAGCTGACCTGGGCGGCCGGCCAGCCGTTGATGATGCCGACGAGCTCCCAGTAGCGCTCGACCCGGCGGTCGGAGAAGAGGGCGATCTGCTCGCCCAGCTCCCGGCGGAAGCCCGCGTCGTCGTCAACGCCGCGGGCGTGGGCGAAGCGGGGCGCCAGCTGATCGACGACCAGTTGGCCCTCCGGTGAGGTCGGCGGGACGTCGGCCGACTGGAGCGGGGTCACGAGCTCGGACACGCTCTGGTAGAGCGCCATCTCCTCCGGCGACGGGCCCGCTGACACAGAGCCGGAGCCGGCCGGGCCAGACGAGCCGGAGCCGCCGCTGGACGAAGCAGAGTCGGCGTCCGAGCCGGACGAGGCGGAGCCGGCAGCGGCGGCGCCGGCCTCGGCCATCTGCCGAACCCGCGCCCGATACGACGGGTCCTGCACCAGCTCGGCCAGCTCGACCCAGGCCTCCACCTGGGCCGGGGTCGGGTCGTCGGGGAGATCGACGCGGACGGAGCGCATGCGGTCGGCGAACGCGGGGTCGGTGTCCAGCCCTTCGAAGGCCGACGACCAGTAGTCGTCGATGATCTGCTGCCGTTCGGCGGCGGACAGGTGGGCCAGGCGGTTCATGAGATCCAGCTCCTCGTGGTCGTCGATCCCCAGCGCGGCCACCGCTCGCAGCACCGAACGGCGGGTCCGGAGCAGCCGGATCTGCGCGTCCAGGGCGGCGGCGTGCGCCGTCGCCATGTCGGCCAGCGACAGCGTCCGGTCGAGGACCTGCCGGACGGTCGCGAGGTCGACGCCGAGCTCGCGGAGCGTGCGGACGAGATCCAGCCGGGCCAGCGCGACGGCGTCGTAGCGGCGGTAGCCCGCCGGGGATCGGTCGGTCGGCGGCACCAGCCCGATGTCGGCGTAGTACCTGATCGTCTTCACCGGGAGTCCGGTGCGCCGGGCCAGGTCGCCGATGCTCAGGAAGGCGTCGTTCACGGGAACCACCGTGCTGTCTCCAGTAACTGGAGAGTCAAGAACCGCAGGTCAGCCGAGGATCAGAACGTCGGCCATCACCGCGACGAACACCACCGTGAGGTAGGTGATGGAGCCGTGGAAGAGCCGCATGGCGGTGAGGCCGGCGCCGTCGGGCGTCCGCTTCGCGCGGCCGTACAGGCGGTGCGCCTCGACGAGGAACCAGACGCCGGTCAGCACGGACGCCACCCCGAAGATCCAGCCGAGCGATGCGACCGGCCAGAGCACGAACGTGGTGGCGACCATGGCCCACGAGTAGAGCAGGATCTGCAGCGCCACCGTGCGCGCCGGCGCGACCACCGGCAGCATGGGCACGCCGGCCCGTGCGTAGTCGTCGCGGTAGCGCATGGCCAGCGGCCAGTAGTGCGGCGGCGTCCAGAAGAAGACGACGAGGAACAGCAGGACGGGCGGCCAGTCGAGCGACCCGGTGACGGCGGCCCAGCCGATTAGCGTCGGCACGCAGCCGGCCACCCCGCCCCACACGATGTTCTGCGACGTCCGCCGCTTCAGCAGCATGGTGTAGACGAGGACGTAGAACAGGTTGGCCGCGATGGTCAGCGCGGCGGCCAGCGGGTTGACCCACGCCAGCATGATGGCGACGGACGCGACGAGCAGCAGCGACGCGAACGCGAACGCGCGGTACGGCGAGACGACGGCGCGGGCGAGCGGCCGGCGCCGGGTGCGGTGCATGACGGCGTCGATGTCGCGCTCGAGCACCTGGTTGAACGCGTGCGCGCTACCGCCGGCCAGCGTTCCGGCGATCAGCGTGGCCAGCGCCAGGCCCAGCGACGGCAGCCCGCGCTCGGCCAGCACCATGGCCGGCAGCGTCGTGATGAGCAGCAACTCGACGACGCGCAGCTTCATGAGCGACGCATACGCTCCGACGACGGCTCCCAGCCGCCCCAACCGCCCATGCGGCGCCGGTGCGCGCCGGGTCGCCGCAGGGCTCGGCTCGACGGACGTCAACGTTCACCTTCGTGTGGTCGAAGCGACAGGCGGGAGTGGGAACATCCGCCAGCATGGCCTGTTGAGTCTAACGGTGCGCCCAATCCGCCGAGCGGCCGGGCACACGTCCGGGTGACGTCGATACGCTCGACCGTGGAACGGCCGTCTCGCCGACGGCGCCGTGAGCAGAGACGCAGGGTCCCATCCGTCTGAGAGGAACGTCACGCCGGTGAACACGACACCCGAGAACAGCGCAGACTTCGAGTGGACGGAGCTCGACGACCGGGCGGTCGACACCGTGCGGTTGCTCGCCATGGATGCCGTCGAGAAGGTGGGCAACGGCCACCCCGGCACGGCGATGAGCCTGGCCCCGGTGGCCTACACGCTCTACCAGAAGGTGCTCCGTCACGACCCGTCCGACCAGCACTGGCTCGGCCGCGACCGGTTCGTCCTGTCGGCCGGGCACAGCAGCCTCACGCAGTACATCCAGCTGTACCTGTCCGGCTACGACGTCTCGCTGGACGACCTCAAGGCGTTCCGCACCTGGGGCTCGGCCACGCCGGGGCACCCGGAGTACCGGCACACCAACGGCGTCGAGGTCACGACGGGCCCGCTCGGGTCCGGGTTCGGCACGGCGGTCGGCATGGCGTTCGCGCAGCGCCGGGTCCGCGGCCTGCTCGACCCCGACGCCCTGCCGGGTGAGAGCGTCTTCGACCACCACGTCTTCGTCATCGCCTCCGACGGCGATCTCCAGGAGGGCGTGTCGAGCGAGGCCAGCTCGCTGGCGGGCACGCAGGAGCTGGGCAACCTCGTGGTGCTGTGGGACGACAACCACATCTCCATCGAGGACGACACCAACATCGCCTTCACCGAGGACACCGTCGCCCGCTACGAGGCGTACGGCTGGCACACCCAGGTGGTCGACTTCACCGCCGACGGCGAGTACAAGGAGAACCCGCGGGCCATCTTCGAGGCGCTGCAGAACGCGAAGGCCGTCACCGACCGGCCGTCGTTCATCGCGGTCCGGACGATCATCGGCTGGCCGGCCCCGAACAAGCAGAACACCGGCGCCATCCACGGCTCCGCGCTGGGCGCCGACGAGGTCGCGGCCACGAAGCGGGTGCTGGGCGCCGACCCGGAGAAGAGCTTCGACGTCGCCGACGACGTCCTCGCGCACGCCCGCGCGGTCGGCGCCCGCGGCAAGCAGGCCCGCACCGCGTGGGACGAGCGCTACGCCGCCTGGCGCGGCGCGAACCCCGACCGCGCCGCCCTGCTCGACCGCCTGCAGCGGCGTGAGCTGCCGGAGGGCTGGACGGACAGCCTGCCGTCGTTCGAGGCCTCGGAGAAGGGCGTCGCCACCCGGGCCGCGTCGGGCAAGGTCATCAACGCGGTCGCGCCGGTGCTGCCCGAGCTGTGGGGCGGCTCGGCCGACCTCGCCGGCTCGAACAACACGACCATCGAGGGTGAGCCGAGCTTCCTGCCCGAGAAGCGCTCGTCGAAGATGTTCCCCGGCGACCCCTACGGCCGCACGCTGCACTTCGGCGTCCGCGAGTTCGCCTCCGGCCTCGTCGTCAACGGCATCGCGCTGAACGGCCTCACCCGCCCGTACGCGGCGACGTTCCTGGTGTTCAGCGACTACCAGCGGGCCGCGGTCCGGCTGGCGGCGCTGCAGCAGTTGCCGGTGACGTTCGTGTGGACGCACGACTCCATCGGCCTCGGCGAGGACGGCCCGACGCACCAGCCGGTCGAGCACCTGTCGGCGCTGCGCGCGATCCCGGGTCTGGACGTCGTCCGCCCGGCCGACGCGAACGAGACGGCCGTCGCGTGGCGGACGATCCTCGAGCGGCAGCACCCGGCCGGCCTCGCGCTGACCCGCCAGAACGTGCCCACGTTCGACCGCAGCGTCTACGGCGACGCCGAGGGCACGGCCCGCGGCGGGTACGTGTTCGCCGAGGCGGACGGCGGAACGCCGCAGGTCATCCTCATCGGCACCGGCTCCGAGCTGCAGCTGGCGGTCGAGGCGCGCGAGCGGCTGCAGGCCGACGGCGTCGCCACGCGGGTCGTCTCCATGCCGTCGCAGGAGTGGTTCGAGGAGCAGGACGCCGAGTACCGCGAGTCGGTGCTCCCGGCCGCCGTCAGGGCCCGCGTCTCCGTCGAGGCCGGCATCGCGATGAGCTGGCACCGCTACCTCGGCGACGCCGGCCGCGCCGTCAGCCTCGAGCACTTCGGCGCCTCGGCCGACTACCAGACCCTGTACCGCGAGTTCGGCATCACGGTGGACGCCGTGGTGGCCGCGGCCCGTGATTCCATCTCCCACACCTGAGAGGGACATCATGAACACCAACGATCCGCTCGGCCGGCTCTCCGCCGAGGGCGTCGCCATCTGGCTCGACGACCTCTCCCGCGACCGCCTGACCACCGGGAACCTGCAGTCGCTGATCGACGACAAGCACGTCGTCGGCGTCACCACGAACCCGTCGATCTTCCAGGCCGCCATCACCAAGAGCAGCCTGTACGACGACGACCTGCGCCGCCACGCCGGCCAGGGCTCCGACGCCGACGCCGCCGTGCGCGACCTCACCACCGACGACGTCCGCGCCGCCGCTGACCTGTTCGCGCCGGTCGCGCAGCAGAGCACCAACGGCGACGGCCGGGTCTCCATCGAGGTCGACCCGCGGCTGGCGCACGACACCGACGCCACCATCGCCCAGGCCAAGGAGTTGTGGGCGGAGGTCGACCGGCCGAACGTCTACGTCAAGATCCCCGCGACGAAGGCCGGCCTTCCGGCCATCACCGCGGGCATCGCCGCGGGCATCAGCGTGAACGTCACGCTGATCTTCTCCATCGACCGCTACCGTGAGGTCATGGACGCCTACCAGGCGGGACTCGAGCAGCGGGTCGCCGCCGGTGAGTCGCTCGACGGCATCGCCTCGGTCGCGTCCTTCTTCGTGAGCCGGGTCGACTCCGAGATCGACAAGCGGCTGGAAGCCATCGGCTCCGACGACGCGCTGGCGCTGCGCGGCAAGTCGGCCGTCGCGAACGCCCGGCTGGCCTACGCCGCCTACGAGGACGTCGTCGCCGCCGACCGCTGGCAGCGGCTGGAGGCGGCCGGCGCGCAGCGGCAGCGGCCGCTGTGGGCGTCGACGTCGACGAAGAACCCCGACTACGACGACACCATGTACGTCACCCAGCTGGTCGCGCCCGACACCGTGAACACCATGCCCGAGGCGACGATCGAGGCGGTCGCCGACCACGGCGACATCACCGGCGACACCATCCGGCCCCACCGCGAGGACGCGTGGAACACGCTGGCCGCGGTCCGCGCCGCCGGCGTCGACCTCGACGACGTCAGCGAGGTGCTCGAGCGCGAGGGCGTCGAGAAGTTCGAGACCAGCTGGAACGACCTGCTCGAATCCGTCAACGCCAAGCTGGAGGCCGCCAAGTGACCGCACTGACCGTCAGCACGTACGGCGTCGACGCCGACGCCGTCGTCGAGGGCTTGGTCGGCGAGAAGGTCGCGTCGCGCATCGCGGCGAAGGACGCCACGCTGTGGGGCCCCGACGCCGAGGCGGAGGCGTCCATCCGGCTGGGCTGGACCGACCTGCACGAGACGTCGCGGCCGCTGCTGGCCGAGATCGAGGCGTTGTCGGCCGAGCTGCGGGCCGAGGGCCTCGACCGCATCGTGCTGGCCGGCATGGGCGGCTCGTCGCTGGCGCCGGAGGTCATCACCCGGACGGCGGGCGTCGAGCTGACCGTCCTCGACACCACCGACCCGGGCTCGGTGGCCCGTGCGCTGGCCGACCGCCTCGACCGCACCGTCATCGTGGTGTCCAGCAAGTCCGGCTCGACGGTCGAGACCGACAGCCAGCGGCGGGTCTTCGCGGCCGCGTTCGAAGCGGCCGGCATCGACTCCGCCAGCCGCATCGTCGCCGTCACCGACCCGGGGTCGGGGCTGGCCGAGCTGGCCGAGGCCGGCGGCTACCGCCGGGTGTTCCTCGCCGACCCGAACGTCGGCGGCCGCTACTCCGCGCTGACGGCGTTCGGGCTGGTCCCGAGCGGGCTGGCCGGCGCCGACATCGCCGCGCTGCTGGACGAGGCCGCGGCCGCCGCCGAGCGGCTGGGCGGCGACGTCACCGACAACCCGGCGCTGCGACTGGGCGCCGCGCTCGCCGGCGCGCACGAGCAGGGCCGCGACAAGGTCGCCATCGCCGACGCCGGCTCCGGCATCGTGGGGTTCGCCGACTGGGCCGAGCAGCTCATCGCCGAGTCCACCGGCAAGCTGGGCACCGGCGTCCTGCCCATCGCCAGCGGCAGCGTCGACGACCCCGAGATCACGCACCCCGCCGCCGACGTCCTCCCGGCCATCGTCGGCGAGCCCGCGCAGCCACCGGCCAAGGGCGTCGTCGTCACCGGTGAGCTGGGCGCGCAGTTCCTGCTCTGGGAGTACGCGACGGCCGTCGCCGGCAAGCTGCTGGGCATCAACCCCTTCGACCAGCCCGACGTCGAGAGCGCGAAGAAGGCCGCCCGCGGCCTGCTCGACGCCACGCCGGAGCCCGAGGCGCCCGCCTTCACCGACGGCGTCGTCGAGGTGCGCGGCTCGGCCGGGCTGCTCGACGGCGTGACGACGCTGAGCGGCGCCGTCGACGCGCTGCTGGGCCGGCTGGCGCCCGACGGCTACCTCGCCGTCATGGCCTACCTCGACCGCGAGGGCGACGACGCCGGGCTGGCCGCCGTCCGCGTGCCGCTGGAGCGGCGCACCGAGCGGCCCGTCACGTTCGGGTGGGGCCCGCGGTTCCTGCACTCCACCGGCCAGTACCACAAGGGCGGTCCGGCGCAGGGCGTGTACCTGCAGGTCACCGGCGCGCCGGCGGACGACCTCGCGATCCCGGACCGGCCGTTCACGTTCGGGCAGCTGATCGCCGCGCAGGCGGCCGGCGACGCCCAGGTGCTGGCCGACCACGACCGCCCGGTGCTCCGGCTGCACCTGACCGACCGCAAGGCAGGCATCGAGACTCTGAGGGACGTTCTGCGGTGAACTACCAGAACCCGCTGCGCGACAAACGCGACAAGCGGCTGCCACGCATCGCCGGCCCGTCCGGCCTGGTGATCTTCGGGGTCACCGGCGACCTCGCGCGCAAGAAGCTGATGCCGGCGGTGTACGACCTCGCCAACCGCGGCCTGCTGCCGCCCGGCTTCTCGCTGGTCGGGTTCGCCCGGCGCGACTGGGCCACGCAGGACTTCGGCAAGATCGTGCACGACGCCGTCAAACAGCACGCGCGCACCCCGTTCCGGGAGGCGACCTGGCGGCAGCTCGCGCAGGGGTTCCGGTTCGTCCCGGGCGACTTCTCCGACGACGACGCGTTCGACCGGCTGGCCGAGACCGTCCGCGAGCTGGACGAACAGCAGGGCACGGGCGGCAACCACGCGTTCTACCTGTCGATCCCGCCGTCGTTCTTCGACATCGTCTGCAAGCAGCTGGACCGCTCCGGGCTGGCCCACCCGGACGGCCCGGAGCAGTGGCGCCGGGTGATCATCGAGAAGCCGTTCGGCCACGACCTCGCCAGCGCCCGGCAGCTCAACGCGACGGTCGAGAGCATCTTCCCGCCCGACTCGATCTTCCGCATCGACCACTACCTGGGCAAGGAGACGGTCCAGAACATCCTGGCGCTGCGATTCGCGAACCAGCTGTTCGAGCCGATCTGGAACGCCCACTTCGTCGACCACGTGCAGATCACGATGGCCGAGGACATCGGCATCGAGAGCCGGGCCGGCTACTACGACGGCATCGGCGCGGCCCGCGACGTCATCCAGAACCACCTGCTGCAGCTGCTGGCGCTGGTGGCCATGGAGGAGCCGGTCTCGTTCAACGCGTCGGACCTGCGGGCGGAGAAGGAGAAGGCGCTCTCCGCCGTCCGGCTGCCTCCGGACCTCCGCGAGCACACCGCGCGCGGGCAGTACGCGGCGGGCTGGGCCGGCGGGCAGAAGGTGAGGGGGTTCCTCGAGGAGGACGGCATCCCGCCCGAGTCCACGACCGAGACCTTCGCCGCCGTCCGCCTCGACATCGACACCCGCCGCTGGGCCGGCGTGCCGTTCTACCTGCGCACCGGCAAGCGGCTCGGGCGCCGTGTCACCGAGGTGGCGATCGTGTTCAAGCGGGCGCCGCACCTGCCGTTCGAGTCCACGGCCACCGAGGAGCTCGGGGAGAACGCGCTGGTCATCCGGGTGCAGCCGGACGAAGGCGTGACCATCCGGTTCGGGTCGAAGGTGCCCGGCACGGCCATGGAGGTGCGAGACGTCACCATGGACTTCGGCTACGGCGGCTCGTTCACCGAGGAGAGCCCCGAGGCGTACGAGCGGCTGATCCTCGACGTCCTGCTGGGCGACCCGCCGCTGTTCCCGCGGCACGAGGAGGTCGAGCTGTCCTGGCAGATCCTCGACCCGATCGAGGAGTTCTGGGCGGCGAGCCCGGGGCAGCCCGAGCAGTACTCGCCCGGCGGCTGGGGCCCCGCGTCGGCCGAGGAGATGCTGGCCCGCGACGGCCGCACCTGGAGGCGTCCATGATCATCGACATCCCGTCGACCACCGCCGGCGACGTCGGCAAGCGCCTGGTCGAGCTGCGCGAGAAGCACGGCGCGGTCGCGCTGGGTCGCGTCCTCACGCTGGTCCTCGTCACCGAGGAGGCCGGCGCCGAGGATGCCATCGAGTCGGCGAACCAGGCCAGCCACGAGCACCCGTGCCGCATCATCGCCGTCATCAAGGGCACGTCGCGCGGGTCGGCCCGGCTCGACGCGCAGATCCGCGTCGGCGGCGACGCCGGCGCCAGCGAGGTGGTCGTGCTGCGGCTGTTCGGGCCGCTCACCGGGCACGCCGAGTCCGTCATCGTCCCGCTGCTGCTGCCCGACAACCCGGTGGTCGCGTGGTGGCCGGCCGAGTCTCCCCCGGTGCCGGCCGACGACCCCGTCGGGCGGCTGGCGCAGCGGCGCATCACCGACGCCGCGGCCTGCAAGCGGCCGAGCGCGGCGCTGCAGGAGCGGGCCGAGACGTACCAGCCGGGCGACACCGACCTCTCGTGGACGCGGCTGACACTGTGGCGGGCGCTGCTCGCGGCGGCGCTGGACCAGCCGCCGCACGAGGAGATCACGGCGGCGCGGGTCGTCGGCGGTCCGGACAACCCGAGCGCCGACCTGCTGGCCGGGTGGCTGGCGCACACGCTGCGCGTCCCCGTCACGCGGACCAAGGCGACCGGCGTCGAGGGCCTGTTCAGCGTGCGGCTCGACCGTCCGTCCGGCGCGATCGCCATCGAGCGTCCCGACGACGAGGTGGCGACGCTGACCGTCCCCGGCCGCGCCGACCGCCGCGTCGCGCTCCCCCGCCGCAGCGCCGGCGACTCGCTGGCCGAGGAACTGCGGCGCCTCGACCCCGACGACGTCTACGCCGAGGTCATCCAGGAAGGTCTGGAGGAACTGCACGAGACCGGCAAGATCACCCGGACGAAAGCGAAGGCCAAGCGATGACCACACCCACGATCGTGATCCACCGCGACGCCGACGTGCTCGTCCAGGCGGTGGCGGCCCGGCTCATCACCCGCCTGGTCGACGCCCAGGCCGCGCACGGCGACGCGTCCGTCGTCCTCACCGGCGGCACGGCGGGCATCGCGACGCTGCGCGCGGTCGCCGCGTCGCCCGCCTGCTCGGCCGTCGACTGGTCGGCGCTGTCCATCTGGTGGGGCGACGAGCGGTTCCTGCCGTCCGGCGACCCGGACCGCAACGAGACCCAGGCGCGGGCCGCCCTGCTCGACCACGTGCCGGTCGACTCGGCGCGGGTGTTCGCGATGCCTGCGGCGTCCGGCGACCTGACGCCGGAGGACGCGGCGGCCGCCTACGCCGACGTGCTGGCGGCCCAGACGGAGAAGCGGCTGCACGTGGGCGCCCCGGCGTTCGACGTCCTGCTGCTCGGCGTCGGGCCCGACGGCCACGTGGCGTCGCTGTTCCCGGAGCACCCGGCCCTGCACGACGATCGTCCAGTGGTCGGCGTCCGCGGCGCGCCGAAGCCGCCGCCTGAGCGGGTCAGCCTCAGCCTGCCGGTCATCCGATCGGCGGACGAGGTGTGGCTCGTGGTGGCGGGCGCGGACAAGGCGCCGGCGGTGCGGCTGGCGCTGGGCGGATCCGGGCCGGTCCAGATCCCGGCGGCCGGCGCCCAGGGCCAGCGGGCGACGCGGTGGCTGCTGGACCGCGCCGCGGCGGCCGAGCTCCCGCCCGGCCTGGGGCGCCCCGCCTCGCCGTGAGGGCCGCGGCGTCGGCTCGCCGTCCATCAGGCCGGTAGTGCGATGCGGCGTGGTGACGTGAGCGCCAACTGTTGGCGCTCACGTCACCACGGGTGAACAAGGTCGCCGGGCCAGGGCCGATCGTTCGCGCACCCGGGCAGATTCGGCCTGGCGACGGCGGGCGCGGACGAGGCGACGCCGGTCCGAGCGCCGGCGGCGCGGCTGGCACCGAGCGTGCCGGCCCAAGTCTCGGTGTCCGAGCTCCCGCCCGGCCTCGGCCGTCCTGCCTCGCCGTGCGGGCCGCGGCGCCGGCTCACCGTCCCCTGAGATCGCCCTACATCGGGACAGATGTGACAGGACGAGAAAGGGTTGCCTATCCTTCCCGCGTGGCGTCGATGAAGGCGAAGAAGAAGTGCTGCCGCGACCGGCCGCGGTGCAAGGTGTGCCCGGTCGTGCTCAAGCGGCTCGCCGACGCCGGGCTGCTGGAGCGGGAGAGCAAGCGCCGCTACTCGTTCGACGCCAAGCCGCCGAAGCCCGCCGTCGCCGCGGCCCGTAGCCGCTAGCCGGTGACGGAGCGGAGGTAGGCCGCGACGTCGGGGTGCTGGAAGAAGTCGGCCCAGCCGGCCGGGTCCAGCTGGAACCGATCGTCCTTCGCCGCCACGTCCGCACCGCGTTCCACCAGCAGCTTCACCACGTCCAGCGCGCCCGCGCCGGCCGCGTAGTGCAGCGCACCGTCCACCGGCGCGCCGGCCGCGGCCAGCGCCCGCACGACGTCCCAGTGGTGTAGTCCGGCGGCCTCGGCGGCCAGCGACGGCCGCACGCCGGCGGCGCCGTCCCCCAGCGCCGCCGCTACGGCGCCCGCGTCGCCACGCAACGCCGCGGCGACGACGGGGTCCCGCTGGTCCGTCCGCGCCCGGTACAGGTCGCGCAGCAGGCAGATCTCCGCGCCGTGCGCCATGACCTCCCGGTTCACGTGCAGCACGAGCTTGGCCATCGAGTCGTCCGCGTACGGCCCGCCGCGCGGCCCCAGCGGCCGCAGCATCGTCTCGTCGTCCAGGGCCGCGACCCCGGACCGCCACAGCTCGTACGCCTCGTCCAGCAGCGCCAGCGCCCCGTCCGCCGCCGCCGGCAACCCGTCCGGCCAGTGCAGCGCGGAGTACATGTCGGCGTCGGCCGCGTCAGGGTCGAAGAACGCCCGCGCCCGCTTGCCGAGCACGTCGCGTCCGACGTGCATGGCGCGCCAGGCGATGGTCGTGACGGGCGGCAGCGGCGGCTCGGGCTGGACGGACTCGAGGTCCAGTGCGCCGCCCGGGCCGGGCCGCAGGCTCCACGCGCCCTCCGCCGGCTCCCACAGGTACTCGTCGTCGGTCAGGCCGGCCAGCCGCGGCCGGAAATGGACGTTCCAGTAGAACTCGAGCTGGTCGAGCAGATCGGCACTCCACATATCGACCACCGTAGGACCCTAATAGGACACCGTCTGTCATATTAGAGAGATGCGCGCCGAACGCCTCGTCCAGGTCGTCCTGCTGCTGCAGACGCACGGCCGGCTGACGGCGGGCGAGCTGGCCCGGCGGCTGGAGGTGTCGACGCGCACGGTGCAGCGCGACCTCGACGCGCTCAGCGCGGCCGGGTTCCCCGTCTACGCCGACCGCGGCCGGGCCGGCGGCTGGTCGCTGGCGGCCGACTACCGCACCCGGCTGACCGGCCTCTCCCCCGCCGAGACCGCCGCGCTGTTCGTCGCGTCGACGGCGCACGTGCTGGCCGACCTCGGGCTCGACGCCGCCGCGGGGACGGCCGAGGCGAAGCTGCTCGCCACGGTGCCGGCGCACGCCCGCGAGCAGGCCGACCTCGCCCGCGAACGGGTCCTGGTCGACCACGCCGACTGGATGGAGGCGCGCGAGCCGTCGCCGTGGCTGGCGGTGCTGCGGCGGGCGGTGTGGAACGACACCCGGGTGCTGGTGCGCTACGGCAGCGCGCCCGCCGCCGTCAGCGTCGAGCCGCTGGGGCTGGTGGCGAAGAAGCGGTCCTGGTACCTCGTCGCCCGCAAGGACGACGACTACCGCACCTACCGGGTCGGGCGCATCGCGCACGCGGAGCACACGAGCGAGCGGTTCCGGCGTCCGCCCGGCTTCGACCTCGCCGCGCACTGGCACGACAGCGGCGAGCGCTACTTCGCCGGGCTGCGCCGCTACCCGGTCCGGTTGCGCGTGCGCGGGTACGCCGCCACCCGGCTGCGCTGGGCCCGCAACGCCGTCGTCGACACCGTGTCGGAACCGGACGGCGACGGCTGGCAGGAGGTGGCCATGACGTTCGAGTCGGCGCTCGAGACGCGCGTGTACCTACTCGGACTGGCCGGCGACGTGGTGGTGCTGGAACCACGTGAGCTGCGCGACGACATGCGTCGCGCAGCCCGGGCGTTCCTGGAGCAGAACCAGGGTGTGGCTCCCGGGTCTCGGCCGTAGCGAGCGGCGTCCAGGTGGATGCCTCGCAAGGCCGAGGAAGGAGACATAGCGGTGCCTATGGCGACTGACGAGAACGCAGCGAGGCGCCGCCTGGGCGTCGCGCAGTAGGCCACGGACCCGGGAGACACGCCCTCAGAGGGAACGGCGCTTGCGCAGCGCCTGCAGGGCCTCTTCGAGGATGGCGGCGCCGTCTTCGTCGCTGCGCCGCTCCTTCACGTACGCGAGGTGCGTCTTGTACGGCTCGGTGCGCGGCGCGGCCGGCGGGTGCTCGCGGTCCTGACTGGCCGGCAGCCCGCAGCGGATGCAGTCCCAGGACTCAGGGATGGCGGCCTCGGCGGCGAAGCTGGGCGAGCTCTCGTGTCCGTGCTCGCAGTAGTACGTCACCTTGCGGCGTGGTGCGGAATCGCCGCGTTCTGCCTCGCCCATGGGTCCGGCGCCCACCCGGCTGCCACGGATCGCGTTGCCTCCGACCACGGTGCGTCCTCCCTGACGTTGCTAGCTGGCGTTCAGCAGGCCGAGCGCGATGATGGCAGCGGCCCAGACCAGGCCGAGCGCGACCGTGAGGCGGTCGAGGTTGCGCTCGGCCACCGAGGACCCACCCAATGAGGAGGACACCCCGCCACCGAACATGTCGGACAGCCCGCCGCCCTTGCCCTTGTGCATGAGCACCAGCAGGATCAGCAACGCGCTGGTCGCGACCAGCAGGATCGAGAATGCCAGTTCCACGGTGGTGTGCCTTCGTCCTTCCGGATCGGCGGGGCCGGCGAGCGCCGGGCGCACGGTCCAAGACTACGCGTTCGGGCCTGTCGTGCCGAATGGTACCTGGTCGCTGTGAATGATCATGTCCCCGCCCCCGGCCGATGCGACGGGCCGGACGACGGGGACACGATGGTCCTGCTCAGGGGTTGCGGTGGTACCGGGCGATCAGCGCGAACTCGTCGGCGTTGATGCTCGCGCCGCCGACCAGCGCGCCGTCGACGTCGGGCTGCTCCATGATCGGCTTGACGTTCGCCGCCTTCACCGAGCCGCCGTAGAGGATGCGCACGCCCGCCGCCAGCTCGGCGCTGTACAGCTTCGCCAGCCGCTCGCGGATGGCCGCGGCCAGCTCCTGCGCGTCGTCGGGCGTGGCGACCTCGCCGGTGCCGATGGCCCAGACCGGCTCGTACGCGACGACGATGCTCGCCGCCTGCTCCGCGCCCAGGCCCTCGAGCGCACCGTCGAGCTGCGCCAGCGTGTGCTCGACGTGCCGGCCCTCCTGACGGACCTCGAGCGGCTCGCCGACGCACAGGATCGGCGTCAGCTCGTGCTGATAGGCCGCCTTGATCTTCGCCGCCACCAGCTGGTCGGTCTCGCCGTGGTACTCGCGCCGCTCGGAGTGGCCGACGGTGACGTACGTGCAGCCCAGCTTCGCCAGCATGGCGCCGGAGATGTCGCCGGTGTAGGCGCCGGAGGCGTGCTGGGAGAGGTCCTGCGCGCCGAAGGCGATGTTGTAGCGATCGGCGTCGATCAGCGTCTGCACCGAGCGCAGGTCGGTGAACGGCGGCAGCACCGCCACCTCGACCTTCTCGAGGTCGTCGTCGTTGAGCGAGAAGGCGAGCTTCTGCACCAGCGCGATGGCCTCGAGGTGGTTGAGGTTCATCTTCCAGTTGCCGGCCATGAGCGGCCGGCGGGTCTTCGTCGCCATCAGGACTCCAAGACGGTGAGGCCGGGCAGTTCCTTGCCCTCGAGCAGCTCGAGCGAGGCGCCGCCGCCGGTCGAGATGTGCGTGAACGCGCCCTCGTCGAGGCCGAGCTGACGGACGGCGGCCGCGGAGTCGCCGCCGCCGACGACGCTGGTGCCGCCGACCTCGGAGACCGCGACCGCGACCTGGCGGGTGCCCTCGGCGAACGGCGCCAGCTCGAACACGCCCATGGGGCCGTTCCAGACCACCGTCTTCGCGTCGGCCAGCTTGCCGCGGAACAGCTCGATGGTGGCCGGGCCGATGTCGAGGCCCTTCTGGTCGGCCGGGATGGCCGACGCGGGCACCACGGACGTGGCGGCGTCGGCGCTGATGTCGGCCGCGACGACGACGTCGACCGGCAGCACCAGCTCGACGCCGCGCTCCTGCGCCCGCGCCAGGTACTCGCGGACGGTGTCGAGCTGGTCGTCCTCGAGCAGCGAGCCGCCCACCTCGTAGCCCTGGGCCTTGAGGAACGTGAACGCCATGCCGCCGCCGATGAGCAGGCGGTCGACCTTCTCGAGCAGGTTGTCGATGACGCCCAGCTTGTCGGAGACCTTCGAGCCGCCGAGCACGACGACGTACGGGCGCTCGGGATCGACGAGGACCTTCGCGAACGCGCGCACCTCGGCCTGGACCAGCAGGCCGGCCGCGTGCGGCAGCGCCTGGGCGAGGTCGTAGACGCTGGCCTGCTTGCGGTGCACGACGCCGAAGCCGTCGGACACGAAGACGTCGCCCAGCTCGGCCAGCTCGGCCGCGAAGGCGCCGCGCTCGGCGTCGTCCTTGCTGGTCTCGCGGGCGTCGAAGCGCAGGTTCTCGAGCAGCGCGACCTCGCCGTCGGCCAGCGCGGCGACGGTCTTGCGCGCGCTCTCGCCGACGGTGTCGGTGGCGAACGCGACCTCAGCGCCGAGCAGCTCACCCAGCCGCTTCGCCACCGGCGCGAGCGAGTACTTCGCGTCGGGCGCGCCCTTCGGCCGGCCCAGGTGGGCCATGACGACGACCCGGGCGCCGGCCTCACGCAGCTGCTGGATGGTCGGCACCGACGCGCGCACCCGGCCGTCGTCGGTGATGACCGACCCGTCGAGCGGCACGTTGAGGTCGGAGCGGAGGAGGACCCGCTGACCGCGCAGGTCCCCCAGCTCGTCGATTCCCCTCATCACGCTCAGAGCGAGGCGCCGACGAAGCGGACGAGGTCCACCAGCCGGTTGGAGTAGCCCCACTCGTTGTCGTACCAGCCCACGACCTTGACCTGGTCGCCGATGACGCGGGTCAGGCCGGAGTCGAAGATGCACGACGCGGGGTCGGTGACGATGTCGGACGAGACGATCTCGTCCTCGGTGTAGCGCAGGTAGCCGGCCAGCGCGCCCTCGGCGGCCGCCTTGTACGCGGCGTTCACCTCGTCCACGGTGACCTCGCGCGACAGCGTGACCGTGAGGTCGGTGGCCGAGCCGGTGGGCGTCGGCACCCGCAGCGCGAAGCCGTCGAGCTTGCCCTTCAGCTCGGGCAGCACCAGGCCGATGGCCTTGGCCGCACCGGTGCTGGTGGGGACGATGTTCAGCGCGGCGGCGCGGGCCCGGCGGAGGTCCTTGTGCGGGCCGTCCTGCAGGTTCTGGTCGGCGGTGTAGGCGTGCACCGTCGTCATGAGACCGCGCTCGATGCCGAACGCGTCGTTGATGACCTTCGCCAGCGGCGCCAGGCAGTTCGTGGTGCACGACGCGTTGGAGATGATGGAGTGCGCGGCGGGGTCGTAGGTGTTCTCGTTGGCGCCCAGCACGAGGGTGACGTCCTCGTTCTTCGCCGGGGCCGAGATGATGACCTTCTGCGCGCCGCCGTCGATGTGCGCCTTCGCCTTGGTGGCGTCGGTGAAGAACCCGGTGGACTCGAGCACGATGTCGGCGCCGAGCTCCTTCCAGGGCAGCTGCGCGGGGTCGCGCTCGGTGAGCACCTTGAACGACTGGCCGCCGGCGGTGATGGTGTCGCCCTCGTGGCTGACGTCGGCGAGCGTGCCGAGGATGGAGTCGTACTTCAGCAGGTGAGCGAGGGTCTTGGTGTCGGTGAGGTCGTTGGCGCCGACGATCTCGATGTCGCCGCCGCCCTGCGCGAACACCGCGCGAGCGAAGTTGCGCCCGATGCGGCCGAAGCCGTTGATGCCTACACGAACGGTCATCAGGAGGTACTCCTCACGGTTCAGGGGCGTACAAGAAACGGTCGTCCACCCCGTCGTGGTGACCCAGACGAAACATTAGGGCATCGCTGCCGGAAACGTTGAGTGGCCCGTCATCCGCATGCTAGTACCGTCGTCGTGCCCGCGAGCGGCACCCGCTACCATCGGGCCGTCCACGCGGCCGGTAGGGGGATCAACGGGTGACGATCTATCTCGTCCTGGGCTTCGCCGGGCTCGCCTTCCTGCTGGTGTCGCTACTGGCCGGCGAGTTCCTGGACGGAGTCCTCCACGTCGGCGGCGACTGGTTCTCCAGCGCCGCCGCGGCCGCGTTCGTGTCCGCGTTCGGGTTCTGCGCGTCGCTGGCGCAGTCCGCCGACCTCGGCACCCCGGCGACGCTCGGGCTCGGCGTGGTCGCCGGCGCACTCGTCGCCGGGCTCACCGCCTGGCTCACCCGAACGCTCAAGAACGGCGCCACCGACCAGACGCCGCGCACGTCCGACATCGTCGGCTACGACGGCGTCGTGGTCTCGACCATTCCCGAGGCGGGCTTCGGGGTGGTCAACGTCAGCGTCGGCGGCCATCTCACCCGCCTGAACGCCCGCGCCGTCGAGACGATCGAGACCGGGGCCGCGGTCACCGTCGTCGGCGTGCTCTCGCCCACCGCCGTGTCCGTCGCCCGCCTGTAGCGGGCTCCAACGGGGAGATCCACAGTTGAATCAGACGACCATCACCGTCATCGGCCTCATCGTCCTCCTGGTCCTGATCGTCCTGCTCATCACCAGCCGCTACAAGGTAGCCGGCCCGAACGAGGCGTACATCGTCACCGGACGGCGCGGCAAGGCCGTCCGTAACCCGGAGACCGGCATCATCTCGACCGACCTGTCCGGCCAGCGCGTCGTGATGGGCGGCGGGACGTTCGTCATCCCGTTCGTGCAGAAGCTGCACATCCTCGACCTCTCCAGCCGGCGGCTGTCCGTGCAGATCCGCGGCGCCGTGTCCGGCCAGGGCGTCAAGCTCAACGTCGAGGGCGTCGCGATCGTCAAGGTCGGCGGCAACGAGGACCAGATCCGCGCAGCCGCGCAGCGCTTCCTCACCCAGCAGGAGGAGGTCGAGACGTTCACCCAGGAGGTGCTGGCCGGTGCGCTGCGCTCCATCGTCGGCGGCCTCTCCGTCGAGCAGATCATCCGCGACCGCGCCGCCTTCGCCCAGCGGGTGGCCGACGAGTCGGAGAACTCGCTGACCGGCCAGGGTCTCGTCCTCGACACCTTCCAGATCCAGGACATCACCGACGACGGCAGCTACCTGTCCGACCTCGGCCGGCCCGAGGCCGCCCGGATCGGGCAGGAGGCGGCCATCGCCGAGGCCAACGCCCGGCAGGCCGCCGAGCAGGCCCGCATCCTCGCCGAGGAGGAGATCGCCGTCGCCCAGCGCGGGCTGGCGCTGCGGCAGGCCGAGATCAAGGCCGAGACCGACGCCGCCGCGGCACGTGCGGCCGCGTCCGGCCCGCTCGCCCAGGCCGACCAGGACCAGGCGATCCTCGCCGAGCAGGAGAAGGTCGCCGTCCGGCAGGCCGCGCTGACCGAGCGGCAGCTCGACACCCAGGTGCGCAAGCCCGCCGACGCCGAGCGGTACCGCGTCGAGCAGGAGGCCGAGGGCAAGCGGAACTCCGACATCGCCGAGGCCGAGGCGCGCAAGGCCGCGGCCATCGCCGCCGCCGAGGGCCGGGCCGAGGAGGCCCGGCTGGTCGGTGAGTCGGAGAAGGCGCGCCGGGCCGCGCTGGCCGAGGCCGAGGCGATCGAGGGCGCCAAGCGCGGTGAGGCCGAGAAGGCCCGCCGGGTCGCCGAGGCCGAGGCCGTCCGCGCCGAGGGTGAGGCCGAGGCGTCGGCGATCCTCGCCCGTGGCCACGCCGAGGCGGAGGCCATGGACAAGCGGGCCGAGGCGTTCGCGCACTACAACGAAGCGGCCGTGCTCCAGATGCTGGTCGAGGTGCTGCCGGCGCTGGCCCGCGAGGTGTCGGCTCCGATCGGCGCGATCGACAAGCTGACGGTGGTGTCGTCCGACGGCGTCAACTCGCTGCCGCGGCAGGTCACCGACAACGTCGTCCAGACGCTGGAGATGCTGAAGAACGCGACCGGCCTCGACCTGGACGAGCTGATCAAGAGCGCCGCATCGGGCGCCGTGGGCCGGCTCAGCGGGTCGTCCGCTTCGCCCGACGGCGTCGACGGTGTCACCGTGCCGCAGCCCTGACGCTCACCACCACGCGGCGGCGGTCGTGGTGCCGGGGGTGACCTCGGTCAGGCCGCCGTCGCGCACCACCACCCCGGACCGGACCAGTGCCGCCTGCCACCCGGCGGGCGGCACAGCCACGACGCGGACCGGGCAGCCGGCCGCCGTCCACTCGAGCCGCCGGTCCCCCGGCATCGCGTGCCAGGCGAGCTGGGCGGCGTGCCCGGCCTGAGCGGCCGCCTTGCCCGCCGTCATCGTCACGGCCGGGTTCAGGGCGACGGCGAGCGCGGCGGGGTCGGCGTCGCGCTCGCCCGGGGCCGCGGCGTCCTCCACCTCGGTGCCGCCGACCTGCAGCCGCCGCACCTCGTCGGGCAGCTCGCCGACGGGGCCGGGCAGCAGCGCCCGCACGCTCGCGCCGTCGTGCGTCACGCCGACGCCGGGCAGCGGCTGGACCCGCTGCCAGTGCACGCCGCGGGCGCGGCGCACCACCTTGCGGATCCAGCCGTCCTCGTACTGACGGATCGCCGCCGCCCAGTCCGGGTCGGCGTCGTCGGCGTACCCGGCGGCGACCAGCCGGCCGGCCGCCGACGCCACTGCCTCCAGCAGCGCCCGCCGGGTGGGCGGGTCGCCCTCCGGTGAGCCGGGCCGGGGCAGGTGAACGACGATCTGCATCGCCCACGCCTGCGGCCCGGACGGCGGCCCGGCATCGCTCACGGAGCGAGCATGTCCGGCGTGAGGCTGGCCTCGGTGTCGGGCACGCCGTCGTCGGCGGCCTTGCGGTCGGCCATCGCGAGCAGCCGGCGGATGCGCCCGGCCACCGCGTCCTTCGTCATGGGCGGGTCGGACAGCTGGCCCAGCTCCTCGAGGCTGGCCTGTTTGTTCTCCAGCCGCAGCAGCCCGGCCTGGCGCAGGTGGTCGGGGACATCCTCGCCGAGGATCTCCAGCGCCCGCTCGACCCGCGCCCCCGCCGCGACGGCCGCCCGCGCCGACCGGCGCAGGTTGGCGTCGTCGAAGTTGGCCAGCCGGTTCGCCGTGGCCCGCACCTCGCGCCGCATGCGCCGTTCTTCCCAGGCCAGCACGCTGTCGTGCGCGCCCAGCCGGGTCAGCAGCGCCCCGATGGCGTCGCCGTCGCGGACCACCACGCGGTCGGTCCCCCGCACGTCGCGCGCCTTGGCCGAGATGTCCAGCCGCCGGGCCGCGCCGACCAGCGCCAGCGCCGCCTCGGGCCCCGGGCAGGTCACCTCCAGCGCGGAGCTGCGGCCGGGCTCGGTCAACGACCCGTGGGCGAGGAACGCGCCCCGCCACGCCGCCTCGGCGTCGTGGTCGGCCCCGTTCACCACCTGCGGCGGCAGCCCGCGGACCGGCCGCCCACTGGCGTCGATCAACCCCGTCTGCCGCGCCAGCCGCTCGCCGTCGCGCACCACGCGCACGACGTAGCGGCTGCCCTTGCGCAGCCCACCGGCCGCGACCATCGCGAGGTCGCTGTCGTGGCCGAACACCTCCGCTATGTCACGTCGCAGCCTGCGGGCCGCGACCCCCGTATCCAACTCGGCCTCGATGACGATCTTCCCACTGACGATGTGCAGGCCGCCGGCAAAGCGCAGCAGCGACGACACCTCAGCCTTACGGCAGCACGTCCTTGTCACCTCGAGGCGAGCCAGCTCGTCCTTCACGGATGCTGTCATCGCCATGCGGTGATCCTGCCACACCGGAGGGTCTGTCCGGTCACGGTCACTGCATGCCGGACAAGGCCCTCAGTGCCAAGGGCCGATGCCGCTGTTGCCGAGCGTCTGGGCGTAGGTGCGGCCCAGCCGGACAGGGTCGTGCTGGGCGGTGCCGTCAGCCTTCGCGACGTCGGCGACGACGAGTTCGGCGCCCATCTCGCCGGCGATGCGGCGCAGCAGCTTCTCGTCGGTGCAGGAGCGCCGTTCGGCGATGACGAGGTCGAGGCGCAGGTCCGGCGCGTACGCACCGAGCACCTCGAGGTGCATCTCCGGGGTGAAGCCGGTGGTCTCGCCACCTTCCTCGGACAGGTTCAGCGTGACGGCCCGGCGCGCGGACGTCGTCACGAGAGCGTCGCGGATCTCCGGGACGAGCAGGTGCGGCACGACGCTGCTGAACCAGGAGCCGGGGCCGAGCACCACCCAGTCGGCGTCGGCGATGGCCTCGAGCGCCTCGGGGCAGGCCGGCGGGTCGTCCGGGACGAGGCAGACGGCGACGATGTCGCCGTCGGTGGTGGCCACCTCGTGCTGGCCGCTGACGGTGAAGACCTCGCGCGGGGCGCCGGGCTGCGCCGCCGGGCGGCCGACCAGCGCCTCGATGGTCAGCGGGACGAGCGCCATCGGCAGCACCCGGCCCTGCGCGCCGAGCAGCCGGCCGACCCAGTCGAGGCCCTCGACGTGGCCGCCGAGCAGCTCCCACAGGGCGACGATGAGCAGGTTGCCGGCCGCGTGGTTGTGCAGTTCTCCCCCGCTGAGGAACCGGTGCTGCAGCACCCGCGCCCATGTGCGGCCCCAGTCGTCGTCGCCGCAGAGGGCGGCCAGCGCCATGCGGAGGTCGCCCGGCGGCAGTACGCCCAGCTCCTCACGCAGCCGGCCGCTGGAGCCGCCGTCGTCGGCGACGGTGACGATGGCCGTCAGACGGCCCGCCATACGGCGCAACGCCGCGAGCGACGCCGCCAGTCCGTGGCCGCCGCCCAGGGCGGTCACCTTCGGGCCGGCGAGCCGGCCGCGGGCGACGTCGCCCGTCGTGCTGGAGAGTGTTCCGGTCATTCCCGTCCGAGATCGCGATGGACCACGAGGGTCTCGATGCCCTGTTTGCGCAGCCGCTGCGCGAGCGCCTCGCTCATCGCGACGCTGCGGTGCTTGCCGCCGGTACAGCCGATGCCGATGGTGACGAACCGCTTGCCCTCGTGCAGGTAGCCGGGCGCCACCATGGCGACCAGCTCGCTGTAGTGGTCGAGGAAGTCCTCGGCGGTCGGCTGTGCCAGCACGTAGTCGCTGACCTCGGCGTCGGTGCCGTTCTGCGGCCGCAGGTGCGGCACCCAGTGCGGGTTCGGCAGGAACCGCATGTCGGCGACGAGATCGGCGTCCACCGGCAGACCGTACTTGAATCCGAACGAGATGACGATGGCCCGCAGTCCGGTGATCTCGGGCGCCGAGAACGCCGACCGCACCCGGCCGGCCAGCTCGTGCGGGTTGAGCAGCGAGGTGTCGATGACGACGTCGGCGGCGACCCGCAGCGACGCCAGCTCCTCACGCTCGCGCTCGATGGCCTCGAGGACGCGTCCGCCGCCCTGCAGCGGGTGCGGACGGCGCGCCGACTCGAACCGGCGGACCAGCGCTTCGTCGCCGGCCTCGAGGAACAGCACCGTCGGGCGGTAGCCCTGCTCGGTGAGGCGGTCGAGGGCGCCGCGCAGCTCGCCGAAGAACACCCCGCCGCGGACGTCGGCGACGACGGCGACGCGGCGCAGGTCGGTGCGCTGGGTGACGGTGGTGACGAGGTCCATGAGAAGCGACGGCGGCAGGTTGTCGACGACGAACCAGCCGATGTCGTCGAGCGCAGCCGTGGCGGCGGTCTTCCCGGCCCCGGACATGCCGGTGACGAGGAGGAGGTCGAGCTTCTCCGAGGCCTCGGGACGGCCTTGGTCGTTCATGGTGCGATCCCCTTGTGCGGTGCGGCGTGGATGTTCAGTTGTCGGGGGCGCGTCCGGCGAGCGACCGTGGCCACGGGTGGTCACGGATCGAGGATCTCGCCGGTCGCGGTGTTGACGGCCGGGGTGGCCGGGCGCTGTGCCAGCGCGTCGACCACCGCCTGCGCCGTGGCAGGACCGAAGCCGGGGACCTCCGCGATCTGCTCCATGGTCGCAGTTCGCAGCCGTTTCAGCGACCCGAACGTGGTCATGAGCGCCTTGCGGCGCGTGGGCCCCAGGCCGGGCACGCCGTCGAGCAGGCTGTCGACCATGGACGTGGAGCGGCGCTGCCGGTGGAACGTGATGGCGAACCGGTGCGCTTCGTCGCGGACCCGCTGCAGGAGGTACAGGCCCTCGCTGGTGCGCGGCAGGATGATCGGGTGGTCGGAGTCGGGCGGCCACACTTCTTCCAGGCGCTTGGCCAGCCCGACGACGGGGATGTCGCTGACGCCTGCTTCGTCCATGGCCTGCCGGGCCGCGTTGACCTGCGGCTGGCCGCCGTCGACGACGACCAGGCCGGGCGCGTAGGAAAACTTGCGCGGCCGCCCGGTGTCGGGGTCGATGCCGGGACGCAGCTCGGGCGCGGCGCCGTCGGGTGCGGGTTCGCCCTGGTCGGCCTGGGGCGACTCGCGCAGCCGGCGGAACCGGCGGATCAGCACCTCGCGGATGGAGGCGACGTCGTCGGTGCCGCCCTGCTCGCCGCGGACGGTGAACTTGCGGTACTCGCTCTTGCGCGGCAGGCCGTCCTCGAACACCACCATGGACCCGACCACCTCGGTGCCGGCCAGGTTGGAGATGTCGTAGCACTCGATGCGCAGCGGCGGCTCGTCGAGCTCGAGCGCCTCCTGGATCTCCTCGAGCGCCCGGCTGCGGGTGGTGAGGTCGCTGGCCCGCTTCGTCTTGTGCAGGTTCAGCGACTGCTTGGCGTTGGCGGCGACGGTCTGCAGCAGCGCCCGCTTGTCGCCGCGCTGCGGCACCCGGATGTCGACCCGGCCGCCGCGCAACTCGGCCAGCAGCTCCGTCAGCGCGGCCGCCTCGCCGGGGTCGTCGGGCAGCGCCGGCACCAGCACCTCGCGCGGCACCGACTCGCCGCCCAGCTCGCCGTAGAGCTGCAGCAGGAACCGCTCGACCAGCTCGCCGGCGGGGGCGTCGTCGGATTTGTCGGCGACCCAGCCGCGCTGCCCGCGGACCCGGCCGCCGCGCACGTAGAACACCTGGACGGCGACCTCGAGGGTGTCGTCGGCGAGCGCGACGACGTCGGCGTCGGTGCCGTCGCCGAGCACGACGGCGTTGGCCTCCATGGCCCGCTCGAGCGCGGCGATGTCGTCGCGCAGCCGGGCGGCCCGCTCGTAGTCGAGCTCGGCCGCGGCGGCCTTCATCTCCTTCTCCAGCCGCCGGACGTAGCCCGACGTGCGGCCGTCGAGGAACGAGACGAGGTCGTCGGCGATCTGACGGTGCTCGTCGGCGTCGACCCGGCCGACGCACGGCGCCGAGCACTTGCCGATGTAGCCGAGCAGGCACGGCCGGCCGATCTGCTTCGACCGGTTGAACACGCCCTTGGAGCAGCTGCGCACCGGGAACACCCGCAGCAGCTGGTCGAGCGACTCGCGGATGGCCCAGGCGTGCGCGTACGGGCCGAAGTAGCGGACGCCGCGCTTCTTCGCCCCGCGCATGACCATGGCCCGCGGGAACTCCTCGTTCAGCGTGACGGCGAGGTACGGGTAGGACTTGTCGTCGCGGTAGCGGACGTTGAACCGCGGGTCGAACTCCTTGATCCAGGAGTACTCCAGCTGCAGCGCCTCGACCTCGGTGCGCACCACCGTCCACTCGACCTTGGCCGCGGTGGTGACCATGGCGAACGTGCGCGGGTGCAGCGCGGAGAGGTCCTGGAAGTACGACGACAGCCGCGCGCGCAGGCTCTTGGCCTTGCCGACGTAGATGACGCGGCCGTGAGCGTCGCTGAAGCGGTAGACCCCGGGCTCGACCGGGATCGACCCCGGGGCCGGTCGGTACGTCGTCGGATCGGCCACGACAGACAGCCTATGACCTCGCACCGACAGACCCCGCATGCCGGTGTTCGCGGTGAGCGTGACCGAACGCCCGACCGGCAATGTGCGGCGATGTGCCGACAATTCTCACACCTCCCTCGGCCGAATAGCGGAACAAATCGGAATCGCAATGATCGGTTCCCCGGCCGGAACTATCTTCGGGGGCACCTTCGAGACAAGGCGGGAGGCATGGAATGCCCACATCTGTGCGTACAGAGAATTTCGTCGACCAACTCGGCGACTCGTTCAGCCGACTCGGCTCCGACATCGGCGACTTCGTGCCGCGCCTGGTGGTCGCGCTACTACTGCTGCTGGTCGGGCACTGGGTCGCGAAGCTGATCCGACGGCTGCTCACGGCCGGACTGAACAAGATCGGCGCCGGTCGCCTGACCGAGGCCGCCGGCATCGAGAACACCCTGCGCCAGGCCGGAACCAGCGGTGTGGCGCTGATCGGCCAAGTGGCCTACTTCCTGATCTTCATCATCTTCGTGCAGATCGCCGCGGAAGTACTGCGGATCGATCAGCTGACGACGATGCTGAACCGGCTCATCGCCTATCTGCCGCTGGTGGCCATCGCGCTTCTGGTGCTGTTCGTGGCGGCCGCGATCGCCAATTGGGCGGCGAATGTCGTCCGGCCGTTCGCGGAGAGCCGGAACATGGGCTGGGTCAGCACCGCGGTGCGCATCGGCGTGCTGGTGATCGGGATCCTGGCCGCGTTCGACACGCTGAACTTCGCGTCGTCGGTGACGTCGAAGATCGAGAACACGCTGCTGCAGTACCTGCCGCTGGCGATCCTGGGCGCGGTCACGATCGCGTTCGGCGTCGGTGGCATCAACACCGCCCGCGAGTGGTGGGCGAAGCTGTCGCCGTCGAACTTCGACCCGCCGATGGGTCGCGGTGCCGCGGCGTCGGCGTCGGCCTCGTACGGCTCGGCGGGTGACGGTTCGCCCGCGGGCGCGCCCGCCGACCCGCCGGGGCAGTCGCTGTTCGGCGACGAGGAGCCGCCACCCACGGAGCCGCGTCCGGGCGCCTGAGCCCCGCGTTGCTCCCCTGACGCCGCACCCGGCCGCCGGTTCACCCCGTTCGCACCGGCCGGGTGCGGCCCCGCCAGCCGCCGGAGCGTCGCTGACGGGGCGGAGGATGCGGAGCAGGCGTCAAGAGCGCCCGCGGCATGCTTCACCGCCGCGTAGCGGAGCCGGCGAAGCATCCTCCACCCCGCTGGCGACTTCGTCTCAGCCGGCGAGGATCTGGTCGCCCTCGACGAGGATCGCCACCGCCGGCAGCGGCTGCTCGGCCGGGCCGTTGGCCACCGAGCCGTCGGCGACGTTGAACTGGCTGCCGTGGCAGTCGCAGGTGATCAGGCCGTCGGCCACCGTGGTGACGGCGCAGCCCTGGTGCGTGCAGGTGCTGCTGTAGGCGACGAACGTGCCGGCCTCGGGCTGCGCCACCACGACGCCGGGGACGTGCAGCACGACGCCGCCGCCCACCGGGACCTTGTCGGTGCTGGTGAGCGCCTCGCCGCCGGGCTCCTCCGCGGGCGTCGACGGCTCGGCCGGCGGCGTGGCCTCGGCGCTGCTGCCGCCGTCGGTCGCCTCGGCGCTGGGCTGCGCCGACGGCGCGCCGCCCGTGCTCGGCTCGTCGTCACCGCCGCCGCAGGCCGCCAGCAGGCCCGCGACGCCGACGGCGCCCAGGCCCATCAGCGCCGTGCGGCGGCCGACGCAATGGCCGCAGCCCGCGTGGTCGCCGTCGGTGTCGCCGTCCGTGGTCGTTGCCGCGTGCCGCTGTGCCATCGATCGCCTCTCCGTGGGGTACCCGCTCACCCTATGTACGAGCGGGCAGCCCGGACGGATTGAGATCGACTAGACACCGAGGATGTCGCGCAGGAAGGCGCCGGTGTGCGACGCCTGGACCTTGGCGACCTGCTCGGGCGTGCCGGTGGCGACGACGGTGCCGCCGCCGGTGCCGCCCTCGGGGCCCATGTCGACGATCCAGTCGGCGGTCTTGACGACGTCGAGGTTGTGCTCGATGACGACCACGGTGTTGCCCTTGTCGACCAGCCCCTGCAGCACGCCGATGAGCTTGCGGATGTCTTCGAAGTGCAGGCCGGTGGTGGGCTCGTCGAGCACGTAGATGGTCTTGCCGGTGGACCGCTTCTGCAGCTCGGCCGCCAGCTTGACCCGCTGTGCCTCGCCGCCGGAGAGCGTGGGCGCCGGCTGGCCCAGCCGCACGTAGCCCAGCCCGACCTCCTTGAGCGTGCGCAGGTGCCGGGCGATGCGCTCGACCGGGGCGAAGAACTCCGTCGCCTCCTCGATGGGCATCTCGAGCACCTCGGAGATGCTCTTGCCCTTGTAGTGCACCTCGAGCGTCTCGCGGTTGTACCGGGCGCCGTGGCAGACCTCGCACGGCACGTAGACGTCGGGCAGGAAGTTCATCTCGATCTTGATGGTGCCGTCGCCGGAGCACGCCTCGCAGCGCCCGCCCTTGACGTTGAACGAGAACCGTCCCTGCTGGTAGCCGCGGACCTTCGCCTCCTGCGTCTCGGCGAACAGCTTGCGGATGACGTCGAACACGCCGGTGTAGGTGGCCGGGTTGCTGCGCGGCGTGCGGCCGATGGGCGACTGGTCGACGTGCACGACCTTGTCGACCAGGCCCATGCCCTCGATGCGCTTGTGCCGGCCCGGCACCGCGCGGGCGTTGTAGATCTCCTTCGCCAGCGAGGTGTACAGGATGTCGTTGACCAGCGTGGACTTGCCCGAGCCGCTGACGCCGGTGACGGCGACGAAGCAGCCCAGCGGGAAGCTGACGGTGACGTCCTTGAGGTTGTTGGCGCGCGCCCCGACGACCTTGAGCGCGCGGTCCTTCGTGGGCGGGCGGCGCACCGGCGGGATGTCGATGCGCTTTTTCCCGGACAGGTACGCGCCGGTGAGGGAGTCTTCCTGCGCCAGGAGGTCGTCGACGGTGCCGCTGACGACGACCTGGCCGCCGTGCTCGCCGGCGCCCGGGCCGATGTCGACCACCCAGTCGGCCACCTTGATGGTGTCTTCGTCGTGCTCGACGACGATCAGCGTGTTGCCGAGGTCGCGCAGCCGGATGAGCGTCTCGATGAGCCGGTGGTTGTCGCGCTGGTGCAGCCCGATGGACGGCTCGTCGAGCACGTACAGCACGCCGACCAGGCCGGAGCCGATCTGCGTGGCCAGCCGGATGCGCTGCGCCTCGCCGCCGGCCAGCGTGGCCGATGCGCGGTCGAGGCTGAGGTAGTGCAGGCCGACGTCGACCAGGAACTGCAGCCGCTCGTTGACCTCCTTGAGCACCCGGGCGGCGATCTGCTCCTCGCGCTCGGACAGCTTCAGCGTGCGCAGGAACTCGGCGCACTCGCCGATGGGCAGCGCGGCGACGTCGGCGATGCTGCGGCCGCCGACCGTGACCGCCAGCACCACCGGCTTGAGCCGGGTGCCGCCGCAGGCCGGGCACGGAACCTCGCGCATGAAGCCCTCGAACCGCTCGCGGCTGGCGTCGGACTCGGCCTCGGCGTAGCGGCGCCGCACCCACGGGAGCACGCCCTCGTAGGACGTGTAGTAGGAGCGCTCGCGGCCGTACCGGTTCTTGTAGCGGACGTGCACCTGCTCGGGGTGGCCGTGCAGGACGGCCTCGCGCGCCTTCTTCGGCAGCGACTCGAACGGGACGTCGGTGCGGAATCCGATGGCCTCGGACAACGCCGTGACCAGCCGGTCGAAGTACTCGGACGTGTTGCCGGGCGCCCACGGGGCCAGCGCACCGCCGTCGAGCGTCTTGGACGGGTCGGGGACGATCAGTTCCTCGTCGACCTCCATGCGGGTGCCCAGGCCGGTGCACTCGGGGCAGGCGCCGAACGGCGAGTTGAACGAGAACGACCGCGGCTCGAGCTCTTCGAACGACAGCTCGTCGTACGGGCAGTACAGGTGCTCGGAGTAGACCCGCTCGCGGTGGTCGTGGTCTTCGGGGAGGTCGACGAAGTCGAGCGTGACCAGTCCGCCGGACAGCCGCAGCGCGGTCTCGACGGAGTCGGTGAGCCGGCGCTTCGCGGACTCCTTCACCGCCAGCCGGTCGACCACCACCTCGATGGTGTGCTTCTCCTGCTTCTTCAGCTTCGGCACGTCGGTGAGCTGGTACACCGTGCCGTCGACCCGGGCCCGGGAGTAGCCCTGCGACTGCAGCGTGCGGAAGAGGTCGGCGTACTCGCCCTTGCGGGCGCGCACCACCGGCGCGAGCACCTGGAAGCGGGAGCCGTCCTCGAGGTCGAGCACCTGGTCGACGATGGACTGCGGCGTCTGCCGGCCGATGGGCCGCCCGCACTGGGGACAGTGCGGATGCCCGGCCCGCGCGTACAGCAGCCGCAGGTAGTCGTAGACCTCGGTGATGGTGCCGACCGTCGAGCGCGGGTTGCGCGACGTGGACTTCTGGTCGATGGAGACCGCCGGCGACAACCCCTCGATGAAGTCGACGTCGGGTTTGTCCATCTGCCCCAGGAACTGGCGGGCGTACGCCGACAGCGACTCGACGTAGCGGCGCTGGCCCTCGGCGAAGATGGTGTCGAAGGCCAGGCTGGACTTCCCCGACCCGGACAACCCCGTGAACACGATGAGTGCGTCGCGGGGGAGGTCGAGGGAGACGTCTTTGAGGTTGTGCTCCCGGGCGCCGCGGACCACCAGGCGGTCGCTGGCGCGGGCGGCGGTTCGTTCGGTCATGAGGTCGCGTGGGCTCCGGTGTCGGGGTGGTGCGCTGGACAGACGTACGGTTCACTGCATCGTCGTGTTGTTGGCGGGTCTGCCGGACAGACGGACCGTTCACTGCATCGTAGGGGGCGGGTCCGACAAGGTCGGCCGGACTAACGGTCCGGGACGCCCAACCCAGTCGCCCCGGCGGCCGATCAGGGCTAGGTTCGAAACCGTGCCCACCGTGAACGCCGAACCGATGTCCCACGATTCCGGCGGTGACTCCCCCGCCGCCGGGCCGGTGACCGCCGCGACCGAACGCCTCATCGCGACGGCCGCCACGCTCGACGACGCCGGCCTGGCCGCTCCCAGTCTATGTCCCGGCTGGACCCGCGCCCACGTCCTCACGCATGTGGCCCGCAACGCCGACGCGCTGTCCAACCTGCTCGGCTGGGCCCGCACCGGCCGCGAGAACCCGATGTATCCCAGCGTCGAGGCCCGCAACGCCGACATCGAGGCCGGCGCCACCCGGCCCGCCGCCGAGATCGTCGACGACCTGCGCGTCTCCGCCGACCGCTTCGTCCGCGCCGTCATGGAGATGCCCGACGACGGCTGGGAGCGCCAGGTGCGCCGCGGCCCGGCCGCCACGGGTGAGCCGCTGCCCGGGCGGCGGGTGCTCTGGCTGCGGCTGCGCGAGCTCGAGGTGCACCACGCCGACCTGCGCACCGGCTACGGCCCGGCCGACTGGCCGGCCGCGTTCGTCCGCCGCGCCCTCGACGAGACGGTGCGCGCGTTCGGCCGCCGCGAGGACGTCCCCGCCGTCACCCTCGAGATCGACGGCGCCGGCGTCGAGCACCTGGGCGCCGAGGCACCCGTCACCGTCGGCGGGTCGCCGTCCGAGGTGCTGAGCTGGCTGATCGGCCGCTCGTCCGGCTCCGCGCTGCGGGTGCAGCCGGCCGGTGCGCTGCCGGCGCTGCCGTCCTGGCTGTGAGCTCCTACACCGGCCGGGTCTCCCCCGGCGGCGTGCCGGCGGTGCACGAGCTGGCCCGGCTGGTCGTCACCAAGGCGGCCGTCGGCCCGCTGGCGTCGAACGTCTACGTGCTGCGCGACCGCTTCGCCGGCGACGAGCTGCTCATCGACGCGGCCGCCTCACCCGCGCGGGTCCTCGAGCTGTGCGGCGACGGGCCGCTGCGCTACGTCGTCACCACCCACCGCCACCCCGACCACTGGGGCGCGCTGGCCGAGGTGGCGGCGGCCGTGCCGGGCGCGGTGACGGTGGCGCACGCGGCGGACGCGCCGGCCATCCCGGTGCCGACGGCGCTCGTGGCCGCCGACGGCGACGTGCTGCGCTTCGGCGACGTCGCGGTGGAGCTGATCCACCTGGCCGGCCACACCCCCGGCGGCCTCGCCGTCCTGTACGACGACCCCACCGGCCCGCCCCACATCTGGACCGGCGACTCCCTCTTCCCCGGCGGCGTCGGCAAGACCCGCTCGGCGGCCGACTTCACCTCCCTGCTCGACGACGTCGAGGCGAAGCTGTTCGACCGCCTGCCCGACGAGACCTGGGTCTACCCCGGCCACGGCGACGACACGACGCTCGGGGCGGAACGGCCGCACCTGGCCGCCTGGCGTGCCCGCGGCTGGTGAGTGGCCGGACGACGACTCGTCAGCGGGGATCTCCAGGCTGACGTGGCCCGTTGAACCGAGGTGGGTCCGACGCTCGAAGCTGGTGATCCGTGGCGGCCGGCTGATCATCGCGCGCCCGCTCCGCCTTGTATCGCCGGCGTTCCGCCTCCCAGACGCGCCGTGCCCCCTCCATGTCAGGAGGCACGACGTGGCTGCCCGGAGTCTGCTCGATCGAGGGCGCGCGGCGTTTCGGCCGGTGGGGCGCCGCGCTTCGGGGCGTTCGGCCCTGGGCCATGACGCACGCCAGCCATTCGTCCAGCTTCAGCTGCTTCCGCGGATTCGCGGCACGCGACAGCCTCGCCGCGACCCGCAGGTCCTCGGCCGAGAACGCACCGAGAGCTGCGACGGTGTCGTTGGTCAGGAATGCGTCGATCCAGCGTTCCGGCAGGCGTCCGCCCATCGCGTCCTCCCAGACGCCGAGCACGATCCGCGGAGCCGGCGGCATGCTCGCATCGTGCCGCGCGGGTCGGACACATCCGGCGAAGAGCGCACGACGCCAGACGTGGAACGAGCGCCCGGCCGTGGTAGCCGGACGCCCGTTGGGGACTGCTGAACCGCTGGTCAGCGGCGGTCGTGTTCGGCCGCGCTCGCCTCGTCGGCCTCGACGGAGCCGGCGGCGGTGCTGTCGGCGTCGGCCGAGCCCTCGACCTGCGCCGAGCCGGCCGAGCCGCCCACCTCGGCCTTGCGGTCGTCGCGGCGGGACTTCATCAGGCTGAGCACCGTGGTGACCAGCAACGTCGCGACGATGACCGTCAGGGAGAGCCAGATGGGCACCTCGGGCACGTTGTGGAACGGCTCGCCGCCGTTGACGAACGGCAGGTTGTTCTCGTGCAGGGCGTGCAGGACCAGCTTCACGCCGATGAACGCGAGGATGACGGCCAGCCCCGCGGACAGGTAGACCAGCCGCTCCAGCAACCCGCCGATGAGGAAGTACAGCTGGCGCAGACCCATCAGCGCGAAGATGTTCGCGGTGAAGACGATGAACGCCTCTTGCGTCAGCCCGAAGATGGCCGGGATGGAGTCGACGGCGAACAGCAGGTCGGCGGAGGCGATGGACAGGAACACGATGAGCATCGGGGTGTAGAGCCGCTTGCCGTTCTCGCGGATGCGCAGCTTGATGCCGTGGTACTCCGTCGTCATCGGCAGCACCTTCTGGGCGCGGCGGACGAACGCGTTCTCGTACTCCTCGTCGTGCTCCTCGTGGTGGACCTGCTGGTTGGCCAGCTTGACGGCGGTGTACACGAGGAACGCGCCGAAGATGTAGAACACCCAGGCGAACTCGTTGATCAGCGCGGCGCCGAGCAGGATGAACACGCCACGCAGGACGATGGCCGTCAGGATGCCGAACATCAGCACCGACTGCTGGTACTTCCTGGGCACCTTGAACTGGGCCAGGATGATCACGAAGATGAACAGGTTGTCGACGCTCAGGCTGTATTCGGTGAGCCAGCCGGCGAAGAACTCACCGGAGGCCTGGCCATGGCCGACGAACCCCAGGACGATGCCGAACACCACCGCCAGGCCCACGTAGAACGCCACCCACAGGCTGGCCTCGCGCATGGACGGCGCGTGCGGGCGGCGGGTGACGATGAGGAGGTCGGCGATGAGCAGCAGGACGAGAACGACGAGCGTTCCGACTTCGAACCACACGGGCAGGTCCAACACGAAGACAGAGTCCTCTCCGGTGAGCTGACCGCACAGCGGGCGCTGTGCGCAACCGGAGGTCTCGTCCGCCCAGGGTCACCGGGCCGGAGGCACCGGGAGGCTCCCCGGTGTGGGGAGCATCCGTGATGACGATGCCACCGCGTTGGGAGTACTCCCCTCCACGCTGATCCCAGTATATTTCACACGCCCTGCCGGGAACGCAATTCGCCGTCCCCGGCCGCCGTTCCCGGACTCACGCCGGCCGCAGCCGCTTCGGGAGTTTCGCGACGACCATCGCGTACGAGTCGTCGACGGCCTGCCTGATCTCCTCGTCGGGAATCGTCCCGCCGACGCGCAGCGTGTTCCAGCCGGACCGGCCGATGTAGGCCATGATCGAGGCGTCGTCCGGGTACCGCGCCAGCCACTCGTCGGCCTCGTCGCGGTCGCGGCCGCACTTGACGCCGACGCTGGGGTCGTCTTCGGAGCCGAGGAACGCGAAGATCTTGTCGCCGACCTTGGCGACGACGTCGCCCTCCCACGGCTCGTCCCGCCAGGCACCAGGCTTGGCCAGGCAGTACTCCAGCAACTCGTCCCACATGAGCACCATCACAACACACCGTTGCGGGCGGCCTGCAGCCCTGCCTGGAACCGCGTACGGGCGCCCAGACGGCCGCTGATCTCCTTGATCCGCCGCTGGACGGTGCGCTGGCTGGCGCCGACGTGCCGGGCGATCGACTGCTCCGTCAGCCCCGCGGCCAGCAGGTTCAGGATGACGCGGTCGTCGTCGGCCTGGCCGTCGTGGTCGCCGGGGTGCAGCCGCAGCGGCATCGCCCGCAGCCACGTCTCCTCGAACACCTCGGCCAGCACGTCCAGCAGCCCGCCGGGGCGGACGACCAGCAGCTGGTCGGTGATCAACGCGCCGGCCGTCGCCGGGACCATGGCGTACCGGTCGTCGATCAGCAGCATCCGGGCCGGCAGCGTCGGCGTGACGCGGGCCTCCTCGCCGGCGGCGATGCCGCCGATCAGGTCGGACAGCCGGCCGGGCAGGTCGACGGCGCTCTGCTCGTACAGGACGCGGTGCCGGACGCCGGCCTTCAGCAGCTCGACCTCGATCGGGTTCGGCTCGCTGTTGACGACGCCGTACGGCGGCCGCTCCATGGCCCGGACCTGCGTGCGGGCGCTGCTGTAGACGTCGACGAGGCGGCGGGCGGTGGCCTCGGAGCCGGTGACGATCTCGACGAGGTCGCCGGGCTCGACCGCGTCGTGGCGGCGGCGGTGCCGCACGGCCAGGTCGTCGACGAGGACGCGGCTGCGCTGCAGGTCGCGCTCGCGGGCGGCCAGCGTCTCGGCGAACGCGAGCGCGGGGTCGACCAGGCGGTACGCGGGCGGCTCCCCCGGCAGCCGGTCGGCCAGGCCGCGCCGCTCGAGCGCATCGAGCAGCTTGTCGACGGCCTCGGCGGACCCCGCGGCGGGCGCCAGGTCCGCCGCCGTCGCGGGCCGGGCGTGGTCGAGCAGGGCGAGGTAGGCGGTCTGCTCCTCGTCGCTGAGGCCGAGCTGTTCCAGCATGCGCGGCTCCGGGGGTCGAGACCGCTGGCCAAAACGCGCCACTGACGGATTTTCGCCAAAGCATAACCCTTGTCACGCCGCCTGAGACTTCGGGACGATCCGGACACCGCATCCCGCAGACGGCACGGCCACCCGCACCCCGGAGGGCAGAGCTTTGCGCAGACACTGGAGAGCGGCCGCGGCCGCCGTCGTCCTCACCGGACTGGTCGTGCAGGGGATCCCTGCCGCGACCGCCGAGCCGTCCGTCCCGGCGGGGTCGTCCCCGCCCCTCGCCGGGACGGACGGCGGGGTCACCGTCACGCTGATCACCGGTGACCGCATCCACGTCACCACCGCGCCGGACGGCCGCCAGGCGGCCACCGTCGAGCCCGCGGCCAGGGCGAACGGCGCCATCCCCGGCTTCCACGAGCAGGAGCTGGACGGTCACCTGTACGTCGTGCCGGCCGACGTCGCGCCGCTGGTCCCGGAGCTGCTGGACCGCTCGCTGTTCGACGTGACGACGTTGATCGAGCAGGGCTACGACGACGCGAGCAGCGACGTGCTGCCGGTCATCGTGGAGTCCGCCGCCGCGCGCGGCCGGGCTGCGGCGCCGGCGCTGCCCGCCGTGACGGCCACGGACACGCTGGAGTCGATCGGCGCGGTCGCCGCGGACGTCGACAAGTCCGCCGCCGCGGCGCTGGCCGACGCGCTGACCGGCGCCGCTCCGCTGGACGCGCCGCCCGCCGCCCGGGCCGCCGACCCGCTGGCCGGCGTCGAGAAGATCTGGCTGGACCAGACCATGACCGCCGTCGACGAGGACAGCGCGCCGCAGATCGGGGCGCCGGACGCGTGGGCCGCCGGGTTCACCGGCGACGGCGTCACGGTCGCCGTCCTCGACACCGGCATCGACTCCACCCACCCGGACCTCACCGGCAAGGTCGTCGCCGAGGCGAACTTCAGCGTCTCGGACAGCACGACCGACCGGTTCGGCCACGGCACGCACGTCGCGTCGATCGTCGCCGGGACGGGCGCCGCGTCGGACGGGCAGCGCCGCGGCATCGCGTACGAGGCCGACCTGCTCAACGTCAAGGTGCTCGACGACGCCGGCTCCGGGCCGATGTCCGAGGTCATCGCCGGGATGGAGTGGGCGGTCGCGAACGGAGCGGACGTCGTCAACCTCAGCCTGGGCGTGCGCGGCGGCTACACCGATGGCACCGACCCGGCCAGCCAGGCGGTCGACCGGCTCAGCGCGGAGTCGGACGCGCTGTTCGTCATCGCGGCCGGCAACGACGGCCCCGGCGACGGCACCGTGACGACGCCCGGCGCGGCGACCAGCGCCCTCACCGTCGGCGCCGTCGACAAACAGGACGCGCTGGCCGGGTTCTCGTCGCGCGGGCCGCGGGCCGGCGACTTCGCGCTCAAGCCGGACGTGACGGCGCCGGGCGTCGGCATCGTCGCGGCGCGGGCCGCGGGCGCCGTCATCGGCACCCCGGTCGGCGACGACTACCTCGCTCTCGACGGCACCTCGATGGCGACGCCGCACGTCGCGGGCGCGGCGGCGCTGCTGGCGCAGCAGCGGCCGGACTGGGCCGGGCCGGATCTCAAGGCGGCGCTCGCGTCCACCACCGCGCCGAACGCGGCGCTCACCGTCTACGAGCAGGGCACCGGCCGCGTCGACCTCGCCCGCGCCACGTCGCAGCAGGTGTTCGCGACTACCGGGCCGCTCGACGCCGGCTACTTCCCGTACCCGCAGGACGACGCCGCACGGGTGATGCGTACCGTCACGTATCGGAACGCCGGCGCCTCCCCCGTCACGCTGGCGCTCGATCTGTCGCTGGCAGACGAGGACGGGACGGCGCCCGCGCCGGGCATGGTGACGCTGGGCGCGTCGTCGGTGACGGTGCCGGCCGGCGGGACCGCGGACGTCGCCGTCACCGTCGACCCCGCCGCCGGCGACTACGGCCTGTACGGCGGCTGGCTGGTCGCGACCGGGCCGGACGGCGTCAGCGTGCGGACCGCGGCGGGCTTCTACAAGGAGTCCGAGCGCTACGACCTCACGGTGCACGGCATCGCCCGCGACGGCCGCCCGGCCGCCGGCATCAGCCTGGTCGACGTCGTGAACGTCGACGACACGTCGGTGTTCGCCGCGACCAGCGTCGGGTTCGCCGACGGCGTGGCGACGCTGCGGGTGCCGCCGGGCCGGTACGCCGCGATGGGCTACGTGTTCACCTACGACGAGCCGCACGTCTTCACGACGGAGACGGCGGCGGTGTTCGCGCCCGAGTTCACCGTCGAGGGCGACACGTCCGTGACGCTGGACGCACGCGGGACCGTCCCCATCGAGGTCGACACCGCCGATCCCGTCGAGGCGACGAACACCATGCTGGCGTGGTGGCGGTCGGACCCCGACGGCAAGTCGTACGCCCATTCGTTCTCCGTCGGCGCGCAGCCCGCGTTCGCGTCGCCGACCGACCCCGTCACCGTCGGCGATTTCGAGTACTACACGCAGTACTCGCTGGTCGCGCCGTTGATCCAGGTGCGGACGCTGACGCCGGTCGAGCGGCCGGTCGAGGCGACGTACGTGTTCAACTCGGCGCTGCTGGACGGGTCGTTCGAGCTGCCGATGGTGTACGCGGGGCTCGGGCGGGCGTCGGACTTCGACGGCGTGGACGTGGAGGGAAAGATCGCGCTGATCCAGCGCGGCGAGATCACGTTCCTGGAGAAGATGCACAACGCGGCGGCGGCCGGGGCGAAGCTGGTGATGATCTTCAACAACGTGTCCGGCTCGCTGACCATCGGCGGCGACCCGAACACCGTCCCGACCATGGCGATGACCCGCGAGGAGGGGCAGGCGCTGCTCGCGCTGCTGGACCAGGGCCCGGTGACGGCCGCCGTCGACGCGATCAAGGTGAGCCCGTACCTCTACGACCTCGTGCTCGTCGAGGAAGACGTGGTGCCGCCGGCGCTGTCGTACACCGTCGACGCCTCGAACACGGCGCGCGTCGACGTCGACTACCACAGCCACGTCCCCGGTCAGGGCATCGGCGAGCTGCGGCACAAGTGGCGGCCGTGGGACTCGTTCTCGTTCGGCTTCCTGCGCCGGACGGTCGCGCCGCAGCAGCGGATCGAGTACGTGTCCGGCGGCGACACGTCCTGGGCGCAGTACGGCTACGGCGCATCGACCGACGCCGATCCGTTCGGTTTCCCGATGCTGTCGGCGCCCCGGACGTACACCGCGGGGACGACGCTGTCGGACGCGTGGTTCCGGCAGGTGCTGGCGCCGGGGGTGCTGCCGGTCGACTTCGGGGCGGTGGACTCGGCGGCGTACCGGTCGGGTGACGACGTGACGCTGCGGCTGCAGGAGTGGACGGACGGCTCCGGGCACTGGGGCACGGCGGTGCCGGGCGTCGACACCCCGTCGTTCCGGCTGTTCGCGGACGGTGCGTTGGTGGCGTCAGGCGGCCGCGCGGACGGGACGTTCACGGTGCCGTCGGCGCCGTCGTCGCTGCGGGTCGAACTGGACGTGGCACGGTCGGCGCCGTGGTGGCTCGCGTCGACCTCGACGTCGACGGCGTGGACGGTGGGATCGGCGCCGGTCGATTCGCCGACGGCGCTGCCGCTGCTGACCCTCTCGTACGACGTCGACGTGTCGCTCCTGAACGTCGCGGCCAAGCCCGGCGCCCACTTCGTCGACGTCGCGGTGGGTCACCAGCCCGGCTCGGCGACCGCGCCCGTCTCCGGCGCCACCGTCTCCCTCTCCTTCGACGACGGCGCCTCCTGGCAGCCGGCCCGCGTGCTGCCCCGCGGCGACGCGACGTTCCGGGCCGTGGTCAACCGCATCCCCGCCGCCGCGTCGCACCTGTCGCTGCGGGTGGAGGCCTGGGACCGGGACGGCAACCGGATCGAGCAGGACGTGCTGCGGGCGTACGCGCTCGACTGAGCCGCACACGAGGATCATCGGCGATCGACCACACCAGGACGTGGTCGATCGCCGATGATCACGGGCGGGTGGTCAGGACAGCGCGTAGGCCCGCTCGATCGTCTGCTCGGTGCGGTTGCCGCGGTCGTCCCAGGCCTCGACCCGCAGGCTGACGAAGCCGCTGGTCTCGGCCAGCTTCGGGTGGTGCGTGCGGACCTGGAACTCGCCACCGCGTGGTCTGGGCAGCACGCGGGCGGACTCCCAGGTGGCGCCGTCGTCGAAGGACACCTCCACCGTCATGCCGGCCACCTCGGACGGGCCGGTGTACCCGACCGGCCGGCCCGTGCGCACCGTGAAGCCGAAGCCGCGACCGGCCGGCGCCCGGTTGAGCAGATCCAGCGGCACGTCGTAGCCGAGCATGATCGCCGGGACCGCCGCGCAGACGTTCGCGCTGGGCAGCAGATCGCCGCAGCCGTCGACCTCCAGCTCCTCCGGCGCCGACGACACGAACGTCCACGCCGTGTGCGACCGCTCCGCCAGCTGGTGCTCCGGGCTCGGCATGGTCTGCCCGACCTGCTCGATCCGGTACGTGGCCGGCGCTTCGACGAGGTAGGAGGCCACGTCCTCGATGAGCTCGCCGTCGCGGTAGAGCGTCGTCGTGGTCCAGGTACGGCCGGAGCCGTGGTGCTCGGGGTCGGAGTCCGAGCGCGGCCACGGCGCGAACGCGAGGATGTTCTCCGTCCGGCACATCACGCACGGCAGCTCGGTGTATCCGGTGGGGTGGCTCGGAGCCTTGTGCCAGGTCACCGGGTAGCGGCCGCCGGGCTCGTAGGCCTGGACGGTGCCGCGCAGGTTCGCCGAGTTGAATCCCCACACCGAGTGCACCTGCTGCAGTTGGCGCAGGCCCGGGCCGGCGCTCACGTAGTCGGTGCGCCGGGCCGGCTGCACGAGCTGGTCGAAGTAGCGGAACGTGCCGCCCTCCCACTCGGCGAACACCTCCATGACCTCGCTGCCGCGCAGCCGCTCCGTGTCGGCGTGGTAGGCGTTCTCGACGGCGGCGAGGTCGGCCTGGCGCGTGCTGTGCGTGAGCTCGGCGGGGATGCGGCCGGCCTCCTCGGCCCAGAGCTGGTAGGTGTACCGCGCCTCCTCCACGCCGGTCAGAGTCAGCTCGACCGGGCCGCCGGCCAGCTGGTCGCGCAGCCGCGCGCCCTCGGCGGCAGTAGTGGCGAGCACCGGCAGGGTGTTCGCGCTGCCGACGTCGACCGACACCGGTCCGGCGACGTCGCGGGCGACCAGCAGGCCCACCGCGCCGTGTGCCTCGGCCAGGCGGGCCTGGTCGTCCGCCCACGACGGGTCACCTTCGACCAGTACGAGCGCGCCTTCGACGCCGGCGGCGGCGTAGTCCTCGGCGGTGCCGGCGCCGACGTCCACGAGCGGCGCCGTCCGCCGTCCGTCGAACCGCCCGGTGTAGCGCGGCGTCACCACGTCCACGGGCTCCGTGCCGATCGTCGCCCGGATCAGCGGCTCGCGCAGCGTGGTGACCGTCGTCATCGACAACTCGCCGGCGGCGGGCTCGGGCGCGGGGATCGCGCCGTACACGGTCGTCGACGTCGACCGGTCTGCCAGCGCGCCCATCACGGTCAGCATCCCGTTGGCCGCGGTGCGGTACAGGTTGGTGGTGATCTGGGTCGGTTCCGTGGGCCGCGGCTCGTCGGAGACCTCGAACTCGATGTCGACGGCGTCGCGGGCGTCCACCGTCACGGTGGTGTCGCCGTCGACCTCCACCTCGGTCAGGGCGAACAGGTCGCTGCTGTGGTCGGTGAACCCGCCGCCGGGGTCGGCCGTCGCGATGGTGCCGTAGACGCTGTAGTCGCCGGCCGGGAGGGTGAAGGTCATCGCGTCGGCGTCGTACGACGTCTCGGACGTGTAGTAGAGGCGCGGGTCGTCCTGGTTGACGACGGTGACGTTCGCCCGTGCCGGGGTGGTGCCGAGCCGGCCGGTCAGCTCGACGGTGAGGTCGTACGCCGGCCCGTCGGTGACGTACGCGAGCGCCGTCGCCGCCGCGACCCCGCCGGAGCCGGTGGCGCGCAGGTGACCGGTGTACGAGCCGGCCGTGCTGGCCGCCGGGTCGAGGGTGACGACGGCGGTGGCGGTCCCGCCAGCGGGGACGGTCAGCACGACCGGCGAGACCGTCAGCGTGCCGGGCGCCGGTGCGTTCCCGGAGACGTCGGCGACGTCGAGCGCCAGGTCGAGTCGCAGGTCCGTGCCGCCGCTGTTGGTGTAGGTGACGGGGACGGTGCGGGGCGCGGCGCCGTCGCGCGGGTACGGATGCACGCCGAGCTCGGCCTTCCCGGTCGCGACGAGGTCGCTCTCGGTGACGGCGGCGGCGTCGACCCGGCCGCCGCCCTGCTCGTAGAGACCGTGGCCGAGGTCGAGTGACGTGCTCATCAGCGCGTCCTTCAGCTCTGCGGCGGCCCAGTCCGGGTGCCGCTGCTTCACCAGCGCCGCGACGCCGGCGACGTGCGGGCTGGCCATCGAGGTTCCGCCGTTGGCCAGGTAGTACTCCCCCACGGGCAGGCCGCCCGTCGTGCCGCCGGAGCGGGCCGCGACGATGGCCGCTCCCGGCGCCGTGATCTCCGGCTTGATCGCGTGGTCGCCGACCCGCGGGCCGCGGCTGGAGAAGTCCGCCATGGCGTCCGCACCGTCGACGGCGCCGACCGCCAGCGCCGCGTCGGCCGCGGCCGGGGTCGTCACCGACCGGGTGCTCGGCCCGTAATTGCCGGCGGCGACGACGAACAGGGCGCCGGACTCGGCGCTGAGCCGGTTCAGCGCCTGGCTCTGCGGGTCCTGCCCGTTGGTGGGGAACGATCCCAGGCTGAGGTTCACGACGTCGGCGCCCTGCTCGACGGCCCACTCCATGCCGTCGATGACCTCGGAGCCGAAGCTGGAGCCCTCGTCGCTGAGCACCTTGCCGATGAGCAGGTCCGCGCCGGGCGCGACGCCGGAGTACCGGCCGTCCGACGCGGCCCCGGTCCCGGCCACTGTCGACGCCACATGGGTGCCGTGGCCGTGGCCGTCGTGCACGGTCTCGCCCTCGATGAAGCTGTGCGACCCGACGACCTGTCCGGCGAGGTCCGGGTGGCCGGTGTCGTACCCGGTGTCGAGCACGGCGACCCGCACGCCGTCGCCGGTGAAGCCGTTCTCCCACGCCTGCGGCACACCGATCTGCGGGCGGCTGTCGTCGAGGCTCGCCTCGACCCTGGCGTCGAGCCAGACCTTCTCGATGCCGGCGGTCGCGGCCCGCGCCGCGGCGCCCGGCGCGAGCTGGTTCCAGAAGTCGGCCGTCGACTCCTTGTCGACCTCCAGACCGACACCGTCGATGCTGGTCAGCGGCGTGACGCTGGCGACGGCCGGGAGGGCGTCGGCCCGCTGGGCCAGACGCGCGCCGTCGGCGAAGGTGACGATCAACGGGATCGTGTCGAGGTCGGCGTAGCCGTTCTCGGCCAGGTACCGCACGTCGAACAACCGCTCGTCCAGCAGGCCGGCGGTGATCAGCGGCTGCGCCTGGTCCGGCAAGACGAGCACGGCGCCGTCCGGGTCGACGGTCATCAGCAGCTCGCGGGTGCCGCCGTCCAGGGCCGGCTCGACGCTGATGTCCGGCCGGGCGCCGCCGGTGTCGGCATAGACGACGCGGTCACCGGTGATCAGTGTGACGACGACGGGGTCGGCGGCCGGTCGGGCGCCGGGTTCGCTCGTCACGGCCGGTGCGGCGGCCGGCGCGACTGCGGCCGCGGCGGCGCCGGCGGTCAGGGCGACGGCGGCCGCGGTGGCGATGACACCTCTCACAACGTCCTCCTGGGGGCGGGAGCCAGGGCGTCACCGTACGAATCGGGTGAATCCGAACTCAACGGCTGGCGACGGCGACTGTGTGCCAATGTCACAGAGACGACACGCGGTCGCCTGCGGGTGGGTCAGACCCAGCCGCGGCGCGAGGCCTCCCAGGCCAACTGCATGCGGGTGCGCACCTGGGCCCGGTTCATGAGCGCCTGGACCTTGCGCTGGACGGTGCGGGTGCTGGTGCCGCGGTGGGCGGCGATGGCCTCGTCGGTCAGCCCGGACAGCAGCAGCGACAGCAGCCGGCGGTCGTCGGGGTCGAGAAACGGCTCGCGTGGCGGCGGGGAGTTCTCGCTGTCGACGTGCAGCGGGACGGCGGTCGCCCAGACGAAGTCGAACAGCTCGAGCAGCGCGTCGAGCACGGCGCCGCGGCGGATCAGCACGCCGACCGGCGTGGTGTCGTCGCGCGCCATCGGCAGCATGGCCACCGACCGGTCGATGACCAGCATCTTCACCGGCAGCCTGGTGTGCACGCGAACCTGGTCGCCGTCGCGCAGCCCTGCGCGGACCGCCTGCAACGCACCCTGGGTCTCCAGCGCCTCGGTCTCGAACACCGTCCGGCCGCGCACCGACGGGCCGGGCTGCACGCCCTCTTCGCTGCGGACGGCGATGATCGGCGGCTTGACGAGGTTGAGCACCTGGAACCGGGCGGCGGCGAACAGGTTCATCGCGGTCTGGCGCAGCGCCCCCGCACCCCGGACGATCTCGAAGACCCCCGATGCCTCCCTGGTCAGCGCGTTGCTGCGGTGCTGGGCGGCCAGCCGGTCCAGCGTCTGCTGCGCCGAGCGGAGCTCGCTCAGCCGCTCGGCGATCATCGCCTCGACGACGCCTGGCGACGCGGCGACGAACCGCACCGGCACATCGGCGGTCCGGCCGGCCAGTCCGCGCACCTCCAGCCCTTCGAGCGCGGTGTCGACCGCCCCGGTGTCGAGCCCGGTGGCCCCCGCGAGCTCGGCTGCCGTCGCGGAGACCATCGACACGAGCTGCCCGTAGACCCGGTCCTCGTCGTCGGACGCGCCCAGAACGGTGAGCATCAGCGCCTGGCGCCACTCATGGTTGCCGGCCTCCCCACGGATGGTGCGGTCTCGCCGGACACCCTATCGACCGGCGGCCGGCGCACCGATCGGGTGGCGTCGCCGTTGCCAGCACGACGGCAACGCCGCCCACGAGCCGCGGCGATGCCCCACCGTGTCCAGCCGCTCACGTTCCCGCAGTGTGGCGGCGCGTCACCACTGGACCCCGTCCCGTCTCCCGGCCGCCACGTGAGCCGCACCCGGTCCTGGCCGGGGTCAGCCGACGCCGGCCTCGTGCATGCCGCGCAGCTCCTTCTTCAGCTCCGAGATCTCGTCGCGCAGCCGGGCCGCCAACTCGAACTGCAGCTCGGCCGCCGCGGCGTGCATCTGGTCGCTGAGCTGCTGGATGAGGCCGGCGAGGTCGGCGGCGGGCATGCCCGCGAGGTCGGCGGCGTGGTTGCCGGCGCTGCCGACGCTCGCGCGCACACCCGGCACTGGCGACTTGCCGCGGCTGGCGGCCCGCCCGGACCCGCCGATGAGCGCCTCGGTGTCGGCGTCCTCGCGGGCCAGCATCTGGGTGATGTCGCTGATGCGCTTGCGCAGCGGGGTGGGGTCGATGCCGTTCTCGCGGTTGTACGCGACCTGCTTCTCGCGCCGCCGGTTGGTCTCTTCGATGGCGTTCTGCATGGACGGCGTGATGGTGTCGGCGTACATGTGCACCTGGCCGGACACGTTGCGGGCGGCGCGGCCGATGGTCTGGATCAGCGACGTGCCGGAGCGGAGGAAGCCCTCCTTGTCGGCGTCGAGGATGCTGACCAGTGACACCTCCGGCAGGTCGAGGCCCTCGCGGAGCAGGTTGATGCCGACCAGCACGTCGAACTCGCCCATGCGCAGCTCGCGCAGCAGCTCGACCCGGCGCAACGTGTCGACCTCGCTGTGCAGGTAGCGGACCTGGATGCCGCGTTCGAGCAGATAGTCGGTGAGGTCCTCGGCCATCTTCTTGGTCAGCGTGGTGACGAGGACCCGCTCGTCGCGCTCGACCCGCAGCCGGATCTCGTGGATGAGGTCGTCGATCTGGCCCTTCGTGGCCTTGACCACGACCTCGGGGTCGACCAGGCCGGTCGGCCGGATGATCTGCTCGACGACGGAGTCGACCTTCTCCATCTCGTACGGGCCGGGCGTGGCCGACAGGTACACCGTCTGGCCGATGCGCTCGAGGAACTCCTCGAACCGCAGCGGCCGGTTGTCCATGGCGCTGGGCAGCCGGAACCCGTGGTCGACGAGGGTGCGCTTGCGGCTCATGTCGCCCTCGTACATGCCGCCGATCTGCGGGACGGTGACGTGCGACTCGTCGATGACCAGCAGGAAGTCGTCGGGGAAGTAGTCGAGCAGACAGTTCGGGGCCGACCCGGGCTGGCGGCCATCCATGTGCAACGAGTAGTTCTCGATGCCGGACGTGAACCCGACCTCGCGCATCATCTCGATGTCGTACGTGGTGCGCATGCGCAGCCGCTGCGCCTCGAGCAGCTTGCCCTGCCGCTCGAACTCGGCCAGCCGCTGCTCCAGCTCGGCCTCGATGCCGACGATGGCCCGCTCCATGCGCTCGCGGCCGGACACGTAGTGGGTGGCCGGCGCGACGTAGGTCTCGCGCTCCTCGCGCATGACCTCGCCCGTCAGCGGGTGCATGGTCATGATGCGCTCGATCTCGTCGCCGAAGAACTCGACCCGCAGCGCCAGCTCGTCGTACATCGGGATGATCTCGAGGGTGTCGCCGCGCACCCGGAACGTGCCGCGAGTGAGGTTCTGGTCGTTGCGGGTGTACTGGACGTCGACCAACTCGCGCAGCAGCCCCTCGCGGTTCTTCTCGTCGCCGACCTTGAGGTGCACCATGCGGTGGAGGTACTCGTCGGCCGAGCCCAGGCCGTAGATGCACGACACCGTGGCCACCACGATGACGTCGCGCCTGGTCAGCAGCGACCACGTGGCCGAGTGCCGAAGCCGCTCGACCTCCTCGTTGATGGAGGAGTCCTTCTCGATGTAGGTGTCGCTCTGCGGGACGTACGCCTCGGGCTGGTAGTAGTCGTAGTAGGAGACGAAGTACTCGACCGCGTTGTTCGGGAACATCTCGCGCAGCTCGTTGGCGAACTGGGCCGCCAGCGTCTTGTTCGGCACCATGACCAGCGTGGGCCGCTGCAGCCGCTCGACCAGCCAGGCCGTGGTGGCGCTCTTGCCCGTGCCGGTGGCGCCGAGCAGGACGGTGTCCTTGTCGCCCGCACGGATCCGCCGTTCGAGCTCGTCGATGGCCGCCGGCTGGTCACCGGACGGCTCCCACTCACTGACGACCTCGAAAGGTGCCACCACCCGGGAGATTTCGCTAGCCGCGCGCATGAGAACAACGGTATGCGCTGCCACCGACAAGGTCCGGGGGTACGGCTACGCTCACAGCGATGGACGACGAAACCCGCAGGTTCGTGACCACGTTCCGCACGTTTCTCACCGAGGTCGTGCACCAGGTGCGCGACGAGTCCGACGAGGTCCGGCCGCTGCTGCCGGTCCTCCAGGACCACCTGGGCGTCGCGCCGCGCTCCGTGCCCGTCGTCACCGAGCAGCTCTCGTCGCTGCGGTACGCCGACGCCGACGTCGCACTCGAGGCCCTTGCCGGCCGCCACGGCGGGCGCCGGCTCGTCGGCGTCGGCGGCGGCATGGCCCGGCGGCACTCCTCGCTGGCCGAGATCATCGAGAACGCCGGCATCCACGGCGTCTTCCCCGTCGGCCCGGTCGACTACGCGCGCGTCCCCACCGGGCCCGACACCAGCCGTCAGGTCGTCGCGTTCGGCCTGCACCTGTTCACCTACGACGGCGTCCCCCTCGCCGTCCTGCAGCGCGACGCCCAGCCGCAGTTCGGCCGCGAGCAGCCCGAGCTGGAGGTGCTGGCCGCGTCCGACGCCGTCGTCCCCGCCTTCCTCGACGAACTCCACCTGCTCATGGCCGAGCTCAGCGTGCTGCGCGGGCAGGTCGTCACGTTCGCGCCGGCCGAGTTCGGCGCCAGCAACGGCGACGTCACCTTTCTGCGCCGCCCCACGCTCACCGCCGCCGACGTCGTCCTGCCCGACGGCGTGCTCGCCCGCATCGAGCGGCACCTCACCGGCGTCGCCCGTCACCGCGACGCGCTGCGGGCCGCCGGCCAGCACCTCAAGCGCGGGATTCTGCTGTTCGGGCCGCCCGGCACCGGCAAGACGCACACCGTCGGCTACCTCATGGCCGTCAGCCCCGGCACGACGGTGATCGTGCTGTCCGGGCGGTCGCTGCGGCTGGTCCAGGTGGCCGCCGAGACCGCCCGCGCGCTCGAGCCGGCCATCGTCGTGCTGGAGGACTGCGATCTCATCGCCGAGGACCGCACCCTCTCCGGCGGGCCGCAGCCGCTGCTGTTCGAGGCTCTCGACGCGCTCGACGGCCTCGCCTCCGACGCCGACGTCGCGTTCGTCCTCACCACCAACCGCGCCGACCTGCTGGAGCCCGCCCTCGCCCAGCGGCCCGGCCGGGTCGACCTCGCCGCCGAGATCCCGCTGCCCGACGCCGCGGCCCGGCGCCGTCTGAACCGGCTCTACGCCCGCGACCTCCCCTTCACGCCGTCGGCGCTCGACGCGGCCGCCGAACGGTCCGACGGCACGACGGCGTCGTTCGCGAAGGAGCTCATGCGCCGCGCCGTCCTCACCGCCGCCTCCGCCGGCCACCCACCCGGCGACGACGACCTCTCCGTCGCGCTGGACGAGATGCTGAGCGACTCGGAGGCCCTCACCCGCAGCCTCTTCGGCGGCGCGACGGACGGCGCGGGCTCGATGATGGACGGCCCTTCGGGCGTATGGCCGCAGCCCGGGGTCGCCCCGCCGGGCGCGTAGCCGCGGCGAGCGGGCGGGCGCAGGGCGGGGCGGGCGGCCGGGCCGCCCGCGTTCGCCGCGCCAGGCCGCCCGCGTTCGCCGCGCGACGTTGTCGGTGCCCGCCCGTAGGGTGGGCCACCCACCCGAACGGGGAGGGTCATACCCACCACGGCTCGGGCTCGGCGCGGCGCAGGCACGTGCGAGCGGGCCTCACAGCCGCCAGCGAACGACGAGCCGCGGCGGCACCGGCGACCGCACCAAGCGAACCAGAGGGGCGAGCGGACGCTGCGCACGGCGGCCGGTGGCCGTGCCTGAAGCGAACCGGCAAGCGGCCAGCGGACCGGGCGAGCAGCGGAGCCGGTATCCGGAACCCACCCAGCAAGGGCGAGCGGCCAGCGGACCCCGACAAGAGCGGGCATGGAAGCCGGGCCCAATTTCCGGCCGGCCCCCTGACGCTGCTTGAACGGGGGCGCGGGCGGCCGGGTCAAGCGGTCACGCGTCGCGCGAAGCGCCAAACGGTCCGCTTGAGGCGGCCACCCGCGCCCCCGACAATCGAGAGCAGCAGGGGCAGGCCCACGCGGCAGATCAAGCCAACGAGAGCCCAGCGAACCGACGGACCGGCGAGCTAGGGGCGGCGTCACACGTCCCAGCCGATCTCCTTCGCCCAGGCGTCGGCACGGGCGAGGGCGGCGTTGATCCACGGCGTCTTGCGTTCCGCGTACTCGTCGATGGAGCCGTGCGGCTGGGCGGCGAGGTCGCGCTTGAGCGCCGCGTACTCGGCTACCGCGACTGGATGCGCCCGCAGCCAGTCACGCAGCAGCAGGCCGTCGCGCCACGCGGGCGACGCCACGGGGCGGATGTGGCAGTTGACGGCGCGGCCGGGATCGGCGTTGGCGGCAAGCACCTTGTCGCGCTCGACGCCGTCGCGGTCGACGTCCCACCAGCGGTCCGGCAGCCGGACGAGACCGACCTCGGCCAGCTCACCGGCGACCTCCTCCGCCGCCGCCAGATCCGCGACCACCAGCTGCACGTCGATCACATCCTTCGCCGGCAGCCCGGGCACCGACGTCGAGCCATGATGGTCCGACCGGATCAGCCGATCCCCCACGACCCGCCGGATGCGCCCCAACAGCCGCTCCCCCTGCACCGCCCACGTCGGGTCCGGCTCGACGACGACGGCGTGCGCCGGACGGGGCGCGCGGGTGCCGGTCCGCAGGTGCTCCTCGAACGGCGCCAGGCGCTGCGTCCACAGGGCGTCGACGGCGGCCTCGATATCCACAAGCGCGCCGGAGTTGTCCATCCAGACGTCCGCCGCGGCGCGCCGCTGCTCGTCGGTGGCCTGCGACCGGATCCGCGCCAGCGCGTCGGCCGGGGTCATGCCTCGGTCGTCGACCAGCCGCCGCAGCCGCTCTTCCTCCATCGCGTGCACAACGATGACCAGCGGAAACCCGGTGACCATGCCGTTCTCGACCAGCAGCGGGATGTCCTCGACGACGACGGCGTCCGGCCCCGCCCCGGCGACCAGTTCCGAGCGGCGGCGGCCGACCAGCGGGTGGACGATCGCGTTCAGCGCGGCCCGGCGATCCTCGTCGGCGAAGACGATCTTCCCGAGCGCCGGCCGGTCCAGCGCGCCGTCGGGCGTCAGGACACCGGGCCCGAACTCCTCGACGACGGCGGCCAGCCCCGGCGTGCCCGGCTCGACCACCTCGCGCGCGATGACGTCCGCGTCGACGACCGTCGCTCCCCGCTCGGCCAGGCGGCGCGCCACCACCGACTTCCCGGCCCCGATCCCGCCCGTCAGCCCGACTCTCAGCACCCCACGACCCTAACGGGCCGGACACGCCGCCCGGGGACGAGGTGAGGAGAAGGGACGGACGGCACGGCGCGGCAACGACGAGGCGGCGGCCTGCAGAAGAGCGCGGCCGGCCCGAAACGTGCGGCCGTCCGACGAGCACGGCACGCAGACGATGCGGGAGCTGCGGCGAGACGCCGGACGGTCAGCGGAGGACGGCGGCGACCGCGTCGGCGAGCACGGAGCGTTCCTGCGCTTCGTCCAGCCGCTCGATCGGCACCAGCCGCCCCAGCGCGAGACCGTCCACCACGGTGAGCAGCAGCCGCGCATGCCGGTCCACCGACGCCACGCCACCCGCCAGCGCACCCTCGGCCTCGAGCGCCGCCAGCCAGGCCGTCACCCGCGACCGCGCCCGCCGCGACACCGCCGACCACGCCAGCCTCGCCTCCGGCGCGCCGTCCGGCCCGAACGTCGCCGTGATGACGTCCAGCCAGCGCTCGACCGCCTGATCGGGCGGCGGCGCCGGGGGCAGCAACTGCACGAGGCACTCGGCCAGCCGTTCGCCGGGCGGGACGGAGGCGTCGTGGATGCGCAGGTCGAGCAGCGTGGCGTCGAACGCGGCCCCGAAGACGGCCTCGTAGAGGTCGCGCTGCGACGGGAAGTAGTAGCGCAGCGTGCTGGCGCCGATGCCGGCCCGCGCGGCCACCGCCCGCACACTGAAACCGGCCGTCCCCTTCTCGGCGATGACCTCGCGTGCGGCGCGGACGATCTGTTCACGTCGCTCGTTCAGGCGTCCCACCTCCCGCCTCTGGTACACCGTGCTACGGTGCGAATCACCGGGTTGGCACAGTGTACTAACGGGGTGTGGAGATGGATCTGCTCATCGTCGAGGACGTCATGCTGCTCCTGCTCGACGACGAGAGCGGCAGCCCGGCGGGTGCGGGCACCCTGCACTACTCGCTCGGCGGCGCGCTGCTCGTCGACCTGGTGCTGGCGGATCGCATCGAGGTCGGACGCAAGGGCGTGACGGTCGTCGACGGGCCGCCGATGGGCGATCCGCTGCTCGACGACGCGCTGGCGAAGGTCGCCGAGAAGCGCCGCGGCGTGCACGCGCTGCTGTTCGTGCTCGGCCAAGGCCTCACGGAGCGGGTCGTCGAGCGGCTGGCCGAGCGCGGCCTGGTCCGCCGCGAGACGCGCAAGGTGCTGAGGCTGTTCCGGACCACGACGTGGCCGGCCGAGGACGCCCGCCACGAGACCGAGCTGCGCGGCCAGCTGAGACGCGTCCTCGTCGACGGCGAGCAGCCCGACGCCCGCGCGGCGGCGATCATCTCGCTGCTGAACGCGATCAACGTCCTGTACATCGTGCTCGACGACCTGCCCTGGCGCACCGTCGCGAAGCGGGCGAGCGAGATCCAGAAGGGCGAGTGGGTCAGCGACCCGGCGACGCAGGCCGTCATGACGACCAACGCCGCCGTCATCGCGTCGGCGGCCAGCGTCGCCGCTGCCGCCGCGGCGACCGCGGCGACGAACTCCTAGCGCGACGGCGGCTGAGCGGCGCCCGGCCCCGGAGCCAGCGCCCAGCACCGACGCCGCGCCTGGCGTCGACTACGCCGGGGGCTCGCCCGGCGTGGACGGCGCCGGCGTCTCGCCCGGTGTGGACGGCGCCGTCGCGGACCCCGTCGGCACCGGAGTCGGTGTCCCCGTCGCCGAGGCGCCGAGCAGGTGCGCGGCCAGGTTCACCAGCACGACCGGCTCCGCGGCCGCCGGAACCATTCCGTGCCGCAACGTCATGACGTACGTCCGGATGTCGTCGGCCATCACGAACGACACGTCCTCGGCGTCGGACAGCAGGAAGCCGTCGCGGCCGGCCACCGTCTGTGCGGTGACGACGGTGCCCGCGGCCTGCGCGCTGTCGACCGTGGACTCGATGCGACCCGCCGCGATGTCGGCCTCGGTGTAGCCGCTCACGGCGATCTCGAGCGGCACCGGCGGCGGCGTGGGCGGCGGCGTCGTGCCCTCCGGCACCTCGGGGACGCCGTAACTGCAGGTCAGGCGGCCGGTGCGGCCGGAGTCGGGCAGGTACTCGTCGTTGTAGACGCGGACCGTCTCGCCCTGCACCGGGACCTGCAGGATCTGCGCGATCTCGCCGGCGCTGGCGAGGTCGCCGCACAGCTCGGGCACGCCGGTCGTCGAACCGGGCGACGCGGACGGGTCGCTCGCCGCGTCGGTGGCGTCGACGTCGGTCGGCTCCCCCGACGTCGGCACGATCGGCACCTCGGGCTCGTTGCCGTTCGAGCAGCCGGCCAGGATCAGGAGCAGCGGCAGGAACAGCGTCGCGGCCGCGGCCGGCCGGGCCCGCCGGCGGTCTCTGCTCGTCACGAGCACACCGTAACCTCCCGCGCCGTCACGGGCACCGCGGCGCGACGGCACACATGCGACGAGCCCCGCACCCGAGGTGGGTGCGGGGCTCGTGCGGTGCGTTCGGCTCAGTTGCCGGTGAGCTTCTCGCGCAGCGCCTGCAGCGCTTCGTCGGACGCCAGCGTGCCGGCGCCCTCCTCTGCCTCGCCCGACGAGTACGTGGACGGGTTGTCGGCCTTCGCCTCGGCGTCGGCCTCCTGCGCGCTCTCGATCTGGGACTTGTGCGCCTCCCAGCGAGCGTGCGCCTCGGCGTACTGCCGCTCCCACTCCTCGCGCTGCTTCTCGTAGCCCTCGAGCCAGTCGTTGGTCTCGGGGTCGAAGCCCTCGGGGTACTTGTAGTTCCCCTCGGCGTCGTAGTCGGCGGCCATGCCGTACAGCGTCGGGTCGAAGTGCTCGCTGACGTGCGCGGCGGTGTCGCCCTCGTTGGCCTGCTTCAGCGACAGCGAGATGCGGCGACGCTCGAGGTCGATGTCGATGACCTTGACCATGACGTCCTTACCGACCGTCACGACCTGCTCGGGCACCTCGACGTGGCGCTCGGCCAGCTCGGAGATGTGCACGAGGCCCTCGATGCCGTCCTCGACCCGCACGAACGCGCCGAACGGGACGAGCTTCGTGACCTTGCCGGGCACGATCTGGCCGATCTGGTGGATCCGGGCGAACTGCTGCCACGGGTCCTCGAGGGTGGCCTTCAGCGAGAGCGACACGCGCTCGCGGTCCATGTCGACGTCGAGCACCTCGACGGTGACCTCCTGGCCGACCTCGACCACCTCGGACGGGTGATCGATGTGCTTCCAGGAGAGCTCCGAGACGTGCACCAGGCCGTCGACGCCGCCGAGATCGACGAACGCGCCGAAGTTGACGATCGAGGAGACCACGCCGGAGCGGATCTGGCCCTTCTGCAGCGTCTGCAGGAAGGTCGACCGGACCTCGGACTGGGTCTGCTCGAGCCAGGCACGGCGGGACAGGACCACGTTGTTGCGGTTCTTGTCCAGCTCGATGATCTTGGCCTCGATCTCCTTGCCGACGTACGGCTGGAGGTCGCGGACCCGGCGCATCTCGACCAGCGACGCGGGCAGGAAGCCACGGAGACCGATGTCGAGGATGAGGCCGCCCTTGACGACCTCGATGACGGTGCCCGAAACGACGCCGTCGGCCTCCTTGATCTCCTCGATCTTGCCCCAGGCGCGCTCGTACTGCGCGCGCTTCTTGGACAGGATCAGGCGGCCTTCCTTGTCCTCCTTCTGCAGGACGAGGGCCTCGACGTCGTCGCCGACAGCGACCACCTCGGAGGGATCGACGTCGTGCTTGATGGACAGCTCACGCGAGGGAATGACGCCCTCGGTCTTGTAGCCGATGTCGAGCAGGACTTCGTCCCGGTCGACCTTGACGACGGTACCGGACACGATATCGCCGTCATTGAAGTACTTGATGGTCTCGTCGATCGCGGCGAGGAAGGCTTCCTCAGACCCGATGTCGTTGACCGCGACCTGCGTGGTCGTCCTGGGGGCCGTCGAGGTAGGCGTCTCGGCCTCGATGCTGCTCGTCATGTGGAAGGGGACTCCGGACAAGGTTCGGTTGTAGCCTGCGCGCCAGGACCCTTGGATCGCTGTGCCATCACCGACCAGGTCCTGAAAACCCCTGTGCCGCCAACCGACAATAACGAGCGCGAGCCTGCTCCGTCCGAGGTTCGCGCAGGCCCACAGCGCACACATAGGTTACCTGTCCGCGACGACCAGGGTCAATCGGCGGAAGGTCGCGAGTTGATCACGGCGACGGATTCAGCTATGGGGTGACCGGGCGGCATGCCCCCGTTCCTCGGTTCGCACCAGAATACTCCCCTCCGGCCGGATCGGCGGCGGTGGTATCGGTGCAGGCAGGACCGCGTTTCGGGCGGTCCCGGCGCGGTCAGTAGCGGTGCAGGCTGCCCGCGGACTGACCGTCCTCGTCGAACTCGTCGAACAGTGCGTCGTCGTCGCGGGCGCGGCGGCGGCCTTGCGCCGGGGCGGCGGGCTTCGGCTCGGGGGTGGCGGCCGCCGGCTGGACGAGGTCCGGGTCGGCGGCCGGGTGGTCGGTCGCGGGCCGGGTCGCGGGGGCGGTTGCGTGGTCGGCCGCGTCGCCTGCTGTGGCGTCGCCTGTGGGGCCGGCCGCGGGGTGGGCCTGGGTCGCCGTGTGGGCTGCGGCGCCGGCCGGGTCGGGGGTGGGGGCGGTCGGCTCGGTGGCGAGGTCGGGGTGCTCCTGAGCGAACCGGGCCAGCTCGGCGCGGGCCTGTTCGAGGCGGGCGAGGTCGGCGCGCGCCTGCTCCAGCTCGGCCGACCCGCCCGACGTGCCGGCGTCGCCCTGGCCGGCGGAAGTGGCGGCGCCAGCCGATGCGGCGTGGCCGGCGGAGGTGGCGTAGCCGGCGGAGGTGGCGGGCTCGGCGGACGTGGCAGGGCCGGCCGCGGTGGCGTGGGTGGCGGACTCGGCGTGACCGGCATACAGGGCGGGGTCGGCTGACGTGGCAGGGCCGGCGGCGCTGATGTTGCGGGCGGCGGATTCGGCGTGATCGTCGTGGGGCTGGGCGGGGGTGAGCGGGCTGGTCGGCGACTGGCCGAGCAACGACTGTGCCGACTGTCCCTGCGCCTGCGCCCGGCCCACCGGCGGCCGGACGGCACCGGACTGCGGACGCCGGCGCGGCAGCGGAGATCGCTGCTCCGCGGCCTGGCGCGCGTCCTGATCGGACGACTGCGGCGACAGCGGCTCGGCCGACAGGTGATCGGCCTGGACGAACTGGCCGGCATCGTCCGCCGGGGTGGCGTACTGCGGGGCGCCGGCGTCTGCCGGATCCACGTACGCCGGTCGGCCGGTGTGGTCGGCCGGGGCGGCGTACCGCGAGACGGCGGGATCCGCCGAGTCGGCGTACTGCGGGGCGCCAGCGTCTGCCGGATCCGCGTACGCCGGTCGGCCGGTGTGGTCGGCCGGGGCGGCGTACCGCGAGACGGCGGGATCCGCCGAGTCGGCGTACTGCGGGGCGCCGGCGTCTGCCGGATCCGCGTACGCCGGTCGGCCGCTGTGGTCGGCCGGAGCGGCGTACCGCGAGACGGCGGGATCCCCCGAGTCGGCGTACCGCGAGGCGTCGTGGCCGGCGTGGTTCGTGTGGCTCGCGTGGTCCGGGTACGCCCGCGGTTCGTCGTGGAGGAAGGGCGCCGAGTGGTCGGCGGCGGCCGCGACCCCGGCGCCGGGAGCGGTCTCGAAGTGCAGACGCGGCTCCTCGGCGTAGGCGGCCGGCGGCTCCTCGGGCGGCAGGGGCTCGGCCGCCGGGTCGGCGAACGACTGGTCGGCGAACTGCTGCTCCGCGGCGTCCTGGGACCACGGCGGCTGCTCGAAGCGGGCCTGGCCGTCGTCGTAGGGGTGGGGCGAGGAGGCCGGCTCGCGGCGGGGACCGCCGTACGGGGAGAGCTGGGGCGCCTCGTACCGCGGCCGCTCGAAGAGGGACCGCGCCGGCTCCGGGTCGCGCGGGCGCTGCTGCAGCGGCGTCCGCTCCTCCGCCGGCCGCGCCACGACCCCGGCCACTTCCGCCCCGGAGGCGAACCCGGTCGGGCCGCCGGCCGAACCGGCGGGACCGTCCTCCTCGGCGCCGGGCGAGCGCCGCTTGCCGTGGTAGGAGCCGCGGCGGGCGAGCAGCAGGCCGGCCACGACGAAGACGAGGCCGGCGGCGGCAGCGGCGACGGGCAGGGTGTCGCGGACGAGGCCGAGGCGGTCGGCGCTGGGCGCGTACTCGTCGACGTTGGCGCTGACCTGGGCGTCGGTGTAGGCGAGGGTGCCCTGGACGATCGTCGGGCCGCGGGTGCCCTCGAAGTCGAGGTAGGAGTCCTGCTCCTCCTGGCCCTTGATGATGGCGCCGGTGCGCGGCTCGACCCAGATGGTGCGGGTGTTGCTGTAGATGCGGTCGGCGACGATCGAGCCGGCCTGGCCGAAGAGGGCGCCGGGAATCTCCAGCGCCGACACCGGCGTCGGCTCGACGACCTGCTCGAAGACGTAGACGGTGAGGCCTTCGAGGGTGGTCTCGTTCTGGAACTCCATGGGCCGGGTGTCCTGGATGGTGGAGTCCCAGAACGGGTACGACCGCTGCTCGGTGCCGAACGGCAGCTTGAAGTAGTAGCCCTCGTGGTCGACGTCGACGCGGTCGGCGGACTCGCCGGTGGGCGTGTAGTACTGGTCGTGGCCGTCGACGGAGTCGGCGGTGTGGCGGTCGAACGCGACCCGCTCCTCGAAGTACGAGAGCACGTTCTCCTCGGGCGTGGCGCCGGCGCCGGCCTCGTCGAACGTGGTGACGCTGGTGTCCCACACGGCGGTGTCGCCGGTGCTGTCGCCCTGGTCGGGGATGATCCGGCGGACGGAGCGGACGTCGGTGACCCGCTCGATCTCGGCGTCCTGACGCACGACGGCGCCGAGGTCGAGCACGGTGACGGCGTTGCCGGCCGACACCCGCTCGGCGACGTCGTTGGAGACGACCGCCAGCCGCGGGTAGGCGTACCAGCGGGACAGTGGCGCGAGCACCAACATCAACACACCCAGTCCCACCAGGACCAGGCCGATACTGCGCCGCATGGACAAGCCTTCCGGATCGGGGTCTCCGCCTGTGCCCGCGCTGGACCACCGCCGGGCGCGGCCCCGGGGCGGCACGGGGGCTCTTGCGTGAAACTACCCTCCGATCCGCGCCTGTGCATGCCACTCGGCAAACATCACCCCCGATCAGACGGCCATCACGCCGCTCGCAGCGCGGGCAGCACCCGCTCTCCGTAGACGTCGAGCGCGGCGACCGGATCGGCACCGGAGGTGTTCTGCAGGCAGACGACCGTGGCGCCGAGTTTCGCGACCTCCCGGATCCGCTCGACGTGGACCTCGGGGTCGGACGCGAGGATGAAACCGGCCGCGAACTCCTGGTCCGAGATGGTGTCCTCGCCGTGGCGGTACATGGCGGCGGGGTCGTGCCAGTCGCCGGAGAAGTGTTCGGGCGGCTGGGCACCCTTCCACACGCGCGCGGACTCGAGCGCGGTGGAATCGTCCGGCGCCCAGGAGAACCCGGTCTGCAGGATGATCTCGCCGGGCGCCTGGCCGAGGTCGTCGCAGGCCGCGCGGTACGCCTCGATGATCGCCGGCGCCTGGTCGGGCTTCGCCAGCGTCCAGAGGCCGTCGCCGTAGCGGGCGGCCAGCCCGGCCGCCTGCGGCCCGAACGCGGAGACGTAGACGGGCACCCGCCGGTCCGGCAGCGTGTGCAGCAGGGCGTCCACGGTCCGGAACCACTGGCCGTCGACGTCCATGCGGTCGCCGTCCAGAAGCCCGGTGATGATCTCGAGTGCTTCCCCCATGCGGTCCAGCTGCTCGTCCGGCGGCGGCCAGTTCATGCCGCACGGCGTCTCGTTGAGGCTCTCCCCCGACCCGATGCCGAGGAAAGCCCGCCCGGGCGCGAGCGCCTCGAGCGTCGCGAACGCCTGCGCCACGACGGCCGGGTTGTACCGGAAGACCGGGGCGGTCACGCCGGTGCCCAGCGGGACCCGCGAGGTCGCCTGCGCGATGGCGCCGAGCACCACCCACGCCTGCGGCGACTCCCCCGGCTCCCACCAGGGCTGGAAGTGGTCGCTGAGGGTGACGGCGTCGAAGCCGGCCCGTTCGGCCGCCGTCGCCTGGTCGACCAGGGACGCCGGGCCGAACTGCTCGGTGGCCAGCTGGACCCAGTACTGCGGCGTCACGAGACGGACGTGGACTGGGCGGGGTGGCGGCCCTCCGCGAACTCCTCGAGCATCTTCGCGCAGAACGCGGGCAGGTCGTCGGGCTTGCGGCTGGTGACCAGGCCGTTGTCGGTGACGACCTCCTCGTCGACCCAGGTGGCGCCGGCGTTGCGGAGGTCGGTCCGCAGGCTGGGCCAGGACGTCAGCGTGCGGCCGCGGACGACGTCGGCCTCGACCAGCGTCCACGGGGCGTGGCAGATCGCGGCGACCGGCTTGCCGGCGGCGAAGAACGCCCTGACGAACGCCACCGCCTCGGGCGACGTGCGCAGCTGGTCGGGGTTGGCGACGCCGCCCGGCAGCAGCAGCGCGTCGTAGTCGTCCGGGTCGGCCTCGCCGATGGCGCGGTCGACCTGGAAGGAGTCGCCCTTGTCCAGGTGGTTGAAGGCCAGCGCCTCTCCCGGCTGCGGCGCGATCAGCGACGGCCGGCCGCCGGCGTCCTGGATCGCCTGCCAGGGCTCGGTCAGCTCGACCTGCTCGACCCCCTCGTTCGCGACGAGGACCGCGACCTTCGTTCCGTCGATGCGCTCGTCCATGTCGAATCCCTCCTGTGCTCGGGTACGACCGTCCCGTACCCAGCCTCGGGGTCGAGCATGGCGTCGATCCGGACGAATTCGTCGTCCTCGGGAACGGTGCCGGGCCGCTGCCAGGCGACCGAGCCGATGACGGCGAGGGCGATCGCGATCAGCACCAGCCCCTGCGCGAGCCCCGAGTGGGCGCCGGGCGACGGGCCGGGCCACGGTCGCAGCGCGACGACGATGCCGGCGAGCAGGACGGCGCCGGCGGCCAGCGCGGGCGCGAGCCGGGTCAGCCGGGGGCGGCCCGGTCCGGCGAGCAGCACGACGGTGCCGACGGCGGCCGCGGCCAGCCCGGCGGCCCCGCCGAGCAGGACCAGGACGGCGGCGCCGAGCAGGATGATCGGCGCGGCCCGCTGCCGGCGGTGCCGGGCCAGAGGTCGCGCCGCCACCGGTGCTCGCAACGGCACCGGCGCGCCTGCCGACAGCGGCACCGTCCGCCGCTTCCGCCGTCCTCCCCCGGAACCGGACCCGGCGGCCTCGCTCGGCACCCGCTGCGGCGGCACGGACGACGGCGCCGCCGGCACCCGGGTGCCCCGCCAGGCCAGGACACCGACCACCAGCACGGCGCCGAGCCCGGCCAGCAGCGCCCACCGGTACGGCCGGTCCGGCGCGTACGTCAGCTCGACCACCCCGGCCGCGCCGACCGGCAGCACGAACCCCTGCGCCCAGCCGTCCAGCCGCACCGGCTCCAGCGACTCGCCGTTGAGACTGGCCTGCCAGCCGGTATTGAGGTTCTCGGTGACGGCGAGGACGGCGGGCTCGTCGCGGGCCGGCACGACGACCTCGCGCTCCGCCGCGTCCCAGGTCTGGACCGTGACGGCGAGCGACGGCGGCGGCTCCGGGGGCGCGTCGACCGGCCGCAGCGTCGCCGACTCCGGCCGCAGCGCACCCGTCGCGCGGACGACGACGTCCACGGCGCCGGCGTCCAGGGCCACCGGCCCGGACCCGTCGCCGCACGGGAGCACGTCCAGCCGCCGCCCGCGCAGGAGGTCACCCACGGTGGTCTCGACCCGCGTGGTCACCGTCGACCCGCCGACGTCCAGGGCCGGCCCGTCGCCGCACGCGATGACGACCGGGCGCGACTCGTCGACCGGCAGCCGCAGGTCGTCGGCGCCGAGCACCTCGACCTCGGACACGCCGGGCGGCAGCACGGAGCGCAGACCGAACGCCGGGTCGCGGTCCTCGACCTCGGCGACCTCGACGATCGTGACGGTCAGCTCGTCGGTGCGCACCGGCTCGGGGAACGTGACGACGCCGTCGCCGTCGACGCCCGTCTGGAACCGCGTCTCGCCGGCCCGCACCTCGACCAGGCTGGGCCGCGACGCCGCGAGCCACGGCTCGACCTCCAGCCGCAGCCCCTCGACGGTGCGCCGCGGCCCCCAGGTGAGCGTCAGCGACGGCTCCTCGTCGTCGGGCGCCGCGACCCAGCCGGTGCCGGGGTCGCGGTCGACGGCGGCCTGGGGACGGCCGAGCGGGTCGGTGACGGCCCGCGAACTGGCGGTCGCGACGATGCCGTCGGTGTCGGGCGCGAGCAGCTCCTCCAGCGACCGGCCGGGCCGCGGCCGCGCCGTCAGCTCCGCCTCGTACTCCGCGGCGGCGGCCAGCTCGGTACTGCGGCGCAGGTCGCGGTTCTCCTCGCCGGGCCGGGCCAGCTGTCCGGCGCACCGGGCGACGCGGGCGTCGCCGGACGTGGTGGCGACGCACTCGCCGCGGCGGCCGTCGGCGACGGCGAAGACGAGCGTGGCCGGCGCCGGCTCGCCGGACGCCGGGCCGCCGAGGTCGGCCGCCGTGACGGCCGGCGCCGCCAGCGTCCGGAGCACCTTCAGGTCCGGGACGGCCAGCTCGCGGATCCCGACGCCGCTGACGGTGCCCTCGCCGACGGCGACGACGCTCACCCGCAGCGTGGTGGTCTCGCCGGACGGGACGGCCAGCACCTGCGCGCCGTCGGCGGGGCTCAGGTCGCTCTCCAGGATCCCGGTGTCGGTCTGGACGGCGACGCGCCGCATCGGCGCGCTGACCGGGCCGCCGGTGAGCGGCGTCAGCTCGACGGACGGGACGCGGCGCGGCTCGTCGAAGGTGAGCTCCAGCCACTGCCCGGCAGCGCTGCCGTACTCCCCCGACACCCAGCTGGTGCCGAGGTCGCCGTCGACGGCGGCCCACGGCGAGTTCTCGGCGCCGCGCGCCATGGTGGCCCGCGGATCGGCGCCGGACGACGACGCCGTGACGTCCGCGACGCCGGAGACGACGGCGACGGTCTCGCGCGCGGGATCCTCGACGGGCAGGAAGTCGCGCACCACCCGGCCCAGTCCGCCGTCCTCCCCCGCCCGCAGCACCTCGGTGACGTTGTCGCGGCTGGCGCCGAACCAGACGGCCCGCCGGCGCAGGCCGTCGGTGACGACGGGCACCGGGTGCGGGTCGGCGATGCCGGCGCCGTCGCCGGCCACGAACGCCGCCCGGCCGTCCAGCAGCCCGGCGTCGCCCGCCGTCAGCAGCGACTCCGGCCCGCCGGACATCCGCAGCGTGCCGTCCAGCGGGTAGGCAGCGACGCGGTGCTCCTCGCTCTCTGGGTCGGCGATCGCGTAGACCTCCACCGCCGGGTACCGCACGTCCAGCCGGGAGTCCGAGGAGGCGCCGGGATCGTCGGAGGCACCGGTCCTCGGGCCGAACGTCGCGACCCGCTCGGCGCCGGGGAGGTCCGCGATGGCCTGGTGGACGAGCGCGGCGCGCGGCGCGTCGGTGCGCGACCGGTCGAGGTCGTTGCGGACGACGAGGTGGCTGACGCCCGCGCGGCGCAACGCGTCGACGACACCGGCGCCGCCCTCGCCGGCCGCGAGCCGCGCCTCGACCGCGTCCAGCAGCCTGATGTTGCCCGCCGACGACAGCGGGACGGAGTCGCGCACCGCCCACGGGGTGTCGCCCAGCGCCTGCAGCGGCTCGTCGCGCGGCGCTCCCCACGTGTACTCGGCGAACGACGTGCCCGGCACGAGCAGCGCCCGCCCGGTGCCGGCGTTCTCGTCCAGCCAGTCCGACGCCTCGTGCCAGTAGTCCGGGATCGCGTCGTACGAGCCCGCCTGCGGCAGCCGTCCGGCCAGCGCGGGCGTCGCCACCCCGGCGATCACCACCACCGCGAGCCCGACGACGAGCACGCGGAACCGGCGCACCGAGATGGCCGGCACCCGCAGCATCGCCAGCGCGTGCGCCAGCCCGAGCGCGAGCGGCAGCCGCAGCACGACGTCGAACTTGTGCACGTTGCGGAACGGCGCGAGCGGGCCGTCGAGCAGCTCGCGCACCGTCCCCGCCAGCGGGCCGGCCGCCGCGCCCAGGTAGCCCGCCGACACCAGCGCCAGCCCGGCCACCGCGCCGGTCAGCAACACCCGCCGCCCGGGCATGTCCCGCCGCGCCAGCCCGCCCAGCCCGATCGCCGCGATCAGCACCGTGTGCAGGATCAGCACCGGCTCGCTGGCCAGCAGCCAGCCGGCCGGCCACTGCGGCCCGCCGGCGACGGAGAGGTAGGACAGCCAATGGTCGTTGCCGCGCAGCACCTCGATCAGCGAGGTGTGCTGGGTGGTGTTGCCGGCGGTCTCGATCCAGTCGAGGAACGGCGGGCTGTGCGACCCGAGCAGCAGCAGCGGCACCCACCACCACACCGTCACGGCCGCGCAGCAGCCCACCCACCACGCCGCGAACCGCCACCGGCCGGGCCAGTGCGGCGCCAGCAGCAGCCACAGCCCGGCGGGCACGACGGCGGCGGCGGTCGCGGCCGCGTTGACGCCACCCATGCAGAGGACGGCGATGGCGGACAGCGCCGCGTTGCGCACGACCGGCCCGCCGCGCCAGGCCCGCACCAGCGGGAGCAGCGCCCACGGCGCCAGCGCCGTCGGCCACGCCTCGACCGACACCGCGCCGAGCGACACCAGGATCCGCGGCGCCAGCGCGTACACCAGCCCGCCGAGCAGCCGGGTCCAGGACCGGCCGACGCCCAGCTCGCCGGCCAGCTTCACGACGCCGAGGAACGCCGCGACCAGGATCAGCGACCACCAGAGCCGCTGCACGGCCCACGCGGGCAGCCCGGCGACGTCGCCGGCCAGGTGCAGCGGGCCCATCGGCCACAGGTAGCCGTAGGCCTGGTTCTGCAGCTGCCCGAACGCGGCGGCCGGCTCCCACAGGTGCAGCGCGCGCTGCAGGAACCCGCCCGGGTCGGCGGTGAGGTCGAGCTTGGTGTCCGGGACGATCTGCCCGGGCGCCTGCCGGAACGCCAGGGCGACCAGCCCGAGGCAGCAGACGACGAGCTGGACCCGCCACGCCGGCAGGCGGCGGCGCGGCGCGCTTCTGTGTGCGGTCATCGGCGGCGCAGCACCACCGCGAGGTTCCACGTCGCCAGCTCGCGCAGGCCGGGCACCCGGACGACGCCGCGCGCCCACCACGGGTGGTAGCGCGGGAACGCGTCGAGCAGCTCGCCGTGCGGCGTGTGCCGGGCCCACAGCAGCGCGTCGGCGACGGAGACCGGGAACAGGCTGGCGCCGAAGCGGTTCTTCGGCTCGTGCCCGTGCCGGCGCCGGTACCGGCGGGCGGCCGACTCGCCGCCGAGGTAGTGCCACGGCGCGGTCTCGTGTCCGCCCCACGGCGACAGCCAGACGGTGAACGAGAGGTAGACGATGCCGCCCGGCCGGGTCACGCGCAGCATCTCCTCGGCCATCGTCCACGGGTCGGGGACGTGCTCGAGGACGTTCGACGAGTAGCAGACGTCGGCGGCGGCGTCGCGGATCGGCAACGCCATGCCGCTGCCCATGACGGTGCCCGGCTCGGGACGGCCGCGGGCGGACAACTCGCCGAGGTCGCTGTCGACGGAGACGTACCGGGCGCCGACCCGGCCGAACGCGGCCCGGAAATAGCCCGGGCCGCCGCCGACATCGAGCACCAGCGCTCCCCGCAAATCGGCATAAACGGACAATTGCGTAACGGAGTCAGCGGCCAGCACACCATAGAAATGGTCGGGGTCACGCTGCTCGGAGAGAAATGCCCGAAATAGCCGGACCGAACGGCTCAGGGTCGCCCTGTCGCGGGATTCGGTGAGGAGCACGTCCGCACATTACGACACATACAGTGGCGCTCGGGCCGAATCGTCACGACTGGCGGAAGAACGGACCCGCCTCGGCCATGACCGGCACCCGGTGCGGGTCCAGCGCGACGCCGGACGTGACCGCGGCGACCCGGCGAGCGGACCGCTCGGCGGCCTCCTCGGCGACGGTGCGGCGCAGCAGCGCGTCCCACGAGCGGACCGTCTGGTCCCACGTGAACGTGGCGGCGCGGGCGGCGGCCGCACGGCCCAGCGCGGTGCGGCGGACGCCGTCGCCGAGCAGCTCGTCGGTGGCCGCGGTGAGGCCGTCGAGGTCGTCGGCGAGCAGGCCGGTGGCGCCGTCGACGATCGACTCGGCCAGGCCGCCCGCGTTGCGGTAGCCGATGGTGGGCACCTGGTGCTGAGCCGCCTCGACGACGGTCAGCCCCCAGCCCTCCTTCACCGACGGCGCCAGCATGAGCCAGCTGCGGGCCAGCTCGGCGTGCTTGGCCCGCTCGTCGACGAAGCCGAGGAAGTCGGTGATGTCGTCGACGCCCAGCCGCTTCGCCTCGGCCGTCAGGCGGTCCGACCACCAGCCGTCGCCGATGACGCTGACCCGCAGGCCCGGCCGGCTCGCGCGGAGCCGGGCCGCGACCTGGAGGGCGTGTTCGACCCGCTTGTGCGGCACCAGGCGGCCGAGGACGCAGATACGCGGCTGGTCAGAGCGCTGCGTCGTGGTGGCCGGTGCCGGCGCGGTGCCGTTGTGGACGACGTCCACTCGCCCGGGACCGACCCCGAGCGCGGCGAGTTCCGTCCGGGTGATCTCCGAGACGGTGACGTAACGGGAGTCGCGGTAGACGCGGGGCGCGAGCCGGGACTCCAGCCACCAGCCCAGGCGGGCGGTGGCGCGGCCGTAGACGACCCCCCACTGCTCGCGGTGGACGTGGTGGACGAGGACGACCACGGGGCACCGGACGGCCAGGCGGCTCCAGAACGGGATGCCGTTCTGCACATCGACGATCACGTCGGGCCGTCCGAGTGCCCCGCTGGCCAGCATCCGGACCGCGTGCGCGTAAACGGTGAACTTCCCGCCGCGCCGGACGATCCGGTAGCCGTCGCGCCGCTCCACCTTCGGCGCGCCCGGATGGGCCGCACAGAAGAACGTCACGTCGTGCCCGGCGGCGGCCAGGCCCGCGGCGACGTTCTCCACGTAGCGTTCAGAGCCGCCACCCTCCGGGTGGGTGGTGTCGCGCCAGTTGAGCAGCACGACGCGCAATGGGCGCGACTCGACCAGCGTCTCTGGAGAATGCACGGTGTTATGGGGGTGACGTCAGTTGTCGTCGTAGTTGATCAGTTCTTCGTGACTGACGTCGTCCGCGTCGCTCGGTTGGCTCACGTTCACGGCGGTGACGACGGTCAGCCCGGCGAGCACCACTCCCACAATGGCGGCGACAACGCCTCCGAAATTGCCCATGAACTCTGGTACTCCTCGAGCGGTGCGGAAATCACGACTCTTGGGAGCGTAACGACCGCCGTCGGCGGGAGAAGGCGTTTCGGGCAACATCAGCCGATGCGACGGCGAGAATGACCGAAAAGACGATATCGGCGACGATGACTGGCGGAGCGGGCGGAATGCGGGTCCATGTGCCGATGTCGCCGGGAACGCGATAGAGGTCGAACGTCCCGTTGATATCGACCGATTCGAGCGATTCGAGGAGTCCGTCCGGAACCGTCCCCGGGGTGTCCCGCTCGACGACCACCCAGCCGACGCCGAGGGCGGCCAGCCTGGTCGCCGCGTCGTCGTTCTCGAGGGCGTCCGCCACCGCGGCGGCCCGGCGGTCCTCCCCCGGCACCACGGTGTCGCCGACGGGCAGCGCGTCGGGCACCACGACCTCGGCGTCGAGGTAGCGCGGCGCGGGGTCGAGCACCGTGCGGTCACCGGCCCACGGGAACCGGCGGAACGGCTGGTACGGCAGCACCACGACGTCGCCGTGGCCGGCGTCGACGGCCGCCCGGACATCGGCCCAGGCGGCCGGGTAGTGCGACGGCTCGAGCCGGCCGGCCGCGCCCCAGACGAGGTCGGGCAGCGCGGCGACGGGCAACAGCGCCGCGGTGAGCGCGACGGCGACGGCGACGCCAGACCCCGCCCGGCCGGGTGGGCCACCCACCTTACGGGCGGGCACCGACACACTCGCGCGCCTCGCGGCGGCGGGGGCGGGCCGGCCAGCACCCGCGGCAACGCGGGCGGCGTCTGCTGCCGCGTTCGGCGCGACGGCGACGGCGGGAGTCGGCCGGCCGGCGCCCGCAGCGATCTGGGCGGCGTCCGCTGCCGCGTTCGGCGCGACGGCGACGCCAGACCCCGCCCGGCCGGGTGGGCCACCCACCTTACGGGCGGGCACCGACACACTCGCGCGCCTCGCGACGATGCCGGCCACCCGGGCGGCGCCGGCGGCCGCGGCGAGCGCGACCAGCAGCGCGTACCAGGCGAGGAACTTCTGGCCGTCGCGGATCAGCCCGCCGCCGGGCACCTCTGCCACCAGCCACTCCAGGACGGCGTCGCCGCCGGGCAGCGCGCTGCTGACCGCGACGGCGAACCCGGCGGCGGCCAGCGCGCCCAGCGTCGCCAGCTCCGCGCGGCCCAGGTGGCGGCGCAGCTCCGTCGCGCCGAACACCGCGAGCGCCAGCAGCACCACCGTCAGCGCCAGCGCCGACGGCAGCGCCCGGCTGTCGGGCACCGCGCCCTCGTTCCAGATGCCGCCGAGCGTCAGCAGGCTGCCGAGCAGCCCCAGCGGCGAGTCGGACGCGGCCGCGAACGCCGCGACGCCGGCCGGGTCGGACACCGCGGGGTCGGGGCGCAGGACGGACGGGACGATCCACGGCGCCTGCAGCGCGAGCACGGCGACGGTGCTCACGACCCGGACCCGCCGCGGGTGCCGGCCGCCCGGAACGAGCACGAGCAGGCCGAACAGCGCCCCCGCGAGCAGCCCGCCGGTCGGCGTCAGCGCGGACACCCCGACGAGGAGGACGGCCGGTGCGAGGGCGGACGTGCGGCCGCGGCGCACCCGGCGGCCCAGGATCAGCAGCCACGGCAGCGCGGCGTACGCGATCAGCGTCGGCCAGTGCCCGATGACCAGCCGCTCGAACACGTAGGCGTTCCACGCGTAGGCCGACGCCGCGACCAGCCGTGTCCCCGTCCGGACCGTCGGCAGCGCCAGCCCGGCCCCCAGCGCCGCGCCGAGCACGATGCCGGCCAGCGCCAGCTTCTGCAGCACCTGCCCGGTGAGGACGGAGTCGAGGATCGCGACGGCGGCGTCCAGCGGCACCGCCCGCGGCATCGCGCTGCTCAGCCCGACGGACGACGGCAGCAGCGCTTGGTCGGGCACGGCCACCATGTCGTACGACAGCACGTGACCGGGCGCGGCCAGCGGCCCCAGCATGGCCGCGGTGAGCAGGGCGCACCACGTCAGCAGGATCCAGTCGCCGCGGTGGGCGCGGCGGTGCCTCGCGCCGCTGTCCGGCGGCGCGTCGGCGCCGGGAAGGGTCTGCGGGGCGGTCACACCAGCTCCTCCCCGCATGATCGACCTTGCCGCGAGCATAGCCGCGCGGGCGCGCCGCCGGGGACGAATCGACCCACACCGGAACCTCAAACGGCGCTCAAAGCCGTTGACTCCCTCCTTGCGGTACTGAATTACTCCCAGTATCAGGCGTGTCCGCCCCATGCGTCCCGGAGGTCACCCATGCGAAGAAAGCTCGTCATACCTCTCGTCGTGATCCTGACCGGAGGCCTGCTCTGGCCGTCCGGCGCGACCGCCCAGCCACCGCTGCCCACACCGGAGTCGGTGATCGGCTGGGCGCCCTGCGCCGACTACCGGCTCGCCACCTACGAAAGCGTCACCGACTATTTCCGCACCCTCGACGCCGCGTCCGACCGCATGCGGCTGATCGACGTCGGCACCACGACGGAGGGCCGCGAGCAGGTCATGGCGATCATCTCGTCGGAGGAGAACCTCGAGAACGTCGAGGAGTACCGCGAGATCGCCGAACGCCTGGCCCGCGCCGAGGACGTCGACGAGGAGGAGGCCCGCGAGCTCTCGACGTCGGGGAAGGCCATCGCCTGGGTCGACTTCGGCATCCACACCACCGAGGTCGCGCCGCACCAGCTCGCGCCGCGGTTCGCCTACGACCTCGTCAACAGCGACGCCGCCGACGTCCAGCGCATCCGCGACAACGTCGTCACCATCGTCGTCCCGAGCATCAACCCGGACGGCCAGACCTACCTCGCCGACTGGTACACGGCCAACCGCGGCGAGGCATGGGAGATGCGGCTGCCCGAGCTGTACCAGCATTACGCCGGCCATGACAACAACCGCGACTGGTACATGTTCAACCTGGCCGAGTCGCGCAACATCGGCCAGCAACTGTTCCACGAGTGGTACCCGCAGGTCATGCACAATGCACACCAGACGGCGCCCAACCCGGCGCGCATCTTCATCCCGCCGTTCGAGGACCCGGTCAACCCGAACATCGACCCGCGGGTCACCCGCGGCGTGAACCTCATCGGCAGCGCCATGTCGCGCCGGCTCGACGACGAGAACAAGCCCGGCGCGGTCTCGAACGTCACGTTCGACATGTGGTGGAACGGCGGCCTGCGCTCGGCGCCGTACTACCACAACATGGTCGGCATCCTGACGGAGACGGCGCACGCCTCGCCGAACCCGCGCGTCTACGACCCGGCGGACTTCCCCGAGACCTTCGCCAACGGCGAGTCGACGCGGATCCCGTCGATCTTCTATCCGAGCCCCTACGAGGGCGGCGAGTGGCACCTCTCCGACAGCTGCGACTACATCCAGACGGCCACGCTGGGCATGCTCGACGTGGTGGCCGAGAAGCCCGACGAGTTCCTCTACAACATCTACGCCATGGGCCGCGACGCCATCGAGGCCGGCGAGAACGAGACGTACGTCATCCCGGCCGACCAGCTCGACGCGGCCACCGCGGCCAAGCTGGTGAACGTCCTGCGTGCGGGCGGCATCGAGGTCGAAGCGGCCATGCGCCCGTTCACCGTCGGGGACCGCTCGTATCCGCGCGGCAGCTGGATCGTCCGCGGCGCCCAGGCGTTCCGGGCGCACCTGACGGACATGCTGACGCCGCAGGTCTACCCGGAGCGCCGGGTCGGCGGGCCGGACGGTCCACTGGACCCGCCGTACGACATCACCGGCTACACGCTGTCGTTCCAGATGGGCGTCCAGGTCGACAAGATCGACGGGCCGCTCGACGCGCGGCTGCGCACCGAGCCCGTGGACGTCGCCGAGCCGCCGCGCGTCCAGGTGCCGGCGAACCCGGGGTACGCGTGGGCGCTCGACCCGCGCGACAACGACGTCTTCACGCTGGTGAACCGCCTGCTGGAAGCCGGTGACGTCGTCCTGCGGGCGCCTGCGGCCACGGAGACCTCACTGGGGACCTGGCCGGCCGGCACCTTCCTCGTCGAGCCCGGACACGGCACCCTCGCCCGGCTGCGCGCCGAGGTGCGGGAGTTGGGGGTGACGACGGCAGCGGTCGCGGCCGCCCCGGCCGGCGCCGAGGCCGTCACGCAGCCGCGGGTGGGCCTTTACCACGCCTGGGGCGGCAACATGGACGAGGGCTGGACGCGGTACCTGTTCGACGACTTCGAGCTCGGCTACACGCGGCTGCACGACGACGCCGTCCGCGCGGGTGGCCTGGCCGAGGACTACGACGTCATCGTCCTGCCCGACGCCACGTTGAGCAGCATGCAGAACGGCCAGCGGGCCGGCTCGCTCCCGGAGGAGTACACCGGCGGCATGACGGCGGCCGGCATCGAGAACCTCCGCCAGTTCGTCGAGGCCGGCGGCACGCTGCTCACGTTCGACTCGGCGTCGCAGCTGCCGATCCAGGCGTTCGGCCTGCCGGTCACCGACGTCACCGCCGACGTGCCGTCGGAGCAGCTGAACATCCCCGGTTCGGTCGTCGGCCTGGACGTCGACACCACCGACCCGGTGGCGTGGGGGATGCCGGAGGCCACCTCGGCGTTCTTCATCGACAGCCACGCGTTCAGCTCCGACGACGCGGGCGTGGACACGATCGCGACCTACGCCGCGCAGGACGAGCTGCTGCAGAGCGGGTTCGCGCTGGGCGGCGAGATCGTGGCCGGGCAGTCGGCGGTGGTGCGGGCCGCGGTCGGCGAGGGGCAGGTCGTGATGGTCGGCTTCCGGCCCCAGCACCGGGCGCAGACCCACGGCACCTACAAGCTGGTGTTCAACGCGCTCTACCTCGGCGGCTGAGCCGGCGGCGGTGCGGCGGGAGCGGCTCCTGGCGGGGCCGCTCCCGCTCCCGTCTCGGCAGCACGCCAGCGTCCGGGCGTGCCGGCACGTGGCCTCAGGCGCGGCGCCGGCGCAGCAGCGTCGCCGCGGCGGCAGCGGCCGCGAACACGCCCAGGGCCAGCACGCCGCGGGTGACGTTGCGGCCGCCCTCGCCGCTCACCTCCGGGATCTCGTACGTGAACGCCGTCTTCAGTGTCGCGCCGGCCGGCGCGCCGTTGACCAGCGCCTCGTTCGTCGCGCGGTCGGCGCCGGCCTCGAGCAGGGCGTACCGGGTGCCGAAGTCGGCGGCGGTCTCCTGCCCGGCGTCGGCCAGCTGCGACGCGCCCTCGGTGGACAGCCGCTGGGCGCCGTCGACGAGTTGCGGCGCGCCCTGGGCGGCCTGCAGCAGGCCGTCGTAGATCTGCACCGACCCGTCGGCGGCGGTCTCCAGGCCACCGGCCAGGACCCCGGCCCCGACGGCGGCCTCGTCGGCCCCGTCGGCCAGCCGACCGGCGCCGTCGGCGATCTGCCCGGCGCCGTCGGCCGCCGCGTCCGCGCCGTCGGCCAGCTCGCCCGCGCCGTCCGCGACCTGACCGGCGCCGTCCGCCGCCGCTGTCGCGCCGTCCTCCAGCTGACCCGCGCCGTCGGCCAGCCGGCCCGCGCCGTCGGCCGCCGCCTCGGCGCCCGCCGCCAGCTCGCCGGCGCCGTCGAAGATCCGCAGGTTGCCGTCGTGCAGGTCGTGCGCGCCGTCGGTGAGCTGCATGAGCCCGGAGATGAGCGCGTTGCCGCCGGCGATGATCTGGTCGACGCCGTCGCTCAGGCCGTTCACGCCGCCGCGCAGCGTCTCGTCGGCCGGGGTGTCGTCCGGCTCGCCGACGCCGCCCTGCACCGACCCGACCACGCCGCTGACCAGCTGGCCCACGCCCTCGTCGAGCAGGTTCAGGCCCTGCAGCAGCCCGGGCTCGTCGCGGGGGCAGACGTCCGCGGACCGGTTGGACAGCCCGCACTGCAGCCGCACCAGGCCGCGCAGCACACCGTCGCCGCTGGTCAGCGCCTCTTCCAGGGTGTTGAGGCCGCCGTACAGCGTCTCCTGGTCCAGCGGGTCGTCCGGGTTGGCCAGCCCCGTCTGGCCGTCGGCCAGCTGGTCGCGCAGGGTCGTCAGCACGGTCTGCGTCAGCTCGTCGACGTCGTAGCCGACGACCGGCCGCAGCGCGCCCAGCACCGCCGCGTTCTCGCCGTAGCAGGCCGCGTTGAACCCGCTGGTCCGCTCGGTGAGGATGTCGTTGAGCACCAGCACCGCGCAGCCGATGCGCTGGTACGCGCCGGGTTCCGAGGTGGACTCGTTGTAGACGCCGTCGGCCAACTGCCGCAGCGCCGGCACCGCGCGCTCCTGCAGCCCGACCCTGATCTCCTCCAGCCCGCCGAGCAGGGTGCCGTCCTCGTCGACGTCGCCGATGCCGGCCCGCAGCCGGTCGATGCCGTCGACCAGCGGCCGTGCCTGCTCGGGCAGCCCGCCGATGCCGTCGTACAGGCGGGTGAGCCCGGCGTCGACGCGGTCCAGGCCGGACCCGACCTGCTCCAGCCCGCCGATCAGCTCGGGCGCGCGGTCGCCGGCGGTCTCCAGGCCCTCGGCCAGCTGGCCGGCGCCGTCGGCGGCCGCGGCGGCGCCGTCCTCCAGCTGCGCCGCACCGGGCGCGAGCCGTCCCTGCAGGCCCGCCGCCAGCTCCTCGCCGCCGTCGGCCAGCTGACCCGCGCCCGGCACCAGCTGCTCCGACAGCCCGTCGGCCAGCACGCCGGCGCCCTCGGCCAGCCGCTGCGCGCCGGGCGCGAGCTCGCCGTTGACGCCCTGGTAGAACTCCTGGGCGCCGGCCCGCAGCTCGCGCGCTCCCGGCGCCAGCTGGTCGCCGAGCCCGTCCGCCAGTTCACGCGCGCCCGGCGCGGCCTGGTCGGACAGCCCGGTGCTCAGCTCCTGCGCGCCGTTGCGCAGCTGGATCAGCCCGCCGAGCAGGTCGGCGGCGCCGTCACGCAGCCGCAGCAGGTTCTCGTCGATGGTCTGCGCGCCCTCGGTGAGCGCGACGCCGGACTCGATGCCGCCCTCGTACCCGGACACGCCGGTCGCGTAGGTCGGGCTGTCCAGCGGCGACACCGGCAGCGCCGACAGCGTGGCCTCCGGGACGATGCCGTCCTCGATGACGGCGGTGTAGCCGAACTCCTGCTCGGCCGAGCCGATCGGCGGGAACAGCGTCAGCGCGTACGTCAGCCGCGTGCCGCCGCGGCCGTCGCCGCCCATGTTCGCCTCGCCGGAGCGGACGCTGGTGAACGACGACGGGAGCGTCGTGGTCATCGTCCCCACCATCGGGACGTAGACCTCCTCCTCGGTGGTCACCATGGTGCCGGTGCCGTCGTCGTACTCGATCTCGCGCTTCTCGCCGGTCTCGTTGACGACCCGGTAGCGCACCTCCAGCTCGCCCGACTCCCCCACCACGTCCCCGGCGTCGACGACCTCGCCGTCGAGCCGATACTCCACCGACACCGACAGCGGCAGGTCGCCGGCGAAGTCGGACACGGTGCGCCGCCGCTGCTCCCCGTCGACGTCGGTCCGCAGCACCGCCTCGCCGTCCTCGGTGTCGGTGCCGCCGAAGCCGTCGAGGTTGCGCAGGCCGTCGGTGGTGACGGGGTTGCGCAGGTCGACGCTGCCGGTGCCGGTGAGGTCGAGCTGGTCGTAGACGCGGGCGCGGTCGACGCCGCCGTCGGCGTTCAGGTACACCTGAACGGTTTCCGTGTTCGTCACGTCGACGTCGGCCGACGCCGTCGGCGTGGCCACGAGCGCGAGGGCGACGGCGCCGGCGGCCGCCGCGGCGATCCGGCGGCTCATCGCAGCGCCCTTTCCCAGAACGGGCCTCGCGCGGTGTCGTCGGCCGGTTCTGGCGCGGATTCCGGCCTCGCCGCGTCCGGCTCGTCGTCGGAGGAGTACCGGCCGCGCTCGCGAGCCCGCTCCTCCTCGATGGTGTTGCCGAGGAACACGGTGGCGAGGAACCCGAACGCGGCCGCCAGCAGCACCGTCGTCAACGCCGTTGGCGACGTCTCGACGAACTCCGGCGGGGCGGCCGTGTAGGCGACCTCGTACGAGCCGACCACCGCGGCCGCTCCGATCAGGAACGACCACAGCGGCAGCCGGCCGGACGTCAGGAACGCGATGAGCAGGCACGCCAGCACCACCAGCATCGCGGCGACCCCGCGCCCGGCGGACGTGTCCGGCAGCCAGGCGGCCCGCAGCGCGTAGCCCAGCCACGCCAGCACGGCGCCTGCCAGCAGCCCGGCCGCCCGCTCCCACGGCTGGCGGTCCGGCACCACGCCCGTCGCGCCACCGAGCGCCGCCCCGAGCAGGGCGACGTGCTCCAGCTCCAACCCGAGCCAGTCGCCCCCGAAGACCAGCACGCCGGTCGCCACGGCCAGGAACACTCCTGGCAGGAAATAGCCCCTCATCGCTTCCTCTCCGGCGGACGTCCACGGCCACCGTCATCGATGAGGAGACTTCTTACCAGCCAGTAACAAGATGCGCCAGTACTTTGGGCAAGAAACTTGGTCATGCAAGAACAACCGGGCAGATGGGACACCCCGCGTCCCCGCCGCGCGCCCATGCGGCGAGCGGCGACCGTCGTGCGGCGGCCTGACGGACAGTGTGCTGGCGATGGCGGGCCGGCAGGCGGCAGACCGGCGGAGGCTGCGCTACCGGACGGTGCAATGGCAGACGGTGCACTGCCGGACGGTGCGCTGGCGGTGGCACTGGCAGACGGTGCGCTGCCGGACGGCGGGTTGACGGGCCGTGGACTGGCGGACGGCGCGGTTCGCGGCGCGACGTTGTCGGTGCCCGCCCGTAGGGTGGGCCCCACCCGGGCCGGGAGGGGTCTACCTACCACGGCGCGACGCGACGCTCGAGCGGCGCCGCCGCCGCTTCCAACCCACGTCACCGGGCACTCGGGCGACGTTGCGTCAAGATCATCCAGGTTTCGTGGTGCTATCACGCCCGGAAAACCTGGATGATCATGAACCGGAGCGAGGCCAGCGTACGGCAACCCGGAGCGGAGCCGGTGGCCACACCCGAAGCAGCCGTGAGCGGCCCGCGGACCCGGACCAACCGCGGAGTCGGTAGCCACGCCCAAGCGGCACGGAGAGAGGCCAGCGAAGGACGAGCCGAGCGGAGCCAGTAGCCGGAACACGACCCACGGCCCGTGAGCGGCCAGCGGACCCCGAGAAGAGCGAATAGCGAAGCCGGGCCCATTTCCGGCCGGCCCCCTGACGCTGCTTTCACGGGGGCGCGGGCGGCCGGGTCAAGCGGTCCTCCGCCGCGCGAAGCGCCAAACGAGGTCCGCTTGAGGCGGCCGCCCGCGCCCCCGACAATCGAGAGCAGCAGGGGGCAGGCACAACGCGGCAGACCCAACCCACGAGTGCCCGGCCCACCGAGGCGACCGGCCTGGCACGATAGGCCCGTGCTGCAGCTCGCGAGACGCCTGCTCGGTGCCGGGCGCGGCTCCGCGGGGCTGCTCGCCCTCGGCACGAGCGCCGCCAACCTGCTCGGGTACGCGCTCACGGTGGCCGGGGCGCGGCGGCTGGGGCCGCACGAGTTCGGCGCGTTCAGCGCGCTGCTGGCGCTGATCATCGTCGGCAACGTGGCGGCGCTGGCGGTGCAGGCGACGACGGCGCGGGCGGCGGCGACGGGGCGGCCGGTGGCGCCGGCCGTGCGGTCCGGACTGGTCCTCGCGGTCGCCATCGGGGTCGGGCTGGCGGCGCTGAGCCCGCTCGCCGAGTCGGCGCTGCAGCTGCCGTCGCCGGTGCCGGCGGTGGCGGCGGCGGTGGCCATCGCCGCGCTGACCGCGACCGCGCCGCCGCTGGGGATCATCCAGGGCCGCGAACGGTTCGGCCTGCTGGCCGCGCTGGTGACGGTCCAGGCGACGCTGCGGGTCGGCGGCGGGCTGGTCGGGATGGCGCTGGAACCGACGGCGACGAGCGCGCTGATCGGCATCGCGCTCGGGTTCGCCGCCGCGGGCGTCGTCGCGTGGCTGGTGGCGCGGCCGGCGTCGCTGCGGGGCGGGTTCGCCGTCCGGGCGACGCTGGCGTCGGGCGCGATGCTGCTGGGCTTCGTCGTGCTCACCAACATCGACGTGATCCTGGCTCGGCACGTGCTGTCGCCGGAGGTCAGCGGCCTGTACGCGGCCGGCTCGATCTTCACCAAGATCGCCTTCTGGCTGCCGCAGTTCGTGCCGATGCTGGCCTTCCCCGCCCTCTCCGACCCGGCCCGGCGCCGGACGGCGGTCACGCTCGGCGTGGCGGCGGTGGCGGTCTGCGGCGCCGCGCTGACGCTGCTGTGCTGGCTGCTCGCCGGCCCAGCCGTCGACCTGATGGCGGGTCCGTCCTACGACGACGTCGTGCCGTGGGTGCCCGGATTCGCCGGGCTCGGCGCGCTGTACGCGCTGGCGCACCTGCTCGTGTACGCGCACCTGGCGCAGCGCGACCGCTGGACCACCGGCGTGCTGTGGGTGGTGCTGGCCGGCTACGTCGTCGCCGTCGAGGTGTGGGCGACGACGCTGGCCGGCGTACTGGCGCCGGGGCTGGTCGCGGCCGGGCTGATCGTGCTGTGGGGCCTCGCCCGCGAACGCCGCGGCGCACCGGCGACCGGCGACGCCGCACGCGCCGCCGCCACCACGCCACCGGCCGGCTGACGACCGGAACGGCTCAGCGGGCGCCGAGCCGGCCGAGCCAGCGCCGCCGGCTGGTCGTGCGCGCCGTGGGCGTCGCGGTGTTCGGTGTCTCGGCCGCGGTCGGCTCGGGCGACTCCTCCGTGGGCGACGGCGAGCCGGTCATCTCCGGCGGCTCCGTCGACGGGTCCTCCGTCGGCGGCGTCTCGCAGTCGGGGTCGGTCGGCTCGCCCGTGGCGGGGTCGAGCGTGACGTCGTCAGGGCACTCGCCGTCGGGCTCCTCGGCCGGAGGCTCGGTCGGCGTCTCAGTGGGCGTCTCGGTCGGCGGATCCGTGGGCGGATCCGTCGGCGTCTCGGTCGGAGTCTCCGTGGGCGTCTCGGTCGGAGTCGGCGTCGGAGTCGGCGTGGGCGTGGGCGTCTGCGTCGGAGGCCGCGTGGGCGTCTGCGTCGGCGTCTCCGTCGGGATCTCCGTAGGAGGCGTCGTCGGCGGAGTGGTGGGAGGCGTGGTCGGCGGAGTGGTGGGAGGCGTCGTCGGGGGCGTCGTGGGCGGCGGGGTGTTCGGCGGCGTCGTCGGCTGCGGGTCGGGCGGCGTGGTGGGCGTGGGGCTCGGCGAGCCGGACGGGTTCGGCGCGTCGTTCGACGGCGGCGGCAGCGCCGGACCGGCCGGGCCGGGGCCCGGGGTGTCGGTGACGTAGCCGTTGCCGTTGTCGTAGGCCCGGATCCACGACATGACGTTCTCGACGTACGCGCTGGACGGGTTGTAGCGCAGCAGCGCCGCCCGCAGCTGCGCATCGTCGGCGAGGTTGCCACCGGCGGCGCACAGGTACTGCGCGGCGGCGAGGGTGGCGTCGAAGACGTTGTGCGGGTCGACGACGCTGTCGCCGTTGCCGTCGGCGCCGTACGCCTTCCAGGTGCCGGGGATGAACTGCATGGGGCCGACGGCGCGGTCCCAGACGGTGTCGCCGTCCCAGCGGCCGCCGTCGCTGTCGCCGATGGACGCGAAGCCGTTGCCGTTGAGGGCGGGGCCGACGATGCGCGGCACGACGTCGCCGTTGGCCGCGACCTGGCCGCCGTTGGCGTGCCCGGACTCGATCTTGCCGATGCCGGCGAGGATCTCCCAGCGCATGCCGCAGCCGGGGTTCTCGAGCGTCATCTGCGCCGCGGCGTTCTGGTACGCCTCGAGCACGATGCCGGGGATGCCCAGGCCGCTGGCGAGCGTCTGCGTGACGACACCGGGCGACGGCGTGGAGCCGACGATGAAACCGGCCGCGACGGCCGCCGCGTTGTCGGCGACCACCGTGACCGAGGCCTGACCGTCAGTCGGATCGCTGGAGACGATGGCGTCGCCGCGGCCCTGGTATATCCCCTCGGAGCCGTCGTCGCCGGGATAGTCGGACGAGGAGACCAGGGCGGTCGGTCCCGGGAGACCTGCCGCTCCGCCTAGGCAGAGAACCCCCGAGGTCGCCACGACGGCCCCAGCGGCTCGGAACACAGGTCGCAATGCGGACTCCCGTTCTCACGACGTCCCCACGAGCCTCGCATGTGATCGTCCGTTCGGTCTACCCCACAATGCAAACAGCCGACCAACGTGTGGTTTACACGGAGGACTCAGTGGCCCGCTTCGTGCCACGTACGCCCGATTCCGACCGAGACGTCGAGCGGCACCCGCAGCGGGTAGGCCGCGCCCATCTCGCGCCGGACCAGCTCCTCGACCTGGGTGCGCTCGCCCTCGGCCACCTCGAGCACGAGCTCGTCGTGCACCTGCAGCAGCATGCGCGACGCCAGCTTCTCGGTGGCCAGCGCCTGCTCGACCTTCAGCATGGCCACCTTGACGATGTCTGCCGCCGACCCCTGGATGGGAGCGTTGAGCGCCATGCGCTCGGCCATCTCGCGGCGCTGCCGGTTCTCGCTGGTGAGGTCGGGCAGGTAGCGGCGGCGGCCGAGCATGGTCTCGGTCCAGCCGACCATGCGGGCCCGCTCGACCACCTCGCTGAGGTAGTCGCGCACCCCGCCGAAGGTCTCGAAGTACTCGTCCATGAGGCCCTGCGCCTCGGCGTTCGGGATGTTCAGCTGCCGCGACAGCCCGTACGACGACAACCCGTAGGCCAGGCCGTAGTTCATCGCCTTGATCTTGGCCCGCTGCGCCGGGCTGACCTCCTCGGCCGGCACGTCGAACACCCGCGACGCGGTGACGGAGTGGAAGTCCATGCCCGACGCGAACGCCTCGATGAGCGCTTGGTCGTCGGAGAGGTGCGCCATGATGCGCATCTCGATCTGGCTGTAGTCGGCGCTGAGCAGCGCCTCGCACTCGGGACCGACGACGAACGCCTCGCGGATGCGCCGCCCCTCGTCGGTGCGGATGGGGATGTTCTGCAGGTTGGGGTCGGTGGACGACAGCCGCCCGGTGGCCGCGATGGTCTGCACGAACGTGGTGTGGATGCGGCCGTCGTCGGAGACCGAGGCGAGCAGCCCCTCGACGGTGACCCGCAGCTTGGACGCGTCGCGGTGCCGCAGCAGCGCCGCGAGGAACGGGTGCTCGGTCTTCGCGTACAGCTCGGCCAGGGAGTCGGCGTCGGTGGTGTAGCCCGTCTTGGTGCGCTTCGTCTTCGGCATGCCGAGGTCGTCGAAGAGGATGGCCTGCAGCTGCTTCGGCGAGCCGAGGTTGACGTCGCGGCGGCCGATGGCGTCGTAGGCGTCGTCGGCGGCCTTCGTGACGTTGCCGGCGAACTCGGACTCGAGCGCGTGCAGATGGTCGAGGTCGACGGCGATGCCGGCCCGCTCCATGCCGGCCAGCACACCGACCAGCGGCAGCTCGACCTGCTCGAGCAGGGTGTGGCCGCCCTTCTTGTCGAGCTCGGCCTCGAGCGCCTCGGCGAGGTCGAGGACGGCGCGGGCGCGGACGGTCTCGTCGGCGCCCAGCTGCTCTTCGTCGCCGCCGTCGAGGGACAGCTGGACGGCGCCGCCGGAGTCCTCGGCGCGCAGCTCGCGGCTGAGGAAGCGCAGCACGAGGTCGGCGAGGTTGTAGGAACGCTGGCCGGGCAGCGCGAGGAACGCCGTGAGCTCGGTGTCGGCGGCCAGGCCCTGCAGCGGCCAGCCGCGGGCGGCCAACGCGTGCATGGGGCCCTTGGCGTCGTGCATGACCTTGCCGCGGGCGGGGTCGGCCAGCCAGGCGGCGACCGCGGCGTCGTCGTCGGGGGTCAGCCCGGCCGGCTCGAACCACGCGCCGGTGCCGTCGGACGTGGCCACCGCCACCTCGGTGATCTCGCCGGTGCCGCGGGCCCAGTGGCCACGCACCGACAATCCGGCCCTGCTCTGGCCGACGTGCTCGGCCAGCCAGCCGGCCACCTCGCCGGGCTGCAGGTGCACGGCGTCGATGTCGAAGCCCTCTTCGGCCTCGGGCGCGGTGTCGGGCTCGAGGTACTCGTACAGGCGATCGCGCAGCACCCGGAACTGCAGGGTGTCGAAGAGCTGGTGGACGGCCTCGCGGTCCCACGTCTGCCGGAGGAGGTCGTCGATGCGGACGTCGAGCGGGACGTCGCGGACCAGCTCGGTGAGCTGGCGGTTGGTCATGACCTGGCCGAGGTGGGCGCGCAGCGCGTCGCCGGCCTTGCCCTTGACCTCGTCGGCCCGGGCCACGAGCTGCTCGAGGTCGCCGAACTCGACCACCCACTTCACCGCCGTCTTCTCCCCCACGCTCGGGATGTTCGGCAGGTTGTCGGACGGGTCGCCGCGCAGCGCCGCGAAGTCGGGGTACTGCGCCGGGGTGAGGCCGTACTTCTCCTGCACGGACTCGGGCGTCATGCGGGAGAGGTCGGACACGCCGCGGCGCGGGTAGAGCACGGTGACGCGGTCGCTGACCAGCTGGAAGGCGTCGCGGTCGCCGGTGCAGATGGAGACGTCGATGCCGTCCTTCTCGGCCATGGTGGCCAGCGTGGCGATGAGGTCGTCGGCCTCGAAGCCGTCCTTCTCGACGTAGGGGATGTTCAGCGCCGTGAGCACCTCTTTGACGAGGTCGAGCTGGCCGCTGAACTCCTCGGGCGACTTGCTGCGGTTGGCCTTGTACTCCGGGAACGCCTCGCTGCGGAACGTCTTGCGGGACACGTCGAAGGCCACCGCGACGTGCGTGGGCGCTTCGTCGCGCAGCACGTTGATGAGCATGGACGTGAAGCCGTACACGCCCTCGGTGTGCTGGCCCGTCGTCGTGACGAGGTTGGCGTCCTTGAGCGCGTAGAACGCCCGGTAGGCCAGCGAGTGACCGTCGAGGAGCAGGAGGCGGGGAGAATCGGATGCAGCGACCACGCGGCAACCCTAGTAGCCGGTACCGACATTGTCGCAGGGTCTGCCCGGACGACCCCGTTCCCGGCCGCGATATCGTCCGGCCATGACCGAACCGGCCCGTGACTCCGTCGACGCGTACACCCGCCAGCCCGGCGTCCCGCACGCCCCGCTCGACACCCGCATGGGCATCGAGTACGTCGAGGCCAGCGCCGAGCGGGTGGTCGCGCGGATGCCGGTCGAGGGCAACACCCAGCCGTTCGGGCTGCTGCACGGCGGCGCGTCGTGCGTGCTGGCCGAGAGCGTCGGCTCGGTCGCGGCCAACCTGCACGGCGCGCCCGACAGGTACGCCGTCGGCGTCGACATCAACGCCACCCACCACCGCGGCGTCCGGTCCGGACACGTCACCGCGGTGGCCACGCCGGCGCACCTGGGCCGCAGCTCGGCCAGCTTCGAGATCGTCATCAGCGACGACGACGGCCGGCGGGTCTGCACCGCGCGGCTCACCTGCTTCCTGATCCCGATCGAACCCGGCGACTGACGCCGGATGTTCCCGGGGTTCGGCACCGTCCTCAACGTCGTCACCGTCGTCGCCGGCTCCGCCGCCGGGCTGCTCGTCGGCCACCGGCTGCCGCAGCGCACCCGCGATGTCGTCACCGACGCGCTGGGGCTGGTCACGCTGCTCATCGCGGCGGTCTCCGCGGCCGCGGTCCTGGACGCGGGGTTCGCCGCGGAGGTGGGCGACTCCGCGACGGTGCTGATCGTGCTGGGCGCGCTGCTGATCGGCGGCATCGCCGGCTCGCTGCTGCGGATCGAGGCGCGGCTGGAGGACGTCGGGTCCGGCCTGCAGCGGCGGCTGTCGCGTGACGGCGACGGCGAGGCCCGGCGGCGCTTCGTCGAGGGTTTCGTCAGCACGTCGCTGCTGTTCTGCGTCGGCCCGCTGACGATCCTCGGCTCGCTCTCCGACGGCATGGGGCTGGGCTACGACCAGCTGGCGCTCAAGGCGACGATGGACGGGTTCGCGGCGGTCGCGTTCGCGGCCTCGCTCGGGTGGGGCGTCATGGCGTCGGCCATCGCCGTCGCCGTGGTGCAGGGGCTGCTGACGCTGGTCGGCGTCATCGCCGGGAGCCTGCTCGGCGACGCGTACGTCGCGGCGATCACGGCGACCGGCGGTCTGCTGCTCGTCGGCGTCGCGCTGCGGCTGCTGCGGATGAAGCCGCTTCCCGTAGGCGATCTGCTGCCCGCTCTACTGGTGGCACCACTACTTGTCAGTATTGTCGCTGTCATTCGCACCTGACGTGCAGGAATGCCCGAACGTCACCAACTGGTATCGGTCCGGACTCGGGGCGCCCGCAGCCACGGAGACGTCCCAGAAGCGAGTTATGCTCCGGCACGAACGTCTGACGATCGGACGACCGATCTGACGTGTGCCTGCCACACGTGCGGCCGGTCCTGGGAGCAGGAGGTACACCACACGTGCAGAAGCTGGCCAGATGTCTGGGAGCGCTGCTCGCTGTCCTGGCCGCCGTCCTGCTCGCCACCCCGGCGGTGGCCCAGGGCAGCGGCGAGACGATCCACGGCACGCTCACGTATCAGGACGCGCCGGTCGCCGGCGTCACCATCACCGTCGCCTCGGCCGACGGCGACGAGATCGGCACCGCGCAGACCGCCGCAGACGGCACCTGGGAGGTCCCGGTCCCCGGACCCGGCGACTACTCGGTGACGCTCGACGCGGCCACACTGCCGTCGACGGCGCCCGGCGTCGCCCGCGACACCATCGAGACCACCGTCAACCCGCAGCAGCGCAAGGTCGTACTGTTCCGCGTCGGCGCGCCCGAGGACGGCGGCGAACAGCCGTCACCATCGGAGTCCGAGCCGCCCGCGGGCGAGGAGGACGAGGCGCCCGGCGGCGGCAGCGCGGAGTCCGAGGCCGGCGAGGACGTCACCGCCACCACCGGCAACAACCAGCTGCTGCAGCTGTTCGTCAGCGGCCTGCGCTTCGGTCTCATCCTCGGCCTCGCCGGGTTGGGGCTGTCGCTGGTCTTCGGCACCACCGGCCTCACCAACTTCGCGCACGGCGAGCTGATCGTCTTCGGCGCCGTCGCGGCGCTGCTGCTCAACCAGGCCGGCGTGCCCGTGCTGGCGGCGGCGCTGCTGGCCACCCTCCTCAGCGCGATCTTCGGCTGGGGCCAGGACCGCGGGTTCTGGAGACCGCTGCGGAAGAAACCCACCGGGTTGATCGCGCTGATGATCATCTCGATCGGCGTGTCGCTGATCCTGCGCTACCTGACGCAGTTCATCATCGGCGGCGGCCGCGAGACGTACGACCAGTACACCTACCAGCGCCCCATCGAGATCGGGCCCGTCTTCATCACGCCACGCGACCTCATCATCATGGGCATCTGCGTGGTGCTGCTCGCCGCCGTCGCGCTGGCGTTGACCCGCACCCGCATGGGCAAGGCCACCCGCGCGGTCGCCGACAACCCGGCCCTGGCCGCCGCGTCCGGCATCAACGTCGACCGCGTCATCACCGTGGTGTGGACGGTCGGCACTGCGCTGGCCGGCCTGTCCGGCGTCTTCTTCGGCATGATCCAGGGCGTCGACTACCTCATGGGCATGCGCATCCTGCTGCTGGTGTTCGCCGCGACCATCCTCGGTGGGCTCGGCACCGCCTGGGGCGCCATGGTCGGCGCGCTGATCGTGGGCATCTTCATCGAGGTCTCGGCGTACGTGGTCCCATCGGAACTCAAGACGGCCGGTGTGCTGGTCGTGCTCATCCTGATCCTCCTGGTCCGGCCGCAGGGCATCCTCGGCCGCCGCGAGCGGGTCGGCTGAGGCGGAAGGAGCAACGACCATGGACTGGGGAAACATCCTCGAGCTGTCGCTGCGCGAGCTGATCGGCGTCCAGGCGATCGTGTTCGCCCTCGCCGCCATCGGCATCAACGTGCAGTTCGGCTACACCGGCCTGCTGAACTTCGGCCAGGCCGCGTTCGCCGCCGTCGGCGGCTACGGCATCGCCGTCATCGTCACCACCTACGAGATGTCGTTCTGGCTCGGCCTGGTGGTCGCCATCGGCGGCGCGATCGTCCTGGCGCTGCTGCTGGGCATCCCGACACTGCGGTTGCGCGCCGACTACCTCGCCATCGTCACCATCGCCGCCTCCGAGATCGTCCGCCTGGTCGGACGCTCGGCGTCGGGCCGCGACGTCTTCGGCGGCTCCGACGGCATCACCGGCTTCAGCAACACGTTCTACGACCTCAACCCGTTCACCGAGCCGGTGTCGTTCGGCCCGTTCGAGTTCCGCGAGCGGGTGCTGTGGGTGCTCACCGTCGGCTGGATCCTGGTGGCCATCTGCACGCTGGCCGTCTGGCTGCTCATGCGCAGCCCGTGGGGCCGCGTGCTCAAGGGCATCCGCGAGGACGAGGACGCCGTGCGCAGCCTCGGCAAGAACGTCTACGCCTACAAGATGCAGTCGCTGGTCATCGGCGGTGTCATGGGGTCGCTGGCCGGCGTCGTGTACTCGCTGTTCCAGGGTGCGATGCAGCCCGACGTGTACGCCACCAACTTCACCTTCTTCGCCTACGCCATCCTCATCCTGGGCGGCGCGGCGACGGTGTTCGGCCCGGTGCTGGGCGCCGCGATCGTCTGGTTCGCGTTCCAGTTCATCGACCTCGCCCTGCGCGGAGCCATCCAGGAGGGGTACATCCCTGACTGGCTGATGGATTCCAACGACACCGGAGCCGTACGATTCATGTTGACCGGCGTCGTCCTGGTGCTCCTGCTGGTGTTCCGCCCGCAAGGCATTCTCGGCGACCGGAGGGAGATCGCGCTCGATGCCCGCTGACGATGACCAGAGGACCCCGACGTCCCTGACGGCCAAGCGCGAGGCGGCGGTCGCCGCCCTCGCCGACGTGGCCCGCGAGCCCGGTGCCAAGAAGCCCGACCCGATCCTCATCGCCGACGGCGTCAAGCGGCACTTCGGCGGCCTGCTCGCCGTCGACGTCGACCACGTCGAGGTGCAGCGCGGCTCCATCACCGCCCTGATCGGGCCCAACGGCGCCGGCAAGACGACGTTCTTCAACCTGCTCACCGGGTTCGACCGCCCCAACGCCGGCACGTGGTCGTTCAACGGCCGGTCGCTGCACGGCACGCCGCCGTTCAAGGTGGCGCGCGCCGGCATGGTGCGCACGTTCCAGCTGACCAAGGCGCTGTCGAAGCTGACGGTCATCGAGAACATGCGGTTGGGCGCCACCGGGCAGCGCGGCGAGACGTTCTGGCGGGCGCTGCTGCCGTTCACCTGGCGCTCCCAGGAGCAGGAGATCACCGGCCGCGCCGACGACCTGCTGGCCCGGTTCAAGCTCGACACCAAGCGCGACGACTTCGCCGGCTCGCTCTCCGGCGGCCAGCGCAAGCTGCTCGAGATGGCCCGCGCGCTCATGGTCGGGCCGGAGCTCGTCATGCTCGACGAGCCGATGGCGGGCGTCAACCCGGCGCTCACCCAGTCGCTGCTCGAACACGTCTCCAACCTGCGCGAGCAGGGCATGACCGTCCTGTTCGTCGAGCACGACATGGACATGGTCCGCGACATCGCCGACTGGGTGGTCGTCATGGGCCAGGGCAAGATCCTCGCCGAGGGCCCGCCCGACGCCGTCATGTCCGACCACAAGGTCATCGACGCCTACCTCGGCGCCCACCACGACCAGTCGCTGGCCGAGCTGGAGGAGCAGCTCGAGACCGGCGCGCTGGCCGAGCAGGTGGCCGTCGAGCTCGGTCAGGAACCGGCGGCCGAGACCGTGGTGCCCGAAGGCGCCGCCGAGACGAAGGACGGACGATGAGCCAGCGCGAGAGCAGCACCGTCGCCGACCGCTCGGCCCGCCTGGCCGGCGCCGAGGGCGCCGTGCTGCGCGCCGACGAGGTCGTCGCCGGGTACGTCGAGGGCGTCAACATCCTCACCGGCTGCGACCTCTACTGCCAGCAGGGGGAGATCGTCGGCATCATCGGCCCCAACGGCGCCGGCAAGTCGACGCTGCTCAAGGCGCTGTTCGGGCTGGTGCGGGTGCGTTCGGGCGAGGTGCAGCTCAAGGGCGAGGACATCACCAACCTGCAGGCCAACCAGCTGGTGTCGCGCGGCGTCAGCTTCGTCCCGCAGACGAACAACGTCTTCCCCGGCCTCACCGTCGAGGAGAATCTCGAGATGGGCGTCTACCAGGCGCCGAAGACGTTCGCCGACCGGTTCGCGTTCGTCACCGACCTCTTCCCCGCCCTCGGCGACCGCCGCAAGCAGCGGGCCGGCTCGCTGTCCGGCGGCGAGCGGCAGATGGTGGCGATGGGCCGCGCCCTCATGGCCGACCCCAGCGTCATCCTGCTCGACGAGCCCTCCGCCGGCCTCTCCCCCGTCCTCCAGGACGAGGTGTTCATCCGCACCCGCGAGATCAACAAGGCCGGCGTCTCCGTCGTCATCGTCGAGCAGAACGCCCGGCGCTGCCTGCAGATCTGCCACCGCGGCTACGTGCTCGACCAGGGCCGCAACGCCTACACCGGCACCGGGCGCGAGCTGATCAACGACCCCAAGGTGATCGAGCTCTACCTCGGGTCGCTGGCCCGCGCCTGACGGTCGTTTCGGCCGCCGGTCCCGCCTTGTCGGGCCGGCGGCCTCGGCACGTCTGGCGCCAGCTCGAACCCGGCGCGCCGGCAGCCGTCGTCAGCGCCGAGTGCGGTGCCCGCCCGGCGGCTGTCGTCAGCGCGGGGTACGGCCCCCTCCCGGCCGGGAGGGCACCCACCCTACGGGCGGGCCGCGTGAACCAGGCGTGAACGCGGGCCACCGACGTCGCTTCGCACGCCAAGCGCCGGGTGCGGCGCCCGCCCGGCCGCTGTCGTCGTCAGCTCGAGGTGCGGCGCCCGCCCTGCCCCTGTCGTCAGCGCGGGGTACGGCCCCCTCCCGGCCGGGAGGGCACCCACCCTACGGGCGGGCGCCGTGAACCAGGCGTGAACGCGGGCGACGTGGCGGGCGGGGGCTCGCCGGTGCGCGAACCCCCGCCCACGTCTCATTCGTAGGGCTGGACGTTGCCCGGCGGTACGGGCGGGCCGAGGCTGTCCCACTTGGTGTGCCCGACGATCCGCTCGGGCGGCCAGGCGACCTGCCCGTTGGGCCACTTCTGCCCGGTCCGCTTGAGGAACCAGTCCGGCGGCGCGATGGCCGGCGGCTGGAAGTCGGCCGGGAGGAGGCTGGCCCACTCGACGTTCGCGGTGCGGGCGGCGTGCTCGGCCTTGATCTCGGCCACCAGCGCCGGCTGCGTGAACAGGTCGACGGCGATGGCGGCCAGGTAGCGGGCGGCGGCGATGAGGGCCGTGTGGCCCGCGTGCGACACCGTCGACCCGGTGGTCAGCCAGCTGTGGTTGGCCGTCCCGGACGGGCTGACCGGGGTGCCGAGGCTCAGCGTCGGGATGATCCAGCTGATGTCGGAGACGTCGGTGGAGCCGCCGCCGAGGAACGTCGACTCGGGCGGGCGCAGGTCGGCGACGCCGGTGCTGTAGCCGTTCTGGGCGATGCCGGCCGCGGCCTGCAGCCCCTTCCCGTACGCCTGGTCCTCCTCGGTGAACTCCGGCGCGCCGATCTGCACCATGTTGTCGTGGACGAGCTCGGCGCCGCGCTTGTTCGGGAGCTTGTTCCAGATGTTCGCGACGACGCGCTCGTGCACGTCCATCTGCATGGCCAGGCCCGCCGCCTGGGCACAGTCGCTGACCTTCTGCGCCAGGATCGCCACCCGCTCGGGCGTCGCCTCGCGGACGAAGTACCAGGCGCCGGCCAGCGCGGCGTGCACGTTGGGCGCCTCGGCGGAGTGCCGGATCGCGTGGTGGATGCGGCCCGACGGCGCCACGTGGTGCTCGCGGATCATGTCGGTGAGCATTGTCAGGGCCCGGACGGCGTTCTGCGCGTTCTTGTTGCCCAGCGGGCTGCCGCCATGGCCGTGCGTGCCGCTGAAGTTGAACGCGATGGCCTTGAGCGCGTTGTTCGAGCCGAACCCGGTGCTGGTGTTGCGGCCGGGATGCCAGTCGACGAACACGTCGCAGCCGTCGTAGACGCCCTTCATGACGTCGTAGGACTTGCCGACCAACTGCTCCTCGGCCGTCGACCCGAAGAACTTGACGGTGCCGTCGAGCCGGTGCCTGCGCAGGGCGTTCGCCACCGCCACGGCCGCTCCGGCCGCCGCCGCGCCCAGCGCCGAGTGGCCGCAGCCGTGCCCGTACCCGTAGTTCGGCGAGTAGGGGTCGTCGTGGTACACCAGCGGGTCGTGCTCGGTGGACCCCTTCTTCTGCGAGACGCCGGGCAGCGCGTCGTACTCGCCGCTGAACCCGATGACGGGGCTGCCGGTGCCGTTGCTGAACGTCGCGACGAACGTCGACGGCAGGCCGCCGACCGCCCACTGGATGCGGAAACCGGCCCGGCGCAGGAAGTCCGCCTCCGCGAGCGCCGAGTTCCATTCGGCCAGCGACGGCTCGGCATACTCCCAGATGGTGTCGTTGAGGCCGGTGATCGCGTCGGCGGTCCGGTCGATGACGCCGAGCGCGGTGTCCTTGGCGTTGCTGTCCAGCGCGAGGCCGGTGGGCGCCTCGTAGTTGTCCGGGCTGACCTCCGCGGCGGCGTACGCGGCCTGCCGCCCGGTGAGCCCTGGGACGACGGTCGCGGCGGCCGCCGCGGCGGCGCCCATGCCGATCGCGTGGCGTCTGCTGAATTGCGGGCTGCTGACGGGTTCGTTGTGGTCGGTGTCGCACATCGCAATCGCTCCTCACTGCGGCCCGCGAAGGGCCGGGCAGGCGGCTGAGCTGCGGGGATGAGCGGCGTGGCGCCGTCGCCGGGACCGCTTGCCAGGACGCGACCAGAGTGGTCGCGTCGAGGCATGACGGATGTCGAATTGGTCGGCTGGAGCTGATTTCGGCGCCTTGAACCGGAAGGTACAAGAGCACTGTATAAAATGTCAACGGTCGTATCACGGTCCGGCGTGGGCACGCGAAAAGGCCCCGCCGGGCACGCCCGGCGGGGCCTTCGCGGTGCTGACGTCAGGTCACTGCGACATCGTCCGCTCGACGAAGTCGATGGGCGCCGTGTTGTTCGTGGCGTCGTACTGGTACACGCCGATGGTCGCCGTCTCGGGATCGCCGGCGTCGGTGAACTCGATCGGGCCGGAGACACCGTCGTAGTCGATGTCCTCGCCGTCGGCGAGCAGGTCGGCGCACTCCTGGAATGCGGTGCACTTGGTGCCACCGCGCGAGACCTCGACGAGGTTGTCGGCGATGTCGCGGCTCTCGACCGAACCGGCCTGGACCGAGGCCAGCGCCAGCAACATGGCCGCGTCGTACGACTCGGGGCCGTAGTTGAAATCGACCAGCTCGGGGTCGACCTCGAGCAGCCGGTTCCGGAACTCGTCACCGATCTCCGCGCCCGGCTGGGTGCCCTTGTTGCCTTCGAGCAGCCCCGCCGGCAGCTGGTCGCCCCAGTTCGAGATGTTGCCGTCGACGAAGTACAGCGGGATCTCCTGCGGGCCGACGCCCTGCGTGACCAGCTCGGGGATGATCGTGACGGTCTCCTCGAAGCCGATCAGCGCGATGGCGTCGGGCGCCGCCGCCGCGAGCTGCGTGACCTCGGACGTGTAGTTCGACGCCTGCGGGTCGTAGACGATCTGGTCGACGACCGTGCCGCCACCGCTCTCGAGGGTCTCGGTGAGGTACTGCGCGAGGCCGTTGCCGTACGCGTCGTCGAGGTTCATGATCGCGACGTTGGCGTGGCCGTCGTTGAGGATGGTGTCGCCGAGCACCTGGCCCTGCAGCACGTCGGACGGCGCGGTGCGGAAGTACAGGCCGTCGTCCTCATACGTGGTGAAGTCGGGCGAGGTGTTGGCCGGCGAGAACATGATGGTCTCGTCCTGCACGATGCGGTCGAGCACCGTGAACGACACACCCGACGACGCGGCGCCGATGATGGCCGCGACCCCCGCCGAGAGCAGTGTCTCCGTGGACTGCTGGGTGACGGCCGAGTTGCTGGCGTCGCTGGAGTCGGTGTGCGTGACCTCGACGTCGTGGCCGAGCACGCCGCCGGCCTCGTTGATCTCCTTGATCGCGAGGTCGACGCCGGCGAACTCGGGCGGGCCGAGGAAGGCGAGGTTGCCGGTCTCGGGGAGCAGCGTGCCGAGCGTCAGGGGCTCGTCGCTGGTCGCGGTGCCGCCGTCGCCGCCGGCGCCGGGCGACTCGTCGTCCGAACCGCCGTCGTCGTCGCCACCACAAGCAGCCAGCACGAGCGAGGCCGCTCCGGCGACGGCAAGAGACCGCCACAGTCGCGATGTGCGGGTCATGAGATGTCTCCTTCGCCGAGCCGGCCGCCGTCACCAGCCGCCGGTTGGGTCTGCGATGATTTCCGAAACCTATGCCGTGCGGAGGCGCATGCGTAGTAGTGGTGGCCAACCAGGATCATCTTGTTAGAACACTGTGACCTTGGACATCATCCGTCAACACCCACGACTTCCCAGGCTTCTTCCCGCAGGACGCTGAACCGCACGCCGCCTCCGGAGCGGTCGCCGTACTCGTCGAACGAGACCTCTCCGGTGGCCCCTGCGAAGTCCAGCTGGCGCATCTCGCCGAGGCAGCCGCGGCGGGCCGACGACGCCGAGCTGGCGGGCGGCAGGCAGCGCGCGAGGACCGTGCCGACCGCCGTCCCGGCGTCGTAGGCGGCCGCGCCGAACTCCCCCAGCGGCACGCCGAGATCCTCGGCCAGCCGGCCCGACCGCACCCCGGCCGTCGCGTCCAGCTCCGCCGGCTGGGCCCGGACGGCGCCGTCGGCCGCGTCGTCGGCGAAGTCGCCGCCGAACGCCGTGGCGCCGAGCAGCGTCGCCTCCAGCCCGGACGCGCGGACCTGACGGTCCGTCTGCACCGCGACCTCGCGGTCGCCGGCCACGAACACCGCGGTCGCGCCGTCGGCCTTCGCCTTGGCGACGACGGCGGCGACGTCCGCGCCGCTGGCCACGACCTTGCCGCCGAGCTCGTCGACGGCCGCGGCGAACGCCTGCGCCTCGGCCGCGTCTCCCCCGTCGACGACGGCGACGTTCTGCGCGCCCAGCCCGCTGACGGCGTACCGGGCCAGCGCCGCGGCCGGCGCCTCCGCGCCCACGGCGGTCCGGAAGTAGGAGCGGTACGGGCGCAGCGGCGCACTCGGATCGGCGCCCAGGGTGTGCGCCGGCACGACGTCCGCGGGCGACACGAACAGCACGTCGTCGCCGTCGAGGATCGGCTGCGCAGCCCGCACCGCCGCCGTGTTCAGTCCGCCGACCACCGCGACCGCGTCACCGTCCACCAGTTCGGTGACGGCGTCGGCCGCGGCCTCGCCCTTCTCGCCCTCGTCGACGGCGACGACCTCGACCGTCCAGCCGCCGATATCGCCCGCGGTCTCCTCGACGGCAGCGCGGACCGCCGCCAGCACCGCCTCGCCGTCGGCCTGCTGCCAGCCGGTCTCCGGCACCAGCACGCCGACGGTCGCCGTCTGCGCGCCGGCGTCGTCGTCGCCCAGCGCTCCCAGCATGCCGCAGGACGAGAGCAGCGCGGCAGCCGCCGTCAGCGCGGCCCACCCCGCGCTACGACGCAACGACATGTCAGCTCTTCGACTCGCCCTCGGACTCGGACAGGACGACCTTCGCCACCTCGCGCATGGACGTGCGCTTGTCCATGGCCGCCTTCTGGATCCAGCGGAACGCGTCGGGCTCGCTCAGCCCGTACCTCGTCTGCAGGACGCCCTTCGCGCGGTCGACCAGCTTGCGCGTCTCGAGGCGGTCGTTGAGGTCGGCGACCTCGTTCTCGAGCAGGGTGATCTCTTCGTGCCGCGACAGCGCCATCTCGATGGCCGGCACGAGGTCGGCCTTGCTGAACGGCTTGACGAGATACGCCATGGCGCCGGCCTCGCGGGCACGTTCGACGAGATCGCGCTGGGAGAACGCGGTGAGGATGAGCACGGGGGCGATGCGCTGCTCGACGATGCGGGCCGCGGCCGAGATGCCGTCGAGCACCGGCATCTTCACGTCCATGACGACGAGGTCGGGGCGGTGCTCCTCGGCCAGCCGCACGGCGCTGGCGCCGTCGGCGGCCTCTCCCACCACCTCGTAGCCTTCTTCACCCAGCATCTCGATGAGGTCGAGGCGGATGAGCGACTCGTCCTCGGCGACGAGAACACGTCGGGCGGGCGCGGCTGGCGTAGGCGTTTCGGTCACCCGGGAAGCCTACTCGGCGCATGTTACGGATAAGGGTAGGCTGGGCCCCTGTCGCCGCCGGAGCGCGGCCCGGTAGGCAAATTGGCAAAGCCGGCGCACTCAAAATGCGTTGTTTGCGGGTTCGAGTCCCGCCCGGGCTACCCCTTCTGACCTGTGGCTTCAGCCGAATGAAGTGGCGCTGAAGTCGTCGCCTCTACGGTCCCGGTCCATGAGATTCAGAATGAAGCATCGGACGCCAGGCGCGATCCCCCGGCTGGCGGCCGGCCTCGTCGCCGGTCTCTTTCTCGTCAGCGGGCTGATCGGTACGGCCGCGGCCGTACCGGACGCCGCGCCGGTCAGGTCGGCGGTGACCGCCGGCGACTACTGGTGCCACATGCCGTACATCACCCACAAGCCGGCGACCAACAAGAAGACCGGCTACAACGTGTACACCAGCCGCGGCCGCATCATGCTGCGGCACGGTTACGTGACCATGCCGGGCTGCACCACCCGCTGGGCCTCGACCTGGGCCGCCGTGACCGACGGACCCGGCAGCATGTACATCGTCCTCGAGATCGACTACGAGGGCGACCGGGTCGCCAACCGCCGGTTCTACGAGAAGATCTCCGAATCGGCGTGGACGATGAAGGTCGCCCACTGGGGCATCTACGCGGGCAGTTACATGCGGGCCTGCGTCGCGAAGGACCCCACGCAGACCTGCAGCTCGTCCTACGCGACCAGCTGGTGGACGACGCCCTGACGGCTCACTGACCCACCTCGCGGGGCCGGAGCTGCCGCAGCACCCGCGGCATCTCCGGCCTCAGCTGGCGCATCAGCTCGGTCGCCTCCGCGCGATCCAGCAGCCCGATGCCGACGAGCACCTCGGCCGAACCGGACCACCGCGCCCGGGCGTCGTCCGGACGCCCCAGCCGCTGCAGCAGGTCGCCGGCGACCCAGCCGGCCAGTGCCTCGTCGGAGCGCTGCTCGTCGGCGCGGAACAGCACGATGGCCTGCTCGATGAGGTCGAGGGCGTCCTGTGGCCGGCCGGCATCGCGCAGCACCTCGGCGAGCCGGCCGAGGGCGATCGCGTGGACGCGGCGCCCCGGCCGCAGCGACAACGCACGCTCCAGCGCCGCCTCGGCCTCCTGGAACCGTCGGTCCAGCCGGAGACAACCACCGAGGACGCTCCAGGCGAGTGCCGGCAGATCGGGGTCGCCGGTGGCCGTCAGCCGATCGACCGCCTGCCGTGCGTAGTCGACCGCGTCGGCCGCCCGGCCGTGCCGCCCCATCGCTCCGGCGACGGCCAGCAGCGCGCGCCCCTCTTCCTCCGGGTCGGACAACTCCCGGGCCGCCTGCCAGGCGCGCAGCCGCTCCGACACGATCTCGCTGTCGCCGAGCACCCCGAGGCCCTCGTTGACGTCGTGCCGCACCTGCGCCGCCAGGACCGCAGCCAGACGCCCGTCCGCGCCGTCCAGCACCAGGCGGCCGAGCTCGATGCTGTCGCGGATGCGGCCGGCCCCGCCGAGCGGGTGGGCCAGCGCGACCGACAGGCCCGCGACCAGCGCCGGGCCGTCGTCGAGGCCGAGCCCGCGCCGGGCGGCGGCCAGGATGCCGCGCGACTCCCCCCGCACCCAGGCGGCGGCCGCCTCGGGGGTGTCCAGCTCGGCCGGCGGCCAGGACGCGGTCTCCGCGACCCCCGCGGTGTAGCGCGACTCCGGCCACGCCCCGACCAGACGGGCGGCCCGGCGCGCCGTCCCGAGGTAGTGGTGCAGCAGCCGGCGTAGCGCCGCGGCGGTGTCCTCGGGCTCGAGCAGCTGTCCGGCCTGTTCGGCGGCGACGAGCCGGACGAGGTCGTGCACCGAACAGCGCCCGTCGCCGCCGGCCCGGACCAGCTGGACGTCGACCAGGTGGTCGAGCGCCGCGCGGGCATCCTCGGCCGGCAGCCCGGACAGCGCCGCGGCCATGGCGACGGTGACGTCCGCCTCGACCAGCCCGAGGAGGGCGAAGACCCGGGCCGGCTCCGGCGGCAGCGACTGCACGGACACCAGGCAGCTGCTCCGGACGGCGAGATCGTCGTGCTGCAACTCGTCCAGCCGGCGGTGCTGGTCGGCGAGGCGGCTGCGGAGATCCGTCAGGGACCAGTCGGCCCGGGAGACCAGCCGCGCGCCGGCGATGCGCAGCGCCAGCGGCAATCCCCCGCAGGCCGCGGCGATGGCCGCGCCGGCCGCGGCGTCGGCGCCGATCCGGCCGGCCCCGGCCAGCTCGGACAGCACCGTCAGCGACTCGGCCGGAGACAGCGTGCCGAGCGGCAGCTGCCGCGCGTGCAGCACGGCGAGCGGCCTGCGGCTGGTGATGATCACGGCGGCGGGCGACGCGCTGCCGGGCAGCAACGGGCGGACCTGGTCGGCCGCGGCCGCGTTGTCGAGGAGGATCAACGCCCGGCGTCCGGCCAGCATCGTCCGGAGCAACGCGGCGGACCGTCCGAGGTCGTCCGGGATCTCGCGTTCCCGCACCCCCAGGCCGCGGAGCAGCCGGATGACCGCGTCGTCGGGCGGCACCGGAACCGCCCCGGGCGTCGCGCCGTGCAGGTCGAGATAGAGCCGCCCGTCCGGGAAGTCGCCCGAGCAGGCGTAGGCGGCGCGGACGGCGAGCGCGGACTTCCCGATGCCGCCCGGGCCGCTGATCGCGATCACCCGTGCCCCGCCGGCCGGCCGTAGCCACATGCTCAGCTGATCGAGCTCCTGGACCCGGGCGGTGAAGGCGGGGTCCAATGGCGGCAGTTCCTCCGGCACGGGCACGCGGCCGTCCCCGCCCGTCACCTCGACGGGGTCGCCGCCGAGGATCGCGGCCTGGAGGTCGCGCAGCTCCGGCCCGGGCTCGAGGCCGGCCTCGGCGATCAGGACCGACCGGGCCCGCCCGTAGGTCTCCAGGGCTTCGGCCGTCCGGCCGCTGTGATGCAGGGCGAGCATCAGCTGCGCCCAGGGCCGCTGCCGCAGCGGATCGCGGGCGATCACCGCGCGCGCGTCGGCCGCCGCCTCGGCCGGGCGGCCGAGCCGCAGCAGGGTGTCGATGCGGTGCTCGACGACGGCCTGACGGCGCTCGCCCAGCCGGTCCGCCTCGGTCCGGATCGTCGCGGTGTCGGCGACGTCGGCGTAGGCATCGGGCCCCCGCCAGTAGGCCAGCGCGTCGCTGAACAGCCCCAGCGCCGCCTCGGCGTCGCCGTCGGCCAGCGCCGACTCGCCGCGGCCGGCCGCCTCCTCGAAGAGCTGGTCGTCCGACGCCGCGCCCTCGACGACGAGCTGGTACCCGTCATGACGATGCAGGATCAGCTCCGCGCCGAGGAGCCGCCGCAGGTAGTGCACGTAGCCCTGCAGGTTCGCCCTGGCCGACGCAGGCGGTTCGGCGCCCCAGAGCTCCTCGATGAGGCGATCGACGGACACCCGGGTGTTGCGGTGACACAGCAGCGTCGCCAGGAGCAGCCGCCGCTTCGCGGAGGTCACCGGTCCCGGCGCGATCGACAGCGGCCCGAGGACCCTGAAGACCACACCGTCGCGCGCTCGCATCGCCTCCATCCGGATGTTCTAGCAGGGCGCCACCTGGAACGTCGCCGGCGGCGTCGGCGGGCTTGGTAGCGGTCTGGGCGCGGACGTGGCCGTAGCCGGTGAGCGCCTCGGCGGCCAGGGCGCGGCCGAGGTGGGCGGTCGGTGAACTGCGCGAACTGGACCGCGGGGTCGCCGCTCGCCATGTCGCCCAGCGTGGCGGCCCGGATCGCGTTCATCCGGCGCACGGACTGCTCGAGCGCCCGCTGGCAGATCGCGGAGACCGGCACTCCGGTCGCCTTCACGGCATTCGGCGCCGGCTGGGAGTGGGGCATGGTAGGTCGAGGACTCCGACCTGAAGAACGGCCCGGGCCACCACAGCGGCAGCGCCGACGCCGTCTACGTCGACGAGCTGGACGACGCGCCGGACGGCACGCCGACGGCAACAAGATCGCGATCTCCGACACCTGGGTCGTCGACCCCTTGCCGGGCGAGCCTGACGACACCGAGCCGGCCGAGCTGCGCATCACGCTGACGACCTGCTGGCCGCGGCACGGGTCGTCAGCGGGCAGGTACGCGACCGGCGTGCTCGTCGAGGAGCGGTGACCGCCATCGCCGGGGCGCGTGGCGACCCTCACACCATCAGGTACCCCCCTAGGGTATAGACTCCGATTCCTTGGATACCCCCTACCGGTAAGGAGTACCTGATGTCCTCCATGTCTCCACCAGCGACCTCGCGTCGCTGGCTCGCTCTCGCGCTGATCGCCACGGCGCAGTTCGTGGTGATCATGGACACGTCGATCATCGGCGTCGCGCTGCCCGAGATCCAGGCCGATCTGGGCTTCAGCCAGGGCGACCTGTCGTGGGTGTTCAACGCGTACGTGGTCGCGTTCGGGGGGTTGTTGCTGCTGGGCGGCCGCCTGTCGGACCTGTTCGGCGCACGGCGGCTGTTCGGGATCGGCTGGGCCGTGCTGCTGGCCGGATCGGTCGTGGCCGGGGCGGCGGACTCCGTCGCCGTCGAGCTGACCGGGCGGGCGGTGCAGGGCGCGGGCGCCGCGCTGATCGCGCCGGCCGCGTTGACGCTGCTCATGATGCTGTTCGGCGCGGAGCCGCGCGAGCTGACGAAGGCGCTGGCCATCTACGGCGCGGCGGCGCCGGCGGGCGGCACCGCGGGGGTGTTCCTCGGCGGCGTCATCACCGAGTACGTCAGCTGGCCCTGGGTGTTCTACGTCAATGTGCCGATCGCGATCATCGCGCTGGTGGCGGCGCCCGCGCTGATGCCGTCCGGCGGTGCCGGCGCCCGCGGCGGCGTCGACCTGCTGGGTGCGCTGACGGTGACCGCGGGCCTCGGTGCCGCGGTGTACGCGATCGTCCGCGCGCCAGAGGTGGGCTGGGCCGCGGCGTCGACGTGGCTGTGGCTGACGGGAGCGGTCGTCCTGCTCGGCGTGTTCGTCGCGATCCAGGCGGCCCGCCGTGAGCCGCTGATGCGGTTGTCGATCTTCCGGACGCCGAACCTGGGCGCCGCGAACCTCGCCCAGGTGCTGCTCGGCGGCGCGTGGATCCCGATGTGGTTCTTCCTGAACCTGTACCTGCAACAGGTCCTCGGCTACAGCGCGTTCCCCAGCGGCGCGGCGCTGATCCCGATGACCGCGCTGATCATGATCGGGATGATCGGGCTCGCGCCGCGCGCGATCGGCCGGTTCGGGCCGAAGGCGATGATCGTGACGGGGCTCGCGATCCTCGCCGCGGGCATGGCGTGGCTGTCGCTGATCCGCCCGGACGGCTCGTTCTGGGTGGACGTGCTGCCGGCGTCGCTGCTCGCCGCGCTCGGCATGTCGCTGGCCTTCATCCCGTCGCTGGGCACGGCGATCTCGTCGGCTCGGCCGGAGGAGAGCGGCCTGGCCTCGGGCATCGTCAACACCAGCTACCAGATCGGCTCAGCGCTCGGCCTGGCCGCGATGACGGCGGTCGCGTCGGCCTTCGGCGCGGACCGGCTGGGCGACCTGGACGCGCTGACGGACGGCTTCTCGGCCGCGTTCCTCGGCGCCGCCGGCATCGCGCTCGCGGGTGCGCTGCTCGCCGCCGTGACGTTGCGGTCGCGGCAGCCCGCCCCGGCCGGCCAGGCCGGCTGACGGGTATCGGCCGGGCGTCGCCCCTCCATTGACGTGGGCGGCGCCCGGCCGTGCGCCGTCCCCGTACGCTGAGCCGATGCGTCTTGGTGACCGGTTCTGGCGCTTCTGGGCGGCGGCGACCCTGGCGAATCTCGGCGACGGCATCCGGATGGCGGCGTTCCCGCTGCTGGCCGCGTCGCTGACGGACGACGCCTTCGCCGTGGCGGCGGTGGGCGCGGCGGCGGCGCTGCCGTGGCTGGTCACCGGGCTGGCCGCCGGGTCGCTGGCGGACCGTCGCAGCCCCCGCACGCTGCTCGCCGCGGCCGACCTGGGCCGCATCGTGGTGTTGCTCGGGCTGGTGGCGGCGCTGCTGACGGACACCGCGACGCTGCCGCTGGTCGCCGTCGCCGCGTTCGCGCTGGGCGTCGCCGAGACCGTCCGCGACACCGCCGCCCAGACCGTCGTGCCGCGCCTGGTGCCGTCGGAACTGCTGGAGCGGGCCAACGGGCGGCTGGTCGCGGGCGAGGTGGCCGGCAACGAGTTCGCCGGGCCGCTGATCGGGGCCGCGCTGTTCGCGACCGGGGTCGCGCTGCCGTTCGCGGCCAACAGCGCGACGCTGGCGATCGCCGTCCTGCTGGTGCTGTCGCTGCCCGCGTCGGTGCTGTCCGCGACCGCCCGGCGCGACGAGGCCGGCGCCCCCGCGGTGGCCGACGGGGTGCGGGCCGGGCTCGGCTGGCTGGCCCGGCAGCCGGTGCTGCGCGGGCTGCTGGGCGCGGCCGCGCTGGTGATGCTCGCCGACGCCGCCTGGTTCGCGGTGTTCGTGCTCTACGTCGACGCGCGGCTGAGTGCGGGCGCGCTCGGGTTCGGCGCGTTCCTCGCGATCGGGGCGGCCGGCGGGCTGGCCGGTGCGCTGCTCGCCGACCGGTTCATCGCGGGGCGGCGGCACCGGGCCGTCCTGCTGGGCAGCATCGCCGTCACCGCCGTGACACCGGTCCTGTTGCTGGCCGCGCCGTCGACCTGGGCGGCGGTCATCGTCGTGGTCGCGACCAGCGGCGGGTTCGGCGTGCTCAACGTCGCGGCCGTGTCGGTGCGGCAGCGGCTGACGCCGCCGGGGCTGCTCGGACGGGTGACCGCGGCCTGGCGGACGGTGGTGTTCGGCGCCGGCGCGGTCGGCGCGCTGGGCGGCGGCGCGGTGGCGTCGTGGCAGGGCCTGCAGGCGCCGTTCGTGCTGAGCGCCGTCCTGGGCGTGGTGGCCGTGGCGCTGTGGTGGTCGGCCGGACGTGGCCGTGGCCCGCTGATCGCCTAGCGTCCGCCTGCCGCCGTCTGCTCGCCCGCCGTTCGCCGTCCCACAGTGCGCCGCTTTCGCTTCGTCGCCGGGTATGGTCCCCGCCCGGCTGGGAGGGAGTCCCACCCTACGGGCGGGCACCGACAGACTCGCGCGCGGCGAACGTCCGCCCGCGCCGGCGCCCGCCCGACGTCCACCCGGCGCCCGGGACCGCCCGGGGCCCGGAGGGACGCACCCTCCGGACCCCGGCGGCCGGTCAGGCCCAGGTGTACAGCTCGGTGAACGTGTCGCCGCCGTCGGCGGAGACCACGATCGAGTCCTCGAGCGCCGCGTACACCGCGCCGTCGGCCCCGACGGTGATCGCCTGCGGCCGCTCCCCCAGCGCGCTACGCTGGTGCCACGTCGTCCCGCCGTCGGGGCTGTGCTGCACGGTGCCGTCGGGCGTGACGCCGTACAGCTCGGCCGTGCGCGGCCAGTCGGCCAGGAACAGCACCGGCGCGCCGTCGAGCGGGCCGAACGTCCGGCCGCCGTCGGCGCTGATCCGCGGCCCGTCCTCGGTGGTGATGAGCAGCGTCTGGTCGTCGTCGGGGTGGACGGTGAGGTCGGCCAGCCCGACCTGCCCGAGCCGCTCCCACGTCGTCCGGTCCGTGCTCGACAGCAGCTCGCCGGTGCCGCTGCTCCAGCCGTAGACCATCGACCCCTTGGCGTCGAGAGCGTGGAAGTCGACCTCGCCGGACAGCGACCGGCCGACCCAGCTCGCCCCGCCGTCGGCGCTCTCCAGCAGGCCGAGGTCGCCGGGCAGGTCGGTGCGGCTGTTCGGGTGGCCGCTGGCGAGGAACTCCCCGGCGCCGGTCATGGTGAAGCCCATGAAGTCGTGGTCGTCCGGCCCGGCGAGCGCCGCGGCGCCGGCCGCGCTGATCTCGTACAGGCCCTCGTGGGTGGCGACGTAGAGCAGCCCGGCGTCCGCGCCGAGGCCGTGGATGTGGCTGAACGCGGGCGCCGCGGCAGCACCGTCCGCGGCACCGGCCGCACCCGCACCGCCACCGAGCATCGTCTCCATCTGCGCGATCTCGGCCTCCTGGGCGTCGACGACGGCCTGGGCCAGCGCCAGCGCCTCGGCGTCGGCGCCCTCGGCCAGCTCGGCCTCGGCCATCGCGATGGCGCCGCGGTGGTGCTCGATCATCATCTCCAGCCACAGGCGCTCGAACTCCGCGCCGGTGGCGGCGCCGAGCGCGTCCATGTCCTCGGCCGACATCATGCCGTCGGCGGAGCCGCCGCCGTGGCCGTCGTGTCCGCCGCCGGAGCTCGGCGAGGGGTCCTCGCCCCAGCGCTCCAGCATGGCTGTGAGCTGGTCGATCTCGGGCTGCTGGACGGCCTCGACGGCGGCAGCCAGGTCGGTCAGCTCGGCGCTGACGCCGTCGGACGGGACCAGCCGGGCCATCTCGATGGCCTGGGCGTGGTGCTCGATCATCTGCCGGGCGAAGTCGGCGTCGGCCCCGTTGGCGGACGCCGGCGCGGTCGCCGAGGCCTCAGCGCCCGGGTCGTCGGAGTCGCCGCCGCAACCGGCGAGCAACAGGCCGGCCACCGCGATTCCGGCGGCGGGCAGGGTGAAGCGCGTGCGAACCATCGTGTCCTCTCAGAACTGTGCGTGAGCATGCGAACGTGCAGGTCGGGCTGGGCCAGACCTGCTATGTCCGCAACACGCACAGGGACACCAGGAGCGCGGAGCCGTGCGGCCGGGGCGGCGGCCGGGCCGGAGCCGGTGGCGTCAGCAGCGCGCCGGGCCGCAGCAGCGACGTCCACCGTCGCGGGCCGAGCAGCAGCCAGCCGGCCAGCATCAATGCGGCGGCGGTCAGCACAGCCAGGCACAGGTGGAACAGCCCATGCCCGGCGCCGTCGTCGCCGGACGCCGCGCCGTGATCGCTCGGCGCGGCGTGGCCGGCCGGTGCGGCCGCGTCCACGGCCGTGACCTGCGCTTCCGCGCGCCCGTCGCCCGCGCCGGCGAGATGGTGCATCGCGACGAGGCCGAGGGCCAGGACGGCGACGAGCAGCAGCCGCAGCGCCAGCTGCCGCGGTGTCCGCCGTCGGGTCCTCACGCCCCCACGATAAACACGTGCCGGCGGCGCCGTGCGGATACCCCTCCCCTGTATCTCAGCCGCGTGTCTGGAGCGCCTTGCGCAGCTGACGGCGGCGGCGCCAGCCCGGCCGCCGCACGCTGACGCTGCCCATGCTCACCGTGCCGCCCACCCGGACGACGGCACGCGGGTCGGCCGGCGCCGCCACCTTGACGTCGACGCCGCAGAACCGGGTCTCGACGTCGACGTCGGCGGCGATGTCCTCGGGCACGACGAGCAGCAGCGACGACGCCGACAGCTCGACGTCGACCTGGCAGCCGCCGCCGGCGAACGTGGCCTCGGTGAAGTCGAGCAGCACCGACGACATCGACGCGTTGACGGTGATGCGCTCGGGCACCACCCAGTGGCCGGTGCGCTGCACGGGCGAGCCCTGCGCCCGGATGACCATCGGCTCGGCGGCCGGACGTGCGGCGACGCCGTCGCCGAGATCGTCGACGACGGCGTCGAGGTCGCTCCGTGTGCGCGCGGCCAGGGCCGAGCCGAGGCGGTCGTCCAGCTCGTCGAGGCCCAGCCGGCCGTCGGCGGCGGCCGCCCGGATGCGCTCGGCCACCTGCTCGCGCTCGGCGTCGGAGACGCGCTGCAACGCGCGGCGGGCGGCGTCGTCATCGGCCATGCCGCGATCCTACGACCGGCCGGCGGTCAGCGCTCCTCGCGGAACTCCACGTGCCGCTTCGCGACCGGGTCGTACTTGCGCAGCACCATGCGGTCGGGGTGGTTGCGGCGGTTCTTTCGGGTCACGTACGTGAACCCGGTGCCCGCCGTCGAGCGGAGCTTGACGACGGGGCGCAGTTCGGTGCGGGCCATCGGGATCCTTTCCGAGAGTCGGTGGACGGCGTCAGCCCTGGCGGGCCTTCAGCCTCGGGTCCTGCCGGTTGATGACGAACAGCCGCCCGCGCCGCCGGACGACCTGCGAGCCGGGCTGGTTCTTCAGCGACCTGAGCGAGTTGCGGACCTTCATCGCGACACCCTTCCTGACGAGAACGATTTTCATAACGCAGGAGGTCGCCCCGATGTTCCGGCCGGCACACCATTACGACGATTCCAGCACCCGACCCCCCTCGTCGTCGGGCACTCCCCACCACGCGGCGACATTTCATAAATGTTGCGCACATTGAAACCTTCGTTTCGTTTGAGCTACGGTGATCGCTCGATGCCGGGCCCGCAGCCCACCAGAACGGAGCGCCCTCGTGAGCACTCGCCACGTCACCGTCCATGGAGCCTGGCCGGTTCAATTCGACCTGGACCTCGACGAGACCGTGCGCCTGGACGCACCGAACGGTTCCGTGCGCGTCGTTCTCCGAGCCGTCGATCACGACACCGCACCGGACTTCTGGACGGGTGAGTCGCCGGACCAGGCGATCCGGGTCGCCGCTCGCGTGTCAGTGGAGCTCGACGGCGAGCCGGTCGTCCTCACCTGCCGGCCGGGACAGCTGCCTACGACTGCCGGCCCGGTCCGGCTCTACGTCGAGACCACCCGCGACTGGGCCACGTCGCCGACCCAGGCCCGGCCGATCGCCGGCGTCGACCGCGCGGTGCGGTTCTCCGCCGTGCCGGCCGGCCGGACCTGGGGACCGGACGACCTCGTGTTCCCGATCGGGAACTACCGCTGGCGCAGCAGCAGCTACCAGAACACCTGGGGATCGCTCGTCCCGTTCAACGCGTACTACTACCACCGCGGCGAGGACCTCGGCGCCGTACCCGACCGGCTGCCGGTCCTCGCAGTCGCCGACGCAACCGTGCTGAAGGCACCCGAGCCCGGGCGGCCGGCCGAGAGCAACCCCGTCTTCCTGGACGTCGGCGACGGGGTCGTCGTGCGGTACGCGCACATGAACGTCGACTCGATCCGGCCCGGCGTCCGGCCGGGCCGGCGGCTTGATCGCGGGGCGCCCGTCGGGCTGACCGGAGAGACACACTTCGGCCGCCGGTTCCAGCACGACGACCCGCACCTGCACGTCGACCTGTACCGCGACGGCGCACCGATCAGCCCGTACCCGATGTACGTGGAGTCGTACTTCCGCAGCTATCCCGACCCCGTGCTGGCCATGGCCGGCGGGTACGGCTACACCGTGCCGGGCCGGCCACACCGTCTGGACGCGACGCGCTCCACCGCGCGGCCGGGCGAGAAGATCGTCGGCCACGAGTGGCGACTGCACGACGGCCGGGTCGTCGACGGCCCGCTCGCCGACGTCGTCTATGACGCACCCGGGCTCTACGCCGAGGAGCTGGTCGTGCGCGCCGCGGACGGTTCCGAGGACCGCGACGCGATCTCCGTCGTCGTCTACGAGCCGGTGCGGCGAGCCGACGTCGCCCGTGGCTGGGTGCACTACAGCCCGGCACGCGACGTCCGCCCGGGCACGCCGGTGGAGTTCTGGAGCCGCTTCCGCGACGTGCACGACACCGCCATCGACTTCGGCGACGGGACGTCGGCCGACATCGGCCCCGATGACGAGGTGACCCACGCATACGACGCTCCCGGCCTCTACGTCGCGACCGTCACGGGCGCCGGCGTCCGCGGCGAGCACGTCAGCGTGAAGGTGCGGATCCGGGTCCAGCCGCTCGCCGCGGCTCAGTCGAGCAGCAGCTCGGGCTCGTAGAGATCCAGCCAGTGGTAGAGGTCAAGAGCACGATCCAGCCCGAACCGCAGGCTCGGAGACTCCTCGGGGATCGGCGCCTGGACGGCCCACTCGAGCCAGCCCTGGTCGACGATCGCGAACACGGGACTGTACGGGTCGGCCAGGATCTCCTTGCCCTGATCCTGCAACGCCGCCGCGTAGCGCGCGTCCATCGTGAGCGGGTAGCCGCGCTTGGAGCGCTGCGCCACCGACTCGGGGATCACGTCGAGGACCGCGTGCCGCAACACGCTCTTCTCCCGGCCGTCGAAGGTCTTCAACGACCACGGTACGTTGTACATGTACTCGACCAGTTCGCGATCGCAGTACGGGACGCGGACGTTCAGCCCGGTCAGGCGGGCGATCCGGTCGCGGCGGTCCAGCACCACCCGGGTGTGCCAGCACAGGTCGAGGTAGTTGACCTCACGCATGCGCCGTTCGAGCGCATCGGCGCCGGGGAGGTGCTCGACCTCCGCGACGGCCCGCTCGTACTCCTCGCGCCGATGCTGCGGGAGGTCCAGCGCCTTGCGCACGTCAGGACGCAGCGACGCGGCCCAGAACTCGCACGCATTCGTCTCCTGCCATGCGATCGTCCGCGCCTCGAGGGCTCGTTGCTGCAACGACGGGGGGAAGCCGAACACGGCGTCGGCGCAGTCACCGGTCAGCACCGCGTCGAACGACCGGTGGATCTCAGTGAACGCCAGGTAGAGCGAGATGTCGCCGTCGCCCCAGCTCATCGGGCCGCCGCGGGCGACGATCATCTTGCGCCGCAGGTCCGGCGCGGCCAATTGGCGCCAGCCGAACTCCAGCCGGCGATGGTCCGAGCCGACCAGCCGGGCGACATCGCGCGCGAACGGCGCGTCCATGGCTCCGCCGGCGGGGTCGGCGAAGTCGACCGAGAAGGTGTGCAGCGTCTCGGCGCCGTCCAGCTGGGTGGCTGCGATGCCGACCATCGCGCTGGAGTCCAGCCCGCCGGACAGCATGATGCAGGGCGCCATGTCCGACAGCTGCTGGCGCAGGACGGTGGTGAGTCGCTCGCGGACGTGCGCGACGGTGGCCTGCCGGTCGTCGGTGTGGGTGCGGGTGGCCAGCCGCCAGTACGGGCGTGACCGGACGCCGTCCGCGGTGACCGTGACTGTGCCGCCCGGCTCGACCTGGAAGAGGTTCCGCCACGGTGACGTGTGCCGCGGCGTCGTGAAGGTGAAGATGTCGCGCATCGACTTCAGGTCGACCTGGCGCCGGACCCGGTCGTGGGAGAACAGCGCCGACGGGTCAGAGCCGAACACGACGCCGTCGTCGAGCGGGTAGTAGTACAGCGCCTCCACGCCGAACCGGTCTCGCACCAGGGTCAGCCGTTGGTCCCGCTCGTCCCAGATGGCGATGCGAAGATGCCGTCGAGCCGCTCCGGCATCGACTCGCCCCACGCCAGGTGGTTGTGCAGGACCAGATCGGCGTCGTCATCGGTCACCGAACGGCTGCGCTGCCGCAATGTCTCGCCCAGAGGTCCACGGTTCTGCAGCTGGCCGCTCAGCCCCACCGCGACGACGCCGCCAGGGGTCCGGAGCGAACGGATCGACCGCGGGCGCGCCGCGAGCGCCAGCCGCGGCGTCACCCAGGAATCGGTGTCTTCGCCGGCCAGGCGCATGATCGCGGCCGGCTCCTCGGTCAGGTCGGTTCCGTACGACAACCACCCCACGATGCTGCCCATGGCCCACATCGTCCAGTCGCCACTCACCTGGCAGGAGGAGGACGATTACGCCGGACGGAACGACGGAGAACGGCCCGCCGGCGCGGTCAGGCGGCGCGCAGCGGTGCGAGCGCGTCAGCCCAGGCGAGGAGTTCGTCGAGCATCGTCGCCGCCAGCGCCACCTGCCGCTCCCGCGGCACCGGCCGCACGAAGTCGGCGAAGTCGTCGTACAACGACAGCGTCACCTGGCCGCGGACGTCGGCGATGCGCAGCATGGCCATGACGCCGCGCAGGTGCTCGACCGCGCGCACGCCGCCGTCGGCGCCGTAGCCGACGAACCCGGCCGCCTTGTCGTGCCACTCGGCGTAGACGAGGTCGATGGCGGTCTTGAGCACGCCCGGGTAGGACCGGTTGTACTCGGGCGTCACGAAGACGAACCCGTCGAACGACGCGACCGTCTCGGCCAGCCGATGGGTGTGCGGACGCGTGTACTGCCCGGTCGACGCGGGCAGCGGCTCGTCGAGGTGCGGGAGGTCGAAGTCGGCGAGGTCGACCAGTTCGTACTCGGCGTCGCCGCGCTGTTTTGCGAGGTCGAGCAGCCACTGGGCGACGGCGGGGCCGACGCGGTCCGGCCGGGTGCTGCCGATGATGATCGCGATGCGTGTCATGGCTACGACGCTAGGGACGGCAGCCGGCCGCGGCCATGGGTGGTCGTCTCGCCGTCCTGCGCGATCGTCTCGCGGCCGGCCTGTGAGCGAGACGATCGCCGTAGGGTGAGTGACGTGGACCCGTTGAGCCAGGTCGTCGCCGTCATGCGCACCGGACGGCCGCGGTCGTTCCTGCTGCGCGCGGCCGGCACGTGGGGCTGGCGGTACCCGCAGGTGCGCGGCGCGGCCTTCCACGTCGTGCTGCAGGGGTCGGGCTGGCTGCGGCCGGAGTCCGGCGACCCGGTCGCGCTGAGCGCCGGCGACGTCGTCCTGTTCCCGCACGGCACCGGCCACGGGCTGGCCGCGTCGCCGTCGACACCGCTGGTGGAGCTGTGCGAGGGCGATCCCGGGCACCGGGTGCTCACGGCGGGGGTCACGACGGCGACGCCTGAGCTCGTCGTGCTGTGCGGCCAGTACCTCGTCGACCACGACCGCCCGCACCCCATGCTGACCTCGCTGCCCGACGTCGTCCTGCTGCCGAACCGGCTGGGCCGGCACCCGTCGCTGCGCGCGGCCGTCGACCTGCTCGGTCGTGAGGTCGACGCGCCGGCCGCCGGATCCGACGCCGTCGTGCCGGCGCTGCTCGACGCGCTGCTGCTGTACGTGCTGCGGGCCTGGTTCAGCGACGAGACCTGCGCCGGGGCGCACGACGGCGGGTGGGGCACGGCGCTGACCGACGGTTCGGTCGCGGCCGCGCTGGCCGCCATGCACGAGAGCCCGGAGCGGCCGTGGACGGTCGAGTCGCTGGGCGCGGTGGCCGGACTGTCCCGGGCCGCGTTCGCCCGCCGGTTCAGCGCGCTGGTCGGCAGCGCCCCGCTGACGTACCTGACGTGGTGGCGCATGACGACGGCGGCGCGGCTGCTGGCCGAGACCGACCTCCCCGTCGGCGCCGTCGCCCGGCGGGTCGGCTACACGTCGGAGTTCGCGTTCGCGGCCGCGTTCAAGCGCGAGTACGCCCGGCCGCCGGGCCGGTATCGCAGCGAGCGGACGGCCGCCTGAGCTCGGTCACCGCGGCCGCCACCAGCCCGGCGTGCCGCCGCGTCCACGCGTCGGCCAGCGCCGCGACGTCGGCCAGCTCGGTCTCGTCGACGACGAACGACGCGACGGGCAGCGCGGCGCCGAGGCTGTCGAGGACGGGGCGCAGCTGACGGTCGGCGGCGTGCCGCTCGGCCGGGTCGCGCGACAGCGTCACCGGGACGACGACGGTGCCGGCGAGCGCGGCGTCGGGCAGGCGGTCGAGGAACAACTTGAGCACCCCGGTGAACGACGCGCGACTGACCGGCGTCGCCAGCACCACGACGTCGGCCGTCAGGACGGCGTCGACCAGCTCCGCGACCCCGGCCGACGGCACGCCGGCGAGGTCGGGCACGTGCGCCGTCAGGTCGACGACGTCGCGCCAGACCGGCGGCCGCGGCAGCCGGCCGGCCAGCTCGACGGCGAACGCCGCCGCGACCGCCCGGATGCGCGACGACGGCGCCGTCCCCGCCGTCAGCACCACCAGGTCGACGGGGCGATCGTGCTGCTCAGCCGGCATGGTGGCCTCCTCGGTCGGGGTCGGCTCGATTATCCTACCAATTCAGTAGGATTCGGTGGAGGGGCGGAAATCCAGGCGCGGACGCCGTCCGCCGGATGCTACCTTCGGCGGCATGCAGCGCGCCTACGCGACGACGACGCCGGACACCGTCCCGGCGCGCTGACTCCTGTTCGACCGCCCGGGGCGAGTGCCCCGGGCGCGCCGCCGCGGTCACTCGTCCCCCTTCCCAGGGAGACCACATGCCCGACCACCGCAAACTCGGCCGCGAGCTGGAGCTGTTCGGCTCCGACCCGCTCATCGGCGCCGGCCTGCCGTACTGGCTGCCCGCCGGCGCCGCCGTCCGCCACGCGCTCGAGGAGTACGTCCACGCCATCGAGCGGCGAGCCGGCTACCAGCACGTCCACTCCCCCGCCCTCGGCAAGCGCGAGCTGTACGAGCTCTCCGGCCACTGGTCGCACTACCGCGACGACATGTTCCCGCCGATGCCCGTCGGCGGGGAGGAACTCGTGCTGCGGCCGAGCCTCTGCCCGCACCACGCGCTCATCTACCGCTCCCGCGGGCGGTCCTATCGGGAGCTGCCATTGCGGCTGGCCGAGCTCGGCGGCATGTACCGCTCCGAGCCGTCCGGCGTGCTCGGCGGCATGACCCGGGTGCGGTCCATCCAGCTCAACGACGCGCACGTCTTCTGCCCGGTCTCGTCGGCCGCGGAGGAGGCGGCCGCCGCGCTGGCACTGATCCGCTCCGCCCACGCGGCGATGGGGATCGAGCCCGTGCGGGTGCGACTCTCGCTGCCCGACGCCGGCGGCAAGTACGCGGGCGCGCCGCCTGACTGGGAGCGGTCGGCGGCGCTGCTGGTCGAGGCGCTGTCCGCGGCCGGCCTGTCGCACGAGGCCGAGGAGGGCGAGGCGGCGTTCTACGGCCCCAAGGTCGACGTGCAGATCGCCGACGCCGCCGGGCGCGAGTCGACCCTGTCGACCGTCCAGATCGACTTCCACCAGCCGGCCCGCTTCGACCTCGGCTACGTCGGCGCCGACGGTGGCCGGCACCGGCCGGTCATGGTGCACCGGAGCATCATCGGCAGCCTGGAACGGGCGGTCGCGCAGCTGATCGAGGTGCACGGCGGCGCGTTCCCGCCGTGGCTGGCACCCGTGCAGGTGGTGCTGGTGCCGGTCGGGCCGGAGCAGGACGCGTTCGCGCGCGGCCTAGCCGCCCGGTGCTTGGACGCCGGGCTGCGCGTGTCGGTCGCCGGGGCGGACGAGGGCAGCGTCGGCGCACGCATCCACGCCGCCCGCCTCGCCCCGTACGTCGTGGTGGCCGGCGCACGGGAGGTCGCGGCGGACGCGGTGGCGCTGCGCCTTCGGGACGGCCGTCAGCTCGAGCCGATGCCCTCCGCCGAGGCCGTCAGCCGCCTCTCCGCCCGCGCGTCGGCCTACGTGCCCGACCTCTGGTGACGGCGAGGGCTGGCGACCGGGCGATGCGCCGGTAGCGGGCCGGCGTATCGCCCGGTCACGTGCCGGCGTATCGCCCGGTGACGGGCCTGCGCGTGGCCCCGGTCGCGGGCCTGCGCGGCCCAGTGGCGGGCCTGCGCGTCGCCGGCGGCGAGCCGGCAGGTGGCCGGTGGTTCGCCGCGACGTTGTCGGTGCCCGCCCATAGGGTGGGCCCCACCCGGGCCGGGAGGGGTCCAGCCACCCCGCCACGCCCGCACGACACGACACGCCGCCGAGACACCAGGCCGCCGACGCACACTCGACGCCGGGCACGCGGCTGGTTCGCAGCGACGTTGTCGGCGCCCGCCCATAGGGTGGGCCCCACCCGGGCCGGGAGGGGTCCAGCCACCCCGCCACGCACGCACGACACGCAACCGAGACACCACGCCGCCGACGCACACTCGAGGCGCGGCAGGCGGTACCCGACCAGGCCGTAGGGGCCTCGCCGATCCCCCGGCGCGCTGACGACGACCGTCAGCCGGGGACGGGGCGGCCGGGCGGGGTGAAGGCGGCCAGCAACGTGGCGGTGATCGCGTCGGCCGCGGCCTCAGGAGCCAGCCGGCCGGCGCCGATCTCGTCGGCCGCGCCGTGGACGACCGTGTAGAAGACCGCCACCAGCCAGTCCGCCGTCAGGTCGAACCGGAACACACCGGCGGCCCGGCCACGCTCGAGCAGCGACCGCACGCGGCGCATCGGGTTCTCGTGCAGTTCGCGGATCCGCTCCGGCGGCAACGCCCGCTGCGCCGCGACCAGCAGCATCCGCGACTCGTCGATCACCTTCCAGCTCGACGCCACCAGCCGGGCCAGCGCCTCGCGCGCGTCGCCGGTGAGGTCGACGGCGTCGAGGGCTTCGTGCGCGCGGGTCACCGCCCGGACGAACGCCGCGTCGAGCAGTTCGGTGCGCGACCCGAAATGGCCGTAGAGCGTCACCCGCCCCACCCCGGCGGCCGCGGCGATGTCCGAGACGCTCGCGTCCGGATCGCGGGCCAGACAGGCCGCCGCGGCATCCAGGATCGCGGCGACGTTGCGCTGGGCGTCGGCGCGCTTGCCCGTCGTGACCGGCATCCGTACTCCCGTCTTGTCGAACACCTCTGTTCGAGTTAGTGTACGGTGCACAAGTCAAACAGCTGTGTTCATGTTAGGGGTAGGGATGACCGCGAATCCGTCCGCCGCCGGTCGGTGGCGGCTGTTGGCGCTGCTCGGCGTGGCCCAGTTCATGCTGGTGCTCGACGTGACGGTGGTGGCGGTGGCGCTGCCCGACATCGGCGCCGAGCTGTCGCTGTCGCGCACCGCGCTGACCTGGGTCGTCTCGGCGTACACGCTGATGTTCGGCGGGTTGCTGCTGCTCGGCGGCCGGCTCGCCGACCTCTTCGGCGCACACCGCACCGTGCTCGCCGGCCTGACGCTGTTCACGGCGGCGTCGCTGGTCAGCGGGCTGGCGTGGAACGCGGAGTCGCTGATCGGCGGCCGCATCGTCCAGGGCGTCGGCGCCGCGCTGCTCTCGCCGGCCGCGCTGTCCATCGTCGCGACGACGTTCCACGGGGCGGAGCGCAACCGCGCCCTCGGCGTCTGGGCCGCCCTCGGCGGCGCGGGGTCGGCGGCCGGCGTGCTGGTCGGCGGACTGTTGACGGCCGGACCCGGCTGGTCGTGGATCTTCTATGTGAACGTGCCGGTCGGCATCGTGCTGGTCGTGCTGCTGACGCGGCTGCTCGCCACGGTGGGTGCCCACGGCAGCGCCCACCCCGCGCACGACGACGCGCGGCAGCGGCGGCTGGACGTGCCGGGAGCGGTGCTGGTGACGTCGGCGACGGCGGCGCTGATCTACGGCCTGGTCAACGCGGGCGACGACGGGTGGACGGGGTCGTCGGCGGTGGTGCCGGTGGTGGCGGCGGTGGTGCTGTACGTCGTCTTCGTGCTGCTGCAGCGCCGGCTGAAGGCTCCGCTCGTCGACCCGCGGATCCTGACCCGGCGGCCGGTGCTGACCGGCGTGGTGCTCATGCTGGTGGCGACCGGGCTGCTGATCTCGTCGTTCTTCCTCGGCTCGTTCTACCTGCAGCACGTGCGCGGCCACGGCGCGCTGATCACGGGGTTGCTGTTCCTCCCGGTGGCGGTAGCGGTCGCGGCGGGAGCGCACCTCGGCGGGCAGGCGGTCGGCCGGGTGGGGCCGCGGCTGGTGGCGGTGATGGCGCTGACGATCGCCGCCGGCGGGCTCGCGCTGGCGTCCGTCGCCACGACGCGCGACGGCGGGAGCGTGGACACGGCGCTGCTGGTGACCGGCATGAGCATCGCCACGGCCGGCCTCGGCGGCGGGTTCGTCACTGCCACCACGACCGCGCTCGCGCACGTCGACCACCACGAGGCCGGGCTCACGTCCGGGCTGGTGAACACGTTCCACGAGTTCGGCGGCGCGCTGGGTGTGGCGCTGGCGTCGAGCATCGCCGCGGCCGACCTCGCGCCCGGCGCGACCGGCACCGACGGGTTCACGGGCGCGTTCGCGGCCGGCGCCGGCGCCGCCGTGGTGGCGGGCGTGGTCGCGTGGCTGCTGGTACCGGCCGGCAAGCCGGCGATGACTGGCATGCCGGTGCACTGACCCGCCGGGAACGGCCGGGCCACGACCCGCCGGGAACGGCCGGGCCACGGCCCGCCGGGAACAGCCGGCCACGGCCCGCCCAGAGCAAGCGCGGCCGGCGACCCGGGCGGAGTCCGGAGCCGCGCGCGACCTAGTGGCCGGGTCCGGCGCCGACCGGCTCGGGCTCCAGTTCACCGATGGTCGTGCGCAGCCGCCGCAGGATGCGGATCAGCAGCCGCGACACCTGCATCTGCGTGACGCCGAGCTCGTCGCCGATCTCCTGCTGGGTGAGGCCGCGGAAGTAGCGCAGGTAGAGCACGCGCCCGTCGCGCGGCGAGAGGCTGCGGCAGGCGGCGGCGAGGGTGGCGACGGCCTCGGTGCGGGCGTAGCCGCCCTCGGGCTCGCCGAGGAGGTCGCCGAGGGTGGCGCCGTCGCTGCCGGGGTCGGTGGTGGGGTGGTCGAGGGAGACGGCGGCGTAGCACTCGGCGGCGCGGCCCGCCTCGAGCACGTCGGGGAGGTCGGCGCCGAGGTGGGCGGCCAGCTCGGCGGGCGTCGGGAGGGTGCCGCGCGACTGCGACAGCTCGTCGGCCGCCGCGGCCATCGACGCGCGGAGTTCCTGGACGCGGCGGGGCGGGCGGACGGACCAGCCGTGGTCGCGGAAGTACCGCTTCACCTCGCCGACGATGGTGGGGACGGCGAAGGAGAGGAAGTCGTCGCCGCGGTCGGCGTCGAAGCGCTGGGCGGCGGCGACGAGTCCGGCGCTGGCGACCTGGTGCAGGTCCTCGGCGTCGATGCCGCGCCCCGCGTAGCGGCGGCTGATCGCCTCGGCCAGCCCGAGGTTCCGGACGACGACGTCGTCGAGGGCGCGCTGGCGAGCGCGGCCGGACAGCCGGGCGGCCCGGCGGAGGAGGTCGTTGGTGAGGTCGTCGTGCTCGCGTCGCGCCCGCAATCGGTCTTGCCGGTCGGGACGCAGCCGCGCGTGGCCGGGGGACGGATTGGACGAGGTTCGAGTCGGCATGCGCACACCCCTTCGCTGACGAAGCAGGTGGCACGCTGTTTGACCACGGGCTCCCGGGCCGGGCGACGAGACGGACCCGGCCGTTGTGAGAATTCCATCTCCTCGCATTTCCCGGCCGATGTCAACCGATCTGACGAGATCGGCCCGGGCCGGGCGATGCGGTCACTTCGACTGCGGCAGCCGCACCGACCCGCGGCGGGGAGCGGCGGCCGACGGCGGCGGGACGACCGGTCCGATGTCGCCGTCGGGTGCGTCGTCGAGGTCGACGATGACCGGCGCGTGGTCGCTGGGGCCGGTGCCCTTGCGGGCGTGCCGGTCGACCCAGGCGGCCGCCACCCGCTCCGCGACCGGCGCACCGGCCAGCACGAGGTCGATGCGCATGCCGAGGTCCTTGTGGAACATGCCGGCGCGGTAGTCCCAGTAGGTGAACACCCGCTCGGACGGCCAGCGGTCGCGGACGACGTCGTGCAGGCCGGCCGACTGGAGCTCGTCCAGGGCGGCCCGCTCGGGCTCGGTGACGTGCGTCTGCCCGACGTAGGCGTCGGGGTCGAAGACGTCGGCGTCGGCGGGCGCGATGTTCATGTCGCCGCACACCATGACGGCGTCGGGGCCGGCCGCGACCTGCGCGCGCAGCGCCGCCAGCCACTCCAGCTTGTACGCGTAGTGCTCGGAGCCGGGCTCGCGGCCGTTGGGCACGTACACCGAGTGCACCCGCACTCCCCCGCAGGTCGCGGAGACGGCGCGGGCCTCCTGGTGCGGGAAGCCCGGCCCGCCCGGCAGCCCGGTGACGACGTCGTCGAGGCCCACACGGGAGAACAGCGCGACGCCGTTCCAGCGCGCCTCACCGTGGTAGGCCGCCTGGTAGCCGCGTTTGTCGAGCTCGGCGCCGAGGAGGTCCTCGATGAGGTCGTCGGCGAGCTTGGTCTCCTGCAGGCAGACGACGTCGGGGCGGCGTTGGTCGAGCCAGGGCAGCAGCCGCGGCAGCCGCTGCTTGACGGAGTTGACGTTCCAGGTGGCGACTCTCACCGGACCTACCGTAGCCGCGCCCGCGGGCCCGTGTCAGACGGGCTCTGGCGCCGCGACGTGGCTCCGGCGAGGATGGGTCCGCACCGACCCGAAAGAGGTGGTCATGACCGACGCTGTGGCGCCCCGGAACGTCGACTCCACCGACTGGTGGGACCACCGGCCGGTGTTCTCCGTCACCGACAAGGGGTCCCGGATCACCGGGCTCGCCCCGGGCCGGGCGCCAGGGCGCCTCACCCCGCGCCTGCTGGTCCCGGCCCTGCTGACATTCACGGCCTGGGCCGCGGTGGCGCTGCTCGGCTCGGCGGCACTGGGCTGCACGACGTCCGCCGGCTGTGGCGCGGACGTCGGTGCGGGCTGGCTGGTCGGCGGCCTGCTCGTCCTCGGCTACCTGGCCCTCCTCGTCACGGTCGGCCTCGCCGAACACGCACGTGAGCGCTTCGGGCAGCGCCGGGCCGCCTCGTTGTTCCGCCTGGTCCCGGTGCTGGCCGGCGTCACCGTGGGTGCGGGCGCCGGTGCCGCCGTCGCGGCCGGGCCCGACCGGGCCGAGGGTGTGCGCCAGGCGCTCGACGGCGTGCCCGGCACCGAGGCCACCCTCGTCTCGGCGGCCGTCGCGGTGCTGGCCGCCCTCTGGGGTCTGACGGTGGTGGCGCGGCTCCCGTCCGCCCTGCGCCATGCCCGTGAACGTCAGCAGCGCATCGAGCGGCTTCGGCGGGACGGCCACCGGTATGCGGGCCGGCTCCAGCTCGGCGGCGTGCGCTTCTGGCTGCACAACGACCCTGAGCTCGACGTCACCGTCAGCTACGACTCGCCGACCGGCCGCCACGAGGTGCAGGCCCGCATGCGTACGTCACCCGACCGCGTGCCGGCGGACGGCAGCGGCGTCGTCGTCCTGACCGACCTGCAGGGCGCCGTCCACCTCGAGCTCGACCACGACGCCGAGCCCGTCTTCGAGCCGGAGCAGCGCTACACGCCGTCCGAGTAGGCCGGGCGACGACTCAGCGGTGCTGCAGCGCCAGCCGCAGCCCGAAACCGACCAGCACGACGCCCGTCACGCGGTCGGCGACGCGGGCGAACCGGGACCGGCCCAGTGCCCGCACCATGAATCCGGCGCCGCCGATGACGCACGCGAACCAGAGCATTCCGATGAGGTTGTGCACGATCGCCAGCGCAATTCCCATCAGCAGCGGCGACGTGCCGTCGGGAATGAACTGCGGAATGGTCGCCACATAGAAGACGCCGATCTTCGGATTCAGGATGTTCGTCCCGAGTCCGGTCAGCCACGACGCCCACAGCGACCCCGGCGCCGGCGCCGCCGCGGGCAACGCGTCGCCACGCCGGCGCAGGCTCGTCCACAGCAGGTGCGCACCCAGCCCGACGAGGTAGACCGCGCCGGCCAGCGTCAGCACCCGGTACGCCGTCTCCGATGCCACCAGCAGCGCCGACGCGCCAACGGCCGCCGCGACCCCCCACGCCAGGCAGCCGGCGCCGATGCCCAGCGCGGCCGCGACGGCGTGCCCGCGGCCGCGGCTGACGGCGGCCCGCAGCACCAGCGCGGTGTCGAGTCCGGGAATGACGGTGAGCAGTGCGGCGACGACGGCGAACGACGCCAGGGACTGTCCGATGGTCACGGATCACCCTAACCCGGGCCGAACCCGGACGGAATCCCGCGTGATTTTACTCGTGCCCACAATGGCGAACAAGAGGTGCGTCGAACGGCCCGTTCGGTTATCGTCCAAAAGGAGCAGCTGCACTTTCCGAACGCGAGAAACGAGGCCGCCCATGGACCGTCTCCAGCACATCGCGACGTTCTGCGGCAACTGCGACTGCGGCTGCCCCGAGCTGTTCCTCGACCAGAACGCCCCGCCCGAACGCCGCGTCGTCATCACCGACGATTTCGGCCAGCGGGTGCAGATGAGCCTCGCGCAGTTCCGGCTCATCGTCGAGTCGGCCAAGGACGGACAGCTCGACGAGGTGCTGCAGCCGGCCAACGCCTGAGCGCCGGCCGGCGGCAGCGACCACTCAGTGGTAGGCCGGGGCGACCTTGCCCACGGCGTCGCCGATGCGGTGCACCCGCATGGCGTTGGTGGAGCCGGGGATGCCGGGCGGGGACCCCGCGACGATGATGACGAGGTCGCCGCGACGGCACCGCTCCTGCTCGAGCAGCATGCGGTCGACCTGCTTGACCATCTCGTCGGTGTGGTCGACGTGCTCGGCGGTGAACGCCTCGATGCCCCACGACAGCGCCAACTGGTGCCGGGTGGCGCTCAGCGGGCTGAACGCCAGCAGCGGGATGCCGGGGCGCAGCCGGGCCATGCGGCGGGCGGAGTCGCCGCTCTGCGTGAACGCGACCAGGTACTTCGCGCCCAGCAGCGCGCCGGTCTCGACCGCGGCCTTCGTGATGGCGCCGCCCTTGGTGCGCGGCTTGGTGCCCAGCGGCGGGATGCGCTCGAGGCCGTGTTCCTCGACGGTCTCGACGATCCTCGCCATGGTGGTGACGGTCTCGATGGGATAGGCGCCGACGCTGGTCTCGCCGGACAGCATGACGGCGTCGGCGCCGTCGAGCACGGCGTTGGCGACGTCGGAGGTCTCGGCGCGGGTGGGCCGCGGGTTGGTGATCATGGAGTCGAGCATCTGGGTGGCGACGATGACCGGCTTGGCCCGTCGCCGGCACAGCTCGACGGCGGTCTTCTGCACCAGCGGGACGTCCCACAGCGGCAGCTCGACGCCGAGGTCGCCGCGGGCGACCATGACGCCGTCGAACGCGTCGACGATCTCGGCGAGGTTCTCGACCGCCTGCGGCTTCTCGACCTTCGCGATGACCGGCAGCCGGACGCCCTCTTCGGCCATGATGCGGTGGACGTCGTCGACGTCGGCCGCGGACCGGACGAACGACAGCGCGATCATGTCGGCGCCGATGCGCAGACCCCACCGCAGGTCGTCGATGTCCTTCTCGGACAGCGCCGGCACGCTGACGGCGGTGCCGGGGAGGTTGAGACCCTTGTGGTTGGAGACCTTGCCGCCGATGACCACGGTGGTGACGACGTCGGTGTCGGTGACCTCGGTGACCTCGAGCGAGAGCCGGCCGTCGTCGATCAGCACGGTGTCGCCGGCCCTGACGTCGCCGGGCAGCCCCTTGTACGTCGTGGACGCCCGCTCGGCGGTGCCGTCGACGTCCTCGACCGTGATGACGAACGTCTGGCCGACCTCCAGTTCGGCCGAGCCGCCGGCGAACTCGCCGAGCCGGATCTTCGGGCCCTGGAGGTCGACGAGGACGCCCACGTTGCGCTCGGCCTCGGTGGCCGCCTTGCGCACTCGCAGGTACCGTTCCTCGTGCTCCGCGTGGCTCCCGTGGCTGAGGTTGAACCGCGCGACGTCCATGCCGACGTCGATCAGTTCCCGCAGCCGCTCAGGCGAGTCGGTCGCTGGACCAAGAGTGCAAACAATCTTCGCTCTACGCACGTCCGCCAACACTACTCATTCTCGGGCTCACACTGCGAGCGGACGGTCGGTGGGCGAGACCGGGGACGGCAGGCGGTCGACCCCGGTCAGCTTCCGGTCGACCGCCGCGGCGACCGAACGGCCCTCCGCGATGGCCCACACGATCAGCGACTGGCCGCGCCCGGCGTCGCCGGCCACGAAGACGCCCGGGATGGTCGTCTCGAAGGAGTCGTCGCGGACGATGTTGCCGCGGGCGTCGAGGTCGACGCCGAGCTGCTCGACCAGCGCCGACTTCTCCGGCCCGACGAACCCCATGGCCAGCAGGACGAGGTCGGCCGGGAGGTCGCGCTCGGTGCCGGGCACCGGCTCGAAGCCCGACGCCGTGCGCTCGACCTCGACCACCCGCAGCGCCGTGACGCGGCCGTCCTGGCCGGTGAACTCCAGGGTGGAGACGGCGTAGACGCGCTCGCCGCCCTCCTCGTGGGCGCTGGACGTGCGCAGCATGAGCGGCCAGGTGGGCCACGGCGTGGCCGGGTGCCGGGTGCCGGGCGGCTCGGGCATGATCTCGAGCTGCGTGACCGACGCCGCGCCCTGCCGGTGGGCGGTGCCCAGGCAGTCGGCGCCGGTGTCGCCGCCGCCGATGATGACGACGTGCTTGCCCTCGGCGCTGATCTGGCCGGGGACGGTCTCGCCGAGCGAGCTGCGGTTGGCCTGCGGCAGGTACTCCATGGCCTGGTGGACGCCGGCCAGCTCGCGGCCCGGGATGGGGAGGTCGCGCCAGTCGGTGGCGCCCACGGCCAGCACGACGGCGTCGTAGCGGGCCCGCAGCTCCTTGCCGGTGATGGCGGCGCCGACCTCGACGCCGGTACGGAAGATGGTGCCCTCGGCGCGCATCTGGTCGAGCCGGCGATCGAGATGGCGCTTCTCCATCTTGAACTCGGGGATGCCGTAGCGCAGCAGCCCGCCGGCGCGGTCGGCCCGCTCGTAGACGGCGACGGTGTGCCCGGCGCGGGTCAGCTGCTGGGCGACGGCGAGCCCGGCCGGCCCGGAGCCGATGACGGCCACGGTGCGGTCGGTCAGCCGCTCCGGCGGCAGCGGCACCACCCAGCCCTCGTCGAACGCCTTGTCGATGATCGACACCTCGACGTTCTTGATGGTGACGGCGTCGTCGGCGATGGCGACCACGCAGGCCGCCTCGCACGGCGCCGGGCACAGCCGCCCGGTGAACTCGGGGAAGTTGTTCGTGGCGTGCAGCCGCTCGGCCGCCACCTTCCAGTCGTCGCGCCAGACGAGGTCGTTCCACTCGGGGATGAGGTTGCCCAGCGGGCAGCCGTGGTGGCAGAACGGGATGCCGCAGTCCATGCAACGCCCGGCCTGCTCGACGATGATCGGCAGCAGCGTGCGGCCGATGCCCGGTGCGGGATAGACCTCGTTCCAGTCGCGCAGCCGCTCCTCGACCGGGCGCGGTGTGGCGCCCTGGCGCTGCGTCTTCAGGAAGCCTCGTGGGTCAGCCATGCGCCGCCTCCATGATCGCGACGTCGACATCGCGTCCATCGCGCTCGGCGGCGGCCTTGGCGGCGAGCACTCGCTTGTAGTCCGTGGGCATGATGAGGGAGAACCGGGCCATCGACGCCGGCCAGTCGGCCAGCAGCGCCTCGGCGACGGCCGAGCCGGTCTCGTGGTGGTACGTCGAGATGATGCCGTGCAGCCGGGCCAGCTCGCCGGCGTCGGGCGTCTCGATCTCGACCATGTCGGGGTTGACCCGGCTGGTGTCGAGGTCGAGCACGAACGCCGTGCCGCCGGACATGCCGGCGGCGATGTTGCGGCCGGTGCGGCCGAGGATGACGGCGGTGCCGCCGGTCATGTACTCGAGCGCGTGGTCGCCGACACCCTCGACGACGGCGGTGACGCCGGAGTTGCGCACGCAGAACCGCTCGCCCACGAGCCCGCGGACGTACAGCTCGCCGCCGGTGGCGCCGTAGGCGGCGACGTTGCCGGCGATGATGTTCTCTTCGGCTGCGAACGGCGCGGCGCGGTCGGGGCGGACGATGACGCGGCCGCCCGACAGCCCCTTGGCGAGGTAGTCGTTGACGTCGCCCTCGAGCCGCAGCGTGACGCCGGACGGCAGGAACGCGCCGAACGACTGCCCGGCCGAGCCGGTGAACGTGACGTCGATGGTGTCGGGGGGCAGGCCGGCGCCGGAGGTGCGCTTGGTGACCTCGTGGCCGAGCATGGTGCCGACGGTGCGGTTGACGTTGCGCACCTCGAGCTGGACGCGCACCGGCTCGCCGTGCTCGAGCGCGTCGGTGGCCAGCGCGATGAGCTGGTTGTCGAGCGCCTTCTCGAGCCCGTGGTCCTGGCCGACCACCTGGCGCCGGGCGGCGCCGTCGGGCAGCTCGGGCACGTGCAGGACGGGCGAGAGGTCGAGCCCGGCGGCCTTCCAGTGGCCGACGGCGGCCTCGGTGTCGAGGAGGTCGGCCCGGCCGATGGCGTCGTCGAGGCTGCGCAGCCCCAGCTCGGCGAGGTACTCGCGCACCTCCTGCGCGATGTACTCGAAGAACGTGACGACGAACTCGGGCCGGCCGGTGAACTTCTTGCGCAGCTCCGGGTTCTGCGTGGCGACGCCCACCGGGCAGGTGTCGAGGTGGCAGACCCGCATCATGATGCAGCCCGACACCACCAGCGGCGCGGTGGCGAAGCCGTACTCCTCGGCGCCCAGCAGGGCCGCGACGACGACGTCGCGGCCGGTCTTGAGCTGGCCGTCGGTCTGCACGACGATGCGGTCGCGCAGGCCGTTGAGCAGCAGCGTCTGCTGCGTCTCGGCCAGGCCGAGCTCCCACGGGCCGCCGGCGTGCTTGAGGCTGGTCAGCGGCGCGGCGCCGGTGCCGCCGTCGTGGCCGGAGATCAGCACGACGTCGGCGTGCGCCTTGGAGACGCCCGCGGCGACCGTGCCGACGCCGACCTCGGCGACCAGCTTGACGTGGATGCGGGCGGCCGGGTTGGCGTTCTTGAGGTCGTGGATGAGCTGCTTGAGGTCCTCGATGGAGTAGATGTCGTGGTGCGGCGGCGGCGAGATGAGTCCGACGCCCGGCGTGGAGTGGCGGGTGCGCGCCACCCACGGGTACACCTTGTGCCCGGGCAGCTGGCCGCCCTCGCCGGGCTTCGCGCCCTGCGCCATCTTGATCTGGATGTCGTCGGCGTTGCTCAGGTAGTCCGACGTCACGCCGAACCGGCCGCTGGCCACCTGCTTGATGGCGCTGCGCCGCTCGGGGTCGTACAGCCGGTCGGCGTCTTCGCCGCCCTCGCCGGTGTTGGACTTGCCGCCGAGGCGGTTCATCGCGATGGCGAGGGTCTCGTGCGCCTCGCGGCTGATGGAGCCGTACGACATGGCACCGGTGGAGAACCGCTTGACGATGCTCTCGATGCTCTCGACCTCGTCGATCGGCACCGGCGGGAGCTGCCCGGTCTTGAGCCGGAACAGCCCGCGCAGCGTCATCAGCCGCTTGGACTGCTCGTTCACCTGCTCGGTGTACTGCTTGAAGACGTCGTAGCGCCCGGCCCGGGTGGAGTGCTGCAGCCGGAACACCGTCTCGGGGTCGAACAGGTGCGGCTCGCCCTCGCGCCGCCACTGGTACTCGCCGCCGACCTCGAGCTTGCGGTGCCGGGTGGCGCTGCCGCCGCGCGGGTAGGCCTGGGCGTGGCGGCGCCGCACCTCTTCGGCGACGACGTCGAGGCCGATGCCGCCGAGCCGGGAGGTGGTGCCGGTGAAGTACTTGTCGACGACCTCCTGGGCCAGGCCGACCGCCTCGAAGATCTGCGCGCCGGTGTAGGAGGCGACCGTCGAGACGCCCATCTTGCTCATGACCTTGAGCACGCCCTTGCCGAGCGCCTTGATGAGGTTGGCGACCGCCTTCTGCGGGCTGACGCCGGGCAGCAGGGTGCCCTGGCGGACGAGGTCCTCGACGCTCTCCATGGCGAGGTACGGGTTGACCGCGCCGGCGCCGTAGCCGATCAGCAGCGCGACGTGGTGCACCTCGCGGACGTCGCCGGCCTCGATGACCAGGCCGACCTTGGTGCGGCTCTTCTCGCGGATGAGGTGGTGGTGCACCGCGGCGGTGAGCAGCAGCGACGGGATGGGCGCCAGCGTGGTGTCGGAGTTGCGGTCGGACAGCACGATGATGCGCGCGCCGGACTCGATGGCCTTCGACGCCTCGGCGCAGATCTCGGCCAGCCGCCGGCCCAGCTCCGCTCCCCCGCCGGCGACGTCGTACAGGCCGCGGATGATGTGGGTGGCGTAGCCCGGGAGGTCGCCGTCGCGGTTGACGTGGATGATCTTCGCGAGTTGATCGTTGTCGATGACCGGGAACGGCAGCACCAGCTGGCGGCACGACGCCGGGCCGGGGTCGAGCAGGTTGCCCTCGGGACCGACGGTGCCGTTGAGCGACGTGACCAGCTCTTCCCGGATGGCGTCCAGCGGCGGGTTCGTGACCTGCGCGAACAGCTGCGAGAAGTAGTCGAACAGCAGCCGCGGCCGGTTCGACAGCGCCGCGATGGGGGTATCGGTGCCCATCGATCCGATCGGCTCGGCGCCGGCCTTCGCCATGGGCGCGAGCAGCAGCCGCAGCTCTTCCTCGGTGTAGCCGAAGGTCTGCTGGCGCCGCGTGACGCTGGCGTGGGTGTGCACGACGTGCTCGCGCTCGGGGAGGTCGCCGAGGCGGACCAGGCCGGCGTGCAGCCACTCGCCGTACGGCTCTTGCGCGGCCAGCTTGTCCATGACCTCGTCGTCGTCCATGACCTTGTGGCCGGCGACGTCGACGAGGAACATGCGGCCCGGCTCGAGCCGGCCCTTGCGCACGACCGTCGACGGGTCGAGGTCGAGGACGCCGGCCTCGGACGCGAGCACGACCAGGCCGTCGTCGGTGATCCAGTACCGGCCCGGGCGCAGGCCGTTGCGGTCGAGCACGGCGCCGACGAGGTCGCCGTCGGTGAAGACGACCGCGGCCGGGCCGTCCCACGGCTCCATGATGGTGCTGTGGAACTCGAAGAAGTCGCGCCGCGCCTTCGAGATGCCCTGGTGGTTCTCCCACGCCTCGGGGATCATCATGCGCACCGCGTGCGGCAGGCTGCGCCCGCCCAGGTGCAGCAGCTCGAGCACCTCGTCGAAGCTGGCGGAGTCGCTGCCGTCGGGCGCGATGACCGGGAACAGCCGGGCGAGGTCGCCGCCGATGACGTCGCTGGCCAGCTGCGACTCGCGGGCGCGCATCCAGTTGCGGTTGCCCTGGACGGTGTTGATCTCGCCGTTGTGCGCGACGAAGCGATACGGGTGCGCCAGCGGCCAGCTCGGGAACGTGTTCGTCGAGAACCGCGAGTGCACGACGGCGATGGCCGAGGCCAGGCGCTCGTCGGAGAGGTCGGGGAAGAACGGCTCCAGCTGGCCGGTCGTCAGCATGCCCTTGTAGACCATGGTGCGCGACGACAGGCTCGGGAAGTAGGCGCCGGTGGTGCGCTCGAGCCGCTTGCGCAGGGCGAACGCCTTGCGGTCGAGCTCGATGCCGCTCGCCGCGCCGTCGTCGGAGGCGACGAACAGCTGGCGGACGCGCGGCAGCGTCGAGCGGGCCGTCTTGCCCAGCAGCCCCGGCGTGGTGGGCACCTCGCGCCAGGCGAGCACCGTCAGGCCCTCGTCGGCGGCGATGCGGTCGGTGGCCGCGACGATCTCGGCGTCCTGCGCGTCGTCGTCGGGGATGAAGGCCAGCCCCGTGGCGTAGTGGCCGGCGGCGGGCAGCTCGACGCCCGCGACCGCCCGGCAGAACGCGTCGGGGATCTGGATGAGGATGCCGGCACCGTCGCCGGAGTCGGGCTCGGCGCCCGAGGCTCCCCGGTGGTCGAGGTTGCTCAGGGCGGTCAGCCCGCGGTCGACGATCGCGCGGCTGGCCACGCCGTCGAGCGTCGCCACGAAGGCGACGCCGCAGGCGTCGTGCTCGAACCGCGGGTCGTAGAGACCCTGGCGGTCGAAGCCCTGGGGGTGAGGCGTGAGGCGCATGGCACTCCCGTCGTCGTGAGACTGGCGGCGGGTGCAGGGACGGCTCTGGCCCGTGCGTGAAGTTTCGTGGACATTACAACACTTCGGCGCTCGTGTGTTGTCGCGTCTCTCCATGATATCGGCGACCGGGGCCGCACACCTAGGCGAGAACCCGCTGTTGATCATCGGATTCTCCACCGATGCCCGGTCGTCGCCGCAGATCGTGAGGCCAGCGGACTGTCGGACCGCACAAGTACATTGACGTCCATGTAGTGCGAACGGCACCGCCCCCGGCGTGGCGAGGGCGGTTCGTGGCCGTTTCGTAACGTCCCGCACCGCGACACGCCACCGACGAGCAGAGGAGGCCAGCCAACGACGAGTCGAGCAGAACCGGTGGCCACATCCCGAAGCGCCCAGTGAGCGGCAGTACGCGGCCAGCGGACCTGGACCAACGGCGGAGCCGGTAGCCGACCCACAAGCCGACCCGGCAGCGGCCAGCGAACCTGTCATCCCAGTGGAGTCGGTAGCCGTAACGCCGCCTGCGGCCAGTGAGCGGCCAGCGGACCAAGAGCACAGCGAGCAGGGAAGCCGGGCCCATTGTCCGGCCGGCCCCCTGTCGCTGCTTGAACGGGGGCGCGGGCGGCCGGGTCAAGCGGTCACGCGTCGCGCGAAGCGCCAAACGGTCCGCTTGAGGCGGCCACCCGCGCCCCCGACAATCGAGAGCAGCAGGGGCAGGCCCACGCGGCAGCCCAAGCCAACGAGAGCCCGGCCAACCGAGCACCCGGCGAACGGCGACCCCGGCGAACCGAGAACCAGCGGCCGCGTCAGTTCCCGTCGGCGGGCGAACCTGCCGAGTCGGCGGCCGACGCCTCCGACGGTACCTGCGCCGATGCCTGCTGCGGCGCCCCCGTCGTAGCCTCCGTCGTCGCCGTCGTGGCCTTCTTCGCGGCGGACTTCTTGGTCGTGGTCTTCCTGGCGTCCGGAGCCTTCTTCGCCGCGGCGGGGGCGTCCGGCGTAGCGACGTCGGCGGCGTTCTCGGGCGCTGCCTTCTTCGCCGCTGACGTCTTCTTCGCGGCCGCCGTGGTCTTCTTGGCCGGCGTCTTCTTGGCCGGCGTCGCCTTCTTGGCCGTGGCCTTCTTCGCCGCGGTCGTGCTGGCCGTCGTCGTGGCGAGGGCCGTGACGGTGGCGGCGCTCGTCTTCTTCGCCGCCGACCCCGGCTTCTCGCCGGCGGCCGCCTTCTCCTCGGGCTCGGACGACTTCGACTCCTCGGCCGGCTTCGCCTCACCCGCCGGCTTCGCCTCGTCCGCCGGCTTCGGCTCCTCGGCCGGCTTCGACTCGTCCGCCGACTTCGACTTCTCGGCCGCGGGTTTCTTCTCGTCGGCCTTCTTCTCGTCGGCCGGCTTGTCGTTCTCCGGCTCGTCGTCCGGGAGCGTGATCGGCGTCTCGTCCTCGGCCTTGCCCTTGTCGTCGAAGGGGTCGGGCTGGTCGTAGTAGCCGCGCAGTTCCTCGGGGTCCTCGCGGCCGGGGTGGCGCTTGAGCGACCAGAAGAAGTAGGCCATCGCCGCCACGAAGATCAGCCCGGACACCCACAGGTTCACCCGGACGCCGAAGATGTGGTTGGCGGGGTCGATGCGCAGGTACTCCCAGAACCCACGGCCCAGCGTGTAACCGGCCACGTACAGCGCGAACAGCCGGCCGTGGCCGATGGTGTACCGCTTGTCGAGCCACAGCAGCAGGAACGCCACCGCGACCGCCCACAGCGCCTCGTAGAGGAACGTGGGGTGGAAGGTCTCGATGTCGGCGTAGCCGTCGGGGCGGTGCGCGGGAGCGATCTCCAGCCCCCACGGCAGGTCCGTCGGCTTGCCGAACAGCTCCTGGTTGAACCAGTTGCCCACGCGCCCCAGCGCCTGGGCGAACAGGATGCCGGGCGCTGCGGCGTCGGCCATGGCGGCGAACGGGACGCCGCGGCGACGGCAGGCGATCCAGACGCCGAGGGCGCCCATGGCGATGGCGCCCCAGATGCCCAGGCCGCCCTTCCAGATCTCCAGCGCCTGCCAGGGGTCCTTGCCCTCGCGGAAGTAGAGCTGGTTGTCGGTGATGACGTGGTAGATGCGCCCGCCGATGATGCCGAACGGCACCGCCCACACCGCGATGTCGGCGACGACGCCGGCCTCGCCGCCGCGGGCCAGCCAGCGCCGGTTGGTGAGCCAGATCGCCACGACGATGCCGGCCATGATGCACAGTGCGTAGGCCCTCAGCTCGAACCCGAAGACGTCGATCGAATTGCTGCTCGGGCTGGGGATGAAAGTGGGCACCACGGCCGGCGTCGCGATCACAGGCGAACCGTACCGGACCGGCCGAACCGGGTCGTCATCGCGGTGTGCTCCAGATCACTGAGTGGCCGACGGGGCCGGCGTCTCGCCCGCGGGCGGGGTGGCCGGGGGCGAGGCGAGGCTGCCGCCGGCGGCGACGGTCTCGACGGCGGCGTTGATGCCCTCGGGCGTCCACTGGGTGGAGTCGAGCAGCTCGCCGTTGACGAACACCGTCGGCGTGCCCTCGACCTGGTGGTCGCGGGCCGACTCGGGCACCGCGGCCGCCCAGTCCTCGAACTCGTCGTCGCGGACGCAGCCCTCGTAGTCGCCGCCGATGCCGACCTGCTCACCGAGGTCGACCAGCGTGCTGGTGGACCACTGGGTGCCGGCCGCGGCGAACGCGGCGCTCTTGAACTCGAGCGCCTTGTCCTCCTGCGCGGCGCAGGCGAAGGCGTTGTTGGCGCGGCGGGAGTAGACGGCCCCGGTGTAGTCGAGCGGGTGGTAGACGATGTTCGCCTGGCCGGAGTCGACCAGCGTCTGAATGGCCTGACCGTTGGCCGTCTCGAACTCCGCGCAGTGCGGGCAGAGGAAGTCCATCCAGTAGTCGATGGTGACCGGCGCGCTGGCGTCGCCGACGAGGATGCCGCCGCCGTCGCCCTCGATGGCCTGGCCGTTGCCGGAGCCGACGGCGTCGGGCACCGCGACCGGGCCGTCGTCGCCGCCACGGCTGGCCGCGACGGCCACCGCGATGATCGCGACCGCCGCCACGATGGCCACCGCCACGCCATAGCGCATCATGCGCTCGCGCCGCTTCTCCTGGCGCTGCTGCTCCTCGCGCATCGCCTTGATGCGCTCGCGGGCCTCGGCCTTCTTGCTGCTCATCGATGGGCTTCCTTCGACACGAGTGAGTTCACGGGGATTGACGAGGGTACAACTTCATTGACCCTGACGTGAGTTCCGGACGCGACGATCACGATGTCGTCACGGCCTCGACGGCGGCCCGGAACTCGTCGGCGCTCATCGCCGCCGGGTTGTCGAGCAGTTCGCCGTTCAGCAGCACCGCCGGGGTCGCCTCGAGGCCCTCGTCGCGGAAGGCGTCGAGGACGTGCCGGCCCCAGTCGGCGTAGGTGCCGTCGCGGACGCACGATTCGAACACCGCGTCGTCGAGGCCGACGGTCTGACCGGCGGCCAGCAGGTCGTCCGTCGTGTAGCCGCCGGAGCCCTCCTGCGGCTGGTTCGCGAACAGCTCGGTGAGGTACTCCACCGGGCGGCCGGCGTCGACGGCGCAGCCGAAGGCGTTCGAGGCGCGATCGGACTCGTCACCGAGGAACGCGGCCGGGTGGTAGACGACGCGGGCGGTGCCGTCGGCCGTCAGCTCCTCCAGCACCGGCCCGCTCTCGCGCTCGAACTCGCCGCAGAACGGGCACTGGAAGTCGAACCAGTAGTCGATGGTGACCGGCGCGTTCGCCTCGCCCACGGCCACGCCGGTGCCGCCGTCGACGGCGCCCGACGGGATGGCGCCGGTGCCCTCGGGCCCCTCGTTCGCGCGATTGACCAGCACGATCGCGACGACGGCGATGACCGCCAGGACGCCGACGGAGATGGCGGCACGCAGGAACCGCTCGCGCCGGCGGTCGGCCAGCGCCTTGGCCTCGGCCTCGGCGCGCAGCTGCGCGGCCCGCTGCCGCGCCTGTTCCTTCTTGCTGGCCATCAGCGCGTGCGCACTCCCCCGGCGAGGTCGGCGGCCAGTTCGGCGACGGACGCGAGCCCGGCGGCGGGATCGGGCGCCTCGAGCAGCCGGCGGACGAACGCGGACCCGACGACGACGCCGTCGGCGTACGCGGCGATCTCGGCCGCCTGCGCGCCGTTGGAGACGCCCAGCCCGACCGCGACCGGGAGGTCCGTCGTGGCCTTCGTCCGCGCGACCAGCCCGGCCGCGGCGTCGCCGACCTGGTCGCGGGTGCCGGTGACGCCCATGACGGAGGTGGCGTAGACGAAGCCGCGGCAGGCCGCCGTCGTCATGGCGATGCGGTCGTCGGTGGACGACGGCGCCACGAGGAAGACGGTGTCGAGGCCGTGCTCGCGGGCCGCCGGAATCCAGGTGTCGTCGGCGTCGGGCGTGAGGTCGGGCGTGATGACGCCGGACCCGCCGGCCGCCGCGAGGTCGCGGGCGAACGCCGCCGCGCCGTAGCGCTGCAGCGGGTTCCAGTACGACATGACGACGGCGGGCGCGCCGGCGGCGGCCACCGCCTCGACGACGCGCAGCACGTCGGCCGTGGTGGTGCCGGCCTTCAACGCGCCCTCGACCGCGGCCTGGACGGTCGGGCCGTCGATGACGGGGTCGCTGTAGGGCAGCCCGATCTCGACGGCGTCGACGCCGGCCTCGACCATGGCCTTGAGCGCCGTGACTGAGCCGTCGACGCTGGGGTAGCCGGCCGGCAGGTAGCCGATCAGCGCGGCGCGGCCCTCGGCGCGCGCCTTCTCGAACGCGACCGTCGTGCTCACGGCTGGACCTCCCCGGACTCGTCCATGAGACCGAACCACTTCGCGGCGGTGTCGACGTCCTTGTCGCCGCGCCCGGACAGGTTCACCAGGATGGTGGCGTCGGGGCCGAGCCGCTCGCCCAGGCGCCGCGCGCCGGCCAGCGCGTGCGAGCTCTCGATGGCCGGGATGATGCCCTCGGTGCGGCAGAGCAGCCGGAACGCCTCCATGGCGTCGGCGTCGTCGACCGGCTCGTAGGCCGCCCGGCCGGAGTCCTTCAGCCAGGCGTGCTCGGGTCCGACGCCCGGGTAGTCGAGGCCGGCCGAGATGGAGTGGGACTCGATCGTCTGCCCCATCTCGTCCTGCAGCAGGTACGAGCGCGCGCCGTGCAGCACGCCCGGCGACCCGGCCGTGATGGTGGCCGCGTGCCGGCCGGTCGCGACGCCGTCGCCGCCGGCCTCGAAGCCGTACAGGGCGACCTCGGGGTCGTCGACGAACGCGTGGAAGATGCCGATGGCGTTGGACCCGCCGCCGACGCAGGCCGCGACCGCGTCGGGCAGCGTGCCGGTGAGGTCGAGCACCTGCTGGCGCGCCTCGACGCCGATGATGCGCTGGAGGTCGCGCACGAGCGTCGGGAACGGGTGCGGCCCGGCCACCGTGCCGAACACGTAGTTGGTGGTGGCGACGTTGGTGACCCAGTCGCGCAGCGCCTCGTTGATGGCGTCCTTGAGCGTGCGCGAGCCGGTGGTGACCGGGACGACGGTGGCGCCGAGCAGCCGCATGCGGGCGACGTTGAGCGCCTGCCGGCGGGTGTCCTCCTCGCCCATGTAGATGACGCACTCGAGGCCCATCAGCGCGGCCGCGGTGGCGGTGGCGACGCCGTGCTGGCCGGCGCCGGTCTCGGCGATGACCCGCGGCTTGCCGATGCGCTTGGTGAGCAGCGCCTGGCCCAGCACGTTGTTGATCTTGTGCGAGCCGGTGTGGTTGAGGTCCTCGCGCTTGAGCAGGACGCGCGCGCCGCCGGCCGCCTCGGCGCCGAACCGGGCCGCCTCGGTGACCGGCGTGGGCCGGCCGGTGTAAGTGGTCAGCAGGTGGTTGAGCTCAGCGGCGAAGGCGGGGTCCTGCTTGGCGGCGGTGTACTCGCGGTCGAGCTCGTCGAGCGCCGCGATCAGCGCCTCCGGGACGTAGCGGCCGCCGTACGGGCCGAACCGGCCGGGCCGGTCGGCGGAAAGGACGTGCCCAGGGTCGGGCCTGGTGTCCACCCGAGTGCTCCTCGATGCGTGGCAGAGATGGCTGACAGGTGACGAGAGCGCGACACGCGCCGTCACCCGCGACGGTATCGCAGCCGGTGGCCACGGCCCCAATCGCCTCGGGTTTTGCCGAATCGCTTGACGCTGCGTCAGCGCCGTCGTTACGTTCCACCGCTGTTACCCACGAGTAAGGAGAGCCGCCCCATGTCGGAGCTCGGCCGTCGCGCGTTCCTCGCCCGGATGGGGGTGCTCGGCGCGGCCGCGGCGATCCCCGCTCTGGCGGCGCCACCCGCCACCGCGGCGCCGTCCGCGCTGTCCCCGCTCGTGGGCCTGCTCCGGCCGGTGCTCGCCGAGCTGTCCCGCGACACGCTGCGCGGGCTGGTCGTCATGGTCTGCCCCGGGCCGGACGCGTACTCGCGCGCCCAGGGCACGCCGCGTGACGAGGCGGGCGCGCTGGAGGCCCGCGGCGACGACTTCATGATCGCCGCGCTGGACGGCTTCGTGCCGTTCCCGGACCAGCTGGCCACGCCGCTGGCCGCCGCGCTGGCGACAGCCGTCGACGACATCGGGCTGCCGCTGCCGACGCTGCCGCTGTTCCCGTCCGTCTGGACGCTGGACCGGGTGCTGCTGGAGCTGCTGGAGAACGACGAGACGCTGCCGTTGTCGCTGGTCGTGGCGTTGCTGCTGAACGTCGTCGCGACCCAGGTGAACCCGCTGGCGGTGAACGGGCCGTTCCTCTCGCCGTTCGCGCGGCTCACGCTGGCCGAGAAGGCCGCCGCGTTCGAGCTGCTGGAGGGTCCGGACGCCGACCTCGTCGCGCTGCTGGACGCCGGGCTGCCGGAACCGCTGCGCTCGTCGATCAGCGGGCTGCTGCGGTTCCTGGCCGGGGCGCTGCTGGAGTTCTCGGCGTTCGGCTCCTACAACGAGTGGGGCGTGTACGACGGCTCGTCCCGGCGACTGACGGAGCGGCCGGTCGGCTGGGAGCTGTCCGGCTACCAGCCCGACGGCGTCGTCGACGGCTGGGCCGACTTCATCGGCTACTACCAGGACCGGACCGAGGTGGAGGCCTGATGCGCGACGTCATCGTCATCGGCGCGGGCGGCGGCGGGCCCGTCGTCGCGAAGGAGCTGGCCGCGCGCGGCCTGGACGTGCTGATCCTGGAGGCCGGGCCGCGGCACGCCGACCCTGACCGCGACTGGACGCACTACGAGAACGACGCGAACAACCCGCTCACCGGGTTCCTGCGGTTCGGCCCGGCCGACCGCGAGGCGCCGGCGTGGTACCGCGAGACGCCGCAGAACTCGTTCATCTGGCAGCTGTCCGGCGTCGGCGGCACGACGCAGCACTACTTCGGCAACTGCCCGCGCGCCTACCCCGGCGTGTTCGCGGGCTACGACGGCGCGGACCGGGACGCGTACGACACCGCGCACCTGTTCCCGTTCGCGTACGAGGAGCTGGTGCCGTACTTCGAGTGGGTCGAGGCGACGCTGCCCGTGCAGACCGCAGCGATGGGCACGAAGGAGCAGGTGTTCTTCCGCGGCTGCGAGGGCATCGGGCTGCCGGTGCAGACCACGAAGACGACGACGGAGGACTCGTTCCGGCCGCAGGAGAACGCGATCCTGCAGCCCGGCGGGTTCGCGGGCCGCGTCACGGGGCGGGACGACCCGCGGCTGCGGTATCCGTCGGCCACGGGGTGCACGTTCTGCGGCTACTGCATGCAGGGCTGCAGCAAACCGGCCGGCGCGCCGCGGAACCTGGCGGCCAAGCGGTCCACCGACAACAGCTACGTGCCGATGGCGCTGACGGCGCCGTCGTGGGCGGCGGGCGGGCGGGCCGCGGAGCTGATCGCGGACGCCGTCGTGACCCGCATCCACACGTCGTCGCGGGGCGGCGTCGAGGAGGCGTCCGGGGTGACCTGGCGCGTCGGCGCGACCGGCGAAACCCACCGCGAGGACGCCCGCGTCGTCGTCCTGGCCGCCGGCTGCACGGAGAGCCCGCGGCTGTGGCTGAACAGCCGGCTGCCGAACCCGAACGACTGGGTCGGCCGCGGCTACACCGACCACTTCTTCGACTGGGTGATCGGGCTGTTCGACGAGGACACCGGCTCCACCCGCGGCGCGGCGTCGGCGGCGCGGGCCGAGTTCCCCGGCCGCGGCGGCATGGAGAACGTCGGCCTGACGCCCGGCCTGCAGCAGTTCGCCGCCGTCTTCTCCGACAGCGGGATCCGCGGCCACTACTCGAACGGGCGCGGCCCCGCCGGTCCGTGGGACGGCGCGGCCGGCCGGATGATCGGCCCGGAGCTCAAGGACGCCCTCATGAACGGCGTCGACCGGCTGCTCAACATCCTCGTCATCACCGACGACGACGTCGAGGCGCAGAACCGCGTCACGCTCTCCGCCCTGCCGGCCGACGAGCACGGCCCGGTGCCGAAGGTGGCGTTCCACCAGCGGAAGCGGTCGGCGCGGACGCTGCGCAACCGCGAGTTCGTGGCGCGGCGGGCGGCGGAGACCCTGCGCGCGGCCGGCGCCCGCAAGGTCGTCCGGGTCGACTGGCCGCCGCTGCTGCTGCACGTGCAGTCGTCGATGCGGATGGGCGCGTCGCCGGACGACTCCGTGCTGGACGCCCACGCCGAGGCGCGCTGGGTGAAGCGGCTGTTCGTGGCCGACAACTCGGCGCTGGCCAACTCGCTGGGCGGGCCGAACCCCACGCTGACGTCGCAGGCCCTGGCCACCCGCACCGCCGAGAAGATCTTCCAGACCTACTTCGGCGGCGACCCCTGGGTGCACTCGGAGTCCCCCGTCGAGTCGACGGACGCGCGGGTGACGGACGGGTTGCGCGAGCGGTCGCTGGCGTGAGCGGCCGAGGCGGGACCCGCTCACTGGCCTGAGCGGCCGGAGCTGACCCGCTCGCCGGCCTTGGGCGGCCGGGGCAGCCCGCGTTCACGCCCGGTTCACGGCGCCCGCCCGTAGGGTGGGTGCCCTCCCGGCCGGGAGGGCACCGCACCCCCGCGCTGACGACAGTGACCGGCACTGGGGCAGCGGCTCGCCACCTCGCGTTCGCCCGCCGCAGCGACCACGGTGGCCGCGTTCATGCGCCTGAGCGGGCGGGCTGGCCGCGTACACCTGCGCTTGGGTGACCCTGGGCAGCCCTCGTTCACGCCTGGTTCACGGCGCCCGCCCGTAGGGTGGGTGCCCTCCCGGCCGGGAGGGGAACGCACCCCGCGCGGACGACCGCTACTGGCGCTGGGGGCAGCTCTCCGCCTCGCCCTCGCCCCTCGCTCGCCGAGCCGACGCCGGCCCTCCAGCCGGCCCGGCCTCAGCCCTGGCGGCTGCCCCGGTTGAGCGCGGGGTGGGCGCCGGCGGCGACGAGGTCGGCGACGGCGGCGCGGGGGTCCTTGCCGGTGACCAGGGTCTCGCCGACGAGAACAGCGTCGGCGCCGGCGCGGGCGAGGTCGATGACGTCGCGGGGGGACTTCACGCCGGATTCGGCGATCTTCACGATGCCGTCGGGCACCACAGGCGCCAGCCGCTCGAACGTGGTGGTGTCGACGTCGAGGGTCTTGAGGTCGCGGGCGTTGATGCCGATCAGCTTCGCGCCCGCGTCGGCCGCCCGCGCCACCTCGTCGGCGGTGTGCGCCTCGACCAGCGGCGTCAGCCCGATGGACTCGGCCCGCTCGATGAGGCTCACCAGCGCGATCTGCTCGAGCGCCGCCACGATGAGCAGCGCGAGGTCGGCGCCGTAGGCGCGCGCCTCCCACAGCTGGTAGCTGGTGACGATGAAGTCCTTGCGCAGCACCGGCGCGTCGACGGCGGCCCGGACCGTCTTGAGGTCGTCGAGGGTGCCGCCGAACCGGCGCCGCTCGGTGAGCACGCTGATGGCCGCTGCGCCGCCGGACTCGTAGTCGACGGCGAGGGCGGCGGGGTCGGCGATCTCGGCCAGGGAACCCCGCGACGGGCTCGACCGTTTCACCTCAGCGATGACCGACACGCCCGGCGAACGGAGCAACGGCAGCGGATCACGAGCCGGCGGCTGCTTGGCCGCCATCTCCTTCAGCTGATCGAGAGGACACCGGCCCTCACGTTCGGCCAGGTCGGCGCGCACCCCGTCGATGATCTCTTCGAGAACGCTCATCTCCGCCCCTCGCCGGTGCCGCCCCACCGGATCGGTCGACCCGGCGGGTCCAGAGTAACGGCGAGTGATGGGTGCTCTCGACATACCCCCGGTGACGGGCGCCCGACCGGCATGTGCTCACCCCTCCGGAACGGGGTCGAGGGCGTAGCCGACGCCACGGACGGAGCGGATGGTCAGGGCGCCGTCGAGCTTGCCGCGCAGCGTCGCGACGTGCACGTCGACGGTGCGCGTGCCGACGGGGACGGGGTAGCCCAGCGCCTGGCACATGAGCTCCTCGCGCGTGCACACGAGGCCGGGCCGGTCCATGAGATGGGCCAGCAGCGCGGCCTGCAACGGCGTCAGCGCGACCTCGCGCCCGCCGGGGGTCGCCAGCAGCCGTTGATCGACGTCCAGCGAGACGGGGCCGACCGAGACGACCGGCGGACCCGACCGGGCCCGTTCCGACGTCGTCCTGCCGGCACTGGGCATGGCTACCCGATGCTGTCCTCGCCCGTCGCCACGGCGGGCTGGCTGGGGCCGCTCTGGGTGTCTCGCTGCCCGAGGCCCATCATCTGCATGACCTTGCCGACGATGCCGGCGACCACGATCAGGCCGACGCCGCCGATCCAGAACAGTGGCCAGTTGAGCAGGATGACGGCGATGGCGCCGACCACGAAACCGGCGAGGATCAGGATGACCGTGGTCCAGGCGGCCGGGGTGTGGCCGTGCTCGTTGTGCGCCATCAGTGTCACGTCTCCTGTTCGTCGTGGCCTCACCGCCATTGTGCCCGATGACCGCGACCGCGCGTCGGGCGACCTCCCTAGGGAGTGTCTGACGGATCTTCGGCGGCGCGGATCGACGCCCAGGAACCGGCCAGCTGCGTTGTCGTCGGCGCTCGATGGCACCGCATCGACCTTCTCCTCCGCCTTGCTGGACCGGTCCCTGGACGCCGCCCGCATCCACCGATATCCGTCAGACACCCCCTACCGGGCTCAGCCGGTGGGGTCGTCGCCGCGGTCGAGGGCGTCCCAGGTGGCGCGGTTGCCCTCGGCGGGCTTCGCCGCGGCGCGCCGCGGGGCGCGTCCGCCGGTCCGCTCGTACCGCGAGCCCATCGACGGCCAGGACGGCCCGCGCACGGCCACCAGCAGCCCCGCCAGCGCCACCAGCAGCCCGGCGACGACAACCGCGACGGCCCACGCAGGCGACGTCGACACGGAGTCGACCGGCCCGGCGGACTCCGGCCCGGTGGCCAGCCAGTCGGACACCCGCCCGGCGAGGTCGGGCAGCACCAGGACCGCCATGACGGCCTGCACGACGCCCAGCACGGCCAGCACGCCACCGACCACGCGCCGCCCGGCCCGCCGCAGCGCCGGGACCGCCACCACGGCCGCCAGCGCCACCAGCGCGGCGGCCGGGGCGAGCGGCAGCAGGTCAGACCCGGACACGGTGTCGGACGTCACCGAGAGTGACGACGACTGCTCACCGCTCCCCCACGGCCGGGACGCCGCGACCAGCCCGAGCACGCCGCCCGCGGCCAGCAGGAGCAGCGCGCCGAGGTACTCGCGGCGGGCGGACGGGCTCACGGGACCGGCCGCATCGTCTCGGCGACGGCGATGGCCCGCAGCGCCGCGGCGGCCTTGTTGCGCGACTCCGTCCACTCCGCCTCGGGGTCGGAGTCGGCGACGATGCCGGCGCCGGCCTGGACGTACCCGACGCCGTCGCGGATCAGGGCCGTGCGGATGGCGATGGCGACGTCGAGATCGCCGGCGAAGTCGAGGTACCCGACGACGCCGCCGTAGACGCCGCGGCGCACCGGCTCGAGGTCGTCGATGATCTCCATGGCCCGCACCTTCGGCGCGCCTGACAGCGTGCCGGCCGGGAAGCAGGCGGCGAGGACGTCCAGCGCCTCCTGGTCGTCGCGCAGCCGCCCGACCACCGTCGACTCGATGTGCATGACGTGGCTGTAGCGGCGCACCGTCATGAAGTCGACCACCTCGACGGTGCCGGGCGCGCAGACCCGGCCGAGGTCGTTGCGGGAGAGGTCGACCAGCATGAGGTGCTCGGCCCGCTCCTTGGGGTCGGCGAGCAGTTCCTCGGCCAGCGCGGCGTCGGCCTCGGGGGTGTCGCCGCGCCACCGGGTGCCGGCGATGGGGTGCGTCATGGCGCGGTCGCCGTTGACCTTGACCAGCGCCTCCGGGCTGGACCCGACCACGGAGTAGGCGCCGTCGCCGTCGCCGTCGGGGCCGGGCAGCCGCACGAGGTACATGTACGGGCTGGGGTTGTCGCGGCGCAGCACGCGGTAGACGTCGAGCGGGTCGGCCGTGGTGGGCGTCTGGAACCGCTGCGAGAGCACGATCTGGAACGCCTCGCCGGCCCGGATCTCCTCCTTCGCCCGTTCGACGGCGGCGAGGAAATCGGGCTTCTCGGTGCGGCTGTCGTGCCGCGGCGGCACCTCGGGGTCGTACGCGGCCACCGACGACGGCGTGGGCTGGGCCAGCTCGGTGGTCATGCGGTCGAGCCGCTCGACCGCGTCGGCCCACGCCTGGTCGACCCGTTCGTCGCTGTCGTCCCAGTTGACGGCGTTGGCGACAAGCAGGATGGTGCCGTCGTCGTGGTCGAGGACGGCGACGTCGGTGGCCAGCAGGAAGGAGAGGTCGGGCAGCGCGAGGTCGTCGACGGTGGTCGACGGCAGCCGCTCCAGCCGCCGCACGGCGTCGTAGGAGACGAACCCGACCAGCCCGCCGGTCAGCGGCGGCAGGCCGGGCAGCCGGCGGCTCTTCAGCGCCCGCAGCGTGCCGCGCAGCGCCTGCCAGGGGTCGCCCCCGGACGGCAGCCCCACCGGCGGGTGGCCGTGCCAGACCGCCTCGCCGTCGCGCTCGCTGAGCACCGCCGCCGACCGGGCGCCGACGAAGGAGTAGCGCGACCACACGCCGCCGTGCTCGGCGGACTCCAGCAGGAACGTGCCGGGACGGTCGGCGGCCAGCTTGCGGTACACGCCGACCGGGGTCTCGCCGTCGGCCAGCAGCCGGCGCACCACCGGGATGACGCGGTGCTCCTTGGCCAGCACCCGGAACGTCTCGAGGTCAGGGGTGACGTTCACGCGGCGGCCCCCGGGACGGACTCGAGCAGGCCGTCGTCGAAGCAGGTGCGGGTGCCGGTGTGGCAGGCCGGGCCCTCCTGGTCGACCTTGAGCAGCAGGGTGTCGCCGTCGCAGTCGAGGCGCGCCTCGCGCACCCACTGCCGGTGACCCGACGTCTCGCCCTTCACCCAGTACGTCCCGCGGCTGCGGCTCCAGTAGGTGGCCCGGCCGGAGGTCAGCGTGCGGTGCAGCGCCTCGGCGTCCATCCACGCGAGCATGAGCACCTCGCCGGTGTCGTGCTGCTGGACGACCGCCGGCAGCAGGCCGTCGGGGGTGAGCTTGAGCCGGGCGGATACGGTGGGGTCAAGACCGGGCATGGACCCATTGTCGCCGACGACACGCCTCCGGATGTCTGGTATCGCATCGTGGACGACACGATGACCAGCTAGGGTGCCGTGGTTGGGTACACAGCGCACCGACTCTTGACGAAGGAGCATTCTCGTGGCAAGCACGTCCCGCGTCGCCATGGCGGCGTCGGCCGCCGTTGCCGCGGTGCTGCTGCTGGCCGGGTGCTCCGACGACGGCGACGAGCCCAAGCGCGACGCGTCGGGCAACGTCACCGAGTCCGCCGGCGCCGACGTCTTCGACGTCCAGGTCGGCGACTGCCTGGGCGACTTCGGCGACTCCGAGCAGGTCACGGACGTCTCCGTGGTCCCGTGCGACCAGGAGCACGCGCAGGAGATCTACGCCACGGCCGAGATCGCCGACGGCGAGCTGCCCAGCGACGACGACCTGCGTGCCCAGGCCGAGGAGACCTGCACGGCCGAGTTCGAGACCTACGTCGGACTCCCCTACGCCGAGTCCGCGCTCGACTTCACCTGGTTGCAGCCCACCGCCGAATCGTGGGACCAGGGCGACCGCGAGCTGGTCTGCCTCGTCAACGACCCCGCCGGCCCCGTCACCGGCTCACTGCAGGGTGCGAACCGCTGAGACCTCCGGTGACCCCCACCACCACGAACTCCGCCGACCGCCAGAGCGGCCGGCGGCGCAAAGACGCCGTGCCATCGGCGTGTACAACCTGAAGGAGACAATGATCGTGCGCATCACGATTCGTACGGCCGTCACGGCGCTCGCCGCCGTCGCCGCGCTGAGCCTCAGCGCGTGTGGCGACGACTCGTCCGACGACAACGCCGGCGGCGACTCGACCGCCACCACCGAGGAGACCCCCGCGGAGGACGAGACCCCCGCCGAGGAGGAGACCCCGGCCGAGGACGAGACGCCGGCCGAGGACGAGGGCTCCGACGCCCCCGAGGGCGAGACCCAGGACGTCTTCGACGTCGGTCTCGGCGACTGCATCAGCAACTTCAACGCCGAGGAGCAGATCAGCGAGCTGACTGTCATCCCGTGCGAGGAGGAGCACGACCAGGAGGTGTTCGCGGTCTTCGAGGTCCCGGACGGTGACTTCCCGGGCTCGGAGACCTTCCAGTCGCAGGTCGAGACCGACTGCGTCGGCGAGTTCGCCACGTTCGTCGGCATGGACTACCAGGAGTCGGCGCTGGACATCCAGTGGCTGGAGCCGACCGAGGAGTCGTGGGCGCAGGGCGACCGCGAGCTCGTCTGCACCGTGTTCGACCCGGCCGGCCCGGTGACCGGCACCCTCGAGGGCGCCAACCGCTGAGGTCGGCCGCGGCCTGGGTCAGCGCGACTGGCTGACCCAGGCCGCATGCAGGGCGGCGTACACGCCGCCCTTCTGCACCAGTTCCGCGTGCGGGCCGGACTCCACGAGCCGGCCGCGATCGAACACGAACACCTCGTCGGCGGCCTCGGCGGTGGACAGCCGGTGCGCGATGGTCACCGACGTCCGGCCGCGGGAGATGCCCTCGAGCGCCCGCGCCAGCCGCACCTCCGTCGCCGGGTCGACCGCGCTCGTGGCCTCGTCGAGGACCAGCAGGTCGGGGTCGGCGAGGTAGGCCCGGGCCAGCGCCACCAGCTGCCGCTCGCCCGCCGACAGCGATTCACCCCGCTGCCCGACCGGCGTCTCCAGGCCGTACGGCAGGGAGTCGAGCCATTCGCCCAGCCCCAGCTCGGTGACGGCGAGCAGCAGTTCCTCGTCGGTCGCCTCGGGCTTGCCGTAGCGCAGGTTCGCCGCCAGGGTGTCGTCGAACAGGAAGCCCTCCTGCGGCACCATGACCACCCGTTCACGCAGCGACGCGAACCGCACGTCGCGCAGGTCGGCACCGTCGACCAGCACCCGGCCGCGCACGGGGTCCATCAGCCGGGTCAGCAGCTTGGCGAACGTCGTCTTGCCCGAGCCGGTCTCGCCGACCACCGCCACCCGGGTGTGCCGGGCGATCGCGACGTCGACGTCGTGCAGCACCGTCGGGCCGTTGGGGTAGCCGTAGGACACGCACTCGAAGCGGACGTCGATGGGGCCGCGGGGCAGCCGCACGCCCTGCTCGCCGGGGTCGGCGACGTCGGCCGGGGTGTCGAGGATGCCGAGCACCCGCCGCCAGCCGGCGATGGCGTTCTGCGCCTCGCTGAGCACCTCGGTGCCGACCTGCACCGGCGCGACGAACAGCGTGACCAGGAACAGGAACGCGAGCATGCGGCCCAGGCTGATGTCGCCGGCGACGCCGAGCAGCACGCCGACCACGACGATGGCGGCATTGGCCAGCCCGGCCACCACCTCGCCGGTGGAGAACGCCGTGGCCGCGAGGCGCTGCGCGCGGCTGGCCGCGACCCGGTGCGATTCGACGGCGTCGTCGATGCGCCGCTGGGTGCGGCCCTCGACGGCGTAGGCGCGGACCGCCTGGGCGCCGACCACGGCCTCGGAGATGGAGCCGAGCATGCCGCCGACCCGCTCGCGCACCACCATGTACGCCGACGACAGCATGCGCTGGAACGTCCGCAGCGCCAGGAACAGCGGCAGGAAGCAGACCCAGACCAGCAGCGTCAGCTGCCACGAGTACACGGCCATGACGATGGTCGCGATGACCAGCTGGCCCATGCTCGCCAGCATGATCAGCCCGCCCCACTGGACGAACTGGGAGATGGTGTCGACGTCGCTGGTGACCCGGGAGACCAGCGAGCCGCGCCGCTCGGTGTCCTGGGTCAGCACGGAGAGGTCGTGCACGTGCCGGAACGCCTTGGTGCGCAGCGTGGCGAGGCCGGCCTCGCTGGCCCGGAAGATGCGCCGGTTCATGTGGTAGGCGGCGATGACGGTGAGGACGATGCCGACGCCGGCCAGGCCGACCATCCAGCGGACGTAGCCGAGGTCGGCGCCACCGGAGGCGTTGAGGCCGTCGTCGATGGTCTGCTGGACGGCGATCGGCACGACCACGCGCCCGGCGGTGGCGACCAGCGCGAGCAGCAGCGTGACGCGCAGACCCTGGGTGATCTCCGGCGACAGCGCGAGGCCGCGCCGGAACGTCCGCCACGCTCCGTCGGCGCGGACGTCGCCCAGCTGCGATCCTTGGGTCGCTACAGCACTCATGACCTGCCCTCCTGGTCGGTGCCGGCCATGGCCCGCTCGGCGGCGTCGCGCTCGTAGGCGGTGATCAGCTCGCGGTAGCCGGGCGACGTGGTCAGCAGCTCGGCGTGGACGCCGCGGGCCGACACCCGGCCGTCCTCGACGAAGACGACCTCGTCGGCCAGCGCGATGGTGGCCCGCCGGTACGCGACCACGACGACGGTGGACGGCAACGCGGCGTCGCGCAGCCCGGCCAGGATGCGCCGCTCGACCTCGGGGTCGACGGCGCTGGTGGCGTCGTCGAGGACGAGCAGCCGGGGCCGGCGCACCAGCGCACGGGCCAGCGCCAGCCGCTGCCGCTGCCCGCCGGACAGGGTGGCGCCGCGCTCGCCGATGCGGGCGTCGAGCTCGCCGTCGAGGTCGGTGACGAAGCGGTCGCCCTGGGCCAGCCGCAGCGCCGCCCACACGTCGTCGTCGGGCACCGTGAGGCCGAGCGTGACGTTGTCGCGGACGGTGTCCTCGAAGATGAACGGCTGCTGGAACACCAGCGACACCGCGCCGGCGACCTGGCCGGGCTCGAGCTGGCGCAGGTCGGTGCCGTCGAGCAGCACCGCGCCGGTGACGGGATCGACCAGCCGTACCAGCAGGCTGGCCAGCGTCGACTTGCCCGACCCGGTGGACCCGACGACGGCGATCGTGCGGCCCGGCTCGACGTCGAGGTGGACGCCGTCGAGCACCGGGGTGCCCTCGACGTAGGAGTAGCCGACGTCGTCGAGGCCGAGGCGGGCGGCGCCGTTGCCGTTGCCGCTCGCCAGCCGCTCGCTGCCGTGCGGCAGCGCGCCGGTGGCGTCGAGCACCGCCTGCACCCGCCGCCAGCCGACGGTGGCGCGCGGCAGCTCGCCGAGCACGAAGCCGATGGCGCGGATGGGGAACGCGGTGATGGTCAGCAGGTAGGCGACCTGCACCAGCGTGCCGGGCGCCAGCGAGCCGTCGGCGACCCGCGCCGAGCCGATGATCAGCACCGCCAGCACGCCGAGGTTCGGCAGTGCCTCGAGCAGCGGGTCGAACGCGCCGCGGATGCGCCCGACCGCCGCGTTGGCGTCGCGCAGCTGGCCGGCCACCTTGGCGAACCGGGCGGTCTCGGCGGCCTCGCGGCCCAGCGCCTTGACCACCATGGCGCCGTCGAACGACTCGTGCGCCACGCCGGACAGCTCCGCGCGCAGCGCCTGCGCCCGCGTGGCCAGCGGGGACAGCCGGCGCTGGTAGAAGAAGTTGAGCAGCAGGATGCCCGGGAACACCAGCGCGCCGATCAGCGCCAGCCAGGGGTCGGCCAGGAACATCGACACCAGCGCGAACACCAGCATGACCACGACGCCGAGCGCGAACGGCAGCGGCGCGATGGGCCAGAACGACGCCTCGACGTCGGCGTTCGCGTTGGACAGCAGCTTGCCGGTGGAATGCTGGTGGTGCCACGACAGCGGCAGCCGCAGATACTGGCGGCTCACCCGGCGGCGGTAGCGCGCGTTCAGGCGGTACTGCCCCAGCCCGGCGAAGTACCGGCGCACCACGATGCCGGCCGCCTTGACCAGCGCCGTCACCATGATGGCCAGCGCCGCCAGCGCCAGCGCGCCGGTGGTGGTCTCGCCGTCGCGGAAGGCCGGCACCACGACGCGGTCGGTGACCCGCCCGATGACCTCGGCGGCCGCCACCGTCGCGAACCCGTACACCGCGCTGCCGGCGACCGCGATGCCGAGGATGACCGGTTCGTCGCGCATGGCCCGGACGAGGATCCGGACCCCCTCGCGCAGGGTGGCCTGCCGCTCGTCCCTCACATCACTCGCTCTCTGCGCTCCCGACTGCGGCCCTCGGAGGGCGCGCAGGCGTGCTCGAACGCGCGCGCGAATTTCCGTGGGGTGCCCGGCTTTGTACGGTACCAACAGCCGCCGACACACCTGTAATCCGTTTCCACGACCTCGCGGGCCGTCCCTGCCGAACCCCGTCCCCGCGAAACGGCGCTGCCCGCCCCACCGAGATCGGCGGGACGGGCAGCGGTGAGGTGCGGACGGCGTCAGGCCGTGGCGCGGCGCGACCGCAGCAGGAACGCGAGCCCGACGATGCCCAACAGCGCCGCGGCGCCCAGCGGCAGGCCCGGGCCGGAGCCGGTGTCGGGCAGCGGCTCGCCGGTCTCGTCCGGCGACGGCGACGGCGTCGGCTGCGGGGTCGGCGTGCCCGAGTCGGTCGGCGTCGGGGTCGGGGTCGGGGTGGGCGTCGGCTTCTCGACGACCTCGATGGTGACGGTGGCCGGCTCGGACGTGGCGGTGCCGTCGGAGACGGTGAAGGTGAACGCGTCGTCGCCGGTGTAGCCGTCGGCCGGGGTGTAGGTGAGGTTCGGCGCCGTGCCGCTCAGCGTGCCGTTCTCCGGCTCGGACGCCAACTCGTAGGTGAGCTCGTCGCCGTCCTCGTCGGTGCCGGTCAGCGTGATGTCGACCGGGGTGTCGACGGTGGTCTCGACGGCCTGGTCGTCGGCGACCGGCGGGTGGTTGGCCTCGAACGTCCCCGCCGCGATGACGACGGTGGAGTCCAGCGCGAGGTCCGACGCGTCGGCGATGGCCAGCTTGATGTGGTTGACCTCGCCGGCGACGACGTCGGCGGCGCAGGTGAGCACCGTCGTGAAGCCGTCCAGCTCGGTGGCGTGCGTCGCGTCGTCGGGCAGCTCGTTGTTGACGAACAGCTCGGAGTTGAGCGACCCGTTGATGGTGTTGATCGAGACCGGCTGGGCGTCGTCACCCACGACGGCGCAGTTCTCACCGTTGACGAAGAAGCCGAAGACGTCGTTGTACTGGGAGTCGACCCACTCGTTGTACTCCTCGGAGCCGAAGATGTAGTCGAAGCGGATCTGCTCGGTCTCCGGGACGAAGTCGAACTCCAGCACGGCGGCGTCGTTGGTCGGGAACGACGCCAGCGGGTCGAGGTCGGCGTCGCCGGGCAGCGCGTGCTCGGTCGTCAGTTCGTCGGACGTGTTCGGGCCGAGGATCGAGCTGCGGTCGCCGCCCACGGCGCCGGACGACAGCGCGACGCCGCCGGGGACGCCGAACACGTCGACGAAGCCGCCGGCCAGACCGGCCGCCTGCGGGCTGCCGGTGTAGACGACGTTCTCGGCGGTGACGCCCACGCCGAGCAGCGACTCGACCAGCTCCTCGGCGGTCAGGCCGCCGGTGTCGAGGTCGGCGACGGTCTGGTCGCCGACCCCCTCCCCCTTGGCCGACAGCGGCGCGGACCCGCCGCGCGCGTCGTCGGCGGCCAACGCGGCCGGAGCGCCGGCGGCGATGATCAGTGTGGCGCCCGCAACCAGCGCGGACGTCCTGCGGGCAGACGTCAGAGACCTCACAGGTGTGCCCCCCTCAAGGCACGGCGGCGCCGTGGCGCCGCCGAGAAAAAGTCACCAGAGAATGATGTCGTGTCGAGTCCGCCGCAGGGCGGACCGCGCCAGCTTAGCGGCATTCATCGCTGTTTGAGGCGACCCGGCCGGTATGTGTTTCGCGCGTCCTAGCGGACGGTATGACCGGATTCCGCGAGGGCCGACTTGACCTCGCTGACGCGCAGCTCACCGAAGTGGAAGACGCTGGCCGCCAGTACGGCGTCGGCGCCGGCGCCGACGGCGGGCGCGAAGTCGGCCAGCGCCCCCGCGCCGCCGCTGGCGATCACCGGCACGTCGACGACGGCGCGCACGGCGCGCAGCAGCTCGAGGTCGTAGCCGTCCTTCGTGCCGTCGGCGTCGACGGAGTTCAGCAGGATCTCGCCGGCGCCCAGCTCGGCCGCCTTCGCCGCCCACCCGACGGCGTCGATGCCGGTGCCGGTGCGCCCGCCGTGCGTGGTGACCTCGAAGCCTGACTCGGTGCCGCCGCCGCGCCGCGCGTCGACCGACAGCACCAGCACCTGGCTGCCGAACCGGTGCGCGATCTCGGCGACCAGCTCGGGCCGGGCGACGGCGGCGGTGTTGACGCCCACCTTGTCGGCGCCGGCCCGGAGCAGGCGGTCGACGTCCTCGACGGCGCGCACGCCGCCGCCGACGGTCAGCGGGATGAACACCTGCTCGGCCGTGCGCGACACGACGTCGTACGTGGTGGAGCGGTCGTCGGACGACGCGGTGATGTCGAGGAACACCAGTTCGTCGGCGCCCTCGGCGCCGTACGCGGCGGCCAGTTCGACCGGGTCGCCGGCGTCGCGCAGGTCGGCGAACCTGACGCCCTTGACCACGCGGCCGGCGTCGACGTCGAGGCAGGGGATGACGCGGACGGCGACGCTCAAGAGGTCGCCACCTTCAGCGCCTCCTCCAGCGTGAACTGACCGGCGTACAGCGCCTTGCCGATGATCGCGCCCTCGACGCCCAGCTCGACCAGCGAGCGCAGCGCCGCGACGTCGTCCAGCGACGACACCCCGCCCGACGCGACCACGGGCTTCGTCGTGCGCGCGCAGACCTCACGCAGCAGATCCAGGTTGGGTCCGCGCAGCGTGCCGTCCTTGGTGACGTCGGTGACGACGTAGCGGGCGCAGCCGTCGCGGTCGAGCCGCTCCAGCACCTCCCACAGGTCGCCGCCCTCGCGGGTCCAGCCGCGGGCGGCCAGCGTGGTGCCGCGGACGTCCAGCCCGACGGCGACGCGGTCGCCGTGGCGGGCGATGGCCGACGCCGTCCACTCCGGGTCCTCCAGCGCGGCGGTGCCGAGGTTCACCCGGCGGCAGCCGGTCGCCAGCGCGGCCTCCAGCGAGGCGTCGTCGCGGATGCCGCCGGACAGCTCGACGTCGACGTCGAGGCGCCCGACGACCGACGCCAGCAGCTCGCGGTTGGACCCGCGGCCGAACGCGGCGTCGAGGTCGACCAGGTGCACCCACGGCGCGCCCGCGCTCTGCCACGCGAGCGCGGCCTCCAGCGGGTCGCCGTAGGACGTCTCGGACCCGGCCTCGCCCTGCACCAGGCGCACGGCCTGGCCGTCGGCGACGTCGACGGCCGGCAGCAGCTCGAGCACCGTCATCAGAGCTTCACCGCCCGGAACCGCAGCCGGCGATAGTCGGCCCACCAGGCGTCGTCGTGCCACAGCGCCGGCCGGGCGATCTCCGCCGCGCGCGCCAGCACCTCGGCGGGCAGCCCTTCGACCTGCGTCGACGCGAACATCTCCAGCCACTTCATGAGGCCGTCGGGGCCGGTCAGCTTGGTCGGCCGGTCGTAGAAGTCGAGCTGGCGGATCTCCAGCCCGGCGTCCTCCAGCATCGCCGCGTACTCGGCCGGCGAGTTGAAGAACCACGGCCAGCTGCGGTCGGGCAGCCCGGCCTCGCGGCAGGCGCGGTCGACGGCGGCCGTGATCGACGCGACATTGCCGGTGGCGCCCATCTCGGCGACGAACCGACCACCCTCGCGCAGCGCGTCGGACACGCAGCCCAGCACCTCGACCTGCGCCGGCATCCAGTGCAGCGCCGCGTTGGAGACGACGGCGTCGACCGGCTCGTCGACGGTGAAGTCGTGCGCGTCGGCGACCCGCAGCTCCGCCGCGTCGCCCAGCCGCTCGCGGGCGGCGTCGATCATCGCGGGGTCGGCGTCGATGCCGACGACCCGCGCGCCGGCGTCGATCAGCCGCGCCGTCAGCTCACCGGTGCCGCAGCCGAGGTCGAGGATCGCCTCGCCGGGCTGCGGCTGCAGCCAGTCGAGCAGTTCCGCACCGTAGGCGGCGACGAACGCGAAGTCGCGGTCGTAGGCCCGTGCGTCCCAGTTGGTCACCGTCACAAGCTCCTCATCCAGTTCTCCAGCAGGTGCAGCCCCGCGTCACCGGACTTCTCCGGGTGGAACTGCGTCGCGGTCAGCGGCCCGTTCTCGACGGCGGCGACGAAGGTGTCGCCGTTGTGGTCCGACGTGGTCACCAGGGGCGGTTTCAGCCGCTCCGGCGGTGGCATGACCCACTGGCGGACACCGTACGAGTGCACGAAGTAGAACCGCTCCTTCTCCACCCCGTCGAACAGCACCGAGCCGTCCGGCGCGTCGACGGTGTTCCAGCCCATGTGCGGCAGCGGGCGCGCCCGCAGCCGCTCGACGGTGCCCGGCCACTCCCCCATGCCCTCGGTCTCGACGCCGTGCTCGACGCCGCGGTCGAACAGGATCTGCATGCCGACGCAGATGCCCAGCACCGGCCGGCCACCGGCCAGGCGCCGTCCGACCACCTCGTGCCCGCGGGCGGCGCGCAGGCCGGCCATGCAGGCGGCGAACGCGCCGACGCCGGGGACGACGAGGCCGTCGGCCTCGGCTGCGGCCTGGCGGTCCGAGGTCAGCGTGACGTTCGCGCCGACCTTCGCCAGCGCGCGCGTGGCCGACCGGACGTTGCCGGATCCGTAGTCGAACACGACCACGTTGCGGTTGGGTTGCACGTCACTCATCGTCCACCTCGCCGTGTCACACTTCCAGCGTGACCCTCGACGATCGTGCCGCCACGCTCGGCCGGCGCTGGCCGCTGCGGGTCGCCGTGGGCTCCGCGGCGGTCGCGGTGGCGGGTCTGGCCACCACCGGCGCCGGCGGCTGGTACTACGCCGACGAGCTGCTGCAGGTGCGTCCCGAGCCGCCCGACTACCCCATCGAGGTGGTGGCGGTCGTCGGCAGCACCGTCACGCTGTCGGGCCCGGGCGCCGACGAGCCCGGCGTCGTCGGGCTGCAGTGGCCCGGCGGGTTCGCCCGCGTCGGCCCTGACATCGACCTCACCGGCGAGTACGTCCTGCGCAGCATCCAGCCGTACCCGCAGCTGCCCGCCGTCGGCGCGAACGTCCGCGTGGCCTACTACGCCGCGCCCGACGACCTGCGCGACCTCTCGCGCGTCGCCGGCGTCGCCGCCCGGGCCGTCGAGTACGACGGCCCGCTCGGCAGCTACCCGGCCACGTACCTGCCGGGCGACGGCGAGCGCTGGATGATCCACGTGCACGGCCGCGGCGCCACCCGCGCCCAGGCGTACCGGCTGGTCCCCGCCGTGCACCGGCTGGGCCTGCCGCAGCTGTCCGTCGGCTACCGCAACGACGACGACGCGCCCGAGGGGCCGCACCGCGAGTACGGGCTGGGCTGGACGGAGTCCGAGGACCTCGCCGCCGCCCTCGACTGGGCCCGCGGGCAGGGCGCCCGCGAGTTCGTCCTGACCGGCTACTCGATGGGCGGCGCCATCGTGGGCAACCACCTGCGTGTCGCGGGATCGGACGGCGTCGCAGGCGTCGTCTACGACTCGCCGGTGCTGTCGTGGCTGGACATCCTCGCCTACCAGGCGCGGCTGCGCGGCGTGCCGGCCTTCGGCGCCACCGTCGCGGCGTCGGTCGTGCGGGCCCGCACCGGCATCAACGTCTGGGCCATGGACCAGGTCGCGCACGCCGACCGCCTCGACGTCCCGGTGCTGCTGGTGCACGGGTCCGGCGACACCACCGTGCCGGTGACGTCGTCCGACCGGTTCGCCGAGGCCCGCCCCGACCTCGTCACGTACGTGCGTGGCGAGGCCGAGCACGTCCGCAACTGGAACCTCGACCCCGCCGGGTACGAGGACGCGGTGACGACGTTCCTGACGTCGCTGCCGGCGCGGGGCGCCGACGCGGCCGTCGCGGTCTAGGGTCACAACGCGCCCTTGGTGGACGGCACGCCGCGCTCGCGCGGGTCGATGGCGACGGCGGTGCGCAGCGCCCGGGCGACGGCCTTGAACTGGGCCTCGGCGATGTGGTGCGGGTCGCGGCCGCCGAGAACGCGCACGTGCATGGTCAGGCCGCCGTGGTGCGCCAGGCTCTCCAGCACGTGTGCCGTCAGCGACCCGGTGAAGTGGCCGCCGATCAGCACGAACTCCTGCCCGGCCGGCTCGCCGGAGTGCACGAAGTACGGGCGCCCGGACACGTCGACGACGGCGTGCGCCAGCGCTTCGTCCAGCGGCACGGTGGCCTCGCCGTAGCGGACGATGCCGACCTTGTCGCCGAGCGCCTCGCGCAGCGCCTGGCCGATGACGATGGCGGTGTCCTCGACGGTGTGGTGGACGTCGATGTGGGTGTCGCCCTCGGACCGCACGGTGAGGTCGATGAGCGAGTGCCGGGCCAGCGCCGTCAGCATGTGGTCGTAGAACGGCACGGTGGTGGCGATGTCGTGGCGCCCCTCGCCGTCGAGGTCCAGTTCGACGCTGACCTTGCTCTCGCTGGTCGCGCGCTCGACCTTGGCGGTGCGGCTCATCGTTGCTCCTTCAGCACATCGGCAAGTGCGACCTTGAACGCCGTCGTCTCCTCCGGGGTACCCACCGACACCCGCAGCCAGCCGTCCGGGCCGGTCTCGCGGATCAGCACCCCGTGGTCCAGCAGAGCCTGCCAGACGGCGTGGCGGTCCTCGAACCGGCCGAACAGCACGAAGTTGGCGTCGGACTCGGCGGCCCGCAGCCCCTGCTCCCGCAGCCAGCTCGCCAGCGCGTCGCGCTCGTCGCGCAGCTGCGCGACCCGTTCCTGCAGCTCGGCCGCGTGCTCGAGCGCGACGACGGCGACCGCCTGCGTGACGGCGGACAGGTGGTACGGCAGCCGGACGACGCGCAGGACGTCGACGATCTGCCGGCTCGCCGCGGCGTAGCCGAGCCGGGCGCCGGCGAACGCGAACGCCTTGCTCATGGTCCGGGTGACGATCAGCCGCGGGTGCGTGGCCAGCAGGCTGAGCGCGCTGGGGACGCCGTCGCGGCGGAACTCCGCGTACGCCTCGTCGACCACCACGACGCCGTCGGTGGCGTCGTGCAGGGCGCTGACCAGGCCGAGCGGGACGGCGGTGCCGGTGGGGTTGTTCGGCGACGCGACGAAGACGACGGTCGGCTGGTGCTCGGCGACGGCCTTCAGCGCGGTGTCCTCGTCGATGCCGAAGTCGTCGTCGCGGCGAGCGGTGACCCAGGCCGTCGAGGTGTCGCGGGCGTACTCGGGGTACATCGAGTACGTCGGCGCGAAGCTGAGCGCCGTGCGTCCCGGGCCGCCGAACGCCTGCAGGATCTGCAGCATGACCTCGTTCGAGCCGTTGGCCGCCCACACCTCGCTGACGTCGAGCGTCACGCCGGACTCGCGCTCGAGGTAGCCGGCCAGCCGCTCGCGCAAGGTCGTCGCCTCGCGGTCCGGGTAGCGGTTGAGGCCGCGGACGGCGTGCGCGACGGCCCGCGCGGCGTCGGCGATCAGCTGTTCCGACGGCGGGAACGGGTTCTCGTTGACGTTCAGGCAGACCGGGACGTCCAGCTGCGGCGCACCGTACGGCTCGACACCGCGCAGTTCGTCGCGGATGGGGAGCTCAGTCATCGGCGAACCTCGCGGTGACGGCCTCGCCGTGCGCCGGCAGGTCCTCGGCGTCGGCGAGCGCGCGCACGTCGTCGGCGATGCCCTTGAGCGCGTCCCGGTCGTACTCGACGACGTGGACGCCGCGCAGGAACGTCTGCACCGACAGGCCGGACGAGTGCCGGGCGCTGCCGCCGGTGGGCAGGACGTGGTTGGACCCGGCCGCGTAGTCGCCGAGGCTGACCGGGGACCACGGGCCGACGAAGACGGCGCCCGCGTTGCGAACCCGGCTCGCGACCGTGGCGGCGTCGCGGGTCTGGATCTCCAGGTGCTCGGCCGCGTAGGCGTCGACGACGGCCAGCCCCTGGTCGAGGTCGTCGACGAGGACGATGCCGGACTGCTCGCCCCGCAGCGCCGTCCGGACCCGTTCGTCGTGCTTGGTGCTCGCGGTGCGCCGCTCGAGCTCGGCGGTGACGGCGTCGGCGAGCGCTTCACTGTCGGTGACCAGCACCGATGCGGCCAGCGGGTCGTGCTCGGCCTGGCTGACGAGGTCGGCTGCGACGTGGCCGGGGTCGGCGGTGTCGTCGGCCAGCACCGCGATCTCCGTCGGCCCCGCCTCGGCGTCGATGCCGACGACGCCGCGCAGCAGCCGCTTCGCCGCCGCGACGTAGACGTTGCCGGGCCCCGTCACGAGGTCGACCGGCTCGACCTCGCCCAGGATGCCGTAGGCGAGCATTGCCAGCGCCTGGGCGCCGCCGGCCGCGTACACCTCCGTGACCCCGAGGAGCGCGCAGGCGGCGAGGATGGTGGGGTGCGGGAGGCCGCCGTTCTCCTTCTGCGGCGGGCTGGCGACGGCGAGGCTGCCGACCTGCGCCACCTGCGCCGGGACGACGTTCATGACGACGCTGCTGGGGTAGACGGCCAGGCCGCCGGGCACGTACAGGCCGACGCGCTGGACCGGGATCCACCGCTCGGTGACGGTGCCGCCGGGCACCACCGTCGTCGTGACGTCGCGCCGGCGCTGGTCGCCGTGGACCAGGCGGGCGCGGCGGATGGACTCTTCGAGGGCGGCTCTGACGCGCGCGTCGAGGCCCTCGAGCGCGTCGTCGATCGCCGTCTGCGGCACCCGCAGCTGTGGCGGCGAGACGCCGTCGAACCGCAGCGTCAGCTCCCTGACCGCGTCGGCCCCGCGATGCCGCACGTCCTCGCAGATCGGCCGGACGGCCTCGAGCGCCGCCTCGACGTCGATCGGGGCGCGTGGGACGAGCGTGCGGTAGTCGAGGCGCTCGCCGGCGGCGCGCCTCCCCCGCAGGTCGATGCGGCGTATCACTCACCCGAGTGTAGGCGCGGGGTTCACCCATCGGACGCATTGCCCGCATCGCAAGATGCTGTCGCGCCTCGTCGCCGCCGTTGCGGGCCGGTGCGCGGTCCCACTATCCTGGAACCAGCCAAGGGCAGTAGCCCGAGGAAGTGAGCCCGAGACCCCTCCGGACGGTGGTGGCGCTCGGGCTTTGCGCTGTCTAGGGCTCGACCACCACGACGGCGGCGACCAATGGTTCCACGCGCCGGCGCCAGTCCTTGCCCGCGCCCCATGCCCAGGCGATCGCGTCCGGCAGCCAGAGCAGTGGCTCTGCCCTCGGCGCCAGATGACGGTAGCTGAAGCGGCCGTCCAGTCCGGCTGCGCGCACCGCCTCGTAGAGGACAGCCCGGTCGCGCTCGTCCTGACCCACCCCCGACTCGATGACCAGACCCTCGACCCCGAGGCCGGCGACCATGCGCCGCATGATCTCGGCTCGGCCGTCGCGGTCGACGGAGTAGCGGGAGACGTAGAGCGTGGCGGAGATCGGGAGTGCGCAGAGGTCGCCCAGGATCCGCTTCCGGTGAGCGGCCGACTCCTTCGCCATGTGCAGCCGATGGGCGCCCGGCCGTCGCAGGCCACGCAGAACCTGCCGGATCTCGTCGCGACCGTCGGAGCCGACCACGACCGCGCACACGACGTAGTCGCGACGGTCGGACTCGTCGACGAACGCGTGCAGCACCACGGGGACCTCCGATCACGGGCAGGCGATCAGTCTGCCCCGCCCGGCCGGATGGCCCCCGAGGTTATCCACAGGCCTGCGTCGACGCAGGTGGGAGTGGGCGTCTCAGCCGAACAGGGCCCGCACCATCGCCGGCGCCGATGCCGCCACCTCGCGCAGGTAGCCCTGGCGCGTCCCGGGTGGGTTGGTGTCCTTCGAGTCGTGCGCGACACCGACCGCGTCGAGGCCGAGCGAGCGGCACAGCGCGACCGTCCGCGGCAGGTGGAACCGCTGGCTGACCACCAGCAGCCGCGACAGCCCGAACTCGTCGCGGGCGCGCACGCACGACGCCCAGGTGTCGACGCCGAGGGGGTCCTCGACGATCGCCTCCGCCGGCACGCCGGCCGACACCAGGTACCGGCGCATCGCCGCCGGCTCGTCGTAGCCGCCGGGCGCCGTCCCGCCGCTGACCAGCACGGTCCGCGTCCGCCCCAGGTGGTACAACGCGGCGGCGACGTCCAGGCGCCCGGCCAGCAGCCGCGACGGCGTCCCGTCGGCGCGGATGCCGGCGCCCAGCACCATCGTCACGTCCTCGGACGGCGCGTCGGCCGGGTCGGACAGGATCCGGCCCGCGCTCGCCCAGTACGCCCACAGTGTCGGCGTCGCCAGTGCGAGGACCGCGGCCGCGGCGGCCAGCCCGAACCAGCGCCGCCGGGTCACCCGACCACCGGCTCGAGGTACCCGTGCAGGACGGCGCGCAGCTCGCCCTCCAGCGCGGCCCGCTCGTCGCCGCCGGCGGCGACGATCAGCGGCATCATCGCCCTGACCAGCTGGATCGCGACCGTCGCTGTCCGTTCGACGACGTCGGCCGGTAGCCGGGGCGCCCGCGCCGCCAGCAACGCCGTCACCCGGCCGAGAAGTGCGGCGTGCAGCGGCGCGACCGCGGTGGTCAGCGACGGCGGCAGGTCGGGCCGGGCGAACAGCGCCTTGAACCCGCGGTTGGCCAGGTTGAACTCGACCAGCGGCCCGGTGATCGCGCCGATCAGCCGGTCCAGCGGCAGGGCGGCGAGGTCGGCGCCGTCGAACGTCGTGGACCGCAGCTCGTCCAGCTGCGCGGCGTACCGCTCGGCCAGCGCGTGGGCGATGTCGTCCTTGTTGGCGAAGAACTGGTAGAGCGAGCCGGGCGAGATGCCGGCCCGCGCGGCGATGGCGTTGGTGCTGACGGCCTCGTAGCCGGACTCGGCGAACGCCTCCGCCGCGGCCGCGAGGATCTGCTCCATCCGCGCCTGGCCGCGCGCCTGCCGTTTCGTCACCCCACCCAACTCCAGCGTCGATTCGACAAATACGAGCGGTCGCTCGTATTCTCCAAACACGAGCTTCGACTCGCCTTTTCATCGACGCTACCACGAGGAGCCGCCGATCATGCTCGGCCGATACGTCACCCGCGCCCCGCGCCGGATCCTCGCCGGGTCCGTCCTGCTGTTCCTCGTGGCCGGGGTGCTCGCCGCGACCGTCATCGAGGCGCTCGCGCTGAACCGCTACGAGGCGCCCGGCTCGGAGTCGGTGCGCGCCCGCGCCGCCCTGGCCGAGCAGTTCGGCACCAGCACGTCGAACGTCGCGTTCCTGGTGACGGCCACCGGCGGCGGCTCCGTGGACGACGCCGCCGTCGCCGCCGCGGGCGCCGAGCTGACCGCTCGACTGGCGGCCGAGCCGGCCGTCGGCGACGCGTGGTCGTACTGGTCCGAGGGCACGGCGACCCTGCGCAGCGATGACGGACGGCACGCGCTGGTGTTGGCCTGGGTCCCCGGCGACGCCGACCACGTGCGCGGCGACGTCCTGCCCGGGCTGGTCTCGCGTTTCGCCGGTGAGAACGGCCCGATCGACGTCGCGGCCGGCGGCGCCGACGAGGTGTTCCGGGTGGTCGCCGAGCAGGCCCGGGCCGACTTCCTGCGCGCGGAGCTGGTCATCCTGCCGCTGGTCGGGGCCCTGCTCTGGCTGGTCTACCGGCGGCTGGCGCCGGCGCTGGTGACGCTGGGCGTCGGGCTGTTCTCCGTCGCCGGGACGCTGGCGATCCTGCGCGTCGTCACGCTGTTCACCGAGATCTCCACGTTCGCGTCGAACATCGCGCTGGTCATGGGCATCGGGCTGGGCGTGGACTACGGGCTGTTCATGACCTACCGGTTCCGCGAGGAGCTGGCTCGCGGCCGCCTCGTGCCCGACGCGGTGCGGGCGGCGGTCGCCGGGGCAGGACGGACGGTGCTGTTCAGCGGCGCGACGGTGGCGGCGTCACTGGCCGTGCTGTTCGTCTTCCCGTTCCCGTTCCTGTCGTCGTTCGCCTACGCGGGCATCGCCGTCGTGCTGACCGCGGTGTTCGGCGCGACGGTGATCCTGCCGGCGGCGCTGACGCTGCTCGGCCACCGCGCCGCCAGGCGAGGCCCCGCCGGCACGGAGCGGGCGGACGGCTTCTGGTTCCGGCTCCCGGCCGCGGTCATGCGCCGGCCGGTGGTCAGCGGCGCCGCCGCGCTCGTCGTGCTGCTGGGCCTCGGCGCGCCGTCGCTCGGCGTCGACTTCGGCTCCCCCGACGACCGCGTGCTGCCGGCCGGCCAGCCGGTCCGCGACCTCTACGACACCGTCCGGTCCGGCTTCGCGACGGAGGACGCCGACGCCGTGCAGGTGGTGGCGCCCGTGCTGGACGAGGCGGAGATCGCGCCGTACGCGGCGGCCCTGTCGGAGCTGGACGGCGTCGAGCGGGTCGACTCCGCAGCGGGCGCCTACGCGGACGGCGACCGGCTCGCCGCCGCGGCCGACCCGGGCCGCTACGCCGACGGCGCCGGCGCCTGGTTCGCCGTCGTCCCGACCGGTCAGCGGCTGGCCGAGGACCCGACCGGGCTGGTCGCGGACGTCCGGGCGCTGGCCGCACCGGCCGGCGTGCTGGTCGGCGGCTACCCGGCCGAGCTGGCCGACTACCGCGACGGCGTCACCGACCGGCTGCCCCTGGTCGGCGTGCTGATCCTCGGCGTGACGTTCGTGGTGCTGTTCCTCATGACGGGGTCGGTGGTCGCGCCATTGAAGGCGTCGGTGCTGAACCTGCTCAGCCTGTCGGTGATGTTCGGCGTGCTGGTGTGGGGGTTCCAGGACGGCGGACTGGCGGGCCTGCTCGGCTTCACGCCCACCGGCGTCATCGAGCCGAGCATCCCGCTGCTGATGTTCTGCGTCGCGTACGGGCTGTCGATGGACTACGAGGTGTTCCTGCTGGCCCGCATCAAAGAGGACTACGACCGCAACGGCGACGTGTATGGGTCGGTGCCACGCGGTATCGCGCGGTCCGCGCCGCTGGTGACGGCAGCCGCGGTGATCCTGGCGGTCTCGTTCGCCGTGTACGCGACCGGCGAGGTGGTGTTCCTGCAGCAGCTGGGCATCGGCATGGCGCTGGCCGTGCTCGTCGACGCCACGCTGATCCGCGGCGTCCTGCTGCCCGCGTTCATGCGCCTGGCGGGACGGGCGAACTGGTGGGCGCCCGGCCCGCTGCGCCGGCTGCACGACCGGATCGGCCTGCGCGAGGACGCGACACGGCCGGACCGTATGGCTGTATTGCTCTCAGGCTCTCGCCCGGCGCGAGGGCACGACGCTGAAGGACCTCATCGAGACCGGCCTGCGCGGCGTCGTCAGGCAGCGCAGCGCCGAACCCCGGTTCACCCTGGGTGACGCCAGTGTGGACGGCCGTGGCCTACAGCCGGAGTTTCGCGGCGCCGGCTGGGAACAGCTCCGCGACGCGATCGACCCACAGCCGTGATCGCGGTCGACACCAACGTTCTCGTCTACGCGCATCGGCGTGACAGTGAGTTCCACGCTGCTGCCGCTGCGAGAATCAGGCAACTCGCCGAAGGTCGGGTTGCATGGGCCATCCCGTGGCCATGCGTCCATGAGTTCTTCGCCATCGCGACGCACCCGAAGCTCTACGATCCACCGAGCACCCGCGAGCAGGCGATCACGCAACTGGACGCCTGGCTCGCGGCGCCGACCCTGTCGCTGCTGGGCGAGACCCCCGGCCACTGGCCCCAGCTCAAGGATCTTCTGACGGCGGGCAAGGTCGTCGGTCCCATGGTGCAGGACGCCCGGATCGCGGCCCTGTGCGCGACTCACGGCGTGCGGGAGCTGTGGTCGGCAGACCGCGACTTCGGCCGCTTCGCCTCGTCGGTCCGGATCCACAACCCGCTGCTGGGCTGACGCCCGACAGCCCAGCCGCCGACACCAGCCACCCGCCCGGCCGGGTGGGCCACCCACTCCACGAGCGCGCACCGACAACGCAGCAACAACGAGCGCGCAGCCGCGCTCCGGTCAGCGGTGCACGGCCTCGGTGGCCTGCAGCGCGGGCAGGTCGGCGCGGGTCGGGAGGCCCTCCCAGTCGCCGAGGGACGTGCAGGCGAACGCGCCCGCCGCGACCGCCGTCGCCAGCCGCCGGTCGACGGAGGCGCCGTCCATCAGCTCGGTGAGGTAGCCGGCGACGAACGCGTCGCCGGCGCCGACGGTGTCGACCACCTGCACCGGGACGGCGGGCGTTCGCCGCAGCTCGCCGTCGACCAGCGAGACGGCGCCGTCGGCGCCCATCTTGATGATCACCTGCCGCGGGCCGAGCCCGGCCAGCGCGTGCGCCATGTCCGCCGGGTCGCCCTCGGGCACGATCAGCGACGCCTCCTCCGGCCCCGCGAACAGCACGTCGGCCTGGCGGGCCAGCGGCGTCAGCGCGGCGGCGGCGTCGTCGCGGCCCCACAGCGCCGACCGGTAGTTCAGATCCAGCGAGACGATGGTGCCGGCCGCCTTCGCGGTGTCGACGGCCAGTTGCACCGCCGAAGCCGGGCCGGGGCCGAGCGCCGGGGTGATGCCGGTGACGTGCAGGACGGCGGCCTGCTGGATCGGCTCCAGCGGCAGGTCGAACGCCGTCAGCGCCGACGCCGCGCTGCCGGCCCGGTAGTAGCGGACCCGGGTGTGCAGGCTGTTCGGCCGCTCCTTCACCATGAGGCCGGTGGGACGCGTGTCGTCGATGGTGGCGACGGCGGTGATGCCCTCGGCGCGCAGCTCGCGCAACATCAGCTCGCCGAAGCCGTCAGCGCCGACCCGGCTGATCCACGTCGCCGGACGGCCCAGCCGCCGCACGCCGACCGCGACGTTGAGCTCCGCACCCGCGACCGACACCAGCGCCGCGCGGTGGTGCGCCCAGCCGCCGGTCTCGGCGGCCGCGACCAGCGCCATCGCCTCGCCGAGCGTGACGAGGCCGGCGCGGCCGCCCGCGGGCCCACCCCCGCCGCTGTCCCCGCTCATGCGCCCGCCCGTGCGTCACGCACGGCGGCCAGAGCCCGGGCCGCCCGGTCCGCCAGCGCGCCGAGGTCGCCGCCGTCCGCGGCGTCGCCCAGGAGCGGCCCGCCGAGCCCGACGCCCGACGCGCCGGCCCGGATCCAGTCGCCGATGTTGTCGAGGCTGACGCCGCCGGTCGGCATGATCGCGACGTCCGGGAACGGCCCGCGCAGCGCCGTGATGTACGACGGCCCGACCGCCGAGCCGGGGAACAGCTTGACCACGGTGGCGCCGGCCCGCCACGCCGCCAGGACCTCCGTCGGCGTGAACGCGCCCGGGTACGCCGGGATGCCGGCCGCTCGCGCGACCGCGACGACGTCGGGCTCGGCCGACGGCGACACGACGAATCCGGCCCCCGCCTCGACGACGGCTCGCGCCTGCTCCGCGTCGACGACGGTGCCCGCGCCGACGTCGACGGTGTCGGGCAGCGCCTTGCGGATCTCGCGGATCGCGTCCAGCGCGCCCGGCGACGTCAGCGTGATCTCCAGGCAGGTGACGCCGGCGTCGACCAGGGTTCGGCTGATGTCGCCGAACCGGTCGGCGGAGCGGGCCCGCAGGATCGCCATGACCCCGGTCTCGCGCAGTTGCGGGCTCGGGGGGATGCGGTCGGTCATCGTGGTTCCTCTCTGCGGCGGGGTGCGCCGAGTTGGTCCGAGACGGTTCGGCCGGCGGCGACGACCTGCTCGCCAAGCCGCTCGAACCGGTCGGGTGTGACGCGGGTGGCCAGCCCGGCGACGGAGACGGCGGCGACGACGGCGCCGTCGTGGTCGAACACTGGTGCGGCGACGCAGCGGATGTCCGGCTCGTTCTCGATGTCGTCGACGGCGTAGCCGCGCTCGCGGACGGCGCTCAGCCCGGCCCGGAACGCGGCCGGTTCCGTCACCGTCCGCTCCGTCCGCGCGGCGAGCCCGTGCTGGACCACCGCGTCGACGTCCGCCGGGTCGGCGAAGGCGAGGTAGGCGCGGCCGACGCCGGTCGAGTGGGCCGGCTGCCGCGACCCGACGGAGGAGTTCATCCGCACCCGCCCCGGCCCGTCGATCTTGTCGATGTAGACCATGTCGGGCAGGTCGGGCAGCACGAGGTGCACCGACTCCCCCGTCTCCTCGACCAGGCGGCGCAGCGCCGGCTGGGCCAGCGCGCGGAGGTCGACGGAGTCGAGGTAGCCGCGGCCGAGCTGCGCGGTGCGCGGGCCGAGCAGGTGCCGTCCGGCCTCGAGGCGGATGAGACCGGCCTCGGCGAGGGGCGCGAGCAGCCGCAGCGCCGAGCTCTTGTGCACGCCCACCGCGGCAGCCAGCTCGGTCAGCGTCGCCCCGCCCGACGGCGTGGCCGTGGCCACCGCGTCGAGCAACGCGATCCCCCGTCGCAGCGACGACGAGTTGTTCCGCTCCACCGGCTCACCTCTGTTGCGCTATGCACAACGACGTTGTGTAGGTGAGCCCATCATATCGGGCGGCCGTGGCGGGGCGGCCGCGTGGCCGCCCCGCCACGGGTGTCAGGCGCGCTTGGCGATGTTGCGCAGCCAGCGCAGTTGTTCGCGGGTCTGGAAGGTCTGGCCGCCTTCGTGCTTGTTGTACGGCCAGACCCTGATCTCCTTCGGCCCGGCGTAGTGGTTGTAGGACGCGAACACCGTCGACGGCGGGCAGGTGGTGTCCATGAGCGCGACGCTGTAGAGCGCGGGGGTGGTCGCACGGGCGGCGAAGTTCATGCCGTCGAAGTACGACAGGGTGCGGAACACCTGCTCCTCGTGATCGCGGTGGATGGACAGGTAGCGGGCGATCTCGTAGTACGGCATCGTCTCGACGATCTCCGTGGCGCGGCGGTACCCCGTCAGGAACGGGACGTCGAACATGGCGCCGGCCAGACCGGTGCGCAGCCCGGCGACCGCGGTGGCGATACCGCCGCCCTGGCTGCCGCCGGCGATGACCACCCGCGAGGCGTCGACCAGCGGGTGGGTGAGCGCGGCGTCGACGGCGCGGACGGCGTCGGTGAAGACGCGGCGGTAGTAGTAGTCGTCCGGGTCCATCACGCCGCGGGTCATGAACCCCGGGGTCTGCGCGTTCTTCCCGCCGACCGGGTCCGGGGTGTCGCCGGGGGTGCCGTTGGAGCCCTGCCCGCGGGTGTCCATGACGAAGGTCGCGAACCCGGCCACCGGCGAGGACAGCCAGTCGTGCGGGAACCCGCGCCCGCCGCCGTAGCCGATGTAGTGCACCACCGTGGGCAGCGGCTCGGTCGCGCCGGCCGGCACGATCAGCCAGCCGGCGATACGGTGCCCGCCCCAGCCGGAGAACCGCACGTCGAACACGTCGACCAGGCTCAGCGCCGCGTCGTACGGCGTGAACTGTGCGTCCAGCGGGAACCGCGCGGCTTCGTCGAGTGTCCGCGACCAGAATTCATCGAAATCGGGCTGCTCGTCCCGCTCAGGGCGATAATCGCGCAGCTCGGACAGGGGCTTGTCGAACAACGGCATGGCGGGCGTCCTCCGCGAGGCGTCGTTGAGAGTGTGGTCGGACCACCCTATTCGACGGCCGGATCGGGTCAGAGGTCCGTACCGGGTCGACAGCGATATCCCGCCGGTAACACTGTGTTCACGGATGATCGAAACGCGGCGCGTGCGATGACGAATAGCGCTGGTTGGGTCTAGATTGCCCTAATGGGGACAACAACACGCCAGCGCACAGGAACACCGGCAACGCTGGTGCTGGAGCGAGCCGGAGTGCCGTTCACCGTGCACCCGTACCACCACGACACCTCCGCGCCGTCGTTCGGCCTGGAGGCTGCCCGCGCCCTCGGCGTCGTGCCGACGCGCGTCTTCAAGACCCTGCTGGCCGAGGTCGACGACGAGCTCGTCGTCGCCGTGGTACCGGTGTCGGGGTCACTGGACCTCAAGTCGCTGGCACGCGCCGCCTCCGGCAAGAAGGCGGTCATGGCCGCCACGTCGCAGGCTGAGCGGGCCACCGGCTACGTGGTCGGGGGGATCAGTCCGTTCGGGCAGCGCCGCCGGCTGCCCACCATCGTCGACGAGTCGGCCTACGGCTTCCCGACGGTGTTCGTCTCGGCCGGTCGCCGGGGTCTCGACGTCGAGATCACGCCGGCCGACCTCGTCCGGCTGACCGGCGCGAAGACCGCCACCATCGGCCGGACCAGCTAGCTCGTCACACGCCGGGGGGCGACCAGGGGGTGCGGTCTTCGCGGAACAACGCGACGACCGCTGCGACGACGACGGCCACCATCGACCACACGAGCAGCGCCGCCGTCGACTTCAGCTCGAGCGGGAGCAGCACGTCGGCGCCGTCGGCGAGCCCGGACACGCTGCCGTCGGGGCCCAGGAACTCGCCCACGAACCGGGCGATGAGGGACCCGACGACGCCCATGGCGGCCAGCGAGACCAGGACCGCGACCGGGTTGCGCCGGTGCCAGACCACGAAGACGACCGACAACAGCAGCCCGAAACCGCCGCTGAGCAGCGCGAACACGGCGTCGCGGGTGAACAGGTGCTGGCCCTCGCGGGAGTCGTAGCCCAGCCCGCCGTCGACGACGACGCCGTGCACGTCGGGCGCCAGCAGCCACCACAGCACGCCCAGGAGCACGCCCGCGACGACGGACACGACGACGATCTGGACGACGACGCGGGTGCTGCTCGGCGCGTCGTGCCCCAGCCGCTCGGCGCGCGTTGTCACGACGCCAGACACGTGGGGCCCAGGAGCTGCTTGAGGTCGCCCATGAGCGCCGTGGACGGGGTGACCCGCAGGCGGTCGTCGAGCTTCATGACGGTGGTGCGGCTGGGCCCGGTGAGCTTCAGGTGCACCGGGGTGGCGCCGGGATGCGTCGTCAGGACGTCCTTGAGCCGCTCGACCACCGGCGGCGTGCACCGGGTCATCGCCATGGTGACGACGACCGGCCCGGACGGCCCGTCGGAGAGGTCGGGCATGCTCAGCTCGGCCGCGATGAGCTGTGGGGAGTCTTCGCGGCGGTCGAGCCGGCCCTTGACCACGACGATCTCGTCCTCGGCCAGCTGCAGCGCGTACAGCTGGTAGGTGGCCGGGAAGAACATCGCCTCGATGGAGCCCTCGAGGTCTTCGACCGTGACGATGGCCCAGGTGTCGCCGCGCTTGCTGACCTTGCGCTGCAGCGACGTGATGAGCCCGCCGACACTGATGGTGGTGCCGTTGGGGACCTCGTTCTCGTCGGCGAGCGCGGAGATGGGCCGGTCGGACGCGTTGGCGATGACGTGCTCGAGCCCGAGCAGCGGGTGGTCGGAGACGTACAGGCCGAGCATCTCGCGCTCGAACGCCAGCTTCTGTTTCTTGTCCCACTCGGTCAGCTCGGGGACCTGGACCTCGAAGCCGCCGGCGGCGTCGTCGCCCGCGCCGCCGAAGAGGTCGAACTGGCCGACCGCCTCGTTGCGCTTGAGCGAGATGACGGTGTCGACGGCGTCGTCGACGACGGCGGCCAGCGCGCGCCGCGCGTAGCCGAGGGAGTCGAACGCGCCGGCCCGGACCAGCGACTCGACCACGCGCTTGTTGCAGACGTGCACCGGGACCTTGTCCATGAAGTCCGGGAACGTCTCGAACCGGCCCTTCTCCTGCCGCGCCGCGACGATGCCGTCGACGACGTTGGCGCCGACGTTGCGGATGGCGGTCAGGCCGAAGCGGATGTCGGTGCCGACCGGGGTGAAGTCGCCGGCCGACTCGTTGACGTCGGGCGGCAGCACCTTGATGCCCATGCGGCGGCACTCGGACAGGTACAGTGCCGTCTTGTCCTTGTCGTCGCGGACCGACGTGAGCACCGCGGCCATGTACTCGGCCGGGTAGTGCGCCTTCAGATAGGCGGTCCAGTACGCGATGACGCCGTAGGCCGCGCTGTGCGCCTTGTTGAACGCGTAGTCGGAGAACGGGACCAGGATGTCCCAGAGCGTCTTGATGGCGGCGTCGCCGAACCCGTTGGCCTTCATGCCGTCGGAGAACGGCACGTACTCGGCGTCGAGGACCTCGCGCTTCTTCTTGCCCATGGCCCGCCGGAGCAGGTCGGCCTTTCCGAGCGAGTACCCGCCGAGGTGCTGGGCGATGGCCATGACCTGCTCTTGGTAGATGATCAGGCCGTACGTGGTGCCGAGGATGGGTTCGAGCGCCTCGGCCAGCTCGGGGTGGATCGGCGTGATGGGCTGCTGGCCGTTCTTGCGCAGCGCGTAGTTGATGTGGCTGTTCGCGCCCATGGGGCCGGGGCGGTACAGCGCGATGAGGGCGGAGATGTCCTCGAAGTTGTCGGGCTTCATCTGCCGCAGCAGCGAGCGCATGGGCCCGCCGTCGAGCTGGAAGACGCCGAGGGAGTCGCCGCGGCCGAGCAGCTCGTACGTGCCGCGGTCGTCGAGCGGCAGCTCCTCGAGGACGATGGCGTCCTTGCCGTTGCGGACGATGTTCTTCAGCGCGTCGTCGAGGATGGTGAGGTTGCGCAGGCCCAGGAAGTCCATCTTGACCAGCCCGAGCTCTTCACAGGTCGGGTAGTCGAACTGGGTGATGATGGCGCCGTCCTGCTCGCGCTTCATCACCGGGATGGTGTCGAGCAGCGGCGCCGACGACATGATGACGCCGGCCGCGTGCACGCCCCACTGGCGCTTGAGGTTCTCGAGGCCCTTGGCGGTGTCGACGACCCGGCGGACCTCGACGTCGGATTCGTACAGCGACCGGAACTCGCCCGCCTCGGCGTACCGCTTGTGCTCGGGGTCGAAGATGCCGCTGAGCGGGATGTCCTTGCCCATGACGGCCGGCGGCATGGCCTTGGTGATGCGCTCGCCGACCGCGAACGGGTTGCCCAGCACCCGGCTGGCGTCCTTGATGGCCTGCTTGGCCTTGATGGTGCCGTAGGTGACGATCTGCGCGACGTGGTCGGTGCCGTACTTCTCGGTGACGTAGCGGATGACCTCGCCCCGCCGGCGCTCGTCGAAGTCGATGTCGAAGTCGGGCATCGACTTGCGCTCGGGGTTGAGGAACCGCTCGAAGATGAGCCCGTGCGGGAGGGGGTCGAGGTCGGTGATGCCCATGGCGTACGCCGCGATGGACCCCGCGCCCGACCCGCGGCCCGGGCCGACCCGGATGCCGTTGTCCTTGGCCCAGTTGATGAAGTCGGCGACGACGAGGTAGTAGCCGGCATAGCCCTTGGTGGTGACGACCTCGGTCTCGTAGTTGGCCCGCTGCCGCACCTCGTCGCTGATGCCGCCGGGGAAGCGCTGGTGCAGCCCGCGCTCGACCTCCTTGACGAACCAGGAGACCTCGTCCTCGCCGTCGGGCACCGGATAGCGCGGCATGTACTTGCCGGCCTCCTCGACGAACTTGACGTCGCAGCGCTCGGCGATGAGGAGGGTGTTGTCGCAGGCCTCGGGGTAGTCGGCCCATTTCTCGCGCATCTCGGCCGCGGTCTTGAGGTAGAAGTCCTCGGCGTCGAACTTGAACCGCTTGGGGTCGGCGAGAGTGGAACCGGACTGCACGCACAGCAGGACGGCGTGCGCCTCGTGGTCGGCCTTGTGGGTGTAGTGGAGGTCGTTGGTGGCCAGCAGCGGCAGCCCGAGGTCCTTGCCCAGCCGCAGGAGGTCTTCGCGGATGCGGGTCTCGATGTCGAGCCCGTGGTCCATCAGCTCGAGGAAGAAGTTGTCCTTGCCGAAGATGTCGCGGAACTCCGACGCCGCCTTGATGGCCTCGTCGTACTTGCCCAGCCGCAGGAACGTCTGCACCTCGCCGCTGGGGCAGCCGGTGGTCGCGATGATGCCTGCGGAGTAGCGCTGCAGCAGCTCGCGGTCCATGCGCGGCTTGAAGTAGAAGCCCTCGATGCTGGCCAGCGATGACAGCCGGAACAGGTTGTGCATGCCGCCGGTGTTCTCGGCGAACATCGTCATGTGCGTGTAGGCGCCGCTACCCGAGACGTCGTCGCCGCCGCCGTCGCCCCACCGCACCCGCGTCTTGTCGAACCGGCTGGTGCGCGGCGTGAGGTAGGCCTCGGTGCCGATGATCGGCTTGACGCCGTACTTCTGCGCCTTCTTGTAGAACTCGTAGGCGCCGAACACGTTGCCGTGGTCGGTGGTCGCCACTGCCGGCATGCCCTGTTTCGCGGCCTCCGAGAAGAGGTCGTCGAGACGGGCGGCGCCGTCGAGCATGGAGTATTCGGTGTGCACGTGCAGGTGCACGAAGCTCGACGATCCGGAGGAACCAGCAGCACTCGACACGACGTTCAGACGCCTCCTCACGCAGACACTCCACCGGCGGTCAGGGGGTGGGCGCCGGGGACTGGAGACAGCCTATGCCGAGGCTCCGACAGCGTCTCGATGCCACTCCGTGGTGAGTCGTCGCGGTGCTGTCGCGGCCGCCTGGCGGTGGTGGTGAGGTGGCGTCCAGGGTGATCGAGGTGACGGGAGTGGCGTGGGTGGCCAGGGTGGCGGGAGTGGCGCAGGCGACCGGAGTGGCGCAGGTGGCGGAGGTGGCATCCGGGTAGCGGCGACGCGGGCGCCGGCATGCGCTGACCGGTTGCGCGCCGTGGCAACGTTGCGGGCCCGCGCCGCGGCACGGGCACGCGTGGCGGCGTCCGGGGCGGCGACGCCCGTCAGCGCACGTGCGCCAACCGGTCACGTGCCGTCGCAGCCGGACGCAAGCGGGCGCCGGCACCGGCGTGGCGTGGCCGCGGCGATCGCCGTGGTAGGCATGACCCTCCCGGCCCGGGTGGGGCCCACCCTAGGGGCGGGCACCGACAGACTCGCCGACGACAGCGGCCGACCTGCGGGCCGACGACGACGGCAGGTGCCCGGCGAACGGCGGCAGGCGCAGGGGCCGGCGAACGGCGGCCGGCGGCCGGCAGGACCGGTCAGAGCCGCCAGACGGGCGGTTCGTCCGAGTCGTCGCGTTCGGCGGCGTCCAGGCCGGCCTCGATGATCGCGGTGACGATGCGGGCCAGCGACTCCGGCGGCAGCGACGGCGCGCGCTCGGCCATCGCGACGACGATGGCGGCCTCGCGGTCCGGGTCGCGTCCGGCGTGACCGCCAACGGGCTTGAGGCGCTGCACCCGGCCGGCCAGCGCGACCCGGTGCTCCAGCAGCGTCGCCAGGGCCGCGTCGACGGCGTCGATGGCGGCGCGGCAGGCGGGGACGGTGTCCGGGACGGCGGACCGGACCAGCGGCGCGACCCGGACGGCGGCCTCGCGGGCCTGGGCGGCGGCCGCGGCGCCGGGCGCGTCCAGCCACAGCCCGTCGGCTCCGGCGGCGACGGCGGCAGCGGCGAGCTCGGGCCGCTCCCCCAGGTTGACGACGACGGGCCGGCCGTGCCGCCGCGCGGCCTCGACGACGGCCGGGTCGAGGGTGTCGACCAGGGTGACGGAGCCGGCCGGGACGGCGTCGTGGTCGAGGTCGCCGCCGGCGCCGGGCGGCGCGACGACCGGCGGGCGGACGGCGTCGCGGAACGCGGCGGGAACGACGGGGGCGTCGGCGCTCGCGGTGCGGGTCGCCGGGTCGGGCGGTGCGGTCACGGGATGCTCCTGTTCCGGGAGCGGCCGCTCGACTCGGGAGCCGGCCGCTCGGGCCACATGACGAGAGGCCCCAGGCCGGTGCCTGAAGCCTCGTGAGCCGGCTCGGATGAGGGCCGCGTTACGTCTCGACGCGGCCGGCCACCCGGGCCGGCTTCCTAAAGTCGAGGAACGTACGCATGGCCACGAAGCTACCGCACCACGTCCACGACCCGGACCGCCTGGTTCACATGACGAGACGGCATCAGCGGGGACGCAGCGCCTCCCGGCAGGCCGCCGACACCGAGCGCGCGGCCGCCAGCGGGGCCGTCCAGCCGGTCCGCTCCCCGGCCGCCACCAGCGGCGAGAGCAGCTCGGCCGCGCCCCGAGCGTCGCCCCGACGGAGCCGGGCCCGGGCCAGCGCCACGTACGTGTCGGCGCCGTACAGCCAGACCGACCCCGGCGGCGCGCCGACGGCCCGGATCATGGCGTCGGCCTCGTCGATCAGCTCGCGCGAGTCCGTCGCGGCGGCCAGCGCGGCCAGGCACGGCAGCCGGTAGGCCTCGGTGCCGTGCCGCTCGGCGATCGTCAGCCCGCGCTCCAGCAGGGTGACGGCCTCGGCGGTGCGGTCCAGCTCGAGCAGCGTGGTGGCGTAGGCGGCCATGCTCGCGGCTCCGAACCACGCGTGCGCCGGCAGCGTCAGGGACCGCCGCCCGTGCCTGACGGCGTCGCCGGGCCGGCCGCGCAGCCGCGCGATCCAGCCGAGGTTCGCCTCGTACCAGGACTCGTACCCGGTGTACCCGCTGCGCCGGTTGACGGCCAGGGCCTCCTCGACGCGGCTGGTGGCGGTGTCCCAGTCGCCGCGGGCGATCGCCGGGAACGCGGACTCGAACACACACCACTGCAGCAGCCAGAGGTCGCCGGAGCGGCGGCACAGCGGCTCCAGCTCGTCCAGGACGGCGCGCAGCTCCCGCACCTCGCCCAGGTAGGCGTGCGCCGTCTTCAACCCGTCCAGCGCCACCGTCAGCGCGTCGTCGCCGCCGACGACGCGGGCCAGCGACAGCGCGCGCCGGCCGTACGACAACGCGTCGTCGAAGCGCAGCCGGTTGGCCGACAGCACCGAGAGCCACGCCAGCAGCTCCGACTCCGCCGGACGGTCGCCCAGGCGCTGCGCCAGCCGCAGGCTCTGCTCGAGGTGCACCGTTCCGTCTGCCACCGGCCGCCCGCCGCCGGCCCACGCGGGGCCGCCGAGCTGGCGCAGGGCGCGCATCTCCAGGTCCTGGTCGCCGGCCGCCCGGGCCGCCCGCAGCGCCTCCTCGTGGTCGGCCACCGCGTCGGCGTAGCGGAACATCGCCTCCCGCGCGCGGCCGCGGGCCAGGTGCGCCCGACCGGTCAGCTCGACGTCGCCGCTGCGGCCGGCCGCGTCGATGGCCTGGCGCAGCAGCGCCTCGGCGTCGCCGACGGCGTACCGGCGCAGCGCCTGCTCCCCCGCGGCCAGCCAGCCCGGCCCGGCGCGCGCCCAGTCGCCCGCGGCAGCGGCGTGCCACGCGACCGCCTCCGGGTTGCCGGCCTGCAGGTCCGCGGCGCGCAGGTGGTACGCGACGCGGGTGGGCGGCGGCGTCGCGGCGTAGAGCGTCTCCTGGACGAGGTCGTTCCCGAACTCGTACGAGCGGCCGGCCACCACGAGCAGCCGGGTCGGCAGAATCCGATGGCAGCGCCGGGCCGCCTCCTGCGCGCTGAGGTCCAGCAGTCCGGCCAGCATCATCGGCGTGAACGACGAGCCGAGCACGGCCGCGGCGTGCAGCAGCTCCTCGGCCTGCGGCCCGGCCCGCCGGACCCGGGCCATGACGCTGGCCCGCAGCGACTCCGGGATGCCCTCCTCGCCCGCGGCCAGCGCACGCAGCGTCTCGACCACGAACAGCGTGTGGCCGCGCGTGCGCCGGGCGATCTCCGCACCGTGCGCCTGCTGGCCCGCCTCGGCGGCCAGCCGCGCGATCGCCGCCGCGTCGAGAGGACCGACGTCGAGCCGATCGGCGACCCCGTCCAGCGTGGCGAGCACCCGCTCGCCCTCGTCCGCCCGGACGGTGCCGATCACCAGCAGCCGCCCGCCGGACGTGTGCCGGCCGAGGTAGTGCAGCAGCTCGACGGTGGCCGCACCGGCGTTGTGCAGGTCGTCGACGACGAACACGACCGGCTGCCGGGCGGCCAGCCGGCGCAGGAAGCCGGCCACGGCGTCGTAGACACGACGACGCTCGGCGGCCGCGCTGCGCCGCTCCGGCGGAGGTTCGCCGAGCAACGCCGCCACCTCCGGCACCAGCGTGGCCAGGGCACCGGCGCGGTCGCCCGCGGCCTGCCGCAGCACCGGCGCCGGCAACTGGGCGACCAGCCGGCCGAGCGCCTCGGCCACCGGCTGCAGGAACAGCGAGCGCTCGACGTCGTAGCAGCGCGCCTCCAGGGTGCGCCCGCCGGTGCGGCGAGCGAGCCGCGCGGCCTCCTCGGCCAGCGCGGTCTTGCCGATCCCGGCCTCGCCGGCGAGCAGCACCAGGGCGCCGTCGCCCGCCACCGTCCGCTCCCACAGCCGGACCAGCCGGGTGAGCTCGGCCGCGCGCCCGGGCAGTCGCTCGGCGCTCGCGACGGGGCCGGCAGCAGTCCCGGCGACGGCGACGGCGACGGCGACAGGCGTCGCCTGCTGGCGCAGGATCGCGACGTGCAGCTCGCGGGTCGGCGGCGCCGGGTCGACGCCCAGCTCGGCGGCGAGGGCGGCACGTAGCCGCTCGAACACCGCCAGAGCCCGGGCCGGCTCGCCGGCGGCGTCGTAGGCGCGCATCAGCGACCGCGCGGACCGCTCGTCCAGCGGCTCGGCCGCGGCCGCCGCCTCCGCCGCCGCGAGGGCCGCCGCGACGTCTCCCGTCCGCAGTCCCGCGTCGGCCGCGACGGCGCGGGCCCGGCCGGTCAGATCGGCCTGGAGCCGCCGGCCCTCCCCCGCCCAGGCGGCGTCCGCCTCGTCGGCCAGCAGCGGCGCGGCGCCGACGAGGTCAAGCGCGGCCCGGGCGGCGGCCAGCGCGAGCGCCGGCTCCGCGCTCGCCAGCCGGAGCTCCGCCTCCTCGACGAGCTCAGCCGCCCGGTACAGGTCGACCTGAGCGCCGTCGCCGAGACGGTAGCCGGACCGGCCGCCGGCCACGACCTCCTGGCCCAGCGCGCCCCGCAGCCGGCTCACCAGGGTCGCGACGCTCGCCTCCGGCCGCCGCGGCGGCGGCCCGGACCACAACGCCTCGACGATCGCGTCGACGGGCACCAGCCGGCCGCCCGCGACGGCCAGCAGGGCCAGCAGCGTCCGCCCCTTGCGGTCGCCCACCTCGCCGGTGGCCAGCGCCCGGCCCGCGCGCACCACGGTCAGCTCACCGACCACGAGCACCTGCAGCTCAGCACCGTCCGCCGCGCTCACCCCCCTGCACCAGGTCGTACTCCTCCCGGCAGCGCCGGTCAAGAGCGACCGCAACGCCACCGCAACGCGGCGTGGAACCGTCGCCGGCGTCCGAACGACCCACCAACGGGGGGCAACACCATGAGCACCACCATCGAGACCGGCGACGCGCGCCGGGAGCTCGCCGACGTCCGCGGCCGGCTGACCGGGCCGGAGGACGCCGGCTACGACGAGGCCCGCAAGGTCTACAACGCCATGATCGACCGCCGCCCGGCGCTGATCGCCCGGTGCGCCGACGCCGACGACGTCGCCCGGGTGGTCCGCTTCGCCCGCGACCACAGGGTGCCGCTCGCCGTGCGCGGCGGCGGCCACAACGGCGGCGGCCTGGGCGTCGTCGACGACGGCGTCGTCATCGACCTGGGCGACCTGAACGACGTCATCGTCGACCCGGTGGCCAGGACGGCCCGGGTCGGCGGCGGCTGCACGTGGGGCGAGGTCGACCGCGCGACGAACGCGTTCGGCCTGGCCACGCCGAGCGGGATCATCTCGACGACTGGGGTCGGCGGGCTGACGCTGGGCGGCGGCCTCGGCCACCTGACCCGCGCGTTCGGCCTGGCCATCGACAACCTGCTGGAGGTCGAGATGGTGCTGGCGAGCGGCGAGCGCCTCACCGCGAGTGCGGCCGAGCACCCGGACCTGTTCTGGGCCGTCCGCGGCGGCGGCGGCAACTTCGGCGTCGTCACGTCGTTCCTGTTCCGGCTGCACGAACTGGACACCGTCATCGCCGGCCCCACGTTCTGGCCGGTCGAGCAGACCGCCGAGGTGCTCGCCGCCTACCGCGATTTCCTGCCCGCCGCGCCGCGCGAGCTCAACGGGTTCTTCCTGGTCGGGGCGGTGCCGCCGGCGCCGCCGTTCCCCGAGGAGTTGCACCTGCGCACCATCTGCGGCGTCGTCTGGTGCCACGTCGGGTCCGCGGAGCAGGCCGCCGCCGACATGGCGCCGTTGCTGGACGCGCTGCCCGAGCCGCTGCTGCACGCACCGGCCGCGATGCCGCACCCGGCTCTGCAGAGCGCCTTCGACGGCCTCTACCCGCCGGGCGACCAGTGGTACTGGCGGGCGGACTTCGTCACGGAGATCCCGGACGAGGCGGTGGCGATCCACGCCGACTTCGGCGCCCGGCTGCCCACCTGGAAGTCGACGATGCACCTGTACCCGATCGACGGCGCGGCCCACGACGCCGGCCCGGCCGACACCGCCTGGAGCTACCGCGACGCGCGCTGGGGCTCGGTGTTCGCCGGGGTGGACGCCGACCCGGCCAACGTCGAGCGCATCCGCTCGTGGTCGGTGGACTACTTCTCGGCGCTGCACCCGTACTCGGCCGGCGGCGCGTACGTGAACATGATGATGGACGAGGGCGAGGAGCGGGTGCGGGCCAGCTACCGCGACAACTACGAGCGGCTGGCCCGCGTCAAGGCGCGGTACGACCCGGACAACCTGTTCCGGGTCAACCAGAACATCAAGCCGGCCTGATCGCGTCCAGAGCCTGCTGGAGGTCGTCGGGGTAGGCCGAGGTGAACTCGGCCCACTCCCCCGTCCCCGGGTGCTCGAAGCCCAGCCGCATGGCGTGCAGCCACTGCCGCGTCAGCCCGAGCCGGGCGGCCAGCGTGGGGTCGGCGCCGTAGGTGAGGTCGCCGACGCAGGGGTGCCGCAGCGCGCTCAGGTGCACCCGGATCTGGTGCGTCCGCCCGGTCTCCAGGTGGATCTCCAGCAGGCTGGCCGCCGGGAACGCCTCCAGGGTCTCGTAGTGCGTGACGCTGGGCTTGCCGCCGGCGACGACGGCCCACTTGTAGTCGTGCTGCGGGTGGCGGTCGATGGGGGCGTCGACGGTGCCGCGGGACGGGTCGGGGTGGCCCTGGACCAGCGCGTGGTAGACCTTGTCGACCGTCCGCTCCTTGAACTGCCGTTTCAGCGACGTGTAGGCGCGTTCCGACTTCGCCACCACCATGAGGCCGCTGGTGCCGACGTCGAGGCGGTGGACGACGCCCTGCCGCTCGGCGGCCCCGCTGGTGGAGATGCGGAAGCCGGTGCCGGCCAGGCCGCCGACGACGGTGGGACCGGTCCAGCCGGGGCTGGGGTGCGCCGCGACGCCGACCGGCTTGTCGACGACGACGACGTCGGGGTCGTCGTGGACGACGCGCATCCCCTCGACGTGCTCGGGGACGACCTGCACGGGCGCCGGCGGCGCCGGGAGCTCGACCTCCAGCCAGGAGCCGCCGCGCACGCGCGCGGATTTCATCGCGACGGAGCCGTCGACCACGACGTGGCCGTCCTCGACCAGCGCCGCGGCCTTGCTGCGGGAGAACCCGAACAGCCGGGCCAGGGCGGCGTCGAGGCGCTCGCCCTCCAGGCCGTCGGGGACGGGGAGACTGCGGTGCTCGCTCACGACGCGACCACCTCGCGCCGCCGGGCGTCGTGCGGGACGCCGCGCACGCTCAGCACCGCGACCAGCACCGCGCCGGTGACGATGGCGGTGTCGGCGAGGTTGAAGACCGGCCAGTTCGGCAGCTCGACGAAGTCGACGACGTGGCCGCGGAACGCGCCGGGCATGCGGAAGATGCGGTCGGTGAGGGTGCCCAGCGCGCCGCCCAGGACGGCGCCGAGCGCCACCGCCCAGCCGCGGTGCGCCACCCGGCGTCCGACCACGACGATGACCAGCGCGACCGCGATGGCGACCACCGTGAGCACCGGCGTCAGGTTCGTGGCCAGGCTGAACGCGGCGCCCGGGTTGCGGATCAGCCGCAACTGCACGACCTCGCCCAGTACCGGGACCGCCCGGCCGGGGTCGAGCAGCGCGACCGCCAGGATCTTCGTCAGCTGGTCGGCCGCCAGCACGGCGGCGGCCACGGCCAGGAGGACGCCGGTGCGGCGGCGCCCTCCGTCCGTCAGCGGCGCTCCTGCTTCTGCTTGCACGTCATGCACAGTGTGGCCCGCGGGAACGCCTGCAACCGGGCCTTGCCGATGGGGTTGCCGCAGTTCTCGCAGATGCCGTAGGTGCCGTTCTCGATGCGGCCCAGCGCCCGCTCGGTCTGGTTCAGCATGTCGCGGTGGCTGGCGGCCAGCGACATCTCGTGTTCGCGCTCGAACGTCTTGGTGCCGGTGTCGGCTTGGTCCTCGCCGCCGGTGTCGCCGCTGCGCAGCAGGTCGGCGATGTCGGCCTCGGCCTCGGCGATCTCCTCGCGCAGCCGCGTGCTGTCGGAGCTCAGCAGGTCGCGGACCTCCGTCAGCTCGGCCTCGGTCCACGGGTCCTCGTCCTCGCGGACCACCAGGGCGGCCGCCTCAGCGGCCTCGACCTTGCTGTTCCCGGCCATGGTGTCCACCTTCGCCTTCGCACCCGCCATCTGCCTCGCCACCCTTCCGTACCCCCGTTGCCCCGTCCCACCCCTGCATGTGAGCCAGGTGCCGTGAGAATAGATCGTGACCCGCCCGTCATCAATCCGCCTCGCGCATGAGATCTGCCAGGCGTGATGCCGTCGCGTCCGGGACCTCGACTGTCTTGGTCCTGCTGGTCGTTCCGGTGAGCAACGTCACCTCCCTGCGGCGTATTCCCAACGCGCCCGCCACGGCCTCCAGTGCCGCCTTGGTGGCGGCGCCGTCGACGGCCCGCGCCTGGACCGCCACCACGAGGGCGTCGCCGTACCGGCCGCCCACCGCCGTCCGGGAGGCGCCCGGCCGCACCCGGATCGTCACGCGCACGGGCCCCAGAATAGGTCGGCGCGAGCGTCCGTGCCCGTCGTACACTGGGCAGCGTCGCGAGCAGGCGTTGACGGGGCCATCACCTCCGAGCCGCCGGAAGAACGGCGCCAAGGCGCTCACTAGACCCGGCCGCGGCGAACGAAGCGGACCGGCGTCGCCGGTCAAGGAGGGTGGTACCGCGGGGTCCGCCTCGTCCCTCCGTCGGAGATCGAACGACGGAGGATTCGAGAGCGACGATGACCGAGCCGACCGGCTACCGCGAGGTGCCCGCCCAGGTCGACCTGCCGGCGCTGGAGCACGACGTACTCGCGCTGTGGCGCGACAACGACGTGTTCGCGCAGACGGTGAAGAACAGCGAGGGCCGCCCGCTGTGGACCTTCTACGAGGGTCCGCCCACCGCCAACGGCATGCCCGGCACCCACCACATCGAGGCGCGCGCGTTCAAGGACGTGTTCCCCCGCTACCGGACGATGAAGGGCTACCACGTGCCCCGTCAGGCCGGCTGGGACTGCCACGGCCTGCCGGTCGAGATCGCCGTCGAGAAGGAGCTCGGCTTCCAGACCAAGAGCGACATCGAGGCGTACGGCGTCGCCGAGTTCAACCAGAAGTGCCGCGAGTCGGTGCTGCGTCACGTCGACGCGTTCGAGCAGCTCACTGAGCGCATGGGCTACTGGGTCGACCTCTCCCAGGCGTACCGCACCATGGACGCGTCGTACGTGCAGAGCGTCTGGTGGTCGCTGAAGCAGATCTTCGACAACGGCCTGCTGGTCGAGGACTACCGGGTGTCGCCGTACTGCCCGCGCGACGAGACGGCGCTGTCGTCGCACGAGCTCGCGCAGGGCTACGAGACCGTGGTCGACCCGTCGGTGTACGTGCGGTTCCCGCTGACGGGCGGCCCGCTGGCCGGTCAGGCGTCGCTGCTGGTGTGGACGACCACGCCGTGGACGCTGGTCTCCAACACCGCCGTCGCCGCGCACCCCGACGTCACGTACGTCGCGGCCCGCGCGGCGGGGTCGTCCGAGCTGCTGGTGCTGGCCGAGCCGCTGCTGGCGTCGGTGCTGGGCGACGACGCCGAGGTCATCTCGTCGTTCACCGGCGCCGACATGGAGCGGTGGACGTACCAGCGCCCGTTCGAGCTGGTCGACATCCCCGACGCCCACATCGTGGTCGTCGACGGCTACGTCACCACCGAGGACGGCACCGGGCTGGTGCACCAGGCGCCCGCGTTCGGCGCCGACGATCTGCGCGTCTGCCGCCGCTACGGCCTGCCGGTGGTCAACCCGGTGCGCTCCGACGGCACCTTCGCCGACGACGTTCCGCTGGTCGGCGGCCAGTTCTTCAAGCGCGCCGACGCCGACCTCGTCACCGACCTCGAGCACCGCGGCGTGCTGTTCCGGCACGTCCCGTACGAGCACGAGTACCCGCACTGCTGGCGCTGCCACACGCCGCTCATCTACTACGCGCAGCCGTCCTGGTACATCCGCACCACGCAGATCAAGGACGCGTTGCTGCGCGAGAACGAGAAGACGAACTGGTACCCCGAGACCATCAAGTGGGGCCGCTACGGCGAGTGGCTGCGCGGCAACGTCGACTGGGCGCTGTCGCGGAACCGGTACTGGGGCACGCCGCTGCCGATCTGGCGCAACGACGAAGACCCGTCGCGGATGGTGTGCGTGGGTTCGTTGCAAGAGCTGTCCGAGCTGTCCGGCCAGGACCTCTCCGAGCTCGACCCGCACCGCCCCTACGTCGACGACGTCACGTTCACCCTCGACGGCGTGCCCGGCACGTTCCGCCGCGAACCGTACGTCATCGACGTCTGGTACGACTCCGGCGCCATGCCGTTCGCGCAGGTCGGGTACCCGTACGAGCCCGGGAGCGCCGAGGCGTTCGAGAAGTCGTACCCGGCGCAGTTCATCAGCGAGGCGCTCGACCAGACCCGCGGGTGGTTCTACACGCTGATGGCCATCGGCACGCTGGTGTTCGACCGGTCGTCGTACGAGAACGTCGTCTGCCTCGGGCTGATCCTCGCCGAGGACGGCCGGCGCATGAGCAAGCACCTCGGCAACATCATCGAGCCGATCCCGCTGATGGACGAGCACGGCGCCGACGCCGTCCGCTGGTTCATGCTGGCCAGCGGCTCGCCGTGGCTGCCGCGCCGGGTCGGGCACGCGAGCCTGCAGGAGATCGTCCGCAAGGTGCTGCTGACCTACTGGAACACCGCGTCGTTCCTGTCGCTGTACGGGCGGACGGCGGGGTGGACGCCGGGCGCGGGCGCTCCCCCGGTCGCCGAGCGGCCGGTGCTGGACCGCTGGGCGCTGTCCGAGCTGCACCGGCTGGTCCGCGAGGTCGACGCCGCGATGGACGGCTTCGACACGCAGGCGGCGGGAGCGAAGCTGACGGCGTTCGTCGACGACCTCTCCAACTGGTACGTGCGGCGCTCGCGGCGGCGGTTCTGGGACGGCGACCCCGCCGCCCTGGCCACTCTGCACGAGTGCGTCGAGACGCTGACGCGGCTGATGGCGCCGATGGTGCCGTTCGTCACCGAGCGGGTCTGGCAGGACCTCGTCGTGCCGTCCGACCCGGACGCCGCCGCGTCGGTGCACGCCGCGACCTGGCCCGAGGCCGACGCGGCGCTGATCGACGACGCGCTGCGGGCCGAGATGGCGCTGACCCGGCGGCTGGTCGAGCTGGGCCGGGCCGCCCGGGCGGAGTCGAAGGTGCGCACGCGGCAGCCGCTGTCGCGCGCGCTGGTCGGCGCCCGCGGCTGGGACACCCTGCGGCCGGAACTGCGCGCCGAGGTCGCCGACGAGCTGAACGTGGCGGCGGTGCTGTCGCTGGCCGAGGCCGGCGCCGGCGAGGACCTCGTCGACGTGTCCGCGAAGGCGAACTTCCGGTCGCTGGGCAAGCGGTTCGCCAAGGACACCCCGCGGGTGGCGGCGGCGGTCGCGGCCGCAGACGCGCCGGCGCTGGCAGCGGCGCTGAAGTCGTCCGGCCGGGCGTCGGTCTCCGTCGACGGGCTGGGCGAGGTCGAGCTGGCGCCCGACGACGTCGTCGTCACCGAGACGCCGCGCGAGGGCTGGGCGGTCGCCCGCGAGGGCGAGACCGTCGCGCTGGACCTCACGCTGACCGACGCACTGGTCCGGGCTGGTCTGGTCCGCGAAGCGGTCCGGCTGGTCCAGGAGGCCCGCAAGGCGTCCGGCTTCGAGGTGTCCGACCGCATCGAGCTGGCGTGGTCGGCGTCGGACCAGCTGGCGGCCGCGCTGCGCGAGCACGGCGCCCTGCTGGCCGACGAGGTGCTGGCCACGGCCGTGCACGAAGGGCTCGACGCCCTGGAGGGCCGGCCCGACCACGGCGACGCCGACCTCGGGCTGACGTTCCGGGTGCGCCGGGTCGTCTGACGGCATTGCGGCGCGCCCCGGCCCCCGCGGGCTGGGGCGCGTCGCCGTCAGCGGGACAGGGTGGCGACCAGGTCGCCCTGCCGCCGGACGCCGGGATCCTGCCGGGCCGACGCGCGGTCGACGACGAACCCGTGCGGCGCGAGCAGGTCGCCGAGCGCGTCGGCGGACCAGTAGTACGCCGTCGTCACCGCGTGGTCGAACGCCGCGCCGGCCGCGTCGTCGAAGAACCCGAGCAGCAGCGACCCGCCGGGCGCCAGGACGCGGGCGAACTCACCCAGGATCGCCGGGACGCCGGCGGGTGCGGTGTGGATGATCGAGTACCAGGACAGGACGCCCCCGGCGGACCCGGAGGCCACCGGCAGCGCGGCGAGGTCGCCCAGCACGAAGTCGGGCGACGGGAACCGCTGCCGCGCCGCCTCGACGAACCGAGCCGACGCGTCGACGCCGGTCACGTCCCGTGTCCCGCCCTGCGCCAGCAGGTCGCTCCAGTGTCCCGGGCCGCAGCCGGCGTCGACGATGCGACCGTCGACGCCGTGCTGCCAGCGTTCGATCGTGTCGCGGTCCTGCTGAGCCGACTGGCCGACCGACCCGAACAGGTCGATGTACTCGTTCGCGCGCGCGTCGTACGCGGCGCCGACGTCCGTCGCCGTCACGCCGGCGGTCCCCCGTGCACGGGCGCGCGAAGGGGCCCGGCCGGCGGAATCCGCCGGCGTCGGGCCCTTTTCGATTGGAGCGTCAGCGCTGTTCGTCGTCGAGCAGGCTGGCGACCGAGCGGAGCGAGCCGCCCGTCTGCGCCGCCTGGGCGTTGCCGCCCGGCCCGGACGACTGCGGCGCGCCGCCACCGCCGCCCGCTGCCGCCGCGGGGACCTGCCCCACGCCGGTGTCGGCTTCGTCGACACCGCCGGTCTCGAGCTTGCGCAGCTCGCGCTCGAGGTAGGACTTCAGGCGGCTGCGGTACTCGCGCTCGAAGGCGCGCAGCGTCTCGAGCTCGCGCTCGAGGTCGGCACGGTCGGACTCGAGCTTGCCGAAGACCTGGGAGCGGCGCTTCTGCACCTCCTGCTCGATCGAGTCGGCCCGCTGCCGGGCGTCCTGCTCGATCTTCGCGGCCTTGGCCTTCGTCTCGGAGTCGAGCTTGTCGGCACGGCTGCGAGCGTCGTTCATGAGACGGTCGGCCTCGGCCTTGGAGTCGGCGACGAGCTCGTCGGCCGTCTTCTGGGCCAGGGCGAGCACCTTGGCCGCGGCGTCGCTGGGCTGCACGCCGACCGGCGCGGCGGCGGCCGCGGCAGACGGCGGGGCCTCGGGAGCCTTCGGCGCCTCGGGCTGGCGCGGAGCCTGGATGGGCTCGGCCGACGCGGCGACTCCGCCGCCACGGGTCACGGCGGAGAGCTTGTCGCGCAGCTCGTCGTTCTCGCGCTGCATGCGAGCAAGCTCGGCCTCGACCTCGTCCAGGAACTCGTCGACCTCCTGCATGTCGTAACCCTCGCGCAGGCGGACCGTCGTGAACTCTTTGTTCTGGACGTCCTCGGGCGTCAGTGGCATAGCGTCACCTCGGATGTGGGCATAGGCAGAATGTCACCGTACCGCGTCATCCTAGGGATCCGACAACAACAAGCAGAATCTGGACCAGGATGATGAGCACGATGAACGCCAGGTCTAGGGCGACCGAACCGATCCGCAACGGCGGCAGCACACGGCGAATCGCGCGCAACGGCGGGTCGGTCACCGTGTAAATGGCCTCCAGCACCACGAGCACCAGCCCCTTGGGCTGCCACTCGCGGGCGAAGACCTGGATCCAGTCGACCACGAGCCGGACCAGCAAGGCGATGAAGAACAGCCACAACACCGCGGAGAGGATCTGACTCACAGCCGACACAACACCTGAACTTACCCGACGTCGGCGCGGATCGATGACTGGGACACGGCGAGCCGGGCGCGAGTTCGCGGAGTTTGCGAATCACGCCCGGCCCACGTCAGCTCTGGTTGAAGAACCCGCCGCTGACCATGCGGGCCTTGTCCTCGGCCGTCACGCTGACGTCCGCGGGTGTGAGCAGGAACACCTTCGCCGTGACGCGGTCGATGCTGCCGCGCAGGCCGAAGATGAGCCCGGCGGCGAAGTCGACCAGACGCTTGGCGTCGACGTCGTCCATCTCGGAGAGGTTCATGATGACGGGCGTGCCGTCGCGGAAGTGCTCGCCGAGCGTGCGCGCCTCGTTGTACGTCCGCGGGTGCAGCGTGGTGATGCGCGCCTCACGCATGGCCGGTGCCCTCCGTACTGCCTGGACCGGGCGGCGGTCGGCGAGCGAGGCGACCGTGGCGGTGTGCTCGCGTTCGGGCGCCCGCTCGCGGTCGCGGCGCTCGGGGAGCCGCTCCTCGGGCTCCTCGGCCGCCGCCTCCTCGTACTCGTCGGCGTACGCCTCGTCGTAGTCGTCGTCGGTGTATTCGTCGTCGTAGCGGTCTCGGTCCTCCACGAGGCCGAGGTAGACCGCAACCTTGCGCATTGCGCCGGCCATTCAAGTCCTCCGACTAGTGGTGGACGGTCCCCTGTTGATCCAGACACTAGCCCTGGGTACAGCCGGATCCGGGGATTGTGAGCGCGACACGCCCACGTGTCGCAGCAGTCACACCAATCACGCCTGACTCATCCATGCCACCCCGGCGAACCGTCCGGTGACGCCGTCACGGCGATAGGAATAGCTGTGCGGATCCTCGATCGTGCAGGTCGCGACGGTCTCGACGGCGGCGCCGGCGGCCCGCAGCTGCGCGACGACGCCGGCGGGGACGTCCAGGCCCGGTGTGCCCTGCCTGGTGACCGCCCACGCCTCCGGCACGACGGCGGCGACGTCGGCCCGCATGGCTTCGGGAACCTCGTAGCAGCGCCCGCAGACCGCCGGGCCGACCCGCGCGACCAGCTTGCGGGCGCCGAGGTCGCGCATGGCCGAGATGACCGCCGGGACCACGCCGGCCTTCAGCCCGGGCCGGCCCGCGTGCGCGACGCCGACGACGGCGGCCTCCGGGTCGGCCAGCAGCACCGGCACGCAGTCGGCAACGAGGACGGCGAGCGCGCGGCCCGGCCGCGTCGTCACCAGCGCGTCGACCTCGGGCGCCGGACCGGTCCACGGCCCGTCGACCACGGCGACCGCGTTGCCGTGCACCTGGTTCATGTAGTTGACGCCGTCGGGTGCGAGGCCGATCGCCGCGGCGAGGCGCGCGCGGTTGGCAGCGACCGCGTCCGGGTCGTCGCCGACGTGCCCGCCGAGGTTGAGCGAGTCGTACGGCGCGACGCTGACGCCGTCGTGCCGGTCGGTGAAGGCGAACCGGACGGAACCGGCCGCGCTGGTGTCGCGGAGCACGACGACTTCAGCCCGTGCTATTTCAGGAAATCGGGCACGTCCAGGTCGTCGCTGGCCGTGGACGGGACGATGCGGCGCTGTTCGCGGGGCGGGGCGGGCGGCGCGGCGGGTGCGCCGTCACCGTCGGCGCCGCCCGTGTCCCCCTCGTCGCTCGGCTTCGCCGCGGCCGGGGTGGCCGTGGCGACCGAGCCGATGCCCCCGGCGGCGGACGCGCTGCTGCCTCCGGCCGCCTCGGGCTTCTTGACGGTGCCGAGGTCGCGGCGGACCGGCTGCCCGCCGTCGAACCCGGCCGCGATGACGGTGACCCGGACCTCGTCGCCGAGCGCGTCGTCGATGACCGCACCGAAGATGATGTTGGCGTCGTCGTGCGCCGCCTGCGCGACCAGGTTGGCCGCCTCGTTGATCTCGAACAGCCCGAGGTCGGAGCCGCCGGACACCGACAGCAGCACGCCGTGCGCGCCGTCGATGGAAGCCTCGAGCAGCGGGCTCGATATCGCCATCTCGGCCGCAGCCACCGCTCTGTCCTCGCCGCGGGCGGATCCGATGCCCATGAGCGCCGATCCGGCGTTGCTCATGACCGACTTCACGTCGGCGAAGTCGAGGTTGATCAGGCCGGGCGTCGTGATGAGGTCGGTGATGCCCTGGACACCGGAGAGCAGCACCTGGTCGGCGCTCTTGAACGCGTCGAGCACGCTGACCTGGCGGTCGCTGATGGACAGCAGCCGGTCGTTCGGGATGACGATGAGGGTGTCGACTTCCTCCCTGAGCGCCTCGATGCCGGCCTCGGCCTGCATGGCGCGCCGTCGACCCTCGAACATGAACGGGCGGGTCACGACACCGATCGTCAGCGCGCCGAGCGACCGCGCGATGCGGGCCACCACCGGCGCTCCGCCGGTGCCCGTGCCGCCGCCCTCGCCCGCCGTGACGAAGACCATGTCGGCGCCCTTGAGCACCTCTTCGATCTCCTCGGCGTGGTCCTCGGCGGCTTTGCGACCGACGTCGGGGTTCGCGCCGGCGCCCAGGCCGCGGGTGGCCTCGCGCCCCACGTCGAGCTTCACGTCGGCGTCGCTCATCAGCAACGCCTGCGCGTCGGTGTTGATCGCGATGAACTCGACGCCCTTGAGGCCGACTTCGATCATGCGGTTGACCGCGTTGACTCCGCCGCCGCCGATGCCGACGACTTTGATCACCGCGAGGTAGTTCTGCGGAGCAGTCACTGGACATCGCCTTTCGTCGAGTTCAAACCCTCACCCTCAAGTTGAGGTTTATAGTTATGTCAACCTGAGGATGATGAAACGCTAAGCGCCATAGCGGCTCGGCTCCCGTAGACACGCCGTAGTCCGCACGGATTGACCGCCTCGTGGTCTCAGCGCGCCCGAGTGCGCTTACCCTGGTCGCCATGACTCGGCGGCTCGGCGGCGACTCCGGTGCGGGCGACGAGCCGCGCCCCGATCCCCGCCCCGCGTCCGACGCGGCCTCCGACGCTGCGGCCGGCCGCGCTCCTGGCGCGGGAGACGGCCCCGCCGCCGATTCCGCAGACCGCCGTCCTGGCGCGAGCAACGACCCCGCCACCGATCCCGCCGGCAGTTGCCGCGACTCCGGCGCCGGCCGCCGGAGCCGGGGCGCCGGGCCCGCCCGCCGCCGCTCCCCCGGGTCCCGCGGACTGGCCTCCCGCCTCGGCGCCGCCGTGTCCCGGCTCGCCACGCGCTGGACGGCCGCCGTCGCGGTCGTCCTGGCGACGATCCTCGCCGGTGTCTTCGCGACGCCCCTCGGCTCGGCCCCCGGCGTGGTCGCGTTGCTCGCCGTCCTCATCATGGTCCTCGCGATGCTGGCCACGTCGCGGTCCCGCGTCCCCGCCGCCCCGCGGTACGGCCCCGGCCTGCGCCGCGTGGCCGCCGCCCCTCCCGTCGTCATCGCCCAGACCGACCCCGACGCCGCCGCCCGCCCGCGGCCGAGAGCGCCGTCCGGAGAGCTGGTTCCGCTCAGCTGTCCGTCCACGTGCTCTCGTTCCGAAGGGTCCCGTCATGTTGTCCGTTCTCGACACACCTGCCCAGGGCGTCTCCGTTCTCGTCCTCGGCCTCTCCTCCGCTGTGGAGCCGCTCGCCGGTGACGCCGCCACCGGCCTCGCCATCCTCCTCGTCGTCGTGCTCGTCAGGCTGGCGCTGCTGCCGCTGAGCCTGCGCGCCGCCCGGGCCGGACGTGCCCGGCTGGCGCTGCGCCCGGCCGAGTCGCGGCTGCGGGAGCGGTTCCGCCGCGATCCCGTCCGCCTGCGCCGCGAGCTCACCGCCCTGCACCGCGCCCACGGCACCTCGCCGTTCGCCGGCCTCGGCGCGTCGCTGGCTCAGGCGCCGTTCGTCATGGTGCTGTACCGGCTGTTCTCCTCGCCGACCCTCAACGGCGGGGCGAACGCACTGTTCACGCACACGCTGTTCGGCGTGCCGCTGAGCGACCGCTGGCTGGCCGCCGTCGGATCGGGCGTCGTGCCGGCGGAGCTCCTGGTCCTCGGCGCCGTCTTCGTCCTGCTGATTCTCGTCGCCTGGTGGTCCTCCCGCCTCGCGGCGCGGTCGGCGGCTCGGTTGGCCGCCGCGGCCACCGAGCCCGGTTCCGGTTCGCCCTCGTCAGCGCCCCGCCGATCCACCGGCCGCCGGACCTCGCCCGCCAACTCGCCCCGCCGCTCCACCGGCTGGTCGCTCGGCCGCCTCCTCGGCCGCCCCAGCTCGCGACCTGCCGGCCGCTCGGACGCACCGTCCGCCTCCGCTCCCCGCCCCGGCTCGCCCCGCCGCGCCACCGGCCAGCCCTCCTCGCCGTCCGAGGTCGAGGCGCTGATGGCCCGGCTCGGCCGGATCCTCCCCTTCGGCACGGTCGTCGTCGCCGCGTTCCTGCCGCTCGCCGCCGCGCTGTACCTGCTGGTCACCACCACCTGGACGGCCGCCGAGCGGTCGGTTCTCTGGCGCGACCGGCGCGACGGCGCGCTCCCGTCGGTTGCCTGATCACCCTTCCATCCACAGCCCTCACCAATCCCCGGACTTGTCCACATTTCCCTCCTTCGCCCTCGCCCATCCCCGCCCCATCTGGCGCAATTGAACCCATGACGAACACCCACATCCACCCCACGCCCCTCACCATCGACGGATTGGAGGTCCACGAACGCCGCATCCCCCGCCAACGCACCCGCACGCGGTTCGACGACGAGATCGCGCGGCTCATCCGCGACCGCGTCCAGGCCGACCTCGCCAAACGCACGGCCCGCCGACGACGCCACCGCCAAGACCGCGACGCCCTCGAGCAGCGCCGTCGCTACGCCAAGCAGGCGCTGCACGCCGAGAAGCTCGCGGCCAGGGCGCAGCAGACCTGCCGTTGCAGCCAGCCGCGACCACCCGCGCTGCTCGGACGAGATCCCGGCGGCGGGACGAGCGTGCTCACCCTCTGCCCGGTCTGCGGACGGAGGACCTGATGACCACGCCCGGCCCGTCCGGCTGACCCGCCGCATGCGGCTGGCCGGGGCAGCCACCCACGCCCCGGACGGCCCCACGCGAGCCTGTGACCTGCACGCACGCCGCCCGGCCCGTCCGGCTGACCCGCCGCATGCGGCTGGCCGGGGCAGCCACCCACGCCCCGGCCGGCCCGACGCGAGCCGGTGACGTGCAGACGTCTGCGGCCAGCGCCAGGCGCGTGTGCGTCAGGGGTTGACGGCGGGATGCTCCGGCGCGGACACGTCGTACGACGACGGCGGCTCCTCTTGAGCACCGATCAGCGCCAGCAGCACGTCGGCCTTGCGATCGATGTCGTCGGCGGTGCCCCAGCGCACCTCCGCGCCATCGGCGAGGCCGAGCCTGATGTCGGCCTCCGAGCGCGCCTCCACGGTGTCGACGAGGTCGTACAGCGTGTCGGGCAGCCCGGTCAGCACGGTCACGCCCGCCGCGCGCACGGCGTCGTCGACGTCGGAGGACGAGTCGTCGCCGGGGGCGCTCAGCACGGGCAGGTCGTCCGGCCGCGAGTCCGAGGCGCCGAACAGGGCGCCGGTCTCGTCGACGTTCCACCACGAGCCCTCGGCCGACACCGCGGCCACCGGCACGCGCGGCGTGACGTCGATCGTCAGCGTCGACGGCCACGACCGGCGGACGTCGACGGACGCGGCCTCGGGCAGCTCGGCGACGCGGCCGGCGATGGCGTCGGTGTCGACCCGCGCCAGCGGCGTGCCCATGGGCACCTCGGCCCGCGACAACACGTCCTCCGACAGCGACGACGGCACGCCCTCGACCGATACCGACTTCACGGAGAGCACACTTGACCAGCCGACCAACCACACCAGTCCCGACACCACGGCCAGGCCCAGCAACGCCAGCAGCAGGCCGAACAGCCGCCGCAGCCGCTGCCGCCGGGCCCGCGCCGCGAAGAGCTGCGCGCTCGGCGACCGCGACGCGACGCTCATCGCGACCGTGCCTCCAGCACGTCGAGCACTTCCGGACCGATCAGCGTGACGTCACCGGCGCCGACGGTCAGCAGGATGTCGCCGGGCTCGGCGCGCGACGCCGCGAGCTCCGGCACCGCCGACCACGACTGCTCGAACACCACGTGCGACGGCGGCAGCGGCACCGCGGCGGCCACGAGCGCACCGGTCACGCCGGGCTCGGGGTCCTCGCGCGCGGCGTAGACGTCCATGACGACGACCTCGTCGGCCGCGCCCAGGGCGGTGCCGAACTCGGCCGCGAAGATCCGCGTGCGGCTGAACAGGTGCGGCTGGAACACCACCACGACGCGGCCTGGTCCCGCCACGCCGCGGGCGGCGGCCATCGCGGCGGCCACCTCGGTCGGGTGGTGGGAGTACTCGTCGTACACGCGCACGCCACCGGCGACGCCCTTGAGCTCGAACCGGCGCCGGGTGCCGGTGTAGCCGGCCAGGCCGTCGAGCACGTCACCGGCCGGGAAGCCGAGGCCGAGCGCGGCGGTGAAGGCGGCGGCCGCGTTCAACGCGTTGTGCCGGCCGGGCAGCTGCAGCTGGATCCGCTCCTGCCGGCGGCCGCGGGCCACCAGCTCGAACGACACGCCGGGCCCGGTGAGGTCCAGCGCGGTCACCCGCACGTCGGCGTCGCGCGACTCCCCGAACGTGTGCACCACGACCCCCCGCTGGGCGGCCCGCTCCCCCAGGGCGCGGGCGCCTGGGTCGTCGGCGCAGACCACGAGGAAGCCCGAGACGCAGTCGACGAACGCGTCGAAGGCGGCCTCGTACGCCTCCGGGGTGCCGTAGAAGTCGAGGTGGTCGGCCTCCACGTTGGTGACGATCGCCACCTCGGGCTCGTAGGCCAGGAACGACGCGTCGCTCTCGTCGGCCTCGGCGACGAAGATGTCGCCGCTGCCGTCGTGGGCGTTGGCGCCCGATTCGTTCAGGTTGCCGCCGATCGCGAACGACGGGTCGGCGCCGCAGTGCTGCAAGGCGACCGTCATCATCGACGTGGTCGTGGTCTTGCCGTGCGTCCCGGCCACGGCGATCGCGCGTCGCCCGGCCATCACCGACGCCAGCGCGGCGGCCCGGGGCAGGATCGGCAGGGCACGCTCGCGCGCCTCGACGATCTCGGGATTGCTCTCGCGGATCGCCGTCGACACGACGACGGTCTCGGCGAGGCCGACGTTCGACGCGGCGTGCCCGACGTGCACCTCGGCGCCGAGCGCGCGCAGGCCGGCCAGCACGCCCGAGTCCTTGGCGTCGCTGCCCGACACCGGCACGCCGCGGGCGAGCAGGATGCGGGCGATGCCGCTCATGCCGGCACCGCCGATGCCGACGAAGTGGACCCGGCCCAACTTCTCCGCGGGCACGGTCCGCTCCGGTGGCGAGACGATCACGTGGTCAACCTCCGACGCTCTTCTGTGCAGCCGCGCGCCGGACCATGTCGACCAGGCGATCGTCGGCGTCGCGACGACCGAGAGTAGCCGCTGCGGCACCCATCGCGTCCAACCGAGCCCCGTCGCCCAGCAATGGCGTCACCTCGTCCGCCAGCCGCGACGGCGTCAGCTCACCGTCGGCCACCAGCACGCCGCCGCCGGCGGAGACGGTCGGCAGCGCGTTGAACCGCTGCTCGCCGTTGCCGTGCGGAAGCGGGACGTAGACGGCCGGCAGCCCGACTGCGGCCAGTTCGGCGCAGGTGATCGCGCCCGCTCGGCAGACGGCGAGGTCGGCGGCGGCGTAGGCGAGGTCCATACGGTCGACGTAGGGCACGGGGACGTATCCGTGGCGGGTCGCGGCGGACTCGGCACGGGCCGGCCCGACGGCGTGCAGCACCTGGAAGCCGGCCGCGAGCAGCTGATCCAGCGATCCGGTGACGGCCTCGTTGATGCGCCGAGCGCCCTGGCTGCCGCCGAAGACGAGCAGCGTGGGCAGCGCCGGATCGAGGCCGAAGAACGCGCGGCCCTCGGCCTGCGACGTGGCGCGGTCGAGCAGGGCGATCGAGCGGCGCAGCGGGATGCCGACGTGCTGGGCGTGCGGCAGCGAGATGGCGGGGGTCGCGACGCCGACGAACGTGGTGAAGCGGGCGCCGACACGGTTGGCCAGGCCGGGTTTGGCGTTCGCCTCGTGCACCACGATCGGCACGCCCGCCCGGCGCGCCGCCAGGTACGCCGGCAGCGCGACGTAGCCGCCGAATCCGACGAGCACCTCGGCCTGCTTGGCGCGGAGCACGTCGGTGGTCTGGCGGACCGCCGACCGGACCCGCATCGGCAGCCGCAGCAGGTCGGGCGACGGACGGCGCGGCAGCGGGACCGGCGGGATCAGCGCCAGCTCGTAGCCGCGCTCCGGGACGATCCGAGTCTCGAGGCCGCGCTCGGTGCCGAGCAGGGTGACCTGTGCACCCGGGTCGGCGCGCCGCACCGCCTCGGCCGTCGCCAGGGCAGGTTCGATGTGCCCGGCGGTACCGCCGCCGGCCAAGACGACCTTCACCCGCAGATCCTCCCCGACCAGCGACGTTGCCGAAACGCCCGGGCCCGCACCGACTGCGGGACGTTGCCGGCGGGCGCCCGGCGCACCGGCCGCACCGCCCGTTCGTGGGCCGGCGACACGCCGGCCTCAGACCACGCCTGCGCCCTCACGCGCGCATCCTCCTCAACCGGCGACGCTCCCGCCGCGCCTGCTTGCGCGCCGCCAGCACTTCGCGCGGGACACAGACTCCTCCCGAGCCGCTCACGCGCGCATCCTCCTCAACCGGCGACGCTCCCGCCGCGCCTGCTTGCGCGCCGCCAGCACTACACGGGATCCAGACTCCTCCCGGGCCGCTCACGCGCGCATCCTCCTCAACCGGCGACGCTCCCGCCGCGCCTGCTTGCGCGCCGCCAGCACTACACGGGATCCAGACTCCTCCCGGGCCGCTCACGCGCGCATCCTCCTCAACCGGCGACGCTCCCGCCGTGCCTGCTTGCGCGCCGCCAGAGCTTCGCGCGCGCCGGGCTCCTCCTTGGCGAGCGCCATCAGGATCCCGACCGCGACGATGACGACGACCATGGAAGCGCCACCGTACGACACCAGCGGCAGCGGCACGCCGATGACCGGGAAGACGACGAGGACACTGCCGAGGTTGATGATCGCCTGGACGATCAGCCAGCCGGTGATCCCGGCCGCCGCCAGGCGGGTGAACGTGTCGGTGGTGCGCATGGCGATGCGGATGCCGGCGAACCCGAGCGCGAAGAACAGACCGAGCACCATCAGCGCGCCGGGCAGCCCGAGCTCCTCGCCGAGGATGGAGAAGATGAAGTCGGTGTGAGCCTCGGGCAGCTGGCCCCACTTCAGCCGGCTCGCGCCCAGCCCGCTCCCCCACCAGCCACCGGTGGCGAACGCGTAGATCGAGTTGGCGGCCTGGTACCCGGTGCCGGAGAAGTCGGAGAACGGGTCGAGGAAGCTGACGACGCGCGACATGCGGTTCTCGGAGGCGGTGACGAAGTACGCACCCACCACACCCACCACACCGAGCGCCAGCCCGAACAGCCACGTCGGCACGCCCACGACCCACAGCAGCGTCAGCACGATCGCCATCAGCACGAGCGCCGTGCCGAGGTCGCGCTGGCCGATGGTCAGCGCGACGATCGCCGCGGCCACCGGCACGAACGGGATCATCAGGTGCTTCCACTGCGTCAGCAGCCGGCCCTTCAACGCGAACATGCCGGCGCCCCACACGATCAGCGCCAGTTTCGCCGGCTCGGACGGCTGGATGAGGAACGGTCCGCCGAGGTCGAGCCAGTTGGTGTTGCCGCCGCGCGTGACGCCGAGGCCGGGCACGAACGTCAGCGCCAGCAGCATCGCCGCCACGACCAGCATCGGCAGCCCGAACCGGCGGATCAGCCGGGCCGGCATCCGCGACGCGACCCACGCCATGGGCAGCCCGACGATGACCCACCCCAGCTGGCGGGCGAAGTAGTAGTACGGGTAGCCGAACTGCACCCGCGACATCACGCTCGACGCCGAGAAGACCATGATCAGGCCGAGCACCAGCAGCAGGCCGGCCGACCCGAGCACCAGGTAGTACGACGCGAGCGGACGTTGCAGCAGGCGGCGCAGCGACTCGGTCGCGGCGGTCCGCAGTGGCTTCGACCCGGCCCCCGAGGCGCCGGAGCCCGACCCGCCGGCCCCGCCGGCCGAACCGCCCGGCGGCCGCTGGTCGACCGTGCTCACGGCGTCGAGTGGCCCCCGGGTCGCCGTCGCACCGCATCAGCGAAGGCGTCGCCCCGGGCACCGTAGTCGGCGAACATGTCCATGGACGCGCACGCCGGCGCCAGCAGCACGGTGTCGCCCGGGCGGGCGAGCCCGGCGGCGGCGGCCACGATGCGGTCCATGGCCTCATTGTCGGTGTCGGGAACGTCGACAACCGGTACATCCGGTGCGTGTCGTGCGAGCGCTTCGGCGATGACGGCGCGGTCGGCGCCCAGCAGGACGACCCCCCGCAGCCGCCCGCGCACGTCGCGCACCAGCGAGTCGAACGAGGCCCCCTTGGCCAGCCCGCCCGCGATCCAGACCACGGAGTCGAACGCCGCGAGCGACGCGGCGGCCGCGTGCGGGTTGGTCGCCTTGGAGTCGTCGACGTAGGTGACGTCGCCCAGGACGGCGACGGTGGCGATGCGGTGCGGGTCGGGCGAGTGCCCGCGCAGGCCGTCGCGGACCGCGACCGGCGGCACGCCGATCGACCGCGCCAGCGCGGCCGCGGCCAGCGCGTTCGCGACGTTGTGCGGCGCGGCCGGCCGGACGTCCTCGACGGAGGCCAGCTCGGCGGCCGACGTCTGCCGCTCGGCGATGAACGCGCGGTCGACCAGGTACTCGTCGACGACGCCGACCATGCCGACCGACGGGATGCCCAGCGTGAACCCGATCGCCCGCGCCCCTTCCCGGACGTCGGCGTCGCGGACCAGCTGCTCGGTGACGGGGTCGGCGACGTTGTAGACGCAGGCGGTCTCGACGCCGGCGTAGATGCGCCCCTTGTCGGCGACGTACGCGTCCATCGAGCCGTGCCAGTCGACGTGATCGGGCGCGATGTTGAGGACGGCGGCCGACCGCGCGGCCATCGAGTACGTCCAGTGCAGCTGGTAGCTGGACAGCTCGACGGCGATGACGTCGTGGCCGCCGGGGTCCATGACGGCCGTGACGATCGGGTCGCCGACGTTGCCGGCGGCGGCCGCGCGCAGGCCGGACGCCCGCAGCATCGACGTCAGCATCCGCACGGTCGTCGTCTTGCCGTTGGTGCCGGTCAGCACGAGCCACGGGGTCGCGGGATCGCGGATGCGCCAGGCCAGCTCGACCTCGCCCCAGATCGGGACGCCGGCGGCGGCCGCCGCGGCCAGCAGCGGCGACGACGGCTTCCAGCCCGGCGACGTGACGACCAGCTGGGTGCCCGCGGGAAGGGCCGACGTGGACCCCGGCCCCAGCGAGATCTGGGCGCCGAGGATGCGCAGGATGGTCGCGCGCTCCTGCTCGGCCGGGCCGTCGCGGTCCTCGAGGACGGTGACCTGCGCGCCGAGCTGGATCAGCGTGTCGGCGGCGGCATACCCGGACACCCCGAACCCGGCGACGGTGACGCGCAGCTCGGACCACGGGCTGTCCCGCACGGCCGACGCCAGCCAGGACGGCGCGGCGTGGCCGCTCCCCGGCGGCGTCCCGCCGCTCCCGGACGCACCCCCAGCAGCGCCGCTCGCACCAGCGGCCTCGCTCGCACCAGCGGCCTCGCTCGCACCAGCGGCCTCGCTCGCACCAGCGGCCTCGCTCGCACCAGCGGCCTCGCTCGCACCAGCGGCCTCGCTCGCACCAGCGGCCTCGCTCGCCCCAGCAGCTCCGCTGGCACCAGCGGCCCCGTTCGCCCCGGTGCCGCCGCTCACGCCGTCGCCACCCATTCGGCGTAGAAGAGGCCGAGGCCGAGCACCACGAACATGCCGGCGATGATCCAGAACCGGATGACGATGGTGACCTCGCCCCAGCCCTTGAGCTCGAAGTGGTGCTGCAGCGGCGCCATGCGGAACAGCCGTTTGCCGCCGGAGATCTTGAACCAGCCGACCTGCAGCATCACCGAGAGCGTGATCAGCACGAACAGGCCGCCCAGCACGATGAGCAGCAGCTCGGTGCGGGTCGTGATGGCCAGGCCGGCGAGCCCGCCGCCCAGCGCGAGCGACCCGGTGTCGCCCATGAAGATCTTCGCCGGCGCGGCGTTCCACCACAAAAACCCGAAGCAGGCGCCGACCATGGCCGCCGACACGACGGCGAGGTCGAGCGGGTCGCGCACCTCGTAGCAGCTCGGGCCGGGTGCGACGCCGCAGGACTGGTTCAGCTGCCACACCCCGATGAGGGTGTAGGCGCCGAACACCATGACCGACGCACCGGTCGCGAGCCCGTCCAGCCCGTCGGTGAGGTTCACCGCGTTGGAGAACCCGGAGATGAGGAACAGCGCCCACAGCACGAACACGGCGGCCGGCAGCACCCACGGGGTGTCGCGCAGGACGGAGAGTGCCTGCGACGCCGGCGTGTAGCCCTGCTCGTCCGGGAAGTTGATGGCGAGGATCGCGAACACGACGGCGACGGCGATCTGGCCGCCCATCTTCGCCCGGCTGCGCAGGCCGAGGCTGCGCTGCTTGGAGATCTTGATCCAGTCGTCCAGGAACCCGACGACGCCGAGCCCCACGATCAGGAACAGCACCAGCAGGCCGGACACCGTCGGCGGCGACGGCCGGACCAGGTGGGCGACGAAGTAGGCGATGACCGCCGCGACGATGATGACGGCGCCGCCCATGGTGGGGGTGCCGCGCTTGGTCTGGTGGTTCTCCGACAGCTCGTCGCGGATCGCCTGGCCATAGCCGCGGCCGACCAGCCAGCGGATCGCCAGCGGGGTGCCCAGGATCGACACCACGAGGCCGACGACGCCGGCCGTGAGGATCGAGATCACTTGTCCTCCACCAGCCGTTCGCCGAGGAAGCGCAGGCCGGCATCGCGAGACGACTTGACCAGGACGACGTCGCCGGGCCGCAGCTCGGCGCGGAGAAGGTCGAACGCGGCGTCGACGTCGGGCGCCCAGGCCGACTCGCCGTCCCACGACCCCTCGAGCGTGGCGCCCTGGTGGATCGCGCGGGCGCCGTCGCCGACGGCCACCAGCCGCGACACGTTCAGCCGGACGGCCAGCCGCCCGATGGCGTCGTGCTCGGCGATCGACGACTCCCCCAGCTCGCGCATCTCGCCGAGCACGGCCCACGTGCGGCCGGCGGCCGGGCGGCCCAGCGACACCAGGGTCTTCAGCGCCGCCCGCATCGACTCGGGGTTGGCGTTGTACGCGTCGTTGACGACGGTGACGCCGTCGGGCCGCTCGGTGACCTCCATGCGCCAGCGCGACCGCGGCAGCGCCGCCGAGAGCCGCGCCGCGACGTCGTCCAGCGGCAGCCCCAGCGCCAGCGCCGCACCGGCGACGGCCAGCGCGTTCGACACCTGGTGCTCGCCGACCAGCCGCAGCGACACGCGCGCGTCGGCGTCGGCCGTGACCAGCCGGAACGACGCCCGGCCGGCGGCGTCGAGCGCCACGTCCTCGGCCCGGACGTCGGCGTGCACCGACTCGCCGACCATCACCACCTGGGCCGGCGTCTGCTCGGCCATGCGGCGCACGACGGGGTCGTCGGCGTTGAGGACGGCGGTGCCGGTCTCGGGCAGCGCCTCGACCAGCTCGGCCTTCGCGCGGGCGATGGTGTCGCGGTCGCCGAACTCGCCGAGGTGGGCGCTGCCGACGTTGAGGACGATGCCGACGGACGGCGGTGCGATGCCGCACAGGTAGGCGATGTGCCCGGCTCCGCGCGCGCCCATCTCGGCGATCAGCGTGCGAGTGGACTCGTCGACGCGGAGCACGGTGAGTGGCACCCCGATCTCGCCGTTGTACGAGCCGGGCGGCGCGACCAGCGGCCCGAGCGGCTCGAGCACCTGCGCCAGCAGGTCCTTCGTCGTCGTCTTGCCGGACGACCCGGTGACGCCGACGACGGTGACCTGCGGCAGGCGGTCGAGGACGGCCCGGGCGAGCCGGCCGAACGCGACCTCGGTGTCGTCGACGACCACGGCGGGGACGCCGACCGGCCGTTCTGCCAGCACCGCGACGGCGCCGGCCTCGACAGCGGCGGCGGCGAAGTCGTGCCCGTCCCTCGCCTCGCCCTGCCGGGCCACGAACAGGCCGCCGGGCCCGAGCTCACGGGTGTCGGTCACCACCGGGCCGGTGACCCGGACGGCGGGGTCGGCGACGGCGTCCAGCCTGCCGCCAGTGGCCGAGGCGACCTCGGCCAAGGTGAGCGGGATCAACCCTGGAACTCCTCACTCCACCGCATCAGCTCCGCACGGAGCACGTCTCGATCGTCGAATGGATGCACGACGCCTGCGATCTCCTGACCTTGTTCATGCCCTTTACCGAGGACGACGACGGTGTCGTCGGGCCCGCGGGCGCCGCGCAGCGCCGCACGGACCGCCTCGCGGCGGCCCCCCACCTCGAGGATCTCCCCCGCCCGCTCCGCGTCCGGCACCGCGTGGGCGCCGGCGACGACGGCGGCCCGGATGGCGGCCGCGTCCTCGGAGCGGGGATTGTCGTCCGTGACGACGACGACGTCGGCGCCGCGCGCGGCGGCCGCCCCCATCAGCGGCCGCTTCTCGCGGTCGCGGTCTCCACCGGCGCCGACGACGACGATGAGACGGCCGCGCGGGTGCAGCGCCTGCAGCACGTTGTCGATGGCGTCGGGCGTGTGTGCGAAGTCGACGACGGCGACCGGCGCGCCGGCCGGGCCGGCAACCCGTTCCATGCGCCCCGGCACCCCGGGGCAGGCCGCCACGCCCTCGACCGCCGCGGTGACGTCGACGCCGGCCGCGCGCAGCATGGTGACGGCCAGCGCGGCGTTGGTGACGTTGAACTCGCCCGGGATCGGGACCCGCAGCTCCAGCTTCTCGCCGTCGGCGCCGGCCAGCGTGGCGCGGTCGCCGTAGCAGTCGGCCTGCCAGTCGGCGTCGGCGGCGACGTGCGGCGGCGCGACCGTCAGCACCGGCAGCGGCGTCGACGCGGCCAGCCGGCGGCCGTACTCGTCGCCCACCACGACGACCGCCTTGCGCGCGTGCAACGGCGTGAACAGCCGGGCCTTGGCGGCGAAGTAGTCGTCGAGGCCGCCGTGGAAGTCGAGGTGGTCCTGGGTGAGGTTGGTGAACCCGGCGACGTCGAACACGACGCCGTCGACCCGCCCGAACACCATGGCGTGGCTGGACACCTCCATGGCGCAGGCCGTGACGCCACGCTCACGCATGACGGCGAGCAGCGCGTGCACGTCGGTGGCCTCGGGGGTGGTGCGGATGCTGGCGACCCGTTCGTCGCCGACGCGGGTCTCGACGGTGCCGATCAGCCCGGTGACGTGCCCGGCGGCGCGCAGCCCGGACTCCAGCAGGTACGTCGTGGTGGTCTTGCCGTTTGTGCCGGTGACGCCGAGCATCAGCAGGTCGCGCGCCGGATGGCCGTACACCGTCGCCGCGATGTCGCCCAGCCGCGCCCGCGGGTCGGCCAGCCGTAGCACCGGGACGTCGAGGTCACCGGCCAGCGCGACGCCGTCGTCGTCGGTCATGATCGCCACCGCGCCGGAGGCCACCGCGGCCGCCGCGAACCGGGCGCCGTGGGTCACCGCGCCGGGCAGCGCCATGTAGAGGTCACCGGTCCGGACCTGCCGGGAGTCGTGTGTGACGCCCGTCACCAGCACGTCCGCCGGCGCCGCGGCGTCGAGCGCCGTCAGCGGCAACGGCGTGACGCGGCGGGGTCGCAGTCCTGGGCGGTCGGGCACGACAGAGCAATCTACTCGGTCAGTCGGCGAACAGTGGCACCTGCGGCGCCTCCGTGCCGGTCGGCGCCACACCGCCCTGCTCGAGCGCGAACCGCATGATGTCCGCGAAGGCCGGGCCGGCCAGCGCGCTTCCGGAGTTGCCGTTCTTCGGGTCGAACAGCGACACGACGACGACGTACTGCGGGTCGTCGGCCGGGGCGAAGCCCATGAACGACGAGTTGTAGTCGGCGTAGCAGCCGCAATCGGGGTCGACCCGCTGGGCCGTGCCGGTCTTGCCGGCGACGCGGTAGCCGTCGACGAGCGCGGGCTTGCCGGTGCCGCCCTCGCCCATGACGGCCTCCATCATCGTGGTGACGTCGGCGGCGGCCTGCTCGCTGACGACCCGCTCCGGCGCGGACGGCTCGACCGGCGTCTCGCGGCCGTCGGCGCCGATCGTCGCCGAGATCAGCCGCGGGTCGACCCGCACGCCGCCGTTGGCGATGGTCGCGTACGCCGACGCCATCTGCACGGCGCTGACCGAGATGCCCTGGCCGAACGCCACGTTGTCGCGGGTGAGGTCGGTGAAGTCGTCGCCGGACGGCAGCCGGCCGCCGGTCTCGCCCGGCATGCCGAGGTCGGGCGCCGTCCCGAACCCGAACCGCCGCAGGTAGTCGTGGTACACGTCCTTCTCCAGCAGCTCGGCGGCCAGGACGGTGCCGACGTTGCTCGACTTCGCGACGACGCCGGCCAGCGTCATCTGGTCCTCGCCGTGGCTGTAGTAGTCGTTGATCGTCTCGCCGCCGCGGCGGAGGTTGTCCGGGACGGAGAACACGGTGCTGTGGTCGGCCAGCCCCTGGTCGACGACGGCGGACATGGTGATCGGCTTGAACACCGAGCCCGGCTCGTAGGCGTCCTCGACGGCGGCGCTGCCGCGGTCGGCGGCCTCGGTCTTGCTCGGGTCGCTGGGGTCGAACGCGGGCGTGGCGGCCAGCGCGACGATCTCCTGCGTGTCGACGTCCATGACGACGGCGACGCCGTCGGCCGCGCCGGCGTTCTCGACCGCCTCGGCCAGCACCTGCTCGGTGTGCCACTGCACGTCGCCGTCGAGGGTCAGGCGCAGGCCGGTGCCGGCGACCGGCTGGCTGACGTGGTTCGCCGAGCTGTTCGGGATGCGGATGCCGCCCGGGCTGAACTGGTACGTCGCCTCGCCGTCGACGCCGGCCAGGCTCTTGTCCATCGACTGCTCCAGCCCGGTGAGGCCCAGGCCGTCGGCGCCGAGGAACCCGACGACGTTGCCGGCGACGGTGCCCGCGGGGTAGTCGCGGGCGGCGGCGGTCTCGGCGGTGAACCCGGCCAGGCCGAGCCCGCGGATCTGCCGCCACGTCGCCCCCGGCACCCCGCGCGCGACGACGACGTACCGGTCCGAACCGGTGAGGTCGCGCTGCAGGTCGGCGGCGGGCGTGCGGAGGATGCTCTCGAGCTGCAGCGCGTACGCGGCCGGGTTGGCCACCTGCGTCTGGTCGACCACCACGTTGTACGCCTCGACGGTGCTGGCCAGCGGCTCGCCGTCGCGGTCGATGATGGCGCCGCGGTCGGCCCGCACCGGCACCGTCTTCAGCCCGATGGTGTTCGCGACGGCGGCGTACGTGGACGCGTCGATGCCCTGCAGCTGGATCAGCCGGCCGCCGAACAGCGACAGGACCACGCAGACGCCGACCAGCGTGACCCGCAGGCGCTTGCGCGGGTCGGCCAGCCGGACGGTGCGCGGCTGCTTCGGGCCCTTCGGCGGCTTGGGACGCTTGGGCGGCTTCGGCGGGCGGGCCGGGCGGGAGGCCTTCGGAGCGCGGACGGCGCGGGGCTTGCCCCCGGCCGCCTTGCCGGAGGACGACCTGCCCGACGACGGCTTGCCGGACGCGCCGCGGCCGCCGGAGGTCCCGCGGCCACCGGACGTCGCGACGGCGCCGGCCCGTACCGGCGCCGGACGACCGGTGCGGCCGGCGCCGTCGGCCCGGCCACCGCGCGACGACGTGGGCGCGCTGGCCCACGCGGCGTCGAGCTCGTTCTTCGGAGCCTTGGGAGCGCTCTTACGGGCCCGCGGCGCGGCGGACGTCCGCACGGGCTTCGCGGCGGCCGTCCTGCGGGCCGGCTTGGCCGTGTTCTTGGCGGACGCCTTCGGCGCGCCCTTCGGAGCCGCCTTCGGTGCGCCCTTCGACCCGGGCCGCGCGGTGCGGCCCGCGGCCGTACCCCGTCCGGCACCCGCGGCCGAGCCCCGTCCCGCCGAGCCCTGCCCGGCCGTGCCGCGGCCCGACCCGGCCGCTCCCCGGCCGTCCTGGCCCTTGGGCGGCATCAGCCGGCACCACCAGCGTCGGCGTGGGTGGACCGCGGCAGTTCCAGGAAGGTGGGCGCGTCCTCGGCCGGCACCATGCCCAGGCGGGCGGCCTGGTCGGCCAGCGCGTCGGGCGCGCTGCGGGCGGCGACGCGGTCGGCGAGGTCGGTCTTCCGGTCGCGCAGCTCGTCGGTGGTCGACTGCAGTTCGCCCAGCTCGAACGCGCCCTGCTGCAGGGCGGTGTTGAGGACCAGCAGGCCGATCAGCCCGATGCCGAGGACCATCAGGACCAGCACGACGAACGGGGCGCGCGGCGCACGGGAGCCGCGGGCCGGCACGCTGCGCAGCGACGGCCGGCGCGGCGCGGCGACCGGGGCGTAGGCGCGTTCGGCGGCGCTCATGCGGCCTCCCTGATCCGCTCGACGGCGCGCAGCCGGGCCGACTGCGCGCGCGGGTTGGCGGCGATCTCGTCGCTGGTGGGCGGCTCGGAGCGGGTCAGCAGCCGCAGCTCGGGCCGGTGCTCGGGCAGCTCGACCGGCAGCCCGGGCGGCGCCGAGCTGGTCGTCCTGGCCGCGAACAGCTGCTTGACGATGCGGTCCTCCAGCGAGTGGTACGAGAGCACGACGATGCGCCCGCCCACCGCCAGCGCGTCGACGGCGGCCGGCAGCGCGCGCTCGAGCGTGTCGAGCTCGCCGTTGACCTCGATGCGCAGCGCCTGGAACGTCCGCTTCGCCGGGTTGCCGCCGGTGCGCCGGGCCGGCGCCGGGATGGTGTCGCGGATCAGCTCGACCAGCCGGGCGCTGGTGTCGAACGGTGCCCGCCGGCGCTCGCGCACCACGGCCGCCGCGATGCGCGAGGCGAACCGCTCCTCGCCGTAGCGGCGCAGGATGCGGGTGAGGTCGGCCGCGGCGTAGGTGTTGAGCACCTCGGCCGCGGTGATGCCGGTGGACTGGTCCATCCGCATGTCCAGCGGCGCGTCCTGCGAGTACGCGAACCCGCGCCCGGCCTCGTCCAGTTGCAGGGACGACACGCCGAGATCGAACAGGACGCCATGCACGCGCCGGATGCCGAGGCCCGCCAAGACGTCGGCGATCCGGTCGTAGACCGCGTGGACGCCGGTGAACCGGTCGCCGAACGGCGCCAGCCGCTCGGTGGCCCGGGCCAGCGCCTCGCGGTCGCGGTCGAGGCCCACCAGGTGGGCCGTCGAGCTGCGGCGCAACAGGGCCTCGGCGTGCCCGCCGAGTCCCAGCGTGGCATCGACGACCACACGGCCCTCGTCCTCCGAGAGAGCCGGAGCCAGCAGCTCGACGACGCGATCGAGCAGCACCGGGACGTGCGCCCCCTGATCGGTCATCGACACCCCCGCGTCTCTTCGTCGTTGCCTCGCTCGTTGCCGTTCGCGGCTCGTACGACCAGGTCCCCGCCCGCTCGGGCTTGGCTGCCGGCTCGTGCCGCTTGGCACCGGGGAAGTGGTGCCAAGAGGTGGAGCGGCCGGAGACCTCGTCGTGCGTTTCCACGCGACGGCGGTCAGAAGATGCCGGGCAGCACCTCCTCGGAGATGTCGGCGAACATCGGTTCCTTCTCCGCTTGGTACGTCTCCCAGGCCTGCTCGGACCAGATCTCCACCCGCGTCATCGCACCGACGACGGTGCACTCACGCTCCAGCGCCGCGTACGTGCGCAGCCCCGGCGGGATGGTGATGCGGCCCTGCTTGTCCGGAACCTCGTCGCTGGCCCCCGCTGCCAGCATCCGGGCGAAGTCGCGCGTGCCCTTGTGCGTGATGGGCGCGGCGCGCAACTGCTCGGTGAACCGGAGGAACTCGGCCCGCGGCCACACGTAGAGACAGCGCTCCTGCCCTCGTGTGATCACGACGCCCTCCGCCAGCTCGTCCCGGAACTTCGCCGGAAGGATGAGCCGTCCTTTGTCGTCCAGCCGGGGCGTGTGGGTGCCGAGGAACACGGCCCACCTCCCCGCTGTCCGCCGTGACCGTCACCGGACCATCCGCTGATCGCCACCCCGGACCACTCTTCCTCCATTGCCCGCCACTCTACTCCACTCTCCCCCACTTGCAACCACATTCAGCCCCGCTACGCCCCACCACGCCCCACCGCGGCCCCCGCCCCGTGGCCACGCCGGACCGCGTCCGCGCTGGTCAGCGCCCTGCGGGGCGATGGAGGGGACGGAGTGGGGCGCGCGGGGGCGCCGCGGCGGCGCCGGCCCGCCCCCGCAGCGGACGCCTCCACGTCGCCCCTGGTCAGCGATGCCGGCCCGCCGGGTGGAGGACGGTGGTGGAGGGAAGTGGGGAACGGCCGGCGGACGGGGCCGCCGGCCGGCGCGGCGGCGGAGGCGGCGCGCCTCGGCACCATGATCGAAGGCCGGGTCCACCGCGGCGCCGCCGACCGGCGGGCCGATCACCGCCCGGCGGGGCGGGACACCGTCCGACCAGGCCGGGCCATCGGGGAATGTCCGGTTCGGATGGATGCGCGTGCACGCGTAGTGGACATAGGCTCTGCGGGTAAGCGAAAGCCGTGGCCGATGGGAACCCGCTGGGTGGGTCCGCACGTCGCACCACTGCGAGACAGGACAGCGGAATGCCGCGATCGGCCGAGGCACGTCACGCCGACGAGGTCGGGGATCGAAGGAGGAAACGTGCCTGAGCCGCTCAACCCGGGCCATCATCCACAGCAGGTGCCCGGCGAGCCCGCGCCCGAGCTGGCGCTCGGCGACCTCGCCGACACCGCAGCCCGCATACAGGCCGCCATCGGCTCGGTCGTCGAGGGCAAGCCCGAGGTCATCAAGCTGGCCCTCACCGTGCTGCTGGCCGAGGGCCACATCCTCATCGAGGACGTCCCCGGCGTCGGCAAGACCATGCTCGCGAAGTCCGTGGCCCGCGCCATCGACTGCACGGTGCGCCGCATCCAGTTCACGCCCGACCTCATGCCCAGCGACGTCACGGGCGTGTCGGTGTTCAACCAGTCGACCCGCGAGTTCGAGTTCAAGCCGGGCGGCGTGTTCGCGAACATCGTCGTCGGCGACGAGATCAACCGCGCCTCGCCGAAGACGCAGTCCGCGCTGCTCGAGTGCATGGAGGAGCGGCAGGTCACCGTCGACGGCACCACGTACCAGCTCGAGGCGCCGTTCATGGTGGTCGCCACCCAGAACCCCATCGAGATGGAGGGCACCTACCCCCTCCCCGAGGCGCAGCGCGACCGCTTCATGATGCGCCTGTCCATGGGCTACCCGTCGCCGCGCGACGAGATCGAGATGATCGACACCCACGGCGCCACCAGCGCGCTCGACCCGCTCGAGCCGGTCACCGACGCCGCGCACGTGCACAAGCTGGTCCGGCTGGTCCGCGGCGTCTACGTCGCCGACCCCATCAAGGAGTACGCGGTCGCGCTGACCACGGCCACCCGCACCTCGCCCGACCTCCGGCTGGGCGCGTCGCCGCGGGCCACGCTGCACCTCATCCGGGCGGCGAAGGCGTGGGCCGGGCTCGAGGGCCGCGAGTACGTGCTGCCCGACGACATCCAGGCGCTGGCCGCGCCCGTCCTCGGCCACCGGCTGCTGCCCACGGCCGAGGCGCAGATCGGCCGCCGCGACGCCGGCAGCATCGTCGCCGACCTCATCCAGCGCATCCCGCAGCCCGAACCGGCCCGGTAGCCGCCGATGAACGACGCGCTGTCCGGTCTCACCCGACGCGGCTGGACCTTCCTGGCCGTCGGCGGCGGCGCCGTCCTGGCCGCCGTCCTCGCCGGGCAGCGCGACGTGCTCAGGGTCGGCCTGCTGCTGGTCGTCGTCCCGGCCATCAGCCTCATGGTGGCGCTGCGCAGCCGGGTGCGGCTGGCCGCGTCGCGCTCGGTCGAGCCGCCGCGGGTGTCCGTCGGCGAGCGGGCGACGGTGCGCCTGCAGCTGGCCAACTCAGCACGCATCCCCACCGGTGTGCTGCTGGTCGAGGACAGCATCCCGTTCACGCTCGGAGCCCGGCCGCGGTTCGTCCTCGACCACGTGTGGTCGCGGTTCCGGCGCGACGTCACCTACTCCATCGACCCCGTGGTGCGCGGCCGGTACAAGGTCGGCCCGCTGACGGTGCGCGTCACCGACCCGTTCGGCATGGTCGAGCTGCGCCGCGCGTTCAGCGACGTCGGCACCCTGATCGTCACACCCACGGTGCACCAGCTGCCGCCGGTCCGGCTGGTCGGCGAGTGGAGCGGCAGCGGCGAGAGCCGGCCGCGGGCCATCGCCGCCGCCGGTGAGGAGGACGCGACGATCCGCGCCTACCGCATCGGCGACGACATGCGCCGCGTGCACTGGCGGGCCACCGCCCACCACGGCGAGTTGATGGTCCGCCGCGAGGAGCAGCCCTGGCAGAGCCGGGCCACGCTCCTGCTCGACACCCGCACGTCCGGGCACACCGGCGAGGGCATCGACTCCTCGCTCGAGTGGAGCGTCACCGCGGCCGCGTCCGTCGGAGTCCACCTGGCCGAGCGCGGCTACGCCGTCCGGCTGGTCACCGACCACGGCGGCGCGGTCTCCACCAACTGGCACGACCCCGCCAGCGGCCCCGGCGACGCCAAGGTGTCGCTGCTCGACGCGCTCGCCGTCGTCCAGCCGCAGCGCGACGCGTCCGTCGGCCGCTGGCCCGACCTCCTCAGCGGCGCCGAGGCCGCCACCGGCCTGCTGGTCGGCGTGTTCGGCCGGCTCACCGAGCCCGAGGCGCACGTCGTCGCCGGGCTGCGGCAGGGCTCCACCGCCGCGCTGGCCGTCGTCCTCGACGTCATGTCCTGGACGTCGCTGGGCGAGAACAGCCGCGAGCAGGTGCGGCTCACCGCCGGCGTCCAGGTGCTGCGCAGCGCCGGCTGGAACGTCATCGTCGCCAAGCGCGGCGAGCACCTGGCCACGCTGTGGGAGCGCCTCGGGCTGCAGCGCCCGGCCGTGCAGGCCCAGGCCGCGGCCGGCGTCTCGACCGGACGGGAGGCGAGCTGATGTCGTCGCTGAGCGCCCACGGCCGCCTGACCATCGTCGCGGCGCTGGCGGCCTGGCTGTCGGTGGTGCCGCTGTTCGCCATCACCCAGACCGACGACTGGATCGTGCCGGCCGCCCTCGTGGTCGCGCTGGTCGCCGGCACCGGCTACGTGCTGCGCAAGCTCGGCGTGCCGGCGCTGCTGGTCCCGGTGGCGCAGCTGGCCGTCGTCGTGCTGTGGCTGGGCGTGCTGGTGGCCAACGACGTCGCGCTGCTCGGGTTCATCCCGACCACCGACTGGGCCACCCGGCTGGTCGACGTCTTCCAGGAGGGCATCGACGTCACCAACACGTACGTCGCGCCCATCCCCGTGCCGCGCGGCATCCTCATGCTGGTGGTCGGCGGGGCCGGCGTCGTGGCGCTGCTGGTCGACACCCTCGCCGTCTGGCTGCGCAAGGTCCCGCTGGCCGGCGTGCCGCTGGCCGCCTGCTACGCCGTCGCGGCCACCGCCATGACCATCGGGCTGGACTGGTGGTGGTTCCTGCCGCCCGCGGCCGGGTTCCTGGCGCTGCTGGTCTCCGAGGGACGCACCCGGGTCGCGGCGTGGGGTCGCTCGGCCAGCCCGTCGGCGCGGCGCAGCGGCATCCCCGAGACCGACTCACTGGCCCGCAACGGCCGCCGGGTCGGCGCGGTGGCGCTGGCGGTGGCGGTCGCCGTGCCTGGCCTCGCGCCGGTGCTGACGGAGGGCGTGCTCGGCCCGGGCCGCGGTGGCGGCGGGGGCGGCGGGCAGACCATCCGCACCGACAACCCGATCATCGACCTCCAGCGCAACCTGCAGCGCCGCGAGAACGTCGAAGTGCTGCGCTACAGCTCCAGCGCCGACACCGATGCCGCCACCTACATCCGCATCGTCACGCTCGACGTGTTCGACGGCGAGGAGTGGAAGACGTCCGACCGGCCGGTGCCCGACTCCGTCGACAGCGGGCTGCCGTGGCCGCAGGGCCTCGAGGAGGCCGACTGGCCGCGCATCGACTACGACATCAACGTCAGCCCCGACTTCAGCTCCAGCTGGCTGCCGCTCCCCTACCCGGCGCAGAGCATCGCCATCGAGGGCGACTGGCGCTACCACGGGCCCACCCTCGACGTCGTCGCCGACGGCGACGACGTCCGCGCCCGCTCGTACAACGTCGAGAGCCTGGTGGTCGAGCCGACCGTCGAGACGCTGCGCAACGCCGGGCCGCCCAGCGACGACGTCGACGCCATGCTCGAGCTGCCCGACGAGCTCCCCGCCGAGGTCACCGAGCTCGCCGACGAGGTCACCGAGGGCGCTGCCGACGACTTCAGCAAGGCGGCCGCGCTGCAGCAGTGGTTCCGCGGCCCGCAGGGCGGCTTCGAGTACGACATCGAGTCGACGTCCGGCCACACGGCCAACGCGCTGGTCGACTTCCTGAACGACCGGCGCGGCTACTGCGAGCAGTTCGCCGCGACCATGGCCATCATGGCCCGCTACCTGGGCATCCCGGCGCGGGTCGCGGTCGGCTTCACCGCCGGCGACTACCAGGGCAACGGCAGCTACCTCGTCCGCGCACACGACTCCCACGCCTGGCCGGAGCTGTACTTCGAGGGGTCCGGCTGGGTCCGGTTCGAGCCCACGCCGGCCGCCATCACCGGCCGCGCCCCCGACTGGACCATCGTGCCCACGCAGAACGCGCCGGTGCCCGACCCCAACGACCCCAGCTCCCCCACGTCGCAGCCGACCAGCACGGCGCCGTCCATCCCGCGCGACGACGAGCTCGGCGGCGGCGCAGCGGCCGGCAGCCAGGAGCCGCCGTCGCAGTGGCCGCTCATCGTGCTCGGCGCGCTGGCGCTGGCGGCGTTCTTCGCCACCCCGTCGGTGGCGGCGCGGATCGGCCGCCGGCTGCGCTGGCGGCGGGCCGGCGACGATCCCGGCGCGCTGGCCGAGGCCGCGTGGGCCGACCTGCGCGAGGCCGCCCGCGACGCCGGCCACCCCTGGGACCCTGCCGCCACGCCGCGGTCCACCGGCCGCCGGCTGGCCACGGCCGCGTCACTCGGCGACGACGACCGGCAGTTGCTCGACCACCTCGTCGGCGCCGTCGAGCAGGCCCGCTACGCCCGCCAGGCCGAGCCCGTCGAGGCGCTGCACGACGACACCGAACTGGTGCGGCGCTCCATCGCCCGCTCGGCGTCGCTCGGCCGGCGCGTCAAGGCGTTCCTGCTGCCGACCCGCTACCGCGACAGCGCGGTCGAGGCGAACCGCCGTCTGGTCGAGGGGTTCGACTGGATCGACGCCACCGGCGAGCGGCTGCGCGACTCCGTCGCCTCGTCCAGCCTGCGGCGCCGGCTGCCGGCGCCCCGTCCCCCGGCGGAGTGAGCACGCCCGGCCCACCCGATCTCATGGGGTGGGCCGGTCCGGTCATCAGCACCTGACCGGACCGGGTGGGATCGCCCCGGAAACGCAAGAGGCGCCGCCCGAGGGCGGCGCCGAACGCGTGAACCGTGGTGCTGCTACTGCTGCGGTGGTGCTGCTGCGGTGGTGCGGTTACTGGCCGTAGCCGCGCTCGCGCCGGTTGCGCCAGCGCTGCTCCATGCGGTCCATGAACGAGCCGTTGTTGCGCTGCCCCTTGGGGCGGCGCTGCCGGCGGGGCGAACCCGGGCTGATGTCGGGCACCTCGCCGGCGGCCGTGGCCGTGCCGTCCGACGGCGGCACGCGACGCCACGATGTGACCGCGTAGAAGGCCGAGCCGAGCATGACGACGAAGCCCGCCACACCGAGCGGGATGACCTGAGTGACGGCGCCCGTCATGAGCAACACGACGCCGACGACGAAGACCAGACCGGCAAAGACCGCGCGTCGCCGGTACCGCCGCCGAAGATCCGCGCCACGCATGGCGGTGGCGAACTTCGGATCCTCGGCGAGCAGCGCCTGCTCCATCTGCTCGAGCAGCCGCTGCTCATGATCGGAGAGTGGCACCGTTCCCCTCCAATGAACACGGAAATCTTGGGCACCTGCTGTAAGGACCAGCATATGCGGCCGACGCCACCGAAGAAAGCCGGGTGCACGACCGAAGGCGTTCGGTGTCGCAGTACCCGCCCGCGGAGCGATCACACGTCCGGCCCCGCGGGCCGTCCGGCGAGCACGTGCAGAGCCGCGGCGACGGCCCGGAACGCCGGATGGGCGACCACGGCGGCCTCCAGTTCGGCCAGCGCGGCCACCTCGGCGGGGTCGTCGACGACGCTGCCGGCGACGAGGTCGGTGAGCACTCTCACACCGTGCACCTCGTCGACGCGCAGCCCGGCGGCCGCGAGCAGCGCCCTGACGCCGTCCTCGTCGAACCGGCGTGGCAGCGGGTCGGAGCCGCCCCAGCGGCCGTCCGGGTCGTCGAGCAGGTGCCGGGCGTCGGCGAAGTGCCCGGCCAGCGCCTTCGCCAGCACGGCGGCGTAGCGCTGGGCGACGACGACGCTGGCGACGCCACCGGGGCGCAGCGCCGCCGCGATGGCCGTCACCGCACCGGAGACGTCGTCGACCACCTCGAGCACCCCGTGGCACAGCACGACGTCGGCGCCGCCCGGCCCGACCACGCCGGCCAGCCCGGCCGCGTCGCCCTGCACGCCCGTGACCTGGTCACCGACGCCCGCCTCGGCCGCCCGGCGGGCCAGCGCGGCCAGCGCGTTCGGGCTGGGGTCGACGACGGTGACGCGGTGGCCGATGCGGGCCAGCGGCACCGCGAACACGCCGCTCCCGCCACCGAGGTCGACGATGTCGAGGTCACGGCGGCCGGTCGAGGCGCTCAGCGCGGCCAGCGCCTCGTACAGCTGGGTCCAGATGGCCTCGGTGCGCGGGTTGCGGCGCTGACGCTCGTTCATCGGGTCACGCGTCGCTCGACCGGGCCCAGATGTTCAGGCCCGCCTCGACGGCGTGCCGGTCGATCTCGGCGAGCTCGTCGTCGGAGAAGTCGAGGCGGTCCAGCGCGCCCAGGCTGTCGTCGAGCTGGCCCACCGTCCGGGCGCCGATCAGCACCGACGTCACCCGCTCGTCGCGCAGCGCCCACGACAGCGCCAGCTGCGCGAGGGTCTGCCCGCGCGACTCGGCGACGCCGGCCAGCGCCTTCAGCCGGTCGACGACGTCCTGCGTGACCAGCGACGGCGAGAACGACCCGCCACGGGCCGCGCGGGAGTCGTCCGGCACCCCGCCCAGGTACTTGTTCGTCAGCAGCCCCTGCGCCAGCGGCGAGAAGGCGATGATGCCGAGGCCCTCGTCCGCGCAGGCCTCGGTCAGCCCGGCCTCGATCCAGCGGTTGAACATCGAATAGGACGGCTGGTGGATGGCCAGCGGCGTGCCCAGCTCGCGCATGATGGCGGCCGCCTCGCGGGTGCGCTCAGGCGAGTACGACGAGATGCCCGCGTACAGCGCCCGGCCGGACCGGACCGCGGTGTCCAGCGCGCCCATCGTCTCCTCGAGCGGCGTGTCGGGGTCGAACCGATGGCTGTAGAAGATGTCGACGTAGTCGAGGCCCATGCGGTCCAGCGACGCGTCGAGGCTGGCCAGCAGGTACTTGCGCGAGCCCCATTCGCCGTACGGGCCGGGCCACATGTCGTAGCCGGCCTTCGTCGAGATGATCAGCTCGTCGCGGTACGGGCGGAAGTCCTCGGCGAAGATGCGGCCGAAGTTCTTCTCCGCCGAGCCGGGCGGCGGGCCGTAGTTGTTGGCGAGGTCGAAGTGCGTGACGCCGTGGTCGAACGCCGTGCGCAGGATGGCCCGCTGCGTGGCCAGCGGCGACTCGTCGCCGAAGTTCTGCCAGAGGCCCAGCGAGATGGCCGGCAGCTTGAGTCCGGTGCGGCCGCTGCGGCGGTAGGGGGTGTCGATGTAGCGCGCTTCGTCGGCCCGGTACGGCGCGCCTACGTGGAGGTTCCTTGTCGGACGGTCAGCCATGCTGCGAACCTATCGCTCGTGCCCCCGTCCCGTGCCAGCGACCGCCCACGTCCCGAGCGCTTCGCCGGGACCCACCACGTCGACTCCGGCACGGCGGAGTTGATCCCGGACCGCGCCCACCCCGGCGGCTGGTCGGTCCGGCTCAACGGGGTGGCCAGTTCCTACGTCGACGTCGACGACCCGACCCGGCTGGACTTCGAGTACACCCAGTGGACCGGCCACATCCTCGACGTCGTCGCGCCGCCGGGTGCGCCGCTGTCCGTCCTGCACCTCGGCGGGGCCGGCTGCACGCTGGCCCGCTACGTGGCGGCGACGCGGCCGGGGTCGCCGCAGACGGTGTTCGAGATCGACGCCGCGCTGGCCACCCTGATGCGGCAGGCGTTCGGGCTGCGGTCGGTGCGCGGGCTGCGGCTCAAGGCGGTGGACGCGATGGACGGGCTGCGGGCGCTGCCGGACGACTATTCGGCCGTCGTCATCCGCGACGCCTTCGACGGCTCCGACGTGCCGCCCCACCTCGCCGACGCCGCCTTCTACGCGTCGGTCGCACGGGTGCTCACCCCCGCCGGCGTCTACGTCGGCAACGTCGCCGACACCGCCCAGGTCCGCGAGGCCCGCGTCGAGGCGGCGACGGCGCTGGAGGTGTTCGCCCACGTCGCGATGATCGCCGAGCCCGGCCAACTGCGTGGACGCCGCTACGGCAACGTCATCCTCGTGGCGTCGCAGCAGCCCCTGCCGGAGGACGCGCTGATCCGCAAGCTCGCCGGCGGCGCCGTCCGCGCCAGGTATGTCGAGCCGTCGCGGGTGAAGGAGCTGGTGGCCGGCGTCAAGCCTCGCCGCTGATCGGAGCACCGACCCGGCCCTGCCGGACGCCCAACTCCGAGCCCCGGCCAACGCCGCTGGCCCGCGCCCCTGCCCCGAGCCCCGACCAACGCCGCTGGCCGACGCCCCTGCCCCGCAGCCCCAACCGACGTCCCTGACCGGCGCCCCCGCCCGCCGCGTCTCCCCCGCGCTCTGCCGACCTCCCCGACCGGACGCTCCTCCCCCGTGGGTGCCGCACCTCGGCGCGGCCCGGCGCTCCTCTGCGCGCCGCCGTGCACCCTCGTGCGTCCCAACGCCCTCCCCGCCACAACACCGACAACTCTTCCAACCTTGACAATTTTTATTTTCGGTAGCACGATCGAGTCAGCCAGGGCACACCACACGCTGGAAGGACCGGGACCATGACCGCCACCGCAGCCACCGCAGCCACCGCCGCCACCCCCACCGTTACCGCCACGACCCCCACGCCCGCCACGACGCGTGGGCAGCACCGGCTGCTCACCGCCGGCGTCGTCGCGGGGCCGTTGTACGTCGCCGCGGTCGTCGGGCAGTACGTCGTGCGTGACGGGTACGACCCGACGCGGCATGCGGCGAGTGTGCTGGCGAACGGCGACCTCGGCTGGGTGCAGATCGCGAACTTCGTCGTGGCCGCGGTGCTGACGGTGGCGGCGGCGGCCGGGCTGCGCCGGAGCGGCAGGGCCGGCACGTGGGCACCGCGCCTGGTCGGCGTCTTCGGGGTGTCGCTGCTGGCCGCGGGCGTCTTCCGGGCCGACCCGGTCGAGGGCTTCCCGCCCGGCACCCCGGCCGAGGCCGCCGAGACGATCAGCTGGCACGGTCTCGCCCACATGGGCGCCGGCCTCGCCGGGTTCACCTGCTTCGCGATCGCCTGCTTCGCCCTCGGCCGCCACCTGCGCCGCACCGGCCGCCGCGGCGCGGCACGCTACAGCGTCGCCAGCGGGTCGCTGATCCTCTGCGGCTTCGTCGCGGTGTCGGCCAGCGCCGGCGCGACGTGGGGCGTGCTGGCGTTCACGGCGGGCATCCTCGCCGGCTGGACGTGGCTGGCCGTCACCTGCGCCCGGCTCGCCCGGCTCCCCCACTGACCCGGAACGCAAGACGGCGGCCGCGGGGAGAACCCCCGCGGCCGCCGCCGCTGCGAAACGGACGTCAGCTGCAGCCGCTGGTCGAGCCGCAGCCCTCGCAGACGTAGCAGCTGCCGGCCGGGCGCATCTTCGTGCCGCAGGTGAAGCAGAGCGGCGCGTCGGTGCTGGTGCCCTGGATGGCCTCGAGCAGTTCAGCCGATGTGTGCGCCTCGACCGGTGCCGGACGGGCGGACGCGGCGGACGCCGCCTCGGCCGGCGCCGGCTGAGCCGGGGCCACCTCGGCCTTCACCGGAGCGGACTGCCGGAAGGTGTCGACCTCGATCTCGGAGTCGGAGTCGGCGGTGTACTCCCCCGTGTCGAGCTGACGGGCCCGCTCGGACGCCGTGTAGATGCCGAGCGCCGCCCGCGACTCGAACGGCAGGTGGTCGAGCGCCAGCCGCCGGAAGATGTAGTCGACGACGCTCTGCGCCATGCGCACGTCGGGGTCGTCGGTCATGCCCGACGGCTCGAAGCGCATGTTGGTGAACTTCTCGACGTACGTCTCGAGCGGCACGCCGTACTGCAGTGCGATGGACGTGGCGATGGAGAAGGCGTCCATGATGCCGGCCAGCGTGGAGCCCTGCTTGCCCAGCTTCAGGAAGACCTCGCCGAGGCCGTCGTCGGGGTAGGAGCCGGCCGTCATGTAGCCCTCGGCGCCACCGACGGTGAACGACGTGGTGCGGCTCGGACGGGTCTTCGGCAGCCGCTGGCGGGTGGGCCGGTATTCGACGACGACGTCCTTCTCGGCCGTGGCGTCGGCGACCTTCGCCTTGGCGTCGGACAGCGGCTGGCCGACCTTGCAGTTGTCGCGGTAGACGGCCAGCGCCTTGAGGCCGAGCTTCCAGCCCTGGAGGTAGATCTCCTCGATCTCCTCGACGGTCGCCGACTCGGGCATGTTGACCGTCTTGGAGATGGCGCCGGACAGGAACGCCTGGACGGCGGCCATCATGCGCACGTGGCCCATCGGCTCGATGGCCCGCGGCTGGCCGGCGGCGCAGTCGAACACCTCGTAGTGCTCGGGCTTGAGGCCGGGCGCGTCGACGACGTTGCCGTGCTCGGCGATGTACTCGACGATGGCCTCGATGGTCTCGTCGGCGTAGCCGAGCTTCTTCAGCGCCTTCGGGACCGTCAGGTTGACGATCTGCATGGAGCCGCCGCCGACCAGCTTCTTGAACTTGACCAGCGAGAAGTCGGGCTCGATGCCGGTGGTGTCGCAGTCCATCATGAAGCCGATGGTGCCGGTGGGCGCCAGCAGCGACGCCTGCGCGTTGCGCCACCCGTTCTTCTCGCCGATCTTGTTGCCCTCGGCCCACACCTTCGTGGCAAGGCTGCGGACGTCGGCGTCGAGCGTGGCGACCGAGCGCAGGGAGTCGTTCGCGGCGGCGTGCTTGCGCATGACCCGGGCGTGCGCCTCGGCGTTGCGGGCGAAGCCGTCGTACGGGCCGACGACGCCAGCCAGCTCGGCGGAGCGCTTGTAGGCGGCACCCGTCATCAGCGACGTGATGGCGGCGGCCAGCGCGCGGCCGCCGTCGGAGTCGTAGGCCAGGCCGGACGCCATGAGCAGCGCGCCGAGGTTCGCGTAGCCGATGCCGAGCTGCCGGTAGGCCCGGGTGGTCTCGGTGATCGACTCGGTCGGGAAGTCGGCGAACGTGATGGAGATGTCCATCGCGGTGATGATCAGCTCGACCGCCTTGGCGAACGTGGCGGCGTCGAAGCTCCCGTCGGGCTGCAGGAACTTCATCAGGTTCAGGCTGGCGAGGTTGCAGCTGGAGTTGTCGAGGCTCATGTACTCCGAGCACGGGTTGGACGCGGTGATGCGGCCGGTCTCGGGGTTGGTGTGCCAGTCGTTGATGGTGCCGTCGTATTGGATGCCGGGGTCGGCGCACTCCCACGCCGCCTGCGCCATGTCGCGGAACAGCTTCTTCGCGTCGACGGTGGAGATGACCTCGCCGGTCATGCGGGCGCGCAGGCCGAACTCGCCGCCGGACTCGACCGCGCGCATGAACTCGTCGTGCACCCGGACGGAGTTGTTGGCGTTCTGGTACTGGACGGACACGATGTCGGAGCCGCCGAGGTCCATGTCGAAACCGGCGTCGCGCAGCGCGCGGATCTTGTCTTCCTCGCGCGCCTTCGTCTGGATGAACTCCTCGACGTCGGGGTGGTCGACGTCGAGTACGACCATCTTGGCGGCGCGCCGGGTGGCGCCGCCGGACTTGATGGTGCCGGCCGAGGCGTCGGCGCCGCGCATGAAGCTGACCGGGCCGGACGCGGTGCCGCCGGAGGACAGCAGCTCCTTGCTGGAGCGGATGCGCGACAGGTTCAGGCCGGCGCCGGAGCCGCCCTTGAAGATCATGCCCTCTTCGCGGTACCAGTTGAGGATCGACTCCATGGAGTCGTCGACGGAGAGGATGAAGCACGCCGACACCTGCTGCGGCGACTTCGTGCCGACGTTGAACCACACCGGCGAGTTGAAGCTGAACACCTGGTGCAGCAGCATCCAGGTGAGCTCGTGCTCGAAGACGTCGGCGTCGTCGGTCGAGGCGAAGTAGCCCTCGTCCTCACCGGTGGTGCGGTACTTCTTCACCACCCGGTCGATGAGCTGGCGCAGGCTCCACTCGCGCGCGTCGGTGCCGACAGCGCCGCGGAAGTACTTCGTGGTGACGATCGTCGAGGCGTTCAGCGACCAGGAGTCGGGAAACTCCACGCCCTTCTGCTCGAAGACGGTCTCGCCGGTCTTCCAGTTCTGCTGGACGACGTCGCGGCGCTCCCACGTCACCTCGTCGTACGGGTGGACGCCGGGCGTGGTGTAGATGCGCTGGATGCTCAGCCCCCGCGCCTTCTTCGCCCGTCCGCCCGGCTTGCTCCCCGCACTGTTGCGGCTCGGCCCGCTCACCGTCTCCGTCATGGACCTTCCTCACTTCCCCCGGCTTTTTACCCGTCGTTCCGGGCCTGTCATTCGGTTGTCGTGCTGAACTGCTGGCTTACGGTTCCGCGACGGTCAGCGTGGAGTCCTGCTCCTCGCCCGTGCCGTCGCGGTGACGCCCGGCCTGCTCGCGGTCGGCCCGCAGCGTCGCGATCTCGTTCTCGAAGTCGTCGAGGCTCTCGAAGTCGCGGTACACGCTGGCGAACCGCAGGTACGCGACCTCGTCGAGCTCGCGCAGCGGGCTCAGGATGGCCAGGCCCACCTCGCGGCTCGGGATCTCCGCGCTCCCCGACGCGCGGAAGTGCTCTTCGACCCGCTGGGCCAGCCGGGCCAGGGAGTCCTCGCTGACGCCCCTGCCCTGGCACGCCCGGCGCACCCCGGCCACGACCTTCTCGCGGCTGAACGGCTCGGTGACCCCGGACCGCTTCACCACGGCGAGCGTCAGCTGCTCGACGGTCGTGAAGCGGCGCTCGCAGGCCAGGCACTGCCGCCGGCGGCGGATGACGGTGCCCTCGTCAGCGGTGCGGCTGTCGACCACCCGGCTGTCGGCGTGACGGCAGAACGGACAGTGCATGAAGGGCACCTCCTCGGCGCTGGACCTGTGGACGAGATGGGGACAACCTGTGCACTCTCGACCACTACCTGTGGACAGCTTACACCTGTGTAACTACTAGATATAGGGGTACGGTACGTCGGCCGGAGGGGCGTCTGCAACCGACATGGCCGGACTCGGCGAAGGCTGTTTCAAAGCCGCAGGTCATGGATGAGTCGATCACTCCCCTCGGCGCGTCGCGGGGTCCGGTGACGGTTCTCACCCCGGCCACCGTCTCGACGCCGCTCGCGTCCCGTTTCCGCAGGTCATCGGCGATTCCGGCCGGTCGGGGAATCGCCGCGCGCCGGACACCCGTGGGTTGTGGACGACGGCGGGTTCGCGGGGCTGTGGACAACCCCGGCACCACAAGATGTGGGGTCGGGTGGTCCGGTGGGGACCATCGATCGCACTGTGGATGCCGGCCGGTGGACGCCGGCCGGTGGACGCCGACCGGTGGATGCGGGGTGCTGCGGGCGCTCTGTGGCGGTGCGGTGGTGGCGGTGCGGTGGTGGCGGTGCGGTGGTGGCGGTGCGGTGGTGGCGGTGCGGTGGTGGCGGCGATATGCGTGGCTGGGCGGTCAGGGGCCGGGCCCCTCGTTGGCTCGGTTCTGCCGCGTTGTGCCTGCCCCCTGCTGCTCTCCATTGTCGGGAGCGCGGGAGGCCGCCTCAAGCGGACCTCTTTTGAATGGCGCTTCGCGCGGTCGGAGGACCGCTTGACCCGGCCGCCCGCGCCCCCGTACTAGCAGCGTCAGGGGGCCGGCCGGAAAATGGGCCCGGGCTTCCAGCTCTGCTGTGGGGTCGGGTCCGCTGGCCGCTCACGGGTCGTGGGTGGGTTCGCGGCTACCGACTCCGCTGTGGGTCCTGGTCCGCTGGCCGCTCACGGGCCATGGGTGGTGTTCCGGCTACCGACTCTGCTCGGCTTCTCGTCCGCTGGCCGCTCACTGGCCCACTTCGGGTGTGGCGACCGGCTGCGCTGCGGGTCCTGGTCCGCTGGCCGCTCACTGGCCGCTTCGGGGTGTGGCGACCGGCTCCGCTGCGGGTCCTGGTCCGCTGGCCACTTACGGGCCGTGGGTCGCGGTCCGGCGACCGGCTCCGCTGCGGGTCCTCGTCCGCTGGCCGCTCACTGGCCACTTCGGGGCGTGGCGACCGGCTCCGCTCCGGCCGATTCCATGATCATCCAGGTTTCGGGACGTGATAACGCCACAAAGCCTGGATGATCATGGAGGAGACGAGCGAGGCGCAGGAGAACAGGCAGCGAAGTCGGCCTTCAGCAGCAGGGCCCGACGAAACCAACGGTCAGGACCCGGCGACAACGTGGCGACACGCCGGCGGATGTAGGGGCATGGAGGCGATGCCCGTCCACCCGCGCGGCGCGCCGAGCCGGAAGCCGTCCGCGGACCAGCCGACCCAGCCACAGAACCCGGCCGGCAGTGACACCAGCCGGCCGGGGCGGGTCAGCGGGCCGGGACCTCGATGAGGTCGCCGGGGCGGATGTCGGCGGCGGAGGAGAGGCCATTGAGCTCGATGATGGCGGCGACCGTCTCGCGCGGGTCGGCCGTGGGCGCGACGTCGGTGGCGAGCTGCCACAGGGTGTCGCCGCCACGGACCTCGACCGTGGTGACGGCCGTGGCGCCGGCCGGGGCGGCGCCGCCGTCCCAGGGGCGGACGAACGCCAGTGCGCCCGCGACGACGAGCAGCAGCCAGGCCAGCCCGACCACGACGCGGCCGCGGCGGGTGAGGCGCGAGCCGTGCAGGGACGGCTCGGCCGAACCGACGCACGGGACCGGCTCGGGCCGCCCGGCCGGACGCCGGCGCGCCACGTGGCGGCGCGGCGGAGCGTCGGTGCGCTCCGGCTCGATCACCACACGAGTGCGGGTCTCGAACGGCGGGATGTAGGTCGTCGTCGCCATGGTCAGCCTCCGGTGTTGTCGCACAACCGTTCGATAGAACGACTGTACGAATAGTTGTACACGCTGCCACTGACAGAGTCGAGACACGTTCGAACAGATGTTTGATCGTGTCTTGCATTCCAGCTACTGTGACCACATCAATCGACCCTGCGACCCGTATTCGAACGGACGCATCGACCGCACAGCCGGAGGTGGCGTGGTGGCCAACAACGACGACGACGAGCGCGGCGAGGCAGCCGTCGCCTCGGTGCACAGTTTCCCGGAGACCCACCAGCACCCGGCCGACCTCACGGTGCGGCAGCGCAAGGTGCTCGAGGTCATCCGGGAATCCGTGGGCCGTCGCGGCTACCCGCCCAGCATGCGCGAGATCGGCCAGGCCGCGGGCCTGTCCAGCCCGTCGAGCGTGGCCCACCAGCTCGGTGTGCTCGAGACGAAGGGCTACATCCGCCGCGACCCCCACCGCCCCCGCGCGCTCGAGGTGCTACCGCCCGGCACCGCGCCCGGCGACTTCACCCGTCAGGTGATGGACGACGAAGAGAGCAACCTGCCGACGCCGTCGTACGTGCCCATGGTCGGGCGCATCGCGGCCGGCGGGCCGGTGCTGGCCGAGCAGGCGGTCGAGGACGTCTTCCCGCTGCCGCGCGAGCTGGTCGGCGAGGGCACGCTGTTCATGCTGCGCGTCGTCGGCGACTCCATGGTCGACGCGGCCATCTGTGACGGCGACTGGGTGGTCGTGCGGCAGCAGCCGGTGGCCGAGAACGGCGAGATCGTCGCGGCCATGATCGACGGCGAGGCCACGGTCAAGACCTTCAAGAAGCGCGACGGCCACATCTGGCTGCTCCCGCACAACGCCGACTACGAGCCCATCGACGGCGACGACGCCACGGTGCTGGGCCGCGTAGTGGCGGTCATGCGCCGCATCTGAGGGGAACCGAGCCGGCACCGGCCGGGGTGTCCAGGCCACCACGCGCCCCGGCCGGTGCCCGCGAGGATCAGGACGAGACCGCCAGGCGCTGCAGCGCCCCCGAGACGACCGCCTTGTCGCTGGTGAACCACATGGGCGGCAGCGACGCCCGCAGGTACGAGCCGTAGCGGGCCGTCACCAGCCGGGGGTCGAGCACGGCCACCACGCCGCGGTCGGTCGAGCGGCGGATCAGCCGCCCCGCCCCCTGCGCCAGCAGCAGCGCCGCGTGCGTGGCCGCCACCGACATGAACCCGTTGCCGCCCGCCTTCTCGACCGCCCGCTGCCGCGCCGACGCCAGCGGCTCGTCGGGCCGCGGGAACGGGATGCGGTCGATGACGACCAGCTGGCACGACCCGCCCGGCACGTCGACGCCCTGCCAGAGCGACAGCGTGCCGAACAGGCAGGTCTTCTCGTCGGCCGCGAACGTGCGCAGCAGCGTGGCCACGACGTCGTCGCCCTGGCAGAGGACCGGCAGGCCTGGCAGCCGCTTGCGCACCGCCTCGGCCGCCTCCTGGGCAGCCCGCCGCGACGAGAACAGCCCGAGCGTGCGCCCACCGGCCGACGCCATGAGCTCGACCAGGGCGTCGACGGCCTCGGGGCGCAGGCCGTCGCGGCCCGGCGTCGGGAGGTCGCGGGCGACGTAGAGGATGGCCTGCTTGCCGTAGTCGAACGGCGAGCCGACGTCGAGCGAGCGCCACGCCGGCGCGCCCTCGCCGGTGAGCCCGAACGCACCGGCGGCGGCGTCGAACGAGCCGCCCAGCTCGAGCGTGGCGGACGTGGCCACGACGGTGTTCTGCCCGAACAGCCGCTCGCGCAGCAGCCCGGCCACCGACAGCGGCGCGACCCGCAGCGACCGCCCGCCGCGCTCGCGGTCCTCGACCCACAGGACGTCGTACTCGCCGTTGGCGACCAGCCGCTCGGCCGTGCCGTAGACGTCGTCGACCATGGTCTTCGCCGCGCGCCGGGACGCCTCGACGTCGGCGGCGCGCTCTTCGCGCGCCGTGGCGGTGAATCCGGACTGCACGGCCCGGGCGGCGTCGCGCACCCCGACCAGCGCGGCCAGCAGCTCCTCGGGGACGGTGTCGAGACGGCCGACCGGCGCGTCGAGCAGCGCCGCCCGCAGGTGCTCGCCCGCCGCGCGCAGCTCCTCGGCGTCGCCGTCGTCGACGTGGACGCGGACGCGCACCGCGGCGCGGTCGATGACGCCGGGCCAGAGGTCGGCGGTGGCGACGCTGGTGACCCGCGCGGCCAGTTCGTGCGCCTCGTCGACGACCACGACGTCGTGCTCGGGCAGCACCGGCAGCCCTTCGAGCGCGTCGATGGCCAGCAGCGCGTGGTTCGTGACGACGACGTCGGCGCCGTCGGAGCGGGCCCGGGCCACCTCGGCGAAGCACTCCTGGCCGTACGGGCAGCGCGCGGCGCCCAGGCACTCGCGCGACGACACCGAGACCTGCGACCACGCGCGGTCGCTGACGCCGGGCTCGAGCCGGTCGCGGTCGCCGCTGCCGCTGGTGGCGGCCTGCTGCTCGGCCCACTCGCGGGCACGCAGCACCTCGGCGCCCAGCGGCCCGGCGGACAGCTCTTCGACGGGGACCAGCTCGCCCTGGTCGTCGGGCGCGCCGTCGCGGACGCGGTGCAGGCAGGCGTAGTTGGCCCGGCCCTTGAGCGTGGCCCACTTCGGCGGCCGGCCCAGCAGCGGCTCGGCCGCCTTCGCCAGCGCCGGGAGGTCGCGGTCGACCAGCTGCGCCTGCAGCGCCAGCGTGGCCGTGGCGACGATGACCGGCCCGCCGTCGGAGTCGGCGTGCAGCAGCGACGGCACGAGGTAGGCCAGCGACTTGCCGGTGCCGGTGCCGGCCTGGACGAGCAGGTGCTTGCCCTCGGCGACCGACTCGCCGACCGCCTGGGCCATCTCGACCTGGCCGGGGCGTTCCGCGCCGCCGACGGCTCCGACGGCCGCCGCCAGCAACTTCTCGACCGTCACATCGCCCTCGCTCACCGGCCCGACACTACCCGACCGCCGGACGGGGAAAGCGGTTGTCCACAGCCGCGTCTCGACCCTGTCCGAGGCCCGTGATGGAATGCCGGAATGACGTATGACGCGGTGCCGCTGATCCCCCGTGACGTCCTGTTCGGCAACCCCGAACGGGTCCTGCCCACGCTGTCGCCCGACGGCTCCCGGCTGGGCTTCGTCGCGCCCGACGACGGCGTGCTGAACGTCTGGGTCGGTCCCGCCGACGACCCCGCCGCCGCCCGCCCGGTCACCCACGACCGCCACCGCGGCGTGCGCACGTTCATGTTCTGCCACGACGACCGCACGCTGGCCTACCTGCAGGACACCGACGGCGACGAAGACTGGCGGCTCTACGCGCTCGACCTCGAGACCGGCGAGTCCACGCTGGTCACGCCGCAGGAGAAGGTCACCGCGTACATCCTCGAGCACAACCGCTGGCACCCCACGTCCATGCTCATCGGGTTGAACGCCGACAACCCGCAGCTGCACGACGTCTACCGGCTCGACCTCAGCACCCGCGAGCTGACGAAGGTGGCAGAGAACCCCGGCTACGCCGGCTGGCTGGTCGACTCCGACCACCGCGTCCGCGGCGGCGTCGCGATGACGGAGGACGGCGGCGCGGTCGTCTACCGCCGCGGCGACGACGGCGCCGACGAGCCGTGGTTCGAGATCGGCCCCGACGACGTCCTCACCACCGACGTCGCCGGGTTCAACCGCGACGGCTCGGCCGCGTTCCTGCTGTCCAGCACCGGCGTCAACGCCGCCCGGCTCATCCGCGTCGACCTCGCCACCGGCGCCGAGACCGTGCTCGCCGAAGACCCCGAGTACGACGCCGCCGGCATCGCCCGTCACCCCGAGACGCTCGAGCCGCAGGCCGTCACGTTCGTCAAGGAGCGCAAGTCCTGGACGTTCCTCGACGCCGCGTTCGGCGCCGAGGTCGGCGGGCTGACGCAGCGGCTGCGCGGCGAGGTCGGCATCTCCCGGCCGGTCCGCGACGACCGCACCTGGCTGGTGCACGACGTGCTGTCCGACGGGCCGGTGCGCTACTACCGCTACGACCGCGACTCCGGCGAGCTGACCTTCCTGTTCTCGCACCGTCCGGAGCTCGAGGAGTACGACCTCGCCGAGATGGAGCCGTTCTCCTACACCGCCCGCGACGGCCTCACCGTGCACGGCTACCTGACGTTCCCGCGGGGCGTCGACCGCGCCGGCCTGCCGGCGGTGCTCAACGTGCACGGCGGCCCGTGGGCGCGCGACACCTGGGGCTACAACCCCGAGGCGCAGTGGTTCGCCAACCGCGGCTACGTCTGCGTGCAGGTGAACTTCCGCGGCTCCACCGGCTACGGCAAGGCCTTCGGCAACGCCGGCAACAAGGAATGGGGCCGGGCCATGCACACCGACCTCCTCGACGCCGTCGACCACCTGGCCGGCCAGGGGCTCATCGACCCCGACCGCGTCGGCATCTACGGCGGCTCGTACGGCGGGTACGCCGCGCTGGCCGGCGCCGCGTTCACGCCCGAGGTGTTCCGCTGCGCCGTCGACATCGTCGGCCCGTCGAACCTGCTCACGCTGCTCGCGTCGGTGCCGGAGTACTGGAAGCCGCAGCTCGCGCTCATGCACGCCCGCGTCGGCAACCCCGACACCGAGCGCGACCTGCTGTGGGAGCGCTCGCCGCTGTCGAAGGTCGACCAGATCACCATCCCGGTGCTGGTCGCGCAGGGCAAGAACGACCCCCGGGTGAAGATCGCCGAGGCCGAGCAGATCGTCGCCGCGCTCGAGGAGAAGGGCCTCGACCACGAGTACCTGCTGTTCGAGGACGAGGGCCACGGCCTGGCCCGGCCCGAGAACCGCGAGCGGTTCTACGCCGCGGCCGAGCGGTTCCTCGCCACGCACCTGGGCGGACGCGTCCAGGCCGACTAGGGCCGGGGCGGAACGAGCGAGGCGGGCGGGGACGGCATCGACCGGCCCCGCCCGGCACCCCTACCGGGGCGCGACGGCGTACGGCTGCAGCGCCGCGGCGAGCGCCTCCGGCACCCGGGCCCGCACGCGCGTGCCATCGGCCTCGTGGTCGACCGACAGCACCTCGCCGACGCTGTGCATGCGCGCCACCAGCTCGCCGTGGTCGTACGGCACCAGCGCGTCGACCTCGACGGGCGGCTGCGGCAGCTCGCTCTCGATGAGCGCGCGCAGTTTGTCGACCCCGGCGCCGGTGCGGGCCGAGACGGAGAGCGCGTGCGGCTCGTTGCGCAGCAGCCGGGCCACCACCATGGGGTCGGCGGCGTCGGCCTTGTTGACGGCGACGATCTCGCGCACGCCGCCGGCGCCGATGTCGGCGAGCACCGAGCGCACCGCCGTCAGCTGGCCCTCGGGGTCGGGGTGCGAGCCGTCGACGACGTGGACCAGCAGGTCGGCGTCGGCGACCTCCTCGAGCGTCGACCGGAACGACTCGACCAGCTCGTGCGGCAGGTGCCGGACGAACCCGACGGTGTCGGCGAGCGTGAAGCCGCGGCCCTCGGCCGTCTGCGACCGGCGGACGGTGGGGTCGAGGGTCGCGAACAGCGCGTCCTCGACCAGCACGCCCGCGCCGGTGAGGCGGTTGAGCAGCGACGACTTGCCGGCGTTGGTGTAGCCGACGATCGACACCGCGGGCACCGCGTTGCGGCGGCGACCGGCCCGCTTGGTGTCGCGAGCGGTGCGCATGTCGGCGAGCTCGCGGCGCAGCTTGGCCACCCGGGTGCGGATGCGCCGGCGGTCGGTCTCGAGCTTGGTCTCACCGGGACCGCGGGTGCCGACGCCGCCGCCGGCGCCACCGGCGCGACCGCCGGCCTGCCGGGACAGGCTCGCGCCCCAGCCGCGCAGCCGCTGGGAGAGGTACTCGAGCTGGGCCAACTCGACCTGCGCCTTGCCCTCGCGGCTCTTCGCGTGCTGGGCGAAGATGTCGAGGATGAGCATGGTGCGGTCGACGACCTTGACGCCCACCTTGTCTTCCAGGTTCCGCAGCTGCGACGCCGACAGCTCGCCGTCGACGATGACGGTGTCGGCGCCCTGCGCCTGGACCACCTCGCGCAGCTCCTCGACCTTGCCGGAGCCGACGAACGTGGCGGGGTCGGGCTTCAGCCGGCGCTGCGCGAGACCCTCGAGCACCTGCGAGCCGGCCGTCTCGGCCAGCGCCGCGAGCTCGGCGAGAGAGTTCTCGGCGTCGGTGAACGACCCGCCGGGCCAGACGCCGACGAGCACGACCCGTTCGAGCCGCAGCCGCCGGTACTCGACCTCGGTGACATCTTCGAGCTCGGTCGACAGGCCGGCGACGCGCCGCAGCGCGTGCCGCTCGTCCAGGTCGTAGTCCCCGGTGGTGTCGCCGTCCAGGAGGTCGAACTCGTCTACCTCCGGCACCTCGGCGGAGTCGTCATAGGGGTTGTATGCGTGGCCTGGACTATTGCTCAATTCTCCTGCTTTCGCCGTTCGACGTCTTCAGGAGCGACCATAGCTCGACCCGGTGGACGCCGCCCACCGTAATTTCGCCGCGGCGCGCAGCGTGGCCGCCCGCCGTCCGGCCTTGCCCGTGGACTTCTCCTGGGCGCGCCGGGCCGCTTCCTGCAGCACGGCCTCTCGCCGCTGCTTCTCCGTTGCACCCATGGCACCGCCCTCCCGTCAGGCGCGCGGCCGGCCTCGTTGCCGCCCCACGCTCACAACGTTAGGCCCGCTCCCCGGCGGTGGCATCGACCGCGAGTCTGACGTCGTGCTCCTTCTACTGAAGGAGACGTCCTCGGGGTTTCCCAGGATGCTGTGATCTAGGTCACACCTGGAGCGTCAGAGCTCGACGGTCCCCCGCAGGCCCAGCACGGCCGGCCCGGTGAGCAGCAGTTCTCCGTCCGGACGCTCGGTCACGACCAGCCGTCCGCCGGGCACGTCGACCAGGTAGCGGGCCCCGGCGCCGACGCCGTCGCGGCGCATGGCCACCCACGCCGCCGCGCAGACGCCGGTGCCGCAGGACCGGGTCTCGCCGACGCCGCGCTCCCACACCCGCAGCGCGATGTGCTTGTGCGCGCGGTCGACGACGAACTCGACGTTCGCGGAGTCGGGGAAGACCGACGCGGGCCGCAGGTCGGGCGCGGACGTCAGCGAGCCGGGCTCTTCGAGGTCGTCGACGAACACGACGGCGTGCGGGTTCGGCACCCGGACCGGCGTGGCCTCCCAGGTGTGCCCGCCGGCGGCGACGAAGGCGAGCTGGCGGGTCGCGGCCGGCTTGGCCCGGCCCATCTCGACGGTGATCTGGCCGTCCGGCTCGGCGTGCACCGTGCGGACGCCGCCGCGGGTCGCCAGCGCCAGCACCGGCCCCTCGGCCAGGCCGTTCTCCCACAGGTAGCGGGCCATGACGCGCACACCGTTGCCGCACATCTCGGCGGCGGAGCCGTCGGCGTTGCGGTAGTCCATGAACCACTCGGCGTCGCCGGCCAGCTCGCTGACCTCGTCGGCGGTCTCCGTGCGGGTGACGCGGATGACGCCGTCGGCGCCGATGCCCGCGTACCGGTCGGCCAGGCGGCGCACGGCCGCCTCGTCGAGCCGGCCGGCCAGGGCGCCGTCGGCGTCGGGGATCACCACGAAGTCGTTCTGGGTGCCGTGTCCCTTGACGAAGGAGATGCCGCTCACGACCGACGATGGTAGGTCAGAGCGCGCTCCAACCGGTCATCGGCGTCGAACGGCACCCAGCCGACGCGGTCGTCCTTGCCGAACCACGCGTGCTGACGACGGGCGAACCGGCGCGTGAGCTGCACCGTCTCGTCGCGCGCCGCCTGCTCCGTCGTCTCGCCGGCGAGGAACGCGAGCACCTGCGCGTAGCCCAACGCCCGGCTGGCCGTCGGCCCCTCACGCAGCCCGCGCGCCTCCAGCCCGCGGACCTCGTCGACCAGACCCTGCTCCCACATGCGGTCGACCCGGAGCTCGATGCGCTCGTCGAGGACGTCGCGCGGGACGTCCAGGCCGATCTGCACGACGTCGTCGTAGTGGTACTCACGCGGCGGCAGCGTCGCGGTGAACGGGCGCCCGGTCAGCTCGATGACCTCCAGCGCGCGCACCACCCGGCGGCCGTTGGTGGGCAGGATCGCCGCGGCTGCGGCCGGGTCGCGACCGGCCAGCCGCTCGTGCAGCGCCGCGGCGCCCACCGTCGTCAGCTCCGCCTCCAGCCGAGCGCGGACCTCCGGGTCGGTGCCGGGGAACTCGAACCGGTCCAGGACGGCACGAACGTAAAGCGCGCTGCCGCCGGCCAGGATCGGCGTGACGCCGCGCGCCCGGCAGTTGTCGATGGCCTCGCGGGCGAGCCGCTGGAACTCCGCGACGGTCGACGGGCGCGTGACGTCGTAGAGGTCGAGCAGGTGGTGCGGGACGCCTTGTCGCTCGGCGAGCGTGAGCTTGGCCGTGCCGATGTCCATGCCGCGGTAGAGCTGCATGGAGTCGGCGTTGACGACCTCGCCGCCCAGCCGCAGCGCGAGGTCGACGGCGAGGTCGCTCTTGCCCGCCGCCGTGGGCCCGACGACCGCTACGACCGGGATTCGGCTGCCGCTCTGCACGGCGGCAAGTCTCTCACCGCCTGCTTGGGCCATGGTGGGGGGACGCCTGCCCCGCCCGCCTCGCTCGTTCCTCGCTCGGACGCCCGCGCCTACCCCTGCAGGCGTCCCCCCACCATCGGCCCGTCCCCCGCGCCCGCCTCGCTCGGACGCCCGCGCCTACCCCTGCTGGCATCCTCGTGAACTCGGTCGCTCACCCCGAGGCCGAGGCGGCGGACGAGCTCGCGGGTGGCCGTCGAGCGGTTGAGCGTGTAGAAGTGCAGGCCCTGGACGCCCTCGGCGAGCAGCCGTTCGCAGATCGACGTCGTGATGTCGAGGCCCTCGGCGCGGAAGCCGGCCGGGTCGTCGTCGTGGCGGGCGAGGCGTTCGGCGACGGCGGCCGGGGCGCTCACGCCGGACAGCTCGACCGACTTCGCCAGCGTCCGCCGCGTCGTCAGCGGCATCACCCCCGGCAGCAGCGGCACGTCGCAGCCGAGCACCGCCAGCCGGTCACGCAGCCGGAGGAAGTAGTCCGGCTCGAAGCACAGTTGCGCGACGGCGAAGTGCGCCCCGCGCCGGATCTTCCCCAGCAGCCGCCGGACGTCGGTCTCGAGGTCCGGCGACTCCGGGTGCCCGTGCGGGAAGGCCGCGACGCCGACACAGAACGCGCCGAGGCCGCCGATCAGGCTCACCATCTCGTCGGCGTAGGTGACGCCGTCCGGGTGCGCGACCCACTCGGCGGACGGGCCGCCGGGTGGGTCGCCGCGGATCGCGAGGACGTTGCGGATGCCGTGCTCGGCGTACCAGCCGACGACGTTGCGCAGCTCTGCGCGCGAGTGGCCGACGCCGGCGAGGTGCGCGACCGGCGTCAACGTCGTCTCGCGGCGGATGCGCCCCGTCGTCCGGATGGTGCGCTCCCGGCTGGATCCACCGGCGCCGTAGGTCACAGAGACGAAGGCTGGGTCCAGCGGCTCCAGCTGCCGCACCGCGGTCCACAGCACGGTCTCGTCGGCGTCGTCGCGTGGCGGGAAGAACTCGACGGAGAAGACCGGCCGCCGGCCGGCGAGTCGTTCCAGGACGGTCGTCATGGCTGCCCCTGGGCTCGTCGGCCGTCAGTAGCGGTAGTGCTCGCTCTTGTACGGGCCCTGGACGGGGATGCCGAGGTAGGACGACTGCGCCGGCGTGAGTTCGGTGAGTTTGACCCCGAGCGCGTCCAGGTGCAGCCGGGCGACCTGCTCGTCCAGGTGCTTGGGCAGCGTGTACACCCCCAGCGGATAGTCGGTCGTCTTCGCGAACAACTCGATCTGCGCCAGCACCTGGTTGGTGAACGAGTTCGACATCACGAACGACGGATGCCCGGTCGCGTTCCCCAGGTTCAACAACCGCCCCTCGGACAACACGATCACCGTGTGCCCATCCGGGAACGCCCACTCGTGCACCTGCGCCTTGATCTCGGTGCGCACCACACCGTCGACGGCGGCCAGCCCGGCCATGTCGATCTCGTTGTCGAAATGCCCGATGTTCCCGATGATCGCCTGATGCTTCGCCCGCGCCAGATGCTCCACGGTGATGACGTCCTTGTTCCCGGTCGCGGTGATCACGATGTCCGCCCGCTCGATCGCCTCATCCAGGGTGGTGACCTCGTAGCCGTCCATCGCCGCCTGCAACGCACAGATCGGGTCGATCTCCGTCACCACCACCCGCGCGCCCTGACCGCGCAGCGACTCCGCGCACCCCTTGCCCACGTCGCCGTACCCGCACACCACCGCCACCTTGCCACCGATCAACACATCGGTGGCCCGGTTGATCCCGTCGATCAGCGAATGCCGGCACCCGTACTTGTTGTCGAACTTGCTCTTCGTCACCGAGTCGTTCACGTTGATACCCGGGAACAACAACGCCCCGTCGCGCATCATCTCGTACAACCGGTGCACCCCGGTCGTCGTCTCCTCCGTCACCCCGCGAATGTCTCCCGCCATCGCCGTCCACCGGTCCTGGCTCTCGGCCAGCGACCGCTTCAACAGGCCCAGCACCACCCGCCACTCCTCCGCATCACCGGCCGCGGGGTCGGGGACGGCGCCGGCCTTCTCGAACTCCACCCCCTTGTGCACCAGCAGCGTCGCGTCACCACCATCGTCGAGGATCATGTTCGGGCCCGCGTGGCCGGGCCAGGTCAACGCCTGCTCCGTGCACCACCAGTACTCCTCCAACGACTCCCCCTTCCACGCGAACACCGGCACCCCCGCCGGCGCGTCCACGCTCCCGGTGGGGCCCACCGCGATCGCCGCGGCCGCGTGATCCTGGGTGGAGAAGATGTTGCAACTGGCCCAGCGCACATCCGCGCCCAACGCCACCAACGTCTCGATCAACACCGCCGTCTGCACCGTCATGTGCAACGACCCCGTGATCCGGGCACCGGTCAACGGCTTGCTCTGCCCGAACTGGGCACGCATCGCCATCAAACCCGGCATCTCATGCTCGGCCAAACGGATCTCACGACGACCGAAATCGGCCAACGACAGGTCAGCAACCTTGAAATCGAGGGACATGGAAACGGCTCCTCTGTTCGATCAGGCGGTGAAGTAGACGGCCTCGGGGTGGTGCACCACCAAGGCATCGGTCGACTGCTCGGGATGCAGCTGGTGCTCCTCCGAGAGCGTGACCCCGATGCGGCCGGGGTCGAGCAGCGCGACGACCTTCTCGCGGTCGCGCAGGTCGGGACACGCGCCGTACCCCAGCGAGTACCGGGCGCCGCGGTAGCCCAGCCGGAAGAACTCGGTGACGTCGTCGGCGTCCTCGGCCGCGACGGACCCGCCACCGGGCAGCCGCAGCTCCTGGCGGACCCGGCGGTGCCAGTACTCGGCCAGCGCCTCGGTGAGCTGGACCCCGAGCCCGTGCACCTCGAGGTAGTCGCGGTAGGCGTCGGCGGCGAACAGCTCGTTGGCGAAGTCGGCGATCGGCTGCCCCATCGTCACCAGCTGCAGCGGCAGCACGTCCACCCCGCCCGAGCTCACGGCCAGGTCCCGGGGACGGAAGTAGTCGGCCAGGCACAGCCGCCGGTCCCGTCGCTGCCGCGGGAAGGTGAAGCGGCAGCGTTCGCCGGCATCCGGCGCGGGCGCGTCCAGGACGACGAGGTCGTCGCCCTCGGCGACACACGGGACGTAGCCGTACACGACCGCGGCGTGCGCGACGACGCCCCGGGTGGTCAGCTCGTCCAGCCAGTACCGCAGCCGCGGCCGGCCCTCGGTCTCGACCAGCTCCTCGTAGCCGGGGCCGTCCCCGGATCGGGCGCCGCGCAGCCCCCACTGGCCGAGGAACGTCGCGCGTTCGTCCAGCAGCGCCGCGTAGTCGGCCAGCGCGACGCCGCGCACCACCCGGGTGCCCCAGAACGGCGGCTCGGGGACGGGGACGTCGGCGGCGACATCGGACCGGCCGCCGGGCGGGGGCGCCTCCGGCTCGGCGCGGCGCGCCTGCGCGAGCTGCTTCGACCGCTGCCGCCGGGCCCGCCGCTGCGCGCGCTTGGCCTCGGCCTCCGGGTCCGCCTCGACGACGCCGCCCTGCTTGCGCTTCATGATGGAGTCCATCAGCCGCAGGCCCTCGAAGGCGTCGCGGGCGTAGCTGACCTCGCCCTTGTAGACCGCGGCGAGGTCGTCCTCGACGAACGTGCGGTTCAGCGCCGCCCCGCCCAGCAACACGGGCCAGGTCTCGGCCACGCCGCGCGCGTTCATCTCCTCGAGGTTCTCCTTCATGACCACCGTCGACTTCACCAGCAGCCCGGACATGCCGACGGCGTCGGCCCGGTGCTCGCTCGCGGCGTCGATGATCGCGCCGACCGGCTGCTTGATCCCGAGGTTGACGACGTCGTAGCCGTTGTTGGAGAGGATGATGTCGACGAGGTTCTTGCCGATGTCGTGCACGTCGCCCTTGACCGTCGCCAGCACGATCCGGCCCTTGCCGCCGGATTCGTCCTTCTCCATGTGCGGTTCCAGGTGCGCGACCGCCGCCTTCATCACCTCGGCGGACTGCAGCACGAACGGCAGCTGCATCTGCCCCGACCCGAACAGCTCGCCGACGGTCCTCATGCCGGACAGCAGCGTGTCGTTGACGATCTCGAGGGCGGGCCGCTCGGTCAGCGCCTCGTCGAGGTCGGCCTCGAGGCCGTTGCGCTCGCCGTCGACGATGCGCCGCTCCAGCCGCTCCCCCAGCGGCAGCCGGGCCAGCTCCTCGGCCCGGGTCTCCCGGTTCGACGCGGCGGTGGCGCCCTCGAACAGCTCCATGAACCGCTGCAGCGGGTCGTACCCGTCGCGCCGCCGGTCGTGGATGAGGTCGAGGGCGACGGCACGCTGCTCGTCCGGGATCCGCGACATCGGCAGGATCTTCGACGCGTGCACGATCGCCGTCGTCAGGCCGGCCTCCACGCACTCGTGCAGGAAGACGGAGTTGAGCACCTGCCGGGCGGCGGGGTTCAGGCCGAACGACACGTTCGACACGCCCAGCGTCGTCTGCACGGCCGGGTACCGCTCGCGCAGCCGGCGAATCGCCTCGATCGTCTCGGCCGCGTCGCGGCGGACCTCCTCCTGACCCGTCGAGATCGGGAAGGTCAGGGTGTCGACGATGATGTCGTCGAGGGCGAGCCCCCAGTTCGCGGTGAGGTCCTCGATCAGCCGCGACGCCACGCGGACCTTCCAGTCCGCCGTCCGCGCCTGCCCCTCCTCGTCGATGCAGAGGGCGACGACGGCGGCGCCGTGCTCGCTGGCGACGCGCATCGCGCGCTGGAACCGCGAGTCCGGCCCGTCGCCGTCCTCGTAGTTCACCGAGTTGATCACGCAGCGTCCGCCGAGGCGTTCCAGGCCCGCCTCGAGCACCGCCGGTTCGGTGGAGTCGAGCATGACGGGCAACGTCGAGGCCGTGGCCAGCCGGAACGCCAGCGTGTCCATGTCGGCGACGCCGTCGCGGCCGACGTAGTCGACGCAGAGGTCGATCAGGTGGGCGCCGTCGCGGGTCTGCGCCCGGGCGATCTCGACGCAGTCGTCCCAGCGCTCGTCCGCCATCGCCGTCCGGAACGCCTTCGAGCCGTTGGCGTTGGTCCGCTCGCCGATCACCAGCACGCTGGTGTCCTGGCGGAAGGGCACGCTCTGGTAGACCGACGCGACGCCCGCCTCGCGTTCCGGCGAGCGCTCGGCCGGGGCCAGCCCGCCCACCGCGTCGACGACGGCGCGCAGGTGCTCGGGCGTCGTGCCGCAGCAGCCGCCGACCAGCCGGGCGCCGTGCTCGCGGACGAACCCGGCGAGCGCGCCGGCCAGCTGGTCCGGGCCGAGCGGGTACACCGCGCCGTCCGGGCCGAGCTCCGGCAGCCCGGCGTTCGGCATGACCGAGATCGGCACCCGCGCGTGGCGGGCGAGGTAGCGCAGGTGCTCGCCCATCTCGGCCGGTCCCGTGGCGCAGTTCATCCCGATGAGGTCGACGCCCAGCGGCTCAAGGGCCGTCACGGCCGCGCCGATCTCGCTGCCCACCAGCATGGTGCCGGTGGTCTCGACGGTCACCTGGACGACGATCGGGACGTCGTGGCCCGCCGCCCGCATCGCCCGCTTCGCGCCCAGGATCGCCGCCTTCGCCTGCAGCAGGTCCTGGCTGGTCTCGACGAGGACGGCGTCGATGCCGCCGGCCAACAGGCCTGTCACCTGCTCGGCGTAGGCGTCGCGGAGGTGCGCGTAGCGGACGTGGCCGAGCGTCGGCAGCTTCGTGCCGGGCCCGACCGAGCCGAGGACGAACCGCGGGCGGTCCGGCGTGGCGAACTCGTCCGCCGTCTCGCGGGCCAGCCGGGCGCCGGCCTCGGCCAGCTCGCCGATGCGCCCGGCGATGTCGTACTCGGCGAGGTTGGCCCAGTTGGCGCCGAAGGTGTTCGTCTCGACGAGGTCGGACCCGGCGTCGTAGTAGGCCCGGTGCACCGACCGCACGACGTCGGGCCGGGTGACGTTCAGGATCTCGTTGCACCCCTCGAGCCCGGCGAAGTCGTCCAGCCCGAGGTCGTGGCTCTGCAGCATGGTGCCCATGGCGCCGTCGGCCACGAGCACGCGCCGGTCGAGGGCCTCGATGAAGGTCTCGGTCACGCGGTCCCCTCTCAGGCGGCGGGCAGGAACGGCTGGATCTCGGCCGCGGCGTCGTCGCCGTACGCGTCGGCCATGCGGCGGTGGAAGGCCGCGGAGTCGACGAGGTACTCCTGCGGCCCGCGCGCCTCGATGGTGAGCGTGGCGAGCAGGCACCCCGTCTGCATGGCCCGTTCGAGCGGGACGCCCCACGACAACGCGGCCAGGAAGCCGGCTCGGAACGCGTCGCCGATGCCGGTCGGGTCGAGTTCGCGCTTCGCCGGCACGCACGGGACCACGACGGGCGCGGCGCCCTTCGCCTCCAGCCGCGCGCCGCCGGCGCCGAGCGTCGTCATCCAGCCGCCGACCCGCTCCAGCACGTCACCGTGCGACCAGCCGGTCTTCTCGCACAGCAGGCCGGCCTCGTACTCGTTGGTGAACAGGAACCGGGCGCCGGGCACCAGCGACGCGACCTCCTCGCCGCTCATGCGGGCGATCTGCTGGGAGAAGTCCGCGACGAACGGCAGGCCGAGATCGCGGCACTGCTGGGTGTGCCGGATCATGCCGTCCGGGTCGCTCGCGCCGACGAGGACGAGGTCGAGGCCTCCGGCCCGCTCGGCGACGGCGCCCAGGTCGATCTCGCCGGTCTCGGCCATGGCGCCGGAGTAGAACGACGCGATCTGGTTGTTCATGCTGTCGCTGGTGCACAGGTAGCGGGCCGTGTGCCGCTCCTCGGACACCCGGACGTGCGAGGTGTCGACGCCGCCCCGCTCGAGCCAGGAGCGGTACTCGTCGAAGTCCTGGCCCACGGCGCCGACCAGGAGCGGGCGCAGTCCCAGCGCGCCCATGCCGTAGGAGATGTTGGCCGCCACCCCACCGCGCCGGACGTCGAGCCGGTCGATGAGGAACGACAGGGACACCTGCTCGAGCCGGTCGGCGACGAGCTGGTCGGTGAAGCGTCCGGGAAACACCATCAGGTAGTCGGTGGCGATCGAGCCGGTCACGGCGACGCGCATGGCAGGGCCTCCTCGTGTGGTCAGGCTCGGGCGGCTTCGCGCAGCTGGCCGACGCGGTCGGTCCGCTCCCAGGGCAGATCGAGGTCGGGACGGCCGAAGTGGCCGTAGGCGGCGGTCGGCGCGTAGAGCGGACGCAGCAGGTCGAGGTCGCGGATGATCGCGGCGGGGCGCAGGTCGAACACCTCCTCGATGGCCAGCTGGATCTTCTCCGGGTCGACCGCCTCGGTGCCGAACGTCTCGACGAACAGCCCGACCGGCGCGGCCTTCCCGATGGCGTAGGCCACCTGCACCTCGAGTCGTCCGGCCAGGCCCGCGGCGACGGCGTTCTTCGCCACCCACCGCATCGCGTACGCCGCCGACCGGTCGACCTTGGACGGGTCCTTGCCGGAGAAGGCGCCGCCGCCGTGCCGGGCCATGCCGCCGTAGGTGTCGACGATGATCTTGCGTCCGGTCAGCCCGGCGTCGCCGACCGGCCCGCCGACCACGAACCGTCCGGTCGGGTTGACCAGCAGGCGCGTGCTCGTCGTGTCCAGGTCGACGTCGGCCAGCACCGGCGCCATGACGTGGTCGCGCACGTCCACGGCCAGCATCTTGTCCAGGTCGATGTCCGCGGCGTGCTGGCTCGACACCACGACGGTGTCGAGGCGCACCGGACGCTCGCCCTCGTACTCGACGGTCACCTGCGTCTTGCCGTCCGGCCGCAGGTACGGCAGGACGCCGTCGCGGCGCACCGCCGCGAGCCGCTGGGACAGCCGGTGGGCCAGCGCGATCGGCAGCGGCATCAGCTCGGGCGTGTCCGAGCAGGCGTAGCCGAACATCAGCCCCTGGTCGCCCGCGCCCTGGGCGTCGATGACGTCCGTGGCGCCCTCGACCCGCAGCTCGTGCGCCGCGTCGACGCCCTGGGCGATGTCGGCGGACTGCGCGTCGATCGCGACGTTGACGCCGCACGACTCGCCGTCGAACCCCTTGGCCGACGAGTCGTAGCCGATGCGCAGGATCCGGTCCCGCACGATCGCCGGGATGTCGACGTAGCCGCTGGTGGTCACCTCCCCCGCGACGTGCACCTGACCGGTCGTGATGAGCGTCTCGACGGCGACCCGGGACCGTGGATCCTGGGCCAGCATCGCGTCCAGGATGGAGTCGCTGATCGCGTCGGCCATCTTGTCCGGGTGGCCCTCCGTCACCGACTCGCTGGTGAACAGCCGCCGAAAGGTCATCGCTGCGCTCCTTCTTCGCGTCGGGCGGTGAAGATCCCCCAGGTCAGCTGCCCGGCGCTGCCCCCGTCGATCCAGTGGCGCAGGCCGGCCTTCATGCGCACGAGGTAGTCGTCGCCGACCACCCCGTTCAGCTCGGCCGCGCGCCGCTCCGTCTCGGCGAGCACGCGCCGGTAGTGGCTGACGAGGTCGGGCGAGCGGTCGTGGAACTCCACCGACGTCAGGCCGAGGCGGCCGAGGTGCTGGGTGTAGAAGGCCGGCGACGCCATCGACTCCAGATGCAGGCGCTGGAGGATCGGGGCCAGGCTCGCGGCCGACGCGTCGTTCGCGGCCATCGGGTCGGTGAACACCATGACGCCGCCGGGACGGAGCACCCGTGCGGCCTCCTCCAGCACACGCGCCCGGTCGCCGCTGTGCAGGAACGCGTCCTGCGACCAGACGACGTCGAAGGCCTGGTCCTCGAACGGCAGGTCCTCGAACGACCCGTCGACCACGTCGACCAGTCCGTCCAGCCCCTGCGCGGCGGTGAGCCGGCGGTTGCGCTCGTTCTCGACCTCGCTCAGGTTCAGGCAGGTGACGGAGCAGCCGAACGTGCCGGCCAGGTACCGGGCCGCGCCGCCGTAGCCGGAGCCGACGTCCAGGACCCGCTGCCGCGGTCCGATGTCCACCAGGGCCGCCATGGTCGCCACCGTCCGCCTGCTGGCCACGGCGATGTCCTCGTCAGCCGCGGCGTACGTGCCGACGTGGATGTCCTCGCCGCCCCAGACGGTGGCGTAGAAGCCGTCGGCGTCGGCGGAGTTGTAGTAGTCCCGCGCCGTCTGGACCGCGGCGGAGTAGTGGTCGGTGAGCTCCTCGTCAGGCACGTAACTCTTCTCCGCGACGTGGATGTAGAAGTCCGGGCGGTCGTCGGCGTACGTCTGCTGGAAGTCGCCGTAGGTCTCCACCTTCTGGAAGCCCACCTCGCGCATCAGACGTCGCGCGTAGTCCTTGCGCAGCGGGAACATGTTCAGGTGGTACTCCGAGCCGTCGGAGAAGCGGTACCGGAACCGCGCCAGGCCCGGGTCGACGTGCTCGGGCTCGGCCGAGACGTCCTCGCCGCAGTAGTAGTAGGTGTGCTTGCTGGCGAAGCCGTCGTCCAGGATCGCGTCGTAGTTGCGCTGGTCCAGGATGAGGACGCCGTCGTGCTTGAGCATCGCGTAGAACTCCGCGAGCGCCTTGCGCCGGTCGCGCTCCGAGAACAGGTGGGTGAAGGAGTTGCCCAGGCAGACGATCGCGTCGTACTCGCCGTGGACGTCGCGGTTCAGCCACCGCCAGTCCGCGTGCACGACCCGCAGGATGTGACCGCCGTGCGTCAGGCCGTTCGCGAACGCCTTGGCCAGCATGTCGGGGCTGCCGTCCGCGCTGACCGTCTCGAACCCCTCCTCCAGCAGGCGGACGGAGTGGAAGCCGGTGCCGGTCGCGACGTCCAGGACCTTGCGCACGCCGCGGGAGCGCAGCTGGTCGATGAAGAAGCTGCCCTCGCTCTCGTAGCGGCGCTTCCAGTCGATCAGCTCGTCCCACTTCTCGACGAAACTCGCGACATATTCGGCGGTGTAGTGGTCGGTGGTGCGAACCTCGAGTGGATTGTCGCCGAAATCCTGCGGCGCGTCTGGGATCGCCGACCTCTCGGCAATGTGTTGAAGTCCCTTCTGATCACTTCCGGGCATAGAAACTCCCTACGAGTGCTCGAGTGACACGTGCGCGTGTGGGCACCGGCGCGCCATTGCACCGATTCGGACCGCCGGCAGCTACGTCACCGCAGGTAAACAGGCTTCATTGACATCGGGCGAACGCCCGCGCCGGGCCCGCACATCCACGGCTGAACACCACGGCCCACCATCCGCGCATTCCCCGCGGCAGGCCCTCGTGGCGCAATCCACGCTAGGGGGTTCATGACGATATAGCAAGATCCTGACAATATTCGTCGTTGACCAGTGCATTCACTCGGAATTTCCCTATTTCGAGCGCGGCTTCGCGACCCTCCGATCGCGCACCGGGAGCGATACGGTATATTCGGTGCGTTACGCACTTTCGGCTCGGTCATTTCCGGCCGGGCGTCCCCTCATTCCCGTGGCGAGCGGCACGGGTGTCACCGAACGCGTTGCGGGCCGCCGGAGGTGGGGGTATGAACGTCGGTGGGAGCACTGGTCGAGTCGCACCAGGCGGCCCGACGGCTCACGTCAACGAGGGGAAGTGCCGATCATGGGCTTCGACGAGATCAAGAACAAGGTCCAGGACCTGGTCTCCGACAACGCTGACAAGGTCAGCGACGGCGTCGACAAGGCCACCGACTTCATCGACGACAAGACCGGCGGCAAGTACAGCGAGCACCTCGAGGGCGTCGACGACAAGGCCCGCGACTTCATCGACGGCCTCGACGGCGAGAAGGGCGAGGACAACCCGCCCTCCTCCTGACGGTTCGCCGGTTCTTCACCGGTTCGTCTCGAGTGCGGTGCGGCTGACCCGCCCGCGGGTGGGTCAGCCGTGCCGCTCCCAGACGCCGACCAGGTAGCCGACGCCGTACGGTGCGGCGTCGTAGCCCACCCGGGCGTCGAACAGCCCGTCGTCGGCGGCGCCCGCGAGCACCCGCAGCGCCTGGCGTCCCGGCGACCCCGCCTCCGTGTCCGCGTCGAGGCCCAGCAGCACTCGCGGATCGCCGTCACGCAGGGCGGCCGTCACCGCGGCGTCGTAGCGCTCGGCCCGCCGCCGCAGGTCGGCCGGCGTGGTGTCGGCCCGCAGCGGCGACCCGTCGGCCATCACCAGCAGCGCGACCCGGTCGGCCCGGCCCGCGAGCCGCCGGCCCAGCTCGACGCCGTCGCCGTCGCCGTCGTCCGCGTCGCCGGCCACCGTCGCCGTCGCCACCGGCCCCTCCCAGCCGTCGCGCTGCAGCAGCCAGGCGCCGACGCTGAGCGACAGCGGCATCGTCTCGTCGCCGGCGTCCGGGAGCGCGACGGTGACGTCGAGGCCGTAGGCGCTCAGACTGCCCGCCCGTCCCGCCTCGTCGGCCGTCGTCTCACCCGGGCCGACCACCACGAGGAGGTCCGGGCTGGCCGCGCGCAGGTCGTCCAGTGCGGACCAGCAGGCCGCCCGGACGTCGTCCATCCGGGGGTCGTCGGAGGCCACCATAAGCGGCGGATACGGGCAGATCGCAGCGGCGATGAGCACACTCCAGCCTAGATGCGGCGCGGCCCGGCTGCGCCACCGCCCTTCTTCATGGTCGAATGTCGGATATGTTCGACGCCGACAACAGCTTCCTCCTCACCGTCGCCGGTGTGGTGCTGCTGCTCGGCCTCGGCACCATCGTCGCCTGGCTCCCCGCGCGCCACCACGACCGTGCCGGCCTGCCGGTGCGGCTGCTGGTCACCGCGGGCCTGATCATGGGCATCGCCGACCTCGGCGGGCTCGGCAGCGTGCTGGGCTTCGCGCTGGCGGCGATGGGCGGGCTGATCGCGTGGGAGGCCCAGCCGCCGCCCGAGGTCCCCCGCCCGCACCGCGGCGGCATCGTCGTCGCGGCCGTCCTGGCCGGGCTCGCCGCGCTGGGGACGTTCGAGGGCTGGGGCCCGCTGGTCCGTCTCCCGTCCGAGCTCCGCGCCGTCGCCACCCTCGTCGTCGGGGCGACGGGGGCGCTGGCGACCCTCGCGATCGCCGATCGAGCCCGCGTCCGCCTGCGGGTCGCCGTCCGGCGCCGCTTCGGCCCGCCCCGGCGTCGCCCTTCGCCTGTGCCGCCCTCGCAGCCGGCGGACCTGCCCGCTGCCCCTGCTCCTGTCGTCGCCGCAGCGCCCGCTGGTGCTGCCGACGCCGCCGCGGCGGCCACTCGTGCCCCGGAGCCGGAGACCGCGCCCGAGACAGAGCCTGTGGCCGCCCCGCCGGTGCACGAGCCCGAGCCCGCGGCATCGGCCGCTCAGCCCGCGCCGGAACAGCCGCCTGCCGCCCCGCAGCCCGTCGACCCCGAGCCGGAACCCGCCGCAGCGGAGCCGCAGCTCGCACCACAGGCGTCTGCTGACCGTCCGGCCGAGCCGCAGCCCATCGACCCCGAGCCGGAACCCGCCACAGCGGAGCCGGAGCTCCAGGCGCGGTCCACGAGCGTCGCCGCGATGTCGGCGAGCCACCCGTCCGGCGTCGTCCGGCGCCGGTACGCCGCGCCACCGCGCGCGAGGGACGAGGCGAAGGAGGCGGCCGAGGCGGAGCCGACGGAATCGACGGAGCCGCGGGGCCGGCATCGCGAACCCGCGGCGCCGGAGGATGCTGCCGGGTCCGGGTGGTCCAGGTTCCGTGCGGCGATCGCCCAGCGGCTCGGCGGCGCACGACAGCGGCCCGAGTCCGCCGCACCCGACCAGCCGGCTAGCCCCGCGCCGCCTGCGTCCACCGAGCCGGCCGCCGCCGAACCGAAGGCCGCCGAACCTGTTGCCGCTGAGACGGCCGCACCACCGAGCGCCACCGAGACGGCGACCGGCGAGGTCTCCACAGCGCGGAAGGCGGTAGAACCGACCGTGGCCGCCAAGCCGGCCGCCGGCGAGGCGTCGGCGGCGCCGAGCGGACGGACCCGGTCGAAGTTGGAGCTGCGCCGCGCCGTCAGCCGGCGGATCGCGGCGGCTTGGCCCGACCCCGCTGACGCCGAGTCCGATGCGGAGCAGCCCGTCGCGGCCGGACCGGCGGTGCCGTGGCGCGCCAGGATCCGGACGGCCTTCCGTCGCGCGACGTCCGCTCCGCCGGAACCGGACGCCCGGCCGCAGCCCGTCGCCGAGCCGCAGCCCGCCGCGGAAGCGGAGCCCACGCCCGAACCGGCCGAGGAGCAGAGCGGGCCGGCGTGGATGCGCGCCCGCGACACCCTGCGGCGCCTGACGACGACGCGGCTGGAGGAGGCCGAGAAGGACGCGCCGGGCGAGGCGCCGAAGGCCGAGCCGCGCGAGGAGCAGAGCGGACCGGCGTGGATCCGGGCCCGCGACTCGCTGCGCAGGCTGACCTCGAAGCGGCTGGAGCAGCTCGGCGAGGAACGACCGGCCGATCCGCCGCCGTCGCCGGCCGAGGAGCCCAGTCCGCAGCACGACCCCCAGGAGGTCGTGCCGTGGGCCCGCCGCGACGCGCTGCGACGGCTGACGGTGATCAGGCTGGAGCGGCTCGACGAGGACGAGAGCACCAACGGCCAGCAGGCCGCACCGACGATCCGGAGGAGCACGCCGCCGAAGGGGCCCGGGACGGCTCCTGGCAAGGGCGGCGCCTCCATGCCCCGCGTCGAGCCGACGCCGGCCAGCCCGCCGGCCCGCGATGCCGCCGCGGCCGGCCCGCCGGCCCCGCCACCGGCCAGCCCGCCGAAGCACCGGCCCGAGCCAGCACGCGACACCACAGCGCCCGGCCCCCCGGCCCAGTCCACGCCAGCCCACGACACGTCGCCGGCCAGCCCGCCGAAGCACGGGCCCGAGCCAGCCCGCGACACTACAGCGCCCGGCCCGCCAGCACCGCCACCGGCCAGCCCGCCGAAGCACCGGCCCGAGCCGGCCCAACCCACGCCAGCCCGCGACACGTCGCCGGCCAGCGACGCCGCCGCGGCCGGACCGCCAGCACCGCCACCGGCCAGCCCGCCGAAGGACCGGCCCACGCCAGCCCGCGACACCACAGCCTCCGGCCCGCCGTGGGGCCGGCGGCTGCGCGACTCGGTGCGAGGACGGTTCGGCCGGCCCGCCTCGGACGCGGCACGCGCCGACCGCGACCCGGCACGGACCGAGCGCGACCCGGCGCCGCCCGCCGCCACACCACCGAACGGCGCTACCCCACCGAACGGCGTCTCGCGGCCGGAGCGTTCGCGGGTGAACGGGGCGGAGCTGCCGCCTCCCCCGCCGCCACCACCGCCGGCGGCCGCGAAGACGCGCGCGCCGGTGCGGGTGGTCGGGGTGCCGCCCGGCACGCCGCCGCCTCCACCGCCACCCACCGCCTGACGAACGAGCGCACCCAGCCTCCCAGGATGCCGTGACCGCCAGGAACGTCACCCACGAGCGGCGTCCGGAGTGAGCCGGTGCGCCCGCTCCGCCAAGCCCTGCCACTCGGCCCACGTCGCGAGCCGGTCGGCGTAGACCTGCGGGACGATCTGGTGGCCCTGGATGCCGAAGAACACCCGCAGCGGCGGGTCCTCCGCGTCGGCGAGCTCGAGGATCGCCTGGCCGGCCGCGGCGGGGTCGCCGAACTCGACGGTCTCGGTGAACTCGGCGAAGCCGGCCCGCAACCCGTCGTACTGCGGCATGGGCTCGGCATGGACGCCGCCGGCGGCGCCGTCGCTGTACCCCTCGGTGGCGTACGTGCTGGGCTCGACCAGGGTCACCTTGACGCCGAAGCCGGCGACCTCTTGGGCGAGGGTCTCGCTCAGCCCTTCCAGCGCCCATTTGGAGGCGACGTATCCGCCACCGAGCGGGAACACGGCGAGGCCGCCGATCGAGGAGATCTGGATGATGTGCCCGCCTCCTTGGGCGCGCAGGTGGGGCAGGGCGGCCAGGACCACCCGGAGCGGGCCGAGCAGGTTGGTCTCGAACTGGTCGCGCAGCTGCTGCTCGGTCACCTCCTCCACGGCGCCGAGCAGCCCGTAGGCCGCGTTGTTCACGACGACGTCCAGACGGCCGAAGTGCTCGGCGGCGCGCTGGACGCCGGCTGAGACGGCGGCCGGGTCGGTCACGTCCACCGCGAGCGGAAGCACCGCGTCGCCGTGGGCGGCGGCGGCCACCTGGTCACCGCGGGACAACGCGGCCTCGACGAACTGGCGGCCCAGGCCGCGGGACGCACCGGTGACGAACCAGACCTTGCTCATGTGTCGCTCCATTCCTCGTAGCCGGGTACATCCAGCCGACGCAGGAGAAGGTCGCCTGGGGACAGCCGCGCAGGCAGGCACGACGGGCCGCCGCAGCCGTCGCACCACCGGGCGATCCGGACGGACCGGACCCTTGACCACCTCGCCAACACACCGGTAACGTCGGCCGACACAGGAAAGCGTTTTCCACCGACGTACTTCCGCAAGGAGGCGCGAATGGCCGCACCCTCGACCGCCCCGAACGCACCCGCCACGGCCAGGCTCGATGCGATCGAGCCGCGCTCGTGCTCCTGCGGGCAGACCCGCCGGGCGTTCGTGGACGTGGAGCCGGGGACGGCGAGCGTGCATCTGCTCGACGTCGACGCGGCGATCAGCCACTACCACCGCAAGGCCACCGAGATCTACGTGGTCCTGGAGGGCGAGGGCCAGGTGGAGCTGGACGGCGTCACGCACGAGGCCGGCCCGATGAGCGCGTTCCTGATCCCGCCGGGCACCCGGCACCGCGCGATCGGCGAGCTCCGCGCGCTGGTCGTCGCCATCCCCGCCGCCGACGACGAGGACGAGTACTTCGATGCCTGACGTGATCCCCCGGGCCGCGGCCGCGCCGCCGGCCACCGACCCCGACGACGACGCGCCCGCCCGGCGCACCGCGGGCCAGCGCGCGATCCAGCTCCTCGACGCCGCCTGGCGGCCGGCCCTGCTGCTGCTCCTGCTGGGGTTCGGCTGGTGGGCGGTCACGGCGGCGGAGGTCTTCCCCGCCTACCTGGTGCCCACCCCGGGCGACGTCGCGAACGAGTTGGTCGAGGAGCGCGAGATGCTCGCCCGGCACACGTGGGTGACGACGTACGAGACGGTGGTGGGCTTCCTGCTGGCGGCGGCGATCGGGCTGCTGGCGGCGGTGCTCATCGTGTATTCGCCGACGCTGGAGAAGGCGCTGTATCCGCTGATCCTGTTCGCGCAGGTGATCCCGAAGATCGCGATCGCGCCGATCCTCGTCGTCTGGTTCGGGTTCGGGCCGATGCCGAAGGTGATCCTGGCGGTGCTGATCGCGTTCTTCCCGATCGTGGTCTCCGGGGTCGCGGGCCTGCGCTCCACCGATCCGGAGCTGCTGGACCTGTCCGCGACGATGGGCGCCAGCCGGTGGAAGACGTTCCGGAAGATCCGGTTCCCGAACGCGCTGCCGCACCTGCTGTCGGGCCTGAAGGTGGCCGTGACGCTGGCCGTCGTCGGCGCGGTGGTCGGCGAGTTCGTCGGCGCCGACGAAGGGCTCGGGTACGTGCTGCTGCTGGCCAGCGGCAACCTGAACTCGTCGCTGCTGTTCGCCGACCTGATCCTGATGTCCGCCCTCGGCGTCGTCCTGTTCGTCGTGGTCGAGGTCGCGGAGAAGCTGCTCATCCCCTGGCACGCCAGCCGGCGCCAGGGCGTACCCCTCACGACGTCATGAAAGGGTCCACCATGCGACGCAGCCTGCTGGCCACCTCGGCCGTGGCACTTCTCGTGCTGTCCGCCTGCGGCGGTGACGACGACACCACCGCCGCGAGCGACGGCGAGGGCGGCGGCGAACTGACCGAGGTGTCGCTGACCCTGAACTGGGTCCCGTACGGCGAGCACGCGCCGTTCTACTACGGCGTCGCCGAGGGCATCTACGAAGAAGAGGGCATCGACCTGGAGATCCGGCCGGGCAGCGGCTCGGGCACGACGGTGCAGCAGGTCGCGCAGTCGCAGACCGACTTCGGCTGGGCCGACACGCCGCCGCTGCTCAACGGCATCACCGAGGGCATGCCGATCAAGAGCCTCGGGGTGTTCCTGCAGACCGGACCGGCGTCGGTGGAGTTCTTCACCGACCAGGGCATCAGCGAGCCGGCCGACCTCGTCGGCAAGGTGGTCGCGGGGACGCCGGGCGACGCCATGTACGCGACGTTCCCGGCGTGGCTGGAGCTCAACGGCGTCAACCCGGACGACGTCGAGGTGGTGAACGTCGACCCGGCCGGCAAGATCGCGGCGCTGGTCGAGGGCCGCGCCGACGTCATCATGGGCTTCTTCCACGACCAGGGCCCCACCATCGAGGACCTCAGCGGCAAGGACGTCGACGCGCTGCTGTACACCGACTGGGGCATGAACCTGCTCGGCACCGGCATCATCGCGCACCAGAAGACGATCGACGAGAACCCGGAGCTGGCCGAGGCGTTCGTGCGGGCGACGGCGCGCGCCTGGGAGGCCGCCGCCGAGGACCCGGACGGCGCCGCCGCGGCCATGGAGGAGGGCGCCGACGAGACTCCGCCGGCCGAGGTGCTGCGCGCCCAGCTGGAGCAGAGCATCGGCCTGCTCCGCCTGGACGAGGCCGGCACGCCCGGCGTCAACACCGAGGAGCAGTGGCAGGAGACGATCGACCTGCTGTCCGAGGCCGGCTCGCTGTCCGACCCGGGCGACCCGGGGACGTACTGGGAGTCGTCGTTCGGCGAGGCCGGGTGAGCACGGGGATGACGGAGACCATGACGACCGAGCCTTCCGGCGCCGCCGGGCAGCGGCCCGCCACGACCATCGACATCAAGGACCTCACCTGCACGTTCACCAGCAAGCGGAAGCGGACGACGGCGCTCACCGACGTCTCGCTGTCGGTCGGGGCGGGCGAGTTCGTCAGCATCGTCGGGCCGTCGGGCTGCGGGAAGTCGACGCTGCTGAAGATCGTCGCCGGGCTGGTGCCGCCGAGCGCGGGGCAGGTGAAGCTGCTCGGCACCGAGGTCAACGGGCCGCAGCGGGAGATCGGGTTCGCCTTCCAGCGGGCCGCGCTGCTGGAGTGGCGCGGCGTCCGGGCGAACATCCTGCTGCAGGCGGAGATGCGCAACATGGACAAGCGCGCGGCCGCCGCCCGGGCCGACCAGCTGATCGAGCTGACCGGCCTGACCGGCTTCGAGAGCGCGCTGCCGCACGAGCTGTCCGGCGGCATGCAGCAGCGCGTGGCGCTGTGCCGGGCGCTGCTGCACGAGCCGCCGGTGCTGCTCATGGACGAGCCGTTCGGCGCCCTGGACGCGCTCACCCGCGAGCACATGAACGTCGAGCTGCACCGCATCTGGCGTGAGACCGGCACGACGGTCGTGCTGGTGACGCACTCCATCGCGGAGGCCGTCTACCTCGGCCAGCGGGTGGTCGTGATGACTCCGCGGCCGGGGCGCATCGAGCGGGTCTACGACGTCGGCCTGCCGGCGGTCCGCGACTACGGCGCCACCATGTCCAGCCCGACGTTCGAGCAGCTGGCGCGCGAGATCCGGGTGCTGCTGGGGGCCAGCGGCCACCACGGATGACGCCCGAGCGCCGCTGGTGGAACACCGCCGGCGCGTGGCTCGCGATCGGCACCGGCCCGGCGGCGCTGGTGCTCGGAGCAGGACTCGCCGACCGGCACCACGGCCCGGTGCCGGTCGGCGCCCTGCTCCTCGGCGGGGTCGCGATGACGGTGCTGCTGCTCGTGCCCGGACGGCTCGGGCTGCGGCCGCCGTACGGTGAAGGCCGGCCGCTGGCGGAGCTGCTCGAGGCGTACCTGCCGCGCGGCGACCGGACGGTGGTCGGCACGCTGATGGCGCTGGCGATGGCCGGCTGGCTGGGCTTCAACGCGGGCCTGGGCGGCGCGGCGCTGGGGTCGCTGCTGGACGTCCCGAAGTGGGCCGGCGTGGTGGTGCTGGGGCTGCCGCTGCTGGCGATCGCGGCGGCCGGCCAGCACCGCTGGAACGCGCTGGCGCTGGTGACGACGGCGGCGGCGCTCGCGCTGATCGTCGTCATCGCCACGCACGGCTCCCCCGCTGGTGAAGGCCCGCTGGACGCCGGGTTCGGGACGTCGTCGTCGCTGCTCACCGACGTGGCGGTGTTCGTCGGGTACGTCGCGGTGTTCGGGCTGCGGGCGCCGGACTTCACCGCCGGGCTGCGCGGGCGCGGCGACCTGTGGGCGTGTACGGCGATCCTGGTGCTGCCGACGCTGGTCGCGGCGACGGCCGGGACGATGATCGCGCTGCGCAGCGACTCCGCCGACCTCGTGGCGCACCTGCGCACGTCGGACCTGGGGACGGCGCTCGTGGTGGTGGCGGTCGCCGCGCCGTGCCTGACGTCGTTCCACTCGGGCGGGCTGGCGCTGCGCTCGGTGACCGGGTTGCGAGAGGTGCCGGCCGCCGCGGTCATCGGGGTGGCCGGGCTGGCCGTGGCGACGACCGGGTTCGAGAACGCCCTGCTCCCCTGGCTGACGGTGCTCGCCGCGGTGCTGCCGCCTCTGGTCGTCCCGCTCGGCTGGGAGGCCCGGGTCCGACGGCGGCAGCGGCGCCCGCCGCGCCCCGTCAGCGCCGCGATGTGGCTGCCCGCCGCCGCGCTCGGCGTCGCGCTGACGATCGCCGGGGTGCCCGGTGCCCCGCTCGCCGGCCTCGCCGCGGCCGTCGCCTGCACGGCCGGAACGCACGGATATCACCGGTTCCGGTCGAGGCGTTGACTCCGCGCATGCCGCGCCGTTACCGTACCGGCAACAATCGGAAAGCGCTTACCACCGCGAGAAGTTCATCGTCGAACAACGAAAGGTGGAGTCGCCCCATGTCCCGACGCCTGCTCGACCGCCGTGCCTTCCTGCGCGCCACCGCCGCGACCGCCCTCGCCGCAGGAGCGGCGACCGCCGGCGTCCTCCCCGCCGCGGGCGCCACCGGCAACCGGCTCATCCCCCGCCCCGCGATCGGCATGCACCTGTACACGATGCGCCGCTCGCTCGCCGCCGACTTCGCCGGCACCGTCCAGTCGCTCGCCGACATCGGCTACGCGACGGTCGGCGTCAGCGGCCGGCACGGGCACAGCGCCGCCGCGATCCGCGCGATGCTCGACGACGCCGGGCTGGCGGCGGTGCTGGAGCACGTCGGCTACAACCGCCTGACGGACAACCTGGCGGGCGCCTGCGAGGACGTCCTGACGCTCGGCGGCCACTGGGTGGTGACCTCCAGCCTGCCCGGCTCGCTGTACACGCTCGACGGCATCCGCCGGGCCGCCGCGGAGTTCAACCGGGCCGGCGCCGTCGCCGCGACCTACGGCCTGAAGGTCCTGCACCACAACCACGATGCCGAGTTCCGCACCGACGGCGGCCGCGTGCTCTACGACGTGCTGCTGGAGGAGACCGACCCGGACCTCGTCGGCTTCGAGCTGGACGTGTACTGGGCCGCCCGCGGCGGCTACGACGCCGGCGACTACTTCGTGAACCATCCGGCCCGGTTCCCCGCGCTGCACGTCAAGGACATGGCGCCGGACGGCGGGTTCGCCGACGTCGGATCCGGGACGCTGGACTTCGCGGCGATGTTCGAGCAGGCCCACCGCGGCGGCGTCCGCCAGTTCCTCGTCGAGCACGACAACCCGGCCGACGAGCTGAGCACGGCCCGCAACAGCTTCCGCCACCTGCGCGACCTGCGCTTCTGACGGGAGGCGGCTGATGCTGAGACTAGGACTGGCCGCCGCGCTGGCGGCCACGGCGCTCACCGGCGGCGGTCTCGCGACCGCGGCCGTCGAGCCGACGGCGGAAAGCTTCGACGCGCTGGTCTTCTCGCGCGTCACGAACTTCTACCACGACTCCATCCCCGCTGGTCAGGCCGCTATCGAGCAGCTCGGCGCGGAGAACGGGTTCAACGTCACCATCTCCGACGACCCGGCGAACTTCACCGACGAGACGCTGGCGCAGTACGAGGTCGTGATCTTCAACAACACCAACTCCACGCCGCAGGCCGGCGACCTGCTGAACGCGGAGCAGCGGGCCGCGTTCGAGCGCTACATCCAGGGCGGCGGCGGCTACGTCGGCATCCACTCCGCGTCGGGCACCGAGCGCGACTGGGACTGGTACGGCGAGCTGGTCGGCGCGTTCTTCCTCAGCCACCCGGCGGTCCAGGAGCTGGAGGTCGAGGTGGACGACGAGGTGCACCCGTCGACCGCCGGGCTGCCGCAGGAGTGGATCCGCACCGAGGAGCCGTACGACTTCGTCACCAACCCGCGCGGCGACGTCCACGTGCTGGCCAGCTACGACTCGACGTCCTACAGCGGGCACCGGATGGGCGCGGACCACCCGATCAGCTGGTGCCAGAACTTCGAGGGCGGCCGGTCCTGGTACACCGGGATGGGCCACGCGCCGTCGGCGTTCACCGACGAGCCGCTGTTCCTGCAGCACCTGCTCGGCGGCATCCAGTGGGCGGCCGGGGTGGTGGACGGCGACTGCGGCGCGACGTCGGAGCACAACTTCGAGAAGATCCAGCTCGACGGCAACACCGACGACCCGCTGGCGATGGACATCGACGACACCGGCCGGGTCTTCTACGTGCAGCGCGGCGGCGACGTCAAGGTGTACGACCCGGCGTCGGCGCGGACGGAGCTGGCGGCGCGGTTCGACGTGCTGGTCGAGCACACGCACGGCATGCACGGCATCGTGCTGGACCCGGACTTCGCCACGAACCACTGGCTCTACCTGTACTACTCCCCCGCGGACGAACCGAACACCGTCGTCGCGCGGTTCACCTATGACGAGGCCACCGGCACCGTCGACCCCGGGTCGCGGGTGACGATCTTCGAGCTGCCGTCGCAGCGCGAGGTCAACGCGCACGAGGGCGGCGGCATGGACTTCGACACCGACGGCAACCTGTACGTCGCGACCGGCGACAACTCCTCGCCCTGCTGCGGCGGCTACGGCGCCACCGACGAGCGGCCCGGGTTCGAGTACAACGACGCGCAGCGCTCGTCGGCCAACACCAACGACCTGCGCGGCAAGGTGCTGCGCGTGCACCCCGAGGACGACGGCACGTACACGATCCCGGACGGCAACCTGTTCCCGCCCGGGACCGCGAACACCCGGCCGGAGATCTACGTGATGGGGCTGCGCAACCCGTACCGCATCCACGTCGACCACGAGACCGGCTGGCTGTACTGGGGCGACGTCGGACCGGACGCCCGCGTCGACAGCCCGACACGCGGCACCCGCGGCTACGACGAGTGGAACCAGGCCCGCACGGCCGGCAACTTCGGCTGGCCGCACTGCGTCGGCGCCAACCAGGCGTACAACGACCACGACTTCGCCACCGGCGAGTCGGGCCCGCTGTACGACTGCGCCGGCGGCCCGGTCAACGACTCGCCGAACAACACCGGGCTGACGCAGCTGCCGCCGGCCCAGCCGGCCTGGCTGCCGTACCAGTACGACCTCACGCCGGAGTACCCGGAGCTGGGCACCGGCGGGCGGCTGGCGATCGGCGGCCCGACGTACCACTACGACGAGGGCAACCCGTCGGAGGCGAAGTTCCCGGAGTACTACGACGACACCGTCTTCATCGCCGAGTGGACCCGCAACGCGATCTTCGAGGTGCAGCTGGACGAGGACGGGCAGCCGGCGATCATGAACCGGTTCCTGCCCGGCGTCGAGTTCCTGCGCCCGATCGACCTGCAGTTCGGCCCGGACGGCTCGCTGTACGTCATCGAGTGGGGCTCGAACTACGGCGGCTCCGGCCGCGGCGACCCGAACACCGACTCCGGCATCTACAAGATCAACTATGCCGAGCCGGGCGAGCGGTCACCGGTCGCGCGGGCGTCGGCCGACCCCACCTCCGGGCAGCCGCCGCTGGCCGTCCAGTTCAGCAGCGAGGGCTCCGGCGACCCGGACGAGCACGAGATCACGTACGCGTGGGACTTCGACTCCGACGGCGCCGTCGACTCGACCGAGGCGAACCCGTCGCACACGTACACGACGAACGGCGACTACACCGCACAGCTGGTCGTCACCGACCCGACCGGCCGCACCGGGGTGGCGAACGTCCCGATCAGCGTCGGCAACACCCGCCCGGACGTCGAGTTGGTCGAGCCGCTGGACGGGCAGGTCTTCGACTTCGGCGAGCCGGTGCCGTTCGAGGTGCGGGTCGACGACGCCGAGGACGGCGTCAGCGGCGGCGGTGTGGCCTGCGACGACATCGTCACGCAGCCCGCGCTCGGCCACGACCAGCACGGACACCCGCTGGAGCAGTACACCGGCTGCAGCGGCGAGATCCAGGCGATCGTCGACGACGGGCACTCCGAGGTCGACAACATCTTCTACATCGTCGACTCCACGTACACCGACCGCGGCGGCGCCGGCGTCTCCCCGCTGACCGGCGGCGACTCGGCGATCCTGCAGCCGCGGCACAAGCAGGCCGAGCACTGGACGTCGGCCGGCGACGTCGTCCTGTACGACACGCAGGAGGGCACCGGGAACCGCATGGTCGGCCAGATCGGCCACGGCGACTTCCTCTCCTACGAGCCGGTGAACCTGCGCGGCGTGAACCGGCTGGCACTCCGGTACGCATCCTCGGGTACCGGCGGCACGGTGACGGTGCGCCTGGACGCCGTCGACGGGCCGGCGATCGGCAGCGCGCGGCTGGAGCCGACCGGCGACTCGTACGCCTTCGAGTCGGTGTCCATCCCGGTGGAGGACCCGGGCAGGAGCCACGAGCTGTTCCTCGTCTTCACCAACGAGCCGGGCGACGACTACCTGGTCAACGTCGACGCCTTCGAGTTCGGGCACACCCTGCTCGACGGGGTGCGCGCGGCGCGGGCGGCGGTGCGGTCGCTGTCGGCCGCGGCGGCCGAGCACGCGGCGGCGCTGACGCCGGAGCAGGCCGCGTACCTGGAGAGCGCGGCCGGGCGGATCGACGGCGAGCTGGCCGCGGCCATGGACACCGCGACCGACGACCCCGACTTCGCCCGCGCTCTGGACCGCGCGCTGATCTTCGTCGACCAGACCCGGCAGTGGGTGCCGGAGCAGGCGCTGCCCGACGCCGTCGCCGCGGCGCTGCTGGCCCCGCTGGAGACCGCGGCGGCCGCGCTGGAGGGCGTCATCGGCACCGTCGACGGCCTCAGCGCGGCGTTGACCGGCGGTGAGGTCACGGCCGGCGAGACGCTCCGGGTGACCGCGACGCTGACCAACGACGGAGCTTCTGCCGTCCGGGCGGCGGCGGTCGAGCTGGCGGTGCCGGACGGCTGGCAGGCCGCGGCCACCGGGCCGACGTCGGCGTCGTCGCTGGCGGCCGGCGCGACGCTGACCGGCTCCTGGGACGTCACGGTGCCGGCGGACGCGACGCCCGGCGAGGTGACGCTGTCCGGGTCGGCGGGGTACGCGCACGTCGGCCGAGAGCGGGTCACGCTGCCGCTGTCGGCGTCCGTGACCGTGCGGCCGGCGGTGTCGGCGGACGGTGTGACGGTGGCGGCGCCGCTGTTCAGCGGCCGGTCGTCGGTGGCCGCGGTGACGGTGACCAACCACCGCTCGGCCGCCGCGGCCTCCGTCACCGCCACCGTCAGTGTGCCGGCCGGCTGGACGGCCGGGTCGGTGACGGCGGCGGTCGAACCCGGCGCCACGGCGACGCTGGAGGTGCCGGTCACCGCGCCGGCCGGCGGCGTCGTCGCGGGCCCGCTCGCCGAGGCGGTGCTCACGGCGACGGTGACGGCGCCCGGCACGGTGGTCGGCGGCGCGCCCACGGCCCGCACGTACGCCGTCCCGCACGGCGACGACCTCGCGCTGGCCCTCGACGGCGGCTCCGACACCAGCCCGGTGCTGGAGTCGTACGCCCGGCTGGCGCCGTCGCACGCGTGGGACGCCGCCCGCGGATACGGCTGGGTGACGGGTGCACCGCTGCAGCGCGACCGCGGCCACCCGGATCCGCTGCGGCGCGACTTCGTGCTGGACAACCGGGGTCCGGGCGTCCTGCGGGTGGCGCTGCCGCCGGGGCCGCACACGGTGTCGCTGCTGACCGGTGACCCGGACTTCTCCACCAGCGGGTTCGTCGTCGAGGCGGACGGGGCGGTGGTGGTGCCCGCGCGGGCGACGCTGCCGACGGGTTCGTACGCCTGGGAGCAGTTCACGCTGGACGGCGGCGCCGAGGGGCGGACGGTGGACCTGAGGCTGTCCAGCCCGACCGGCAACTACTGGCGGATCCTGGCGCTGCTGGTCGACGGCGCGTAGTCAGGGCTCGGCCGGCGGCGGGACGATCCGCAGCGTCCCGTCGCCGGTCGCCGCCCCTGCCCTGGGCGTGGCTCGTCCTGGGCGTGGCTCGTCCTTGGCACGCCAGCGCGCTCCACAAACCGCGCATTTCCGGCGCGATAGGTGCACGCCAGCGTGCCAAGGGTGCACGGCGACGTGCCAAGGGGCGGTGGCGCGTCGGGGCGGCGAGCAGGGGCGCCGGGTACTCAGGCGTGGCCGCAGGCGGGCGCGGTGTCGGCGACGGGCAGCGGGGCCGGGGCGCCCACCGTCGGCATGCCGAGCAGCACGCCGGGCGCGGCCGCCGCCGGCGCCGTCGTGGCCCGCTCGTAGGCGTCGCCGGCGCGGGTGCGGCGCAGCTCGTACGTGGGCCCGTCGGCGACGAGGTGGTGCGGCGCGGCGTAGCTGACCTGCACCGTCACCATGTCGCCCGGTCGCGGCGAGGCGGCGCCGTCGGGGATGGAGAAGTGCACCAGGCGGTTGTCGCGGGCCCGGCCGGACAGCCGGTGCGTGGCGCCGTCCTTGCGGCCCTCGCCCTCGGCGACCAGCACCTCGACGTCGCGGCTGACAAACGCAAGGGACTCGGCCCAGGCGACTTCTTCCACCAGCTCGGCCAGCCGCTGGTAGCGCTCGCGCACCACCTCGGGCGGTACCTGGTCGTCCATGGTGGCGGCCGGCGTGCCGGGGCGCTTGGAGTACTGGAACGTGAACGCCGACGCGAACCGGGCCTCGCGGACCACGTGCAGGGTGTCCTCGAAGTCGGCGTCGGTCTCGCCCGGGAAACCGACGATGATGTCGGTGGTGATGGCCGCGTGCGGCATGGCCCGGCGCACCTTCTCGACGATGCCGAGGTAGCGCTCCTGCCGGTACGAACGGCGCATGGCCCGCAGCACGCGGTCGGACCCGGACTGCAGCGGCATGTGCAGCTGCGGCATCACCGTGGGCGTCTCGGCCATCGCCGCGATGACGTCGTCGGTGAAGTCGCGCGGGTGCGGGCTGGTGAACCGGACCCGCTCGAGCCCGTCGACGGCGCCGACGGTGCGCAGCAGCTTGCCGAACGCGTACCGGTCGCCGAACTCGACGCCGTACGCGTTGACGTTCTGGCCGAGCAGCGTGACCTCGATGACGCCCTCGGCGACCAGCGCCTGTACCTCGGCCAGGACGTCGCCCGGCCGGCGGTCGCGCTCGCGCCCGCGCAACGCCGGGACGATGCAGAACGTACAGGTGTTGTTGCAGCCCACGCTGATGGCGACCCACGCCGCGTACGGACTCTCGCGCCGCGACGGGAGGTCGGACGGGAACGTCTCGAGCGCCTCGACGATCTCGACCTGCGCCTCCTGCTCGACCCTCGCGCGGTCGAGGAGGGCCGGGAGGGAGCCGACGTTGTGGGTGCCGAACACGACGTCGACCCACGGCGCACGGCGGGTGATCTCGGAGCGGTCCTTCTGCGCCAGGCACCCGCCGACGGCGATCTGCATGCCGTCGCGGGCGGACTTGACCGACGCCAGGTGGCCGAGGTTGCCGTACAGCTTGTTGTCGGCGTTCTCGCGGACCGCGCACGTGTTCAGCACGACGACATCGGCCGCCGCACCGTCGCCCGCGCGGACATAGCCCGCGTCCTCCAGCAGCCCGGCCAGCCGCTCGGAGTCGTGGACGTTCATCTGGCACCCGTAGGTGCGTACCTCGTACGTGCGCGCGTTCATGTCGTCACCCAGGATAGGCGGGGAGGTGTGGGTGTGCGGAACGCCGGCCCCGCCCGCCTCGCTCGTTCCTCGCTCGGACGCCCGCAGCCTACCCCTGCCGGCGTCCCGCACACCCACACCCTTGTGGTCGCCCTGGGTGCCTATCTCACGCGCACCGTGAACCTCTTGTGGTTCTCGATCTGGCCCTTGACGTCGACGGAGATCCAGCGGAACGTCGTCGTCGCGGACACCTCGATGACCTCGCCGGGCTCGCGCATGGCGGCGGCCTCGTAGATCGGCGAGTCCGTCGTGGGCGTGCTGCCGTCGGTCGTGTAGTGCACCGACGCCGGCTCGCTGGGCTGGAACGTCACGTGCACCGTGCCGTCGGGCTGGCGCTCCTGCACCAGGCGGGTCGTCGCGGGCCGGTTGTCCGCGGCGTAGTCGGCGGCGATCTCGAACATCTCGATCACGCCGCTGGCGTACTCCTGGTACTGCTGGTGCGCCTCGGGCCACGGGGGCTGGAAGCCGCCGCCGGAGTCCCAGTCCCCGGTCTCCGGGTTCCACTGGACGCCGCCGACCTCCCAGCCGAACGCGTAGATCCCGTAGTTGAAGTAGAGGTCCTCGCGGACGTTGCCGGCCGACGAGTACAGGACGTCGGACGAGCCGCCGACGTTGCCGGGCTGGACGACGGTGTCGCGCAGGCCCTTGACGTTGGACAGGATCTCCTCGGCCATCTCCCAGTAGTACGTCTCGTCGCGCAGCGGCGGCCGCGGCGTCGTGACCCGTCCGTCGGCCATGTACGCGCCCGGCTGCCAGAACAGCTGCCCGCCGTAACTGTGCACCGTCATGAAGAACTTGAGGTTGTCGAAGGTGTCGGCCAGCCAGACGACGTTCTGCGTCTCCGGCTCGGACAGCTTGTCCGGGCCCATGAAGGTGTCGCTGGTGCACGAGAACGAGGCGCCCGCGTAGCCGTCGACCGCCGACCCGACCCGGTAGTTGCGGTTGAGATCGACGCCCCAGTTGCCGCGGGCCAACGCGTCCGCCGACCCCGTCAGCGGGCAGTGGTTGGTCATGTTCCGCCGCTGGCCGGCCCGGTCGAAGAAGCTGTAGTGAGCGCCGTCGGGGTTGTTCGACGGGACGATGAGGATGTCGACGTTGCGCAGGATCCGCCGCGTCGCCGGGTCGTTGTCGCGGTTGGCCAGCAGCCGCTCGGCCGCTTCCAGCGCGACCAGCGGCGTCACCCATTCACGGGCGTGGTCCTGGGCGATGATCAGCACGCCCGGCCGGGACCCGTCGCGGTGCTCGCCGATGCGCAGCGCCCGCGTCGGGAACGGCCCGCGCTCGACCGAGTCGGGCGCCGACAGGAAGTCGCTGAGCAGCGTCGGCGGGGCAGGAGCGACGACGCCCGCGCCGGCGTTGCCGCGGTACGTGTAGGCCCGGATCAGGCTGCCCGCGTCGGCGTTCAGCGCGGCCACGACCTGCGCCGCGGTGCTGCTGACCGCGCCGGCGGCGTCGGTGCCGAGGTGGACGGTGACGGCGTCGCCGTCGACGCTGACGTCCAGCGCGCTGTTCGCGACGCCGGGGTCGGCCAGCTCGACGGAGACCTCGTTGCCGCCTTCGTGCCCCCACGCCAGCGAGTCGACGCCGACCCGGTTGTCGTTCGCGGTGCCGAACACCGCCTGCGCGCGCCGCTGGTAGCCGTTGGTCTGATTCGGCAGCTCGACGATCTCGGTGACGTCCGGGTGCTCGGCGTGCAGCTGGTCGATCCGCTCGTACACCTCGGTCGGGTTCAGGTATCCGTCGATGAAGCCGTACTCGTAGCCGGGCCGGTCGACGTCGGCCTCGGCGCCGTGCAGCCAGTCGGTCACCGGCGCCGTCGCGCTGCCGCCGAGCGAGCTGGTGACGGTGATCTCGTCCGGCCGCGGGCCGTCGACCCGGGTGAGGACGCGGTGGTAGAGGTACTCGCCGGAGTCGTTGTACGCCGGGACATCCACCGAGCCGCCGTCCCAGCTCAGCGTCAGGGTGGCGGCGTCGAGCGCGTCGGACTTCGCCTCGACGGACAGGAAGCCCTGGCCCTTCGTGGTGAACCAGTCGACCCGCCCGACGACGACGGCGTCGGCAGCGGCCGACGCCGGAGCCGCATCCGCAGCGGTGGTAGGCAGCCCCCTCCCGGCCCGGGCGGGGCCCACCCTAGGGGCGGGCACCGACAACGTCGCGCCGAACGCGTCCAGCCCGGCCAGCTGCTCGTCCGTGAGCAGGGCGTCGACGACGACGCCGTCGGGGACCCGCTCGAACTGGCCGGTGAAGTCGTAGCCGGCGTCCTCCATCGCGGACAGCGCCTCGCTGCCGGGGACGTGCACCCGCACCACCCGCTCGTCGGGCAGCGCGAGGTCCTGCCGCACCGGCGCCACGTCCGGCGCCGGGTCGTTGGCCTGGGCGGACAGCCCGGCCGCGGCCAGGCCGGTGGCCACCGCCGCGACGATCACCGCCCGCGCCGTTCGTCGTGTGAGACTCATGGTCATGACCTCCTCGGGGGATACCACGCAAGCAGCCCGGCCGCGCCGGCCGGAAGCCACTTGAGCAGGTCTTGAGCAACCCGGTCACGGCTTGAGCGCCCGGTAGTGCCGCAGCGCTCCCGGATGCAGCTCGACCGGCCCGGTGTAGATCGCCCGGCGGCCGTTCAACTGGGCGGCGGCGCCGACGTCCGCGGCGATGGCGGCGCGCCGCTCGAACAGCGTCGCGGTGACCTCGGCGATCAGCGCGTCGTCGGCGTCGGCGCCGGTCACCAGGATGTTCGGCACGGCCAGCGTGGTCACCGGCGCCGTCAGGTCGTACGCGCCGGCCGGCACCACCGCCTGCCGGTACACGCCGTCGTAGGCGCGGCTGACGACGGCGGCCTCCTTCGTCAGCTCCAGCAGCCTGATCGGCTGCGTCCGCGCCAGCTCCGCCACGCCCGGCGTCGGCAGCCCGCCGGACCAGAAGAACGCGTCCAGCTCGCCGGCCAGCAGCGCCGCGATCGACCCGTCGATGCCGAGCGGGTCGGCCACCAGCTCGCCCTCGTCGACGCCGGCCGCGGCCAGCAGCCGCCGCGCGATGAGCTCGGTGCCGGAGCCGACGGCGCCCAGCGACACCCGGCGGCCGCGCAGGTCGGCCAGCTCGTCGACGTCGGACCCGGCCGGCACCACCACGTGCACGAGGTCGTCGTAGAGCCGGGCCACCGCCCGGATCGGCAGCGGCTCCTCGAACGGTGCCCGCCCCGCGACGGCGTCCGCGGCGGCGTCGGCGGCGGTGAAGCCGAGCAGCGCCTCGCCGGCCGCCACCCGGCCGAGGTTCTCCACCGACCCGGCCGTCTCGACCACCCCGGCGTCGACGCCGAGCCGTCCGCCCAGCTCGCCGGCCAGCCGGTCGCCGTACGCGTAGTAGACGCCGGTGGTGCCGCCGCCGGCCACCACGACCGGGGCGGCCGCGGGCGACGTCTCGTGCAGGCACCCGCCGGCGAGCGTGACGGCGGCGGCGACGACGGCCAGCAGCCGCCTCATGCCGGCGCCGCCTCGATCGGGACCCACAGCGTGACGACCAGCCCGCCGCCGTCCGCCGCCGCGACCTCAAGCCGGCCGCCGCAGGAGTCGAGGAACTCGGTGGCGATGGCCAGCCCCAGCCCGGCGCCGCGGGCGTTCTGGTGCTGCGGGCTGCGCCAGAACCGGTCGGTGACGTGCTCGATCTCCTCCGGCGCGAGGCCCGGCCCGTGGTCGCGGACGGCGATCCGGGCGCGGTCCCCCACCGCCTCGACCCGCACCTCGACGAGGCTGCCGGGCGGCGCGAACTTCAGCGCGTTGTCGACGACGGCGTCCAGCGCGCTCTCGACCACGATGTCGTCCACCTCGCACCAGACCTCGGCGCGGGCGTCCAGCGCGACGGCGACCCCGGCGTCGCGGGCCACCGGCCGCCAGGCGTCCAGCCGGCCGCGGGCCAGCGCGCCCAGCTCGACCGGCGCGACGGCGCTCGACGCGCCCTGGTCGCGGGCCAGCATCAGCAGCGCGTCCAGGATCCGTGCCATCCGGCGGCCCTCCTCGCGGACGTGGTCGACCTCCGCCGCCGCGGTGTCGCCGAGTGAGAGATGCAGGTCCTCGATCCGCAGCAGCAGCGCGTTCAGCGGGTTGCGCAGCTCGTGCGAGGCGTTCGAGACGAACTCCTGCTGCTTGTAGATGAGCTGCTCGACCTTCTCCGACATGCCGTTGAACGCCGTCACGACGCGGCGCAGCTCCGGCGGGCCGGACGCGTCGGCGATGCGGGCGCCGACGTGGCCGTGCCAGATCTCCGTCATCGCGGCGTCGACCATGCGCACCGGCCGCAGTACCCAGTGCGCCAGCCGGCTGGCCAGCAGCACGCTGACCACCAGCGCGGCGAGGCCGCCGAGCAGCAGGACGCTCAGCTGCCGCCGGTGCTGCTCGGCCAGCTGCCGGCTGCTCGACGACGTGACGACGGCGCCGAGCAGGTCGCCGCTGTCGAACACCGGCTCGGCCACCAGCAGCTCACCCGACGACCACGGCGACATCTCGTCCAGCGTGCTGTCCGAGCGGCCCGACAGCGCCGCGTCGACCACCCGCTGCCGCGGCACCCCGAGGTCGTCGACGCGCAGCCCGTTGGTGGCCCAGATGCCGCCGGTGTTGTCGAGCACGGCGGCCTCGATGCCGTAGACGTCGCGGTAGCGGTCCAGCTCGCGGTCGACCAGCTGCGGGTCGCCGGCCGCGAACGCCTGCCGGGCCGTCGCGACGAACAGGTTCGCGTCGGCCAGCCGGTCGAGGTAGAGCTGCTGGTGACCGGCGTCGGAGAGGCTCCGGGCGTAGGCGACCCCCAGCACGACGAGCAGGGCGGCCAGCGGGACGACGAGCACCGCGATCAGCCGGGCGCGCACCCGCGGCTACCGCGAGGCCAGGCGGTAGCCGACGCCGCGGACGGTCTCGATGACGTCGTCGGGACCGAGCTTGCGCCGGATCGAGGCGACGTGCACCTCGAGGCTGCGGCCCAGCCCGCGCCAGCTGGTCTGCCAGACCTCGCGCAGGATCCGCTCGCGCGGCAGCGCGACGCCCGGGTGCCGGGCCAGCAGCGCGACGACGTCGAACTCCTTCTTGGTGAGCGCGACCGGACGCGAGCCCGCCTCGACCCGGCGCGCGGCGAGGTCGATGACGACGTCGCCCACCCGCACCAGCGCGCTGCCCGGGCCGGCCCGCGACCGGCCGCGTCGCTCGACGGCGCTCATCCGCGCGATCAGCTCGCGGACGTCGTACGGCTTCACCAGGTAGTCGTCGGCGCCCACCTGCAGGCCCTTGACCCGCGCGTTCACCTGCGAGCGCGCCGTCACCATGATGACCGGGACGTCGGACACCCGGCGTATGCGCCGGCACAGTTCCAGCCCGTCGAGGTCGGGCAGCCCGAGGTCGAGCAGCACCATGTCGGTGCCGCTGTCGACGGCGCGCATCGCGGCCGCCGCGTCCTCGGCCCGGACGGTGTCGTAGCCGTGCCGCGTGAGTACCGCGGCCAGCGCGCCGGCCACGTGGTTGTCGTCCTCGACCAGCACCACGCGCATCGGCTCACGCTCCGGGGATCGGCGGGACGATCTGCGGCTTATGATGCCATATCACACACCACCTGACAGTGGCCTTGACCGGGCTGGACGCCGCCGAGCTGCGGTCTCGGCGGCGTCCAGCGACTCAGCGGATGACTAGCCGACGTCCGACCGCGCCGCCGTCCGGACGATGACGCCGCCCTCGCGGCCGGACAGCACGCCGTCGGCGCGCAGCTCGTTCACCACCGCCGTGACGTGCCGGACGAACTCGCCGTGGTTCCGCCACTCGGCGTCCTCCTGGATCCGGTTGTTGACGGTGCAGCCGTCGGCCAGCGTCGCGTTGGGCACGCCGGTGTCCACGTCGCCGACGACCACGGTGCCGCGCAGGTCCGGGTACTCCCGCCGCGCCTCGACGATCGGGTAGCGCGCGTCGCCGTCGAACAGCAGCGGGACGATCGGCCGGGACTCCTGCGCCATCGGGACGAAGCCGCGGCCCGAGTCGTAGTCGTCGACGCGGAAGAGGTCGCGGTGCAGCTCGGTCGCGGCCAGCTGCTCGTCGGTGAGCACGTACGCGCAGGCGGCCGGGGACAGGATCTCCTCCGGCGCCGGCGGCCGGTTGTCCTGCCCGCCCCAGAACACCGGCGCCGCCGACGCACCCTTCACCAGCTCGTTCGCCCGCGCCGCGTCGATCGCCGCCTGCACCTCGTCGCCGTTCTGGATGGCGAAGTCCAGCGTCGAGTAGAAGCCGAGCTCCTGCATCCGGACCCGCTCCAGCGGCGGGTTGGCCGTGCTGCTCTCCGTCAGCAGGCCGACGCCGCCGCGCAGGCCCGCGACGTTACGGAAGATCCGCTCGTCGCCCTCGGTGTTCGACGTGTACCAGTCGACGACGTAGTCCTCGTCCTCCAGCACGTCGCGCATGCTCTGCGCCAGCTCGCCGGAGAGCGCCCGCAGCGGGTCGTCGACGTTCAGGTTGCGCGGCCACAGCATCGCGAAGTCCAGCGTCCGCGAACCCATCTCGTGCGCGTCCCACGCGATCGTCGGCCGGAGGTCGCGCAGCACGCGGCCGATCGCCTGCGACTCCAGCTCCTCCAGGTAGTGATGGTCGCGGTTGATGTCGGTGCCGTTCGCGTTGCCGCGAGTGTTCGCCTCGCGGCCGTCCGGGTTCGCCGTCGGCACCACCAGCACCGTCGTCGTCCGCAGGAACTCCAGCAGCTCCGGGTCATCGGTGAACGCGAGGTCGCGGATCTCCTGCAGGCACATCTCCCGCGGGGCCGGCTCGTTCCCGTGCTGGCTGCACACGATGAACACCGTCTTCTCGCCGTCCAGCTCGTCCACCGGCGCCGGCGCCGGGTTGCCGATGCGGGCCAGGTGCAGCGGCCGGCCCTGCAGCGTGGTGCCGATCGGCTCGATCTCCAGCCGGTCCGACAGCGCGTCGAGCTGCTCCAGATAGGTCTGCTCCTCGGCGAACGTCGTCCAGCTCGCGCCGTCGCGCAGCTCGAAGCCGGTCAGCGGCGGCTCCTCGGCCGCCGTCGCCGTCGCCGCGGTGGCCAGCAAGCCTGCGGTCGTCGCCGCTGCCGCCAGCCCGGCCAGCGCCGCGCGCACGCGGCCACGTCTCGTCGTCATGGAACCTCCTCGATGGGGCTGTCCCCGCACCCGCATGCAAGCAGTGCCCGGTCGCGGGGTGAACCCGTGTTGAGCAGGTGCTGAGGTTTCGGCGCCGACGCGAGCAGTCACGCGCGCAGTCACCAGTTCGTTATCAAGAGGTGACCTCAACCGCAGCTCAAAGGGCATGACAGGCGGTCTTCTCCCCCATACCGTTGACGCTTGTCCCGGGATCGTCGTGAAGGTGGTGGTGTGAGTCCATGAGCGTCGAGACGGCCGGCGGGCCGCTGGTCGAGTTGCGCGGCGTCAACAAGCACTTCGGCGCGCTGCACGTGTTGCGCGACATCGACCTCAGCGTCGCCCGCGGCGAGGTGGTCGTCGTCATCGGGCCGTCCGGCTCGGGCAAGTCGACGCTCTGCCGGGCCATCAACCGCCTGGAGACCATCGACTCCGGCAGCATCGCCGTCGACGGCCGGCCACTGCCGGCCGAGGGCAAGGCGCTGGCCCGGCTGCGCGCCGACGTCGGCATGGTGTTCCAGGCGTTCAACCTGTTCGCGCACAAGACGGTGCTGCAGAACGTCACGCTGGGCCCCGTCAAGGCCAAGGGCGTCAGGAAGTCCGAGGCGGAGAAGACGGCCATGGAGCTGCTCGACCGCGTCGGCGTCGCCGACCAGGCTCGCAAGTTGCCCGCCCAGTTGTCCGGCGGCCAGCAGCAGCGCGTCGCCATCGCCCGGGCGCTGGCCATGAAGCCCAAGGTCATGCTGTTCGACGAGCCCACATCGGCGCTCGACCCGGAGATGATCAAGGAGGTGCTCGACGTCATGACGGCCCTCGCTCACGACGGCATGACGATGATCGTCGTCACCCACGAGATGGGCTTCGCCCGGCGCGCCGCCAACCGCGTCGTCTTCATGGACGCCGGCAGCATCGTCGAAGAGGCCACCCCGGAGGAGTTCTTCACGAACGCCCAGAGTGACCGCGCCCGCGACTTCCTCAGCAAGATCCTGACTCACTGAGCGTCGAAGTAACCAGAGGAGAAACACCATGCGTACCACCCGACCCAGACTGCGCCGCTTCAGCGCGCTGGCCGCGACGGCGCTGAGCGCGACGCTCGTGCTGGCCGCCTGCGGCGACGACGACGGTGACGACGGCGGCGACGGCGGCTCCGAGCCGACCGCCGAGGCCGGCGACTTCCCCGAGGGCAGCACGATGGCCGAGCTCGCCGAGGCCGGCGAGATCACCGTCGGCACCAAGTTCGACCAGCCGCTGTTCGGCCTGGTCGGCCCCGACGGCACGCCCGTCGGCTTCGACGTCGAGATCGCCAAGATCATCGCCAGCGAGCTCGGTATCAGCGAAGACAACATCAACTGGGTCGAGACGGTCTCCGCCAACCGCGAGCCGTTCATCCAGGACGGCCAGGTCGACATCGTCGTGGCCACCTACACGATCAACGACGAGCGCAAGCAGCTGGTCGACTTCGCCGGCCCGTACTTCAACGCCGGCCAGACGATCATGGTGCTCGAGTCGAACGAGGACATCAACGGCCCCGACGACCTCGCCGGCCGCAACGTCTGCTCGGTCGAAGGCTCCACGCCGGCCGAGAACATCCGCACCAACTACCCCGAGGCGGTGCTGTTCCCGACCGGCGCCTACTCCGACTGCCTCGAGCCGCTGCGCAACGGCCAGGTCGACGCCGTCACCACCGACAACGTCATCCTGTCCGGCTTCGTCGACCAGAACCCGGGCGAGTTCAAGCTGGTCGGCGACACCTTCACGGAAGAGCCGTACGGCATCGGCCTCGCGCTCGGCGACACCGAGTTCCGCAACTGGATCAACGACGTCCTCGAGGCGTCCTACGAGGACGGCCGCTGGGCCGAGGCGTGGGAGGAGACCGCGGGCGCGGTCCTCGACACGCCGGAGCCGCCGCAGGTCGACCGCTACTGACGGCCCGTATCGGATGGACCGCCGCCAACGCCTGGCGGCGGTCCATCCGTTCTGAGTCCGACCGTCCGAGAAGGGCTGCCCGATGGACACCGTGATCGACGAGCTCCCGCTCTACTGGGAGGGGTTCACCACCACACTCGCGCTCACCCTGCTGTCCGCCGCCATCGCGCTGGTGGTGGGGACGATCCTCGGCGCCTTCCGGGTGTCGCCGGTGCCGACGCTGCGCTGGTTCGGCACCGCGTACGTCGAGATCGTGCGGAACACCCCGCTCACGCTGGTCTTCATCTTCTTCGTGTTCGTGGCGCCGCAGCTGGGCTGGACGCCGTCGGACTTCTTCGCCCCCGCCGTGGTGGCGCTGTCGACGTACACGGCGGCGTTCGTGTGCGAGGCGGTGCGCTCCGGCATCAACAGCGTCGGGCTGGGCCAGGCCGAGGCGTCGCGCGCCATCGGCCTGACGTTCCCGCAGACGCTGCGGCTGGTGGTGCTGCCGCAGGCGTTCCGCACCGTCATCCCGCCGCTGATCAACATCTTCATCGCGCTGACGAAGAACAGCTCCGTCGCGGGCGGGTTCTTCGTCGCCGAGCTGTTCGGCGTCGGCAAGCAGCTGGCCAACGCGCACCCGACCGACGTCATCGCCGTCCTGCTGGGCGTCGCGGCGTGCTATCTGGTCATCACCATCCCGGCCGGAATCCTCGCCGGCTACGTCGAGCGGAAGGTGGCGTTCGCCCGATGAGCTCCATCCTGTACGACGCCCCCGGGCCCCGCACGCGGCGCCGGACGACGATCTACTCGATCATCGGCGCCCTGTTCGTGCTCGGCCTCGGCTACCTCGCCTACCGGCAGCTCGACTCCCGCGACCAGTGGGACCCGGAGCGCTGGCAGATCTTCACCGACCCGCCGCTGAACCAGACCGCGAACGACGTGTGGACGTCGCTGCTGGTCGACGGCCTGGGCGCGACGCTGCGGGCGGCCGGCATCGCCGCCGTCATCGCGCTGGCGGCGGGCGTGCTGCTCGCGGTGCTGCGGATGTCCGGCACGCGGTGGGTGCGCTGGCCCGTCACCACCGTCATCGAGTTCTTCCGCGGCCTGCCGGTCGTGCTGCTGATGTTCTTCGGCGTCATCGCGATCGGCCTGCCGATCTTCTGGGGCGTCGTGTTCGGGCTGGTCATCTACAACAGCGCGATCTTCGCCGAGATCCTGCGGGCCGGCATCGTGTCGTTGCCGAAGGGGCAGTCCGAGGCCAGCTACGCCATCGGGCTGAGTCGCTGGCAGACGCTGTTCACGGTCCTGCTCCCCCAGGCCGTGCGCCGCATGCTGCCGTCGCTGGTCAGCCAGCTGGTCGTGCTGCTGAAGGACACCTCGCTCGGGTTCATCATCGGCTACGCCGAGCTGCTGCGACGGCTGCAGCTGAACACCCAGTTCTTCGGGCAGAGGTACTGGTTCCAGTTCTTCGTGGTGGGCGCGGCCATCTACATCGCCGTCAACTTCACGCTGTCGCGACTGGCCGTCTACCTCGAGCGGCGCGGCACGTCGAAGGCGGCCGGCGGCGTGGCCAAGGCCGACGACGCGGCCATCGGCGGCTCGACCGCCACCGGCGTCTCCGTCTGATCTCCTGGTTGGCCGACCACGTGGCCTACCCCGCTCGGCCTACCGCGCGAACTCCGTCGAGCGGGACTCGCGGACGACGGTGATGCGGATCTGGCCGGGGTAGGTCAGCTCCTCCTCGACCTGCTTGGCGATGTCGCGGGCCAGCACCTGCGCCTGGATGTCGTCGACGACGTCGGGCAGCACCATGACCCGCACCTCGCGGCCGGCCTGCATGGCGAAGACCTTCTCGACGCCGTCGTGGCTCATGGAGATCTCCTCGAGCCGCTCCAGCCGCTTGACGTACGCCTCCAGCGACTCGCGGCGGGCGCCCGGCCGGCCACCGGAGATGGCGTCGGCGGCCTGCGTCAGCACCGCTTCGACCGTCCGCAGCTCGACCTCGTTGTGGTGCGCCTCGATGGCGTGCACGACGTCGTCGTTCTCGCCGTAGCGGCGGGCGATCTCGGCGCCGATGAGCGCATGGCTGCCGTCGACCTCGTGCGTGAGCGCCTTGCCGATGTCGTGCAGCAGCGCGCACCGCTTCGTCAGCTTCACGTCGAGACCGAGCTCGCCGGCCATCATGCCGGCCAGGTGCGCCGACTCGATCAGGTGCTTGAGCACGTTCTGCCCGTACGACGTGCGGTAGCGCAGCCGGCCGAGCAGCGAGACGAGGTCGGGGTGCATGTCGGTGACGCCGACCTCGACCAGCGCGTCCTCGCCGGCGCGCACGCACAGCGCCTCGACCTCGGCCTTGCTCTTCTCGTACTGCTCCTCGATGCGGTGCGGGTGGATGCGCCCGTCCAGCACCAGCTCTTCCAGCGTCAGCCGGGCGACCTCGCGGCGGACCGGGTCGAAGCACGACAGCAGCACCGCCTCCGGCGTGTCGTCGATGATCAGGTTGACGCCGGTGACCTGCTCGAACGCGCGGATGTTGCGGCCTTCGCGGCCGATGATGCGGCCCTTCATCTCGTCGCCCGGCAGGTGCAGCACCGACACCACCGACTCGGCCGTCTGCTCGGACGCGAGCCGCTGGATGGCGAGCGTGATGATCTCGCGGGCCCGGGCCTGGCCGTTCTCGTTGGCTTCCTTCTCGATGTCGCGGACCCGCATGACGGCGGCGCGCTTGGCCTCGTCCTCGACGGCGGCGACGAGTTCGGCCTTCGCCTGGTCGGCGGTCAGCTGGGCGGTCCGTTCCAGGACGGCGCGGCGTTCGGCCTCGAGCGCCGTCAGTTCCTCGGTGCGGCCGGCCAGTTCGGCGGCCTGGGTCTCGACCTCCTGCAGCCGCTGCTCGAGCGACTGGGTGTCGGCGGTGACGCGTTCTTCGCGTTCGACCAGCCGCTGCTCGCGGCGGTCGAGGTCGGCGCGCTGCTCGCGCAGGTCGGCGCCGGCTTGGTCGGCGCGCTCGCGGGCCTTCTCGGCCTCGGCGGCGGCGCGGTTCTTCAGCTCGTTGGCTTCGTCGGCAGCGGCCGCCCTCAGTTCGTCGGCCTCGCGCCGGGCCTTCGCCCTGACGTCGTCGGCCTCACTCTGGGCGGCCGACCGCAGCCGCACGGAGTCGGCTTCGATCTGTGCGAACAGCTCAGCGGAGTTGGCGCGCGTGCCCTCGACGCCGCGGAGCCGGGTGAACAAGGCGTAGAGCGCTACGGCCAGTAGCGCCACGACCACCAGTCCGACCAGCAGAATTGCCGTTCCGGTGTTCATCGGCGGGCTCCCTCACATATCGCGGTCTGCGCAGGCAGACCGGCTGATGGCGGGAACCGCACCACGACCGCACCCGCACCGCGGACGATGCGAGCCCTCGAACCACCGACGTACCGCATCAACGCTGCGGCACGCACACCTCCACGAGCCGCTTCGGCCTGCCCTGCGCCGGCCTCGACGGTGCTGTGGTGTCGAGCGTTGCCATGTTCACTATGTCCGATCCGCGGTCGCGGAGTTGTTCTCCACCTTTGGAATTGAGGTTACGTAAGGGTGTACAGCCGGTCAAGCAGCGGGAACGCGTGCCACGCCCCCTTTTCGCCCCTGTGCGCTGCGACGATGCCGAATCCGCGGGTCGTCTCCGCCGGTTCGCCTCGTCCGGTCACGCACCGGGTCGCCCTCCGCCGCGCCTCGCCCTCATCGGCTGCGCCCGCTCCCCGCGCTGCCGAGTGCCGCGCCACCGTCCGCCGCGCCGCCGTTCCCACACCGTTCGCGCGCCGGCCCGTTCCCCGCTCTGCCGTTCCCTTTCCCGGCCACCCCTCGTGCCGCTCAGCCTTCGGCTGCTGAACTCTCGTCGGCCGGGTCGGTGGCGTCAGTCGGCGAGGAAGTCGTCGGGGAGATCGACGCCGTCGACGCCGTCGGATTCGAGGGCTTCGCGGACCACGCGGAAGGCGAGGCCGGGCGGGTAGCCCTTGCGCGCCAGCAGGCCGGTGAGCCGGCGAGTGCGGGCGACCGGGTCGAGCCGCCGGGTGCTCGGCAGCCGTGCGGCGACAAGGGCCCGGGCGGTCGCCGCCTCCTGCTCGGGATCGAGCGTCTCGACCGCGTCGTCGGCGACGGCGGGCTCGACGCCGCGTTTGCGCAGCTCGTAGCCGAGGGCGCGACGGGCCAGGCCGCGACCCGCGTGGCGGGACTCGACCCACGCCCGCGCGTACGCCGCGTCGTCGACCAGGCCGACGTCGGTGAAACGGTCGAGCACGCCGTCGCGGACCTCTTCCGGCACGCCCTTGCGCGCCATGGCCGCGTCGAGCTGGGCCCGGGTCTGCGGCGCGACCGACAACCGGTTCAGCGCGACCGTCCGCGCCACCGACTCCGGATCGGCGTCGGGATCGAGCTCGCGCGGCTCCGTACCGCCGGGCGCCCTCGAACCTCCGCCGGAGGCTCCGGAACCGCCACCAGGCGCCCCGAAACCGCCACCGGGCGCCCCGAAACCGCCGCCGGGGCCGCCCTCGGAACCGCCGCCGTCCCCTCCGCGACCCCCGCGACCCCCGCGACCTCCACGGCCGCCCGCGCGGGAGGCGCGGGGCCCGTGCCCGCCTTCACCCTCGGGACCGTGCTCGGCGCCGTCGCGCCGCTCAGGGGGTTCCGGGCGGCCGCGCCGCGACCGCCCGGCGTTGCTGCTCACCATGACCAGCTCAGAAGTCGACCGGCGCCTCTTCGACGGCGGCGTCGAGCTTCGGGCCGACGCCGAGCTTCTCCTTGATCTTCTTCTCGATCTCGTCGGCGAGGTCGGGGTTGTCCTTGAGGAAGTTGCGGGCGTTCTCCTTGCCCTGCCCCAGCTGGTCGCCCTCGTACGTGTACCAGGCACCGGACTTGCGCACGATGCTCTGCTCGACGCCGAGGTCGATGAGGCCGCCCTCGCGGCTGATGCCCTCGCCGTAGATGATGTCGAACTCGGCCTGCTTGAACGGCGGGGCCACCTTGTTCTTGACCACCTTGACGCGGGTGCGGTTGCCGACCGCGTCGGTGCCGTCCTTGAGCGTCTCGATGCGGCGGACGTCGAGGCGGACGGAGGCGTAGAACTTCAGCGCCTTGCCGCCGGTGGTGGTCTCGGGCGAGCCGAAGAACACGCCGATCTTCTCGCGCAGCTGGTTGATGAAGATGGCGGTGGTCTTGGACTGGCTCAGCGCGCCGGCGATCTTCCGCAGCGCCTGGCTCATCAGCCGGGCCTGCAGGCCGACGTGGCTGTCGCCCATCTCGCCCTCGATCTCGGCCTTGGGCACCAGCGCCGCCACCGAGTCGACGACGATGATGTCGAGGGCGCCGGAGCGGATGAGGGTGTCGGCGATCTCGAGCGCCTGCTCACCGGTGTCGGGCTGGGAGACGAGCAGGGAGTCGGTGTCGACCCCCAGCGCCTTCGCGTAGTCGGGGTCGAGCGCGTGCTCGGCGTCGATGAAGCCCGCGACGCCGCCGGCGCGCTGGGCGTTGGCCACCGCATGCAGCGCGACGGTGGTCTTACCGGAGGACTCGGGGCCGTACACCTCGATCACCCGGCCGCGCGGCAGCCCGCCGATGCCGAGCGCGACGTCGAGGGAGATGGCGCCGGTGGGGATCACCTCGATGGGGACCCGGGCCTCCTCGCCCAGCCGCATCACCGAGCCCTTGCCGAACGAGCGCTCGATCTGCGCGAGCGCGGCTTCGAGCGCCTTGTCGCGGTCCGCGGAAACAGCCATGGGCACCACCTGGGGTCGACGGGCCGGCGCACGGCCCTGCGTTTTCTTGGTCATCGCCGGAGACGTTACGCGGTGCCACTGACAAGATCGAGAACGAATTCCCGGACCTGTGGACAACCGCGCCGACAGCTCGCCGGTGTGGACAGAAGCGACTCTATGCCGAACGGGTGTTCGAGAGCGAGCGACACGCCGGAATCAGCATCGCGATGACCGGGACGGCCAGCAGGCCGGCCGCGGCGGCGTTCAGCACGCCGTACCCGTACGACCCGACGACGACCCCGGCCAGCGCTCCCCCGCCGGCCGCCGCAAGGCCCATCAGCAGATCGGACGCGCCCTGCACGGCCGGCCGCTCGGCCACCTCGACGGCGTCGGTCAGCAGCGTCGAGCCCGCCACCATGCACGCCGACCACCCGAGGCCGAGCAGGAACAGCCCGGCCGTCAGACCCGGCGAGTGCCCCTCGTGCGCCGTCCCCGCCAGCGCCACCGACCCGAGCAGCACGATGACGCCGCCCAGGATGACCGGCACCCGGCCGACGTTGTCGGCCAGCCAGCCCATGACCGGCGAGAGCGCGTACATGCCGGCCACGTGGACGCTGATGACGAAGCCGATGACGGAGATCGAGGCGCCGCCGTGCGTCATGTGCACCGGCGTCATGACCATGACCGTCACCATGACGGTGTGCCCGACGACGATGGCGAGCAGCCCGAGCACCGCGGGCGGGCTGGCCGCGATGGCCGTCCACCCGGCACGAAGCACGCCCCGGCGCCGTACGGGCGGATGGCCGGACGCACTGCCCCGGCGGCGCGCCGTCAGCAGCGGGTCGGGCCGCAGCCGCGCCAGGATCACCAGCCCGCCCAGCCCGAGCACCACGGCGCCGATGAGGAACGGCCCGGCCAGCGGCTCGATGCCCAGCGCCGACGCGAGGTCGCCGGACGGCCCGGCGAGGTTCGGCCCGGCCACCGCGCCCACCGTCGTGGACCAGACGACGACGGAGAGCGCGCGGCCCCGCCCGGCGGCCGGCGCGAGGTCGGTGGCGGCGTAGCGGGCCTGCAGCCCGGCCGCCGTCCCGCCGCCCAGCAACGCCGTGCCGAGCAGCAGCAGCGGGAAAAGCTCCAGCTCGGTGGCGACGACCGCGATCAGCGCGCCCACGGCGCCGAGCACATACGTGACGCCGAGCCCGACGCGTCGCCCGTAGGTCATCGCCAGCGACGCCGCCGGCATGGCCAGCAGCGCCGCGCCGAGCACCTGCGCGCTCTGCACGAGGCCGGAGAGGTCGTCGCGGCCGAACACGTCGGTGACGACGACGGCGCCGACGGCGATGGCCGCGGACACGCCGAGCCCGCCGGCGACCTGACTGGCGACGAGCGTCCGCACGGTCTGCCGCTGGACGGCCTGAACGGCCTGGTCGGACGGGACGGCCCCACCGGCCGCGACGGCGTCACCGAGCGAACCAGCCCCGCCGGCCCCGCCGGCGTCTCCCACGTCGCTCACCGCAGCAGCAGCCGTTCGATGCGCCGGGCCGCGAACAGCACGCCGATGAGTCCCATGACCGCGAGATACGCCACGTGGGCAAGGATGCCCCACGCGACGTCGCCGAGCATGAGGTCCCTGATCATCGCGACGCCGTGGTAGAGCGGCGTCGCCTGCACGATCCACCGGATCGACTCGTCGTACGTCGACAACGGATAGAACGTGGCCGAGAACAGGAACATCGGCAGCAGCGCCAGCTGGATGTAGTCGAAGTCCTGCCAGCTGCGTAGATACGTGGTGACGGACATGCCGACGGCGGCGAACGCGAGCCCGATGAGGCTGGCCGCGGGCAGCGCCAGCAGCGCCCACCACGAGTGCACGACGCCGGCGGCCGCGGCCACAATCAGGAACGTCGTGGAGTACAGCAGCCCGCGCAGCAGCGCCCACCCGATCTCGCCGACGGCGACGTCGCGCGGCCCGAGCGGCGTGGCCAGCACGGAGTCGTACAGCTTGGCGTACTTGAGCTTGAAGAACAGGTTGAACGTGGAATCGAACACGGCGCCGTTCATGGCGGCGGCCGCCATCATGGCCGGCGCGACGTAGGCGGCGTACTCGACCATGCGCCCGCCGCCGGCGTCGACGTCGCCGATGAGCGCGCCGAGTCCGACGCCGAGTGAGAACAGGTAGAAGATCGGCTCGAAGACGCCGCTGACCAGCGTGACCCAGCCGTGCCGGAACGCGCGGGCGTTGCGTTCGATCAGCGTGCGGGCCAGCCCCGCGCCGGCCGGAATGGGCAGCGCGCGGGCGACGGCGGCGAGGGCGCTCATGTGACCAGCCGCTTCCGGAAGCTCGCGAACGCCAGCCACAGCCCGCCCACGGCCCAGAGCGCCAGGTAGGCGACGTGCCCGAGCGAGCCGGCCGCCGTGGCCGTGCCGAGGACCAGGCCGCGGCACAGCTCCACCCCGTGCCACAGCGGCGTCACCCAGGCGGCCGCCTCCAGGACGGCGGGCAGCTGCGAGACCGGGAAGAACGTGCCGGAGAACAGGAACATCGGCATGACGATGAACCGGAACAGCACGTTGAAGCCGGCGTCGTTGTCCTGCCGGGCGGCGAACGCGAAGACCGGCGTGGTGAACGCGAGCCCCGTGAGGATGGCCGCCGGCACCGCCAGCAGCACCCACCAGGACGTGACGGCGCCCAGCGCGACGGCGACGACGGCGAACGCGACGCTGGTGATGGCCACCCGCATGGCGACGAACGCGACGTGTCCGAGGACGAGGTCGGTGACGCCCAGCGGCGCGGCCAGCATGGCGTGGTACTGACGCTGCCACTTCAGCGCGCCCATGACCGGGAACGTCGACTCGCCGACGGCGGTCTGCATGGCCTGCGCGGCGAGGATGCCGGGCGCGATGAACTCGACGTACCCGGGCGCGCCCAGTCCGCCGCCGTCGACCAGTGAACCGAGCCCGAAACCCATGGCGACCAGGAAGAACAGCGGCCCGAGGAAGCCGCTGATGATGGTGCCCTGCCACACCCGGCGGTAGTTCGTGAGCCAGTACGCGAACGCCCGGCCGGCCATGCGCCCCTCGCGAGGCTGCGCGTGCGTCGTCGCCATCAGTCGACCAGCGTCCGGCCGGTGAGGTGCAGGAACACGTCCTCGAGCGTCGCGCGGCGGGCCAGGACCGACAGCGGCTGGAGCCCGCGCTGCTGCACCGCGGCGGCGGTGGCGTCGCCGTCGTCGGTGTAGAGGAGCAGGCGGTCGGGCAGCACCTCGACGCGCTGGGCGAGGTCGGTGAGCTTGGCGGCGTACGGCGCGTGGTCGTCGTCGGCGAAGCGCAGTTCGAGCACCTCGCGGGTGGCGTGCAGCGCGATGAGCTCGCGCGGCGACCCCTCGGCGACGATGCGGCCGCCGTCCATGACGACCAGGCGGTCGCACAGCTGCTCGGCCTCGTCCATGTAGTGCGTGGTGAGGACCAGCGTGACGCCCGAGCGTTTCAGCCGGAACAGGCGATCCCACAGGACGTGCCTCGCCTGCGGGTCGAGGCCGGTGGTGGGTTCGTCGAGGAGGAGCAGCTCGGGGTCGTTGACCAGCGACCGCGCGATGGTCAGCCGCCGTTTCATGCCGCCGGACAACGGCTCGACGACGCTGTCGGCACGCTCGGTGAGCTGGGCGAACTCGAGCAGCTCGTCGGCCTTGGCCCGCACGTGCGCCCGCGACAGCCCGAAGTAGCGGCCGTACACGAGGATGTTCTCGCGTACCGTCAGCTCCTCGTCGAGGGTGTCGCGCTGCGGCACCACCCCCAGCCGGGCCCGGATGGCCGGCCCGTCCCTCCCTGGGTCCATGCCGAGGATGCGCAGGCTGCCGTCGGACGGCGGCGACACGCAGCCGATCATGCGCATGGTCGACGACTTGCCCGCGCCGTTCGGGCCGAGGAACCCGAACGCCTCACCCCGCCGCACCTCGACGTCGATGGCGTCGACCGCGGTGAAGCCGCCGAACCGCTTGGTGAGGCGGTGGGCGGTGATCATCGGCTGGTCGGTCGTCACATCTCGGGACGCTACCTCCCGATACCGACAACCGGCATCCGAGTTTCGGCCCGGGCGGTCAGCGCTCGCTCGGCGGCAGCCGCAGCGCCTCGCAGACGGCGCGCCAGACCACCTTGGTGTCCTCGCCCGCCGCGAGCGCCTGGTGCACCGTGCGCCCGCCGAGGCCCTCGATGACGTAGTCGCGCGCCCATGAGTCGGCGTAGGAGGAGCCCAGCTGGTGCTCCATCCGCTCCCAGAAGTCCGTCAACCGCACCACGTCAGTATCCCTCACCCGCGACCGCGCCGACCTTGTCGGTGGGTCGCGCGATGATGGGTCCATGAACGACGTCCTCGACCTGTTCGGCCCGGCCACCCGCGCGTGGTTCGCCGGGTCGTTCGCCGCGCCCACGGCGGCGCAGGAGGGCGCCTGGCGGTCGGTCGCGGCCGGCCACAACGCGCTGGTGGTGGCGCCGACGGGGTCAGGCAAGACGCTCGCGGCCTTCCTGTGGGCGCTCGACCGGCTGGCCTCCGAGCCGGAACCGGACGACCCCACCCACCGCTGCCGTGTCCTCTACGTCTCGCCGCTGAAGGCGCTGACGGTCGACGTCGAGCGCAATCTACGCTCGCCGCTGGCCGGCATCGGGCACGCCGCGGCCCGGCTGGGCGTGCCGTCACCGGGCATCAGCGTCGGCGTGCGCACCGGCGACACCCCGGCCGACGAGCGGCGCCGGTTCGCCAAACACCCGCCCGACATCCTCATCACCACCCCCGAGTCGCTGTTCCTGCTGCTCACGTCGCAGGCGCGCGAGTCGCTGCGCTACGTCGAGACGGTCGTCGTCGACGAGGTGCACGCGGTCGCGGGCAGCAAGCGGGGCGCGCACCTGGCGCTGTCGCTGGAACGGCTCGACGCGCTGCTGGAACGCCCGGCCCAGCGCATCGGGCTGTCGGCGACGGTCCGCCCCATCGAGGAGGTGGCCCGGTTCCTCGGCGGCAGCCATCCGGTCGAGGTGGTCACGCCGCCCAGCGAGAAGCGGTGGGATCTCAAGGTCGTCGTCCCCGTGCCCGACCTCGACGAACTCGACGCCGTCGCGCCGCCGGTCCCGGCCCCGGTGGGGTTCGACGAGGACGGCGACGGCGGCAACGCGTCCATCTGGCCACACGTCGAGCAGCGCGTCGTCGACCTCGTCGAACAGCACGAGTCCACCATCGTGTTCGCCAACTCGCGGCGGCTGGCCGAGCGGCTGACGGCGCGGCTGAACGAGATCGCGACCGAGCGCGCCGAGGACCGTCCGGCCGACGAGAAGCCGATCACGCAGCATCCGCCGCCCGCGTCGCTGATGGCGCAGGCCGGCTCGTCGCACGGCGCCGCGGCCACCATCGCCCGGGCGCACCACGGCTCGGTCAGCAAGGAGCAGCGGGCGCTCATCGAGGACGACCTCAAGTCCGGCCGGCTGCCGGCCGTCGTCGCCACCAGCAGCCTCGAGCTCGGCATCGACATGGGTGCGGTCGACCTCGTCGTGCAGGTCGAGTCGCCGCCGTCGGTGGCCAGCGGGCTGCAGCGGGTCGGCCGGGCCGGCCACCAGGTCGGTGCGGTGTCCAGCGGCGTGCTGTTCCCGAAGTACCGCGGCGACCTCGTGCAGACCGCCGTCGTCGCCGAACGCATGGTGTCCGGGCAGATCGAGCAGCTCACCGTGCCGCGCAACCCGCTCGACGTCCTCGCCCAGCAGATCGTGGCCATGGTGGCCATGGACGACTGGCCGGTCGACGACCTCCTGGCGCTGGTCCGGCGGGCGCACCCGTTCGCCACGCTGCCGCAGTCGTCGTACGACGCCGTCCTCGACATGCTGGCCGGGCGCTACCCGTCCGACGAGTTCGCCGAGCTGCGGCCGCGGCTGGTCTGGGACCGCACCGGCGGCGTGCTCAAGGGCCGCCCGGGCGCCCAGCGGCTCGCCGTCACCAGCGGCGGCACCATCCCCGACCGCGGGCTGTTCGGCGTGTTCCTGGTCGGCTCCGATCCCCGCCGCGGCGGCGCGCGGGTCGGTGAGCTCGACGAGGAGATGGTGTACGAGTCGCGGGTCGGCGACGTGTTCGCGCTGGGCGCCACCAGCTGGCGCATCGAGGACATCACCCACGACCGCGTCATGGTCTCGCCCGCGCCCGGGCATCCGGGCAAGCTGCCGTTCTGGCACGGCGACACCCTGGGCCGCCCGGCCGAGCTGGGCGCGGCCGTCGGCGGGTTCGTCCGCGAGATCAACAAGCTGCCCGAGCCGAAGGCGCGCGAGCGGGCGGCCGGCGCCGGGCTGGACGAATGGGCCGTCGACAACCTCCTCGACTACGTCCGCGACCAACGCGAGGCCACCGGCCACGTGCCCGACGACCGCACGCTGGTGGTCGAGCGGTTCCGCGACGAGCTCGGCGACTGGCGGCTGATCGTGCACTCCCCGTACGGCGCGCGGGTGCACGCGCCGTGGGCGCTGGCCATCGGGGCGCGGCTGCGCGAGCGCTACGGCGTCGACGTCCAGGCCGCTCACGCCGACGACGGCATCGTGCTGCGCATCCCCGACACCCTCGACGGCGTCGACGAGCTGTCCGGCACCGAAGCTCCCGACGCCCGGCTGGTGGTGCTCGACCCCGACGAGCTCGACGACATCGTCACCGGCGAGGTCGGCGGGTCGGCGCTGTTCGCGTCGCGGTTCCGCGAGTGCGCCGCCCGGGCGCTGCTGCTGCCCCGTCGCTCCCCCGACCGCCGGTCGCCGCTGTGGCAGCAGCGGCAGCGGTCGGCGCAGCTGCTGCAGGTCGCGTCGAAGTACGGGTCGTTCCCGATGCTGCTCGAGACCATGCGCGAGTGCCTGCAGGACGTCTACGACCTCGACGGCCTGCGCGACCTCATGCGCCGCGTGGCCGGCCGGCAGATCAAGGTGGTCGAGGTCGAGACGCCGACGCCGTCGCCGTTCGCGCGGTCGCTGCTGTTCGGGTACGTCGCGGCGTTCATGTACGAGGGCGACTCCCCGCTGGCCGAGCGGCGGGCGCAGGCGCTGACGCTCGACTCCGCGCTGCTGGCCGAGCTGCTCGGGCAGACCGAGCTGCGCGAGCTGCTCGACCTCGAGGTGGTCGAGCGCACCGAGGCCGAGCTGCAGCGGCTGGTGCCGGAACGGCGGGCCCGCGACGCCGAGGGGGTGGCCGACCTCCTGCGGCTGCTCGGTCCGCTGACGTCCGACGAGGTGGCGGCGCGGTCCGTCGAGCCGGCCGACGCCGCCGGGCACCTCGACGAGCTGGTGCGTCAGCGGCGGGTCATCGCGGTGCGCATCGCGGGCCAGGAGATGTGGGCCGTCGTCGAGGACGCCGCCCGGCTGCGCGACGCACTCGGCGTGGCGTTGCCCGGCGGGGTGCACGACGCGTTCACGGCGCCGGTGCCCGACCCCCTCGGCGACATCGTGGCCCGGTACGCCCGCACGCACGGCCCGTTCCACGCGGCCGAGCCGGCCGAACGGTTCGGGCTGGGCGTCGCGGTGGTCGTGTCGACGCTGCGCCGGCTGTCCGCCGAGGGCCGCGTCGTCGAGGGTGAGCTGCGGCCCGGGCGCACCGGCACCGAGTGGTGCGACGCCGAGGTGCTGCGGCTGCTGCGGCGCCGGTCGCTGGCGGCGCTGCGCAAGGAGGCCGAGCCGGTCGACGCCGCCACGCTGGGGCGGTTCCTGCCGGCGTGGCAGTCGGTGGGCAGTTCGCTGCGCGGCGCCGACGGCGTGCTGCGCGTGGTCGAGCAACTGGGCGGGGCGGCGGTGCCGGCCAGCGCGCTGGAGTCGCTGGTGCTGCCGGCCCGGGTCGCGGGCTACTCGCCGGCCTGGCTGGACGAGCTGACGGCGGCCGGCGAGGTGGTGTGGTCGGGGCACGGCACGCTGCCGGGGTCGGACGGGTGGGTGTCACTGCACCTCGCCGACGCCGCACACCTCACCCTTCCCGACGTCGACCTCGCCGACGCCGAGGGTGAGCTGCACGCGGCCGTGCTCGAGACGCTCGACGGCGGCGGAGCGTACTTCTTCCGCCAGCTCAGCGACGCCGTGACGGCGCTGGTGCCGTCGCCACCCGAGGACGCGACGCTGACGACGGCGCTGTGGGACCTGGTGTGGGCGGGTCTGGTCACCAACGACACGCTAGCGCCGTTGCGGTCGCTGCTGACCGGGCGGCCGGCGCACCGGTCCCGGCCGGCCCGGCCGCGGTCGCGGTATGCGCGCGGGCGGCCGGCGCTGCCGTCGCGCACCGGTCCCCCGGCGGCGGCCGGACGGTGGTCGCTGCTGCCCGGCCGCGACACCGACACCACGCGGCGGGCGCACGCGGCCGCCGAGGCGCTGCTCGACCGGCACGGCGTCGTGACGCGCGGTGCGGTGCAGGCCGAGCGGCTGCCCGGCGGGTTCGCGGCGGCGTACCGCGTGCTGTCGGCGTTCGAGGACACCGGCCGGGCCCGGCGCGGCTATTTCGTCGCCGGCCTGGGCGCGGCGCAGTTCGGCACGCCCGGCGCGGTCGACCGGCTGCGCTCGTTCTCCCACCTCGACGACGCCCGGCCGGCCAGCGCGCTGGTGCTGGCGGCGACCGACCCGGCCAACCCGTACGGCGCGGCACTGCCGTGGCCGGAACGCGGCGAGTCGGGGTCGGCGGGGCATCGGCCGGGCCGCAAGGCGGGCGCGCTGGTCGTGCTCATCGACGGCGAGCTCTCCCTCTACGTCGAGCGCGGCGGCCGCACGCTGCTGTCCTGGACCGACGAGCCCGACCGCCTCCGCGCCGCGGCCGACGCGCTGGCGCTGTCGGTGCGCGAGGGTGCGCTCGGCGCCCTGCGGGTCGAACGCGCCGACGGCGCCCAGGTCACCGCCACGCCCCTCGGCGAAGCCCTCACCGCCGCCGGCTTCCACGTCACGCCACGGGGGCTGCGCCTGCGCGGCTGAGGAGGAACTCGAGACAACGACCGCAGGAACGCCTCATGGCCCGTCGAGAGCTCGCCGCCAAACGCTCTCGAATGCTGCCCGATCCACGACCTCCACAACGAACTGCGGATCCGCTGCGATCTCGTCGGGCCGTGGCACCGGCGCCGTGCCGAGCCTGGTGCCGGCCGTCTCGTGCTCAGCGTCCGCCCGAACGAGACGCCCGTCGGCGAACTCGTCGACCTTCCGCGCCTCCCACCCATCGACGACGTGCGCCCAGAGCACCACGGGATCCTCGGGGTTCGCATGAGTCCATCGGACGCGCTGGAAGTAGTCGATCGTCACGGCCCGATGCTCTCACCACGCCGGCCGCGGGCTGTGTCCGCGCAGCCGAGACGGCTCAGACCAGTGCGCCGCGGTGCGAAGAGGGCACCCGGGCGTCGTAGCCTGACCGAATGATCCTCGCGACGCACGCCGGCTACGAGGTCGACGACGACCCGGAGCGGCTCGAGATCGACGTCATCGTCGGGTTCCTGCTGACGACGTACTGGAGTAAGCACCGTTCGCGCGAGACGGTAGAGCGGGCGCTGCGCCACTCCGACGGCGTCGGCCTCTACGCACCGGACGGCGCGCAGGCGGGGTTCGCCCGCGTCGTCGGCGACGGGGCGACGTTCGCGTGGCTGGCGGACGTGTTCGTGCTGCCCGAGCACCGCGGGAAGGGGCTGGCCAGAGTCCTGGTCAACGCCGTCCTGGAGCACCCCGAACACGCCGCCGTCGAGCGCTGGATGCTGGCCACCCTCGACGCGCACGGGGTGTATGCGCCGCTGGGGTTCGCGCCGATCGAGTCGATCGACAAGTTCATGGTGCGCTCCGGCCCGACCGCCTCGCCCGTCATCCGCTGAACGCGGACGCGTCAGGCGACCTCGGGGCCGGGCTCGTAGTAGCGCCGGTCGACGTGAACCAGCGGCACGGCGCCGTCGGCGTCGCGGGCGACGGCGGTGACGCGGCCCAGCGCGATGGTGTGGTCACCGGCGTCGACCAGGGAGTACGGGACGCACTCGACGGCGGCGACGGCGCCGGTGAAGATCAGTTCGCCGCGGGCCGCACGGCGCGTCGGCCAGGGCGAGAAGTCGTCGCGGGCCCCGGGGTAGCGCTCGCGGGCGGCGTAGTCGGACAGCGGCAGCTGGTCGGCGGCCAGGAACGACAGCGACCAGCCGTCGGCGACGAAGAGGGCGTCGTGGATGAAGCCGTCCTTCTTGACGCACGCCAGCACCAGCGGCGGCTCCAACGACACCGAGGACACGGCGGTGACGGTGAGGCCGCAGTCGCGCCCGACCGGATCGAGCACCGTGAGCAACGCCACACCACCCGCCAGGCGGGCCATGGCGTCACGGAACTCCGGGGCAGGCTTCGACCGCGGCGACGACTCCGGCAGCAGCGTCAGCCGACCCTGACGACGTCGCGTGGCCGGGCGGACTCGCGGGGACGCAGCTCGGTGAGCGCACCCACCGCCGCCGCCTCGACGCGCATCATCTCGTCGCTGACCTCGCGGAGCACCTCGGACATCGGGAGGTCCAGCGCCTCGCAGATGGCCGCGAGCAGCTCGGACGACGCTTCCTTGCGGCCGCGCTCGACCTCGGACAGGTACCCGAGACTCACGCGCGCCGCGGCCGAGATCTCGCGAAGGGTGCGGCCCTGCTCGATCCGGCGACGCCTCAAGACATCGCCGACGAGCCGTCTGATGAGAACCATCGGCTACCCCTCTCGCGATTCGTCTCGACTGTGCTTGAGTCCACCGTACCTTCTGTTTCGGACGTTTGCGTTTTCAGCCTCGCCGGGAACGACGGGGTGCACAGAAGAATTCATCTCACGGTCTGAAACGCCCCACCACACCCCAGGATTCCCGGCCGCCGCGACGGCATCTCACACCTCGGACAACAGCTCCAGAACGGCGTGCACGGTCGCCGCCCGGACCTCGGCCCGATCGCCGCGCAGCGCCGACGAGCCCGTGAACGAGCGCACCCGCACGCCGGCGTCGGAGACCGCCGCGACGTGCACCGTGCCCGGCGGGTGACCGTCCTGCGGGTCCGGCCCGGCCACCCCCGTCGTCGCCACGCCGACGGACGCGCCCAGCCGCTCCCGGACGCCGGCGGCCATCGCCGCCGCGGTGTCCGCGGCCACCGGGCCGGACGCGGCGAGCACCGCGGCGGGAACCCCGGCCAGCGACTCCTTCAACGCGGTCGCGTACACGACCACCCCACCCCGGACCACCGCGGACGACCCCGGCACCGACGTCAGCGCGGCGCACACCAGCCCGCCGGTCAGCGACTCCGCCGCGGCGACCGTCAGCCCGCGGTCGACCAGCCGGGCCACCACCGAGGCGGCGGAGACGCTCACGGGGTCGCGCTCCGCCGCAGCCGGATCGCCGACAACACGTAGTCGACGCCGGTGACGACGGTGACGATGACGGCGGCCGCCATGACCGTCCCCTCGATCGGGTCGAACCAGCCGGGCAGCGGCAGGATGTACAGGCCGAGCGCCAGCGTCTGCAGGACGGTCTTCAGCTTGCCGCCGCGGTTGGCCGCCATGACGCCGTACCGGATGACGGCGAACCGCAGCACGGTGATGCCCCACTCGCGCACCAGCACGATCACCGTCACCCACCAGGGCAGCTCACCGAGCAGCGACAGCCCGACGAACGCCATGCCGGTGAGCGCCTTGTCGGCGATCGGGTCGGCGATCTTGCCGAAGTCGGTGACCAGGCCGCGGCGCCGGGCGAGGTCGCCGTCGAGCCGGTCGGTCGTCATAGCGACGCCGAACGCGACGAACGCGGCCACCCGCGACGCGTCGTCGTCGCCTCCGTGCCGCAGCAGCAGCCAGCCGAACAAGGGCACCAGCACGACCCGCAGAATCGTCAGCGCGTTGGCGATGTTCCACGGGCTGGGCGGAGAGGTCGACGGTTCGGCCACGGGGCAAGGTTAGGGGACGGCGAGCAGGTCGGCGCCGTCACTGCCGGTAACGATGGCCGTGACGATGTCGCCGACGGCCGCGCTGACGCCGGACACCACGGTGGTGCCGTCGACCTCGGGACCCTGGTGCGCGGCCCGGCCCTCGACCCGGCCGTCCGGCAGCACCGACTCGACCAGCACCGACACCGTCTCGCCGACGCGGTCCTCGGCGCGCTGGGCGACCAGTTCCTCGACGAGGTCGCCGACGCGCTCGACCCGTTCGGAGATCTCGTCGGCGTCGAGCTTGCCGTCGAACGACGCGGCCTCGGTGCCGTCCTCGTCGGAGTAGCCGAACACGCCGACGACGTCGAGGCGGGCCTGGGTGAGGAACGACTCCAGCTCGGCGACGTCGTCCTCGGTCTCGCCGGGGAACCCGACGATGACGTTGGACCGGACGCCCGCGCCCGGCACCCGGTCGCGGATCGACGAGATCAGCGACAGGAACGAGTCGGTCCCGCCGAACCGCTTCATCCGGCGCAGCAGCGGCGTGCTGGCGTGCTGGAAGGACAGGTCGAAGTACGGCACGACGCCGGGCGTGGACAGCATGGCGTCGACCAGCGTGGGGCGCATCTCGGCCGGCTGCAGGTACGACACCCGCACCCGCTCGATGCCGTCCACCTCGGCCAGCGACGGCAGCAGCGTCTCGAGCAGCCGGAGGTCGCCGAGGTCCTTGCCGTACGACGTCGAGTTCTCGCTGACCAGGAACAGCTCGCGCACGCCCTGCTCGGCCAGCCAGCGCGCGTCGGCCAGCACGTCGGACGGGCGGCGGGACAGGAACGAGCCGCGGAACATCGGGATGGCGCAGAACGTGCAGGCGCGGTCGCACCCGCTGGCCAGCTTCAGCGGCGCCATGGGCCCGCCGTCGAGCCGCCGCCGCACCGCCCGCGGCCCGGACGCCGGCGACATGCCGGCCGGGAGGTCGGGCGCGGCGTAGGCGGCGGCCTGCCGCTCGACCGGCGTGACGGGCAGCAGCTTGCGGCGGTCGCGCGGCACGTGCGCGACGTGCGCCGTGCCGCCGAGGATCCCTCGCAGCCGCTCGCCGATGGCCGCGTAGTCGTCGAAGCCCAAGACGGCGTCGGCCTCGGGCAACTCGGACGCCAGCTCGACGCCGTACCGCTCGGCCATGCAGCCGACGGCGACGACGGCCTTCGTGGCCCCGGACGACTTGAGGTCGGCGGCGGCCAGCAGGGAGTCGACGGAGTCCTTCTTGGCCTGCTCGACGAAACCGCAGGTGTTGACGAGGACGGTCTCGGCGGACGCGGGGTCGGCGACGAGCTCGAAGCCGTCGGCGTCGAGACGGCCGGCCAGCTCCTCGGAGTCGACCTCGTTGCGGCTGCAGCCGAGCGTGACGATCGCGACGGAATGTTTGCTCATGTCGCCGGCCACTCTACCGTTGTCGACCATGCCGAGCCTGATCCCGCTGCCCCTGGTCCACGAAGCACGCCCCGGCGCCTTCACCGTCGACGACGACACCGCCATCGGCGCGGACGGCGACGCCCGCCGGGCCGCCTGGCTGCTGCACGACGTCCTGACCGGCGCCGGGGTCCGCGCGCCGGTCGTCCCGGCCGCCGACCCCGTCGCGACGATCGTCCTGCGCCTCGGCGACACCGTGCGCGACAGCCCGGAGGGCTACCGGCTGACGGTGACGCCCGAGCGGGTCACGATCGACGGCGGCACCGCCGCGGCCCTGGCGCGCGCCGTCCAGACGTTCCGCCAGCTGCTGCCGGCCGCGGCGCTGCGCCGCGCCCCCGTCGCCGCCGGACCCGTCGAGGTCGGGTGCGGCGAGATCGAGGACGCGCCCCGGTTCGAGTGGCGCGGCGTGCACCTCGACGTCGCGCGGCACTTCCAGCCGGTCGGGTTCGTGCTGAAGCTGATCGACCTCGCGGCGCTGCACCGCCTCAACGTCGTGCACCTGCACCTCACCGACGACCAGGGCTGGCGGGTCGAGGTCCCGGCGCACCCGCGGCTCACCGAGGCCGGCTCGTGGCGCACCGAGACCGCCATCGGCCGCAGGACGGGCACCTACGACGGCACCCCGCACGGCGGCTTCTTCACGCTCGACGACCTGCGCGAGATCGTCGCCTACGCCGACGCGCGCGCCGTCACCGTCGTCCCGGAGATCGACCTGCCCGGCCACGTGCAGGCGGTGCTGGCCGCGTACCCGGAGCTGGGCAACACCGGGCAGCCGGTCGAGGTGCGGCACACGTGGGGCATCTCGGAGAACGTGCTGGCGCCGACGGACGAGGCCCTGGCGTTCGCGCGCGACGTCCTCGACACCGTGCTGGACGTGTTCCCCGGACCGTGGGTGCACCTCGGCGGCGACGAGGTCCCGCGGACGGAGTGGCGGGCAAGCGCCGCGGCCGCCGCCCGCGCCGCCGAGCTGGGCCTGGCCTCCGTCGACGAGCTGCAGAGCTGGTTCCTGCGCCGACTGCACGACCACGTGACGACGCGGGGCCGGCGGGTCGTCGGCTGGGACGAGGTCGTCGACGACGGCGGCATGCCGGCCGACACCGTCGTCATGGCGTGGCGCGGCAGCGACCACGGCGTCAAGGCCATGGCCGCCGGGCACGACGTCGTCATGTGCCCCGAGGACACCACCTACTTCGACCACCACCAGTCCGACGGCGTGGACGAGCCGCTGGCGATCGGCGGGCTGACGACCGTCGAGGACGTCGCCGCGTGGGAGCCGGCCGGCGGCGACGGGCCGGGCCGGCTGCTCGGCGTCCAGGGCCAGCTGTGGACGGAGTACCTGCCGACGCCATCCGCCGTGGAGTACGCTGCGTTCCCGCGGCTCAGCGCGCTCGCCGAGGTCGCCTGGACCGCGCCGGAGCGCCGCGACGCCGCCGATCTGCTGAACCGGCTGCCCGCGCACCTGGAGCGGCTCGACGCGGCGGGGGTGAACTACCGGCCGTTGGACGGCCCGCGCCCTTGGCAGCGCGGCGGCACCGGACGCCGTCAGCGCACTCAGCGCACCTGAGCCAGGCCGGTCCGGGCCAGCACGAACCGCGTCACCTCCCGGTGCCAGACCGACGGGTGGCGCAGCATCGCGTGCCGGTCGCCGGGCACCGGGAGGTACCGGCAGGACGCGGCCACGCCGTCCAGCCCGGCCGCCAGCGCCGCCGTCGCCCGCGGGTCGGTCATGGTGTCGGCGCTGCCGTGCATGAGCAGGACGTGCTTGCCGGCCAGCAGCGACGGCGGCTCGGACGGGGTCAGCCACGGCGCCAGCGCGGCCACCGCGACGATGCCGGGCTGCCCCGCCACGCGGATGGCGGCGCGTCCGCCCATCGAGTAGCCGACCAGCGCCACCGGCACGTCCGGGTCGCGCGCACGCACCGCGGCGAGCGCCGCCCGGACGTCGTCCAGCGGCGACTCGTCGGCCCCGTTCCAGCCGCGGACCGTGTACCGCAGCCGCCACACCGTCAGTCCCCGGGGCCCGCCGGCCCGGCGCAGTGCCCGCGCGAACGGCCGCAGCCGCAGCACCGACGGCTGCCGCGCCCGGACCGGCTCGCGGCTCTCCGACCGGCCGCCGTGCAGCAGCAGGACGGCCGCGCGGACGTCGCCGCCCGGCCGGTCCTCGGTCAGGACGTACCCGGGCTCAGTCACCGCGCAGGGCGTCCAGCACCTCGTCGAGGTCGTCGGGCTTGATCAGCACGTCGCGCGCCTTCGACCCCTCGGACGGGCCGACGATGCCGCGGCTCTCCATCAGGTCCATCAGCCGGCCGGCCTTCGCGAACCCGACCCGCAGCTTGCGCTGCAGCATCGACGTCGAGCCGAACTGCGTGTTGACCACCAGCTCGGCGGCCTGGCAGAGCAGGTCGAGGTCGTCGCCGATGTCCTCGTCGACCTCGCGCTTGGCCGCCTGGGGCGCGGTGACGTCCTCGCGGTAGCTCGGCTCCAGCTGCTCCTTGCAGTGGCCGACGACGGACGCGATCTCGGTCTCGGTGACCCAGGCGCCCTGGACGCGGATCGGCTTGCTCGCGCCCATCGGCAGGAACAGGCCGTCACCCTGGCCGACCAGCTTCTCGGCACCCGGCTGGTCGAGGATGACGCGGGAGTCGGCCAGCGACGACGTCGCGAACGCCAGCCGCGACGGCACGTTCGCCTTGATGAGACCCGTGACGACGTCGACCGAAGGCCGCTGCGTCGCCAGCACCAGGTGGATGCCGGCCGCCCGGGCCAGCTGCGTGATGCGGACGACGGAGTCCTCGACGTCTCGCGGGGCGACCATCATGAGGTCGGCCAGCTCGTCGACGATGACCAGCAGGTACGGGTACGGCGTCAGCACCCGCTCGCTGCCCTCGGGCGCCTTCACCTTGCCCGCGCGGACCGCCTTGTTGAAGTCGTCGACGTGCCGGAAGCCGAAGTTGGCGAGGTCGTCGTAGCGCATGTCCATCTCGCGCACGACCCACTGCAGCGCCTCGGCCGCCTTCTTCGGGTTCGTGATGATCGGCGTGATCAGGTGCGGGATGCCCTCGTACGCCGACAGCTCCACCCGCTTGGGGTCGACCATGATCAGCCGCACCTCGTCGGGCGTCGCCCGCATGAGGATCGACGTGATCATCGAGTTGATGAAGCTGGACTTGCCGGAGCCCGTGGCGCCGGCCACCAGCAGGTGCGGCATCTTCGCCAGGTTCGTGACGACGAAGCCGCCCTCGACGTCCTTGCCCAGACCGGCCACCATCGGGTGGTGGTCCTTGCGGGCCACCGGCGAGCGCATGACGTCGCCGAGGCTGACGATCTCCTTGTCGGTGTTGGGGATCTCGATGCCGATGGCCGACTTGCCCGGGATCGGCGACAGGATGCGCACGTCGGCGCTGGCCACGGCGTACGAGATGTTCTTCGACAGCGCCGTGACGCGCTCGACCTTCACCGCCGTGCCCAGCTCGACCTCGTACCGCGTCACCGTCGGGCCGCGGGTGTAGCCGGTGACGACGGCGTCGATGTTGAACTGGTCGAAGACCCCCATCAGGGAGTCGACGACCTGGTCGGACGCGGCCGACTTGGCCTTGTGCGGGCTGCCCTGACGCAGGAGGTCGCTGTTGGGCAGCGTGTACGTGATGTCGCCGGACAGCGCCAGCTGCTCGACCCGCTGCGGGATGGGGGTGTGCGGCGGCGGCTCGGCCGGCTCGTCGGCGCCCTTCTTCTTGCGCTTGCGCAGCTCGCGGTCGACGACCGCCGGCTCCGTCGGGGTGTCGTCCTCGGCGCCGAGACCGGCCAGCTCGGCGGTGTCGTCGTCGGCGTCGGGCTCGGGTTCGGGCTTGCGCCGGCGCTTCGGCTTCTCGCGCAGCACCGGCGAGTCGTACGGCTCGTCGTCGGTGGGCGCGAGCCGGCGGCCCCTGGCGTCGACCTCCTCGCCGTCGGCGACCGGACGCCGGAAGCCCAGCCAGCCGCCCACGACCAGTGCGGCGGCGCGCAACTGCGCCGTCACCTCGTACAGCGGGATGCCGGTGATGACCAGCACGCCGAACAGCGTCAGCAGGCCCAGCAGCGGGCCCGCCACGTACACCGTCAGCAGGTCGGCCAGGATGGTCGAGGAGACGTAGCCGATGGCGCCGCCGGCCCGCTCCATCGCCACCTGCCCGTCGACCGGGCGCGGCATGCCGCCGGCGATGTGCGCGAGGCCGAGCGTGCCCAGCGCGAGGCACACCCAGCCGATGACCTGGCGGCCGCCCGGGCCGTTGCGGTCGGGGTGGCGCAGCGTGCGCCAGGCCGCCATGGCCAGCAGGACCGGCGCGACGTACGCGCCCGTGCCGATGGCGCCCGCGATGCCCTGGTACACGGCCTCGTAGATCCTGCCGTCCAGCGTCCACCACACCGACGCGGCGACGATGAACGCCGTCCCGATGAGGAACAGCCCGACGCCGTCGCGGCGCTGGTCGGCCTCGAGGCTCGTCGCCGTCCGTCCCACACTGCGGGCCACGCCGCCGACGACGTGCGCGATGCCCATCCAGATGCCGACGAACATCCGGCCGATGCCGCCGAAGAACTGCGCGGCGAGACTCGGCTCCGGAGGTGGCGGCGGTGGGGGCGGCTCAGGTGCGCGACGCTTCCGGCCGCGAGCCGGGGTACGCCGCTTCGGGGTACCCGACGAGCTTCGCGACCGTGCCGTGGCTGTTCGGGTCGCCATGGAGATCACACTACATCCGACACAGGCGCATCTTCAGTCACACGAGCCCCGGCGCGTCGGGCGAAATGTCCGAACCAGGGCTGCTCCGGCGGCACCTACCTGCAGCTCGGCAGCGGCACGGGCGAGGAGCCGTCGCGGCAGGGGGCGCTGCTCACGACGTCGCCGCTGCCGCCGTCATCGCCGCCCTCACTGTCGTCGGACGTCCAGCCGCATGGTCGCCGGCCACATCCGCCAGGAGCGAGCGGAACGGCCGTTGCCCGCCGTATCGTCGTGCCCGGATGGCCGGCGGTACGGACCGAACCGGCGGAACGGAGCGGTGCGTGCAACAGGTCGACAGCGCCGACGTGGACGATCTGGCCCTCGGCGCGGCCGTCCTGGGCTGCGGCGGGGGCGGCGACCCGCATCTGGCGAGGCTCATGCTGCACCGCGCCATCGACACGTACGGCCCCGTGCCCGTCGTCCAGGCCGCGGACGTGCCGGCCGACGGCCTGGTGCTGCCGGTCGCCGTGGTCGGCACGCCCACGGTCCTGGTCGAGAAGTTCCCCGGCCAGGGCGACGCCCGGCGCGCGCTCGAGGCCATGCAGCGCTTCGCCGGCCGCGAGGGCGTCGCCGTCCTGCCGCTCGAGATCGGCGCCGTCAGCACACTGTTCCCGCTGGTCGCGGCCGCGGAGGTCGGGCTCCCGTGCGTCGACGCCGATGGTATGCGCCGGGCCTTCCCCCAGCTCGAGACGACCTTGTTCACGCTGGCCGGCCTCGACGTGTCGCCGGTCTGCGTGGTCGGGGCGCTGGGCAACGCGCTGGTCATCGACGCCAACGACAACCGCACGGGTGAGCGGCTGACCCGCGCCGCCGTCGCCGAGCTGGGCATGGTCGCCACCGTCGCCGCCTACCCGATGTCCGGTGAGCAGTGCCGCGAGCACGCGGCGCTGGGGTCACTGAGCCAGTGTCTCGAGGTCGGGCGCCGGCTGCGGGCCATCCATACCGGCGCGCCGGGGGCGCGCGCGGACTTCCTCGCCTTCACCGGCGCCGAGGCGGTGTTCGGCGGGACGGTGACCGACGTGCTGCGGCGTACGTCAGACGGCTGGACCCGCGGCACCGCGACGCTGGAGCACCTGGCCGCGCCGGAACGCCTGCTTCGCATCGACTTCCAGGACGAGAACCTCGTGGTCACCGAGAACGGCCGCGCCGTCGCCACCGTCCCCGACATCATCACACTGCTCGACGTCGACACCGGCTGGCCGGTCACCACCGAGAGCATGTCGTACGGCCAGCGGGTCGAGGTACTGGTGGTGCCGGCGCACGAGCGGTGGCGGCGGCCCGACGGGCTGGCACTGGCCGGGCCCCGGGCGTTCGGCTACGACCTCGACTACGTGGACCGGAGGCTGCCGGCGTGAGGACGCTGCGACTTGGCGTCGACGTCGGAGGCACGAACACCGACGCCGCCGTCGTCGACAGCGGCGGGGCCGTCATCGCCCGGCACAAGGCGACCACCAGCAGCGACCTCATGACCGGGATCCGCCAGGCGCTGTCGGCGGTCCTGGCCGAGATCGACCGCCGGTCAGTGGCTCGGCTGGTCCTCGGGACGACGCAGGCGGTGAACGCGATCGTCGAGCGGCGCATGCCGGCCCGCGTCGGCGTCCTGCGCATCGGCGCCCCGGCGACGTCGCTGGTGCCGCCGTTCACCGGCTGGCCCGCCGACCTGGTCGGCGCCGTCGGCGGGCCGGTGGCCATGGTGCGCGGCGGGCACGAGTACGACGGTGGCGAGATCGCGCCGCTCGACGAGGAGGCCGTGACGGCGTTCGCGGCGGCCTGCGCGCACCGCGTCGACGCCGTCGCCGTCGCCGCCGTCGGGTCGGTCACGAACGCCGACCACGAGCAGCGCGCGGTCGATCTGCTGGACCGGCTGCTGCCGGGGTGCACCGTCACCGCCGGGCACAGGGTGGGCGGGCCAGGGCTGGTCGAGCGCGAGAACGCCGCGATCCTCAACGGCGCGCTGACCGGCGTGACGGCGGGGCTGCTGCGCGGGCTCAGCACGGCGTTGCGCGACCTGGACCTGCGGTGCGACACCTACCTGACGGAGAACGACGGCACCCTGCTGACGGCCGAGCGGGCGGCCCGGTACCCCGTGCGCACCATCGCCTCCGGGCCAACGAACTCGATGCGCGGCGCCCATCACTTGAGCGGCTTGGCCGACGCCGTGGTGGTCGACGTCGGCGGCAGCTCCATGGACGTCGGCGTCCTGAGCGGCGGCTTCCCGCGGGTGTCGACGATGCCGACGGAGATCGGTGGCGTGCGCACCAACTACCGGCTGCCCGACCTCGTCTCGGCCGCGCTGGGCGGCGGCAGCGTGGTCCGGCTCGGCCTCCACGGCGGGTTCACCGTCGGGCCCGAGAGCGTCGGCGCCGCGATCGGCACCGACGCACTGATCTTCGGCGGCGACGTGCTCACCCTGAGCGACGTGTCGGTGGCGGCCGGCCGGACGGCGTTCGGCACCGTCCCCGCGCCCGACCTCCCCGTCGACCCCACCATAGCGGCGGCCGTCGTCGCCTCCGTCGACCGGCGGCTGATCGAGCTGACCGACCGCATCCGTGCCTCGCCGACGACGCCGCCCCTGGTGGCCGTCGGCGGCGGCGCGCACCTCGTGCCCGGCGAGCTTCCCGGCATCCGCGAGGTGATCCGGCCGCCCGACGGCGCGGTCGCGAACGCCGTCGGCGCCGCCGTCGCCGAGGCCTCCGGCACCGTCCACCGCGTCTACCGCTTCGACGTCACCAGTCGCCAGGCCTGCCTCGACGAGGCCCGCCGGCTCGCGCACGAGGCCGCCGTCCGTGCCGGCGCGACTCCGGACCGGGTGCGCATCACCCGCGTGTCGGAAGTGCCGCTCGCCTACCTGCCCGGCGACTCCGCCCGCGTGGTCGTGACCGCCGTCGGCCCTCTCGCCGATCCCTGAGACCCAGGCCGCGGACTCCGGTGGCGGTCGTCAGGCGTCCTCGTCGGCGACGGCGCGGGCGGCGAGGTGGGCGACGAGGCGGTCGTTGGGCTGCGAGAGGTCGAGGGGCAGCAGGCCGCGGATGCGTTCCAGCCGTTGCAGGACGGTGTTGCGGTGGACGTTGAGGACGTTGGCGGTGGCGGTGGCCGACGACTCATGGTCGAGGTAGACCATGAGGGTGCGGACGAGGTCGCCGCCGGGGTCGACCTCGCGCAACGGCGCCAGCAGCGACGACGTCGCCCTGAGCAGGGGCTCCGAGCGCTGCCAGCCGGAGAGCAGGCGGTCGACGCTCATGGAGCCGAAGGTCTCGACGGCGCCCGAGCCGCCGCGGGCGCGGGCCAACAGGCTGGCCTGCCGCGCCTCGTGCAGGGACGCGCCGATGCCCTCGGCGCCGTCGTGGCCGCCGCCGAGTCCGCCCGCCACCAGCACGCCGGGGTGGTCGTCGCGGAAGGTGCGCAGGGCGTGGCCGAGCCGGCGGGCCAGCCGGTCGATCTCCTCAGGCTCCGGCTCGGCGTCGCGGGTGTGCCACGTGGCCCAGCCGCCGGGTCGCTGGATGAGGTCGTGCGGGAGGTCGTTGTCGCGCAGTACCCGCTCCAGCCCGGCGATGAGCGATGTGGGCCGCACGCCCGGCCCGACGGCCTGGTCGATGTTCAGGTGGATGCCGACGTGCCAGCCGCTGAGCCGCCAGCCCAGCGCCGTCGCCCGCTCCGACGTGCCGGGGGCGATGCCGTCGGCGTACTCGACGACGTCGGCCAGGACGACCGCGCGGTAGCGGGCCTCGCGCTCGCCGTCGAGTGACTTGGTGGCGATCCAGGCGGTATAGGCCCAGGCGCCCAGGGCCAGCACCCGGCCCACCGATTCGACCATGCCGCGCCCGGCGAGCGGCAGCCGCGCCACCAGCCAGAGGTTCGCGGGCAGGCCGTCGGCGACGGTGGCGGGGTGGCAGATGAGCGTGTGGCCGTCGCCGAACAGCGTGACCGGGGCGGCGGGGCCGCCGGTGGGCAGTCGCTTGACCAGCTCCGAGCGGGTGGCGGGGTCGACGGTGGCTGCGTCGCCCGCGATCGTGACGCCGCGGCCGTCGACCATGGCCGCCGGCACCCCGGCCGCGGCCCGGACCGCGGAGAGCAGGCCGTCGGCGCTGTCGGGGACCTGCCGCAGCCGGGTCAGCATGGAGTCGACCATGCGCAGCCCCGCCAGCCGCGGCCCGCGCAGGTGCCGGTCGACGGCGGCGACGGCGGTGTGCGCGTCGAGGCGGTCGACCAGTACCAGCGGCATGCCGAACCGGTCGGCCAGCCGGCCGGTGATCTCCGGCAGCGCATTGGTGGTGCGCTCGACGACGAGACCCGGCAGCCCGCGCCGGTGCGCCACCCGCAGTGCGACGTCGGCCGACACCTCCTCGACCGCCAGCCGCTCGCGCGGGAACAGCGGCAGGCAACCGGCGGGCAGTTCGTCGAGCTGGCGCAGTGACGTGCCGACCACCACCGAGGTGACCTCGTGCGCGAGCCCATGCCGCCCGGCCACGACCTCGTACTCGCCGACGAGGCGGAGCGCGAGCAATTCCGCCAGCATGACGGCGGATTCTGCGGGCGGCATGTCATCCAGTATGTCGCGCGCCTCCTACGACACCATTCCGGAGGGTGGTTTCCGCAGGCAGTGGGCAGGATCAGGATATCCGCGAATACCCCTCGATACGGACAATCGTGCGCAATTCACCGGATGCCCATGACTGGCCGCGTTTCCTGTCGCACGGTCACCTTTCCCCCGATAGGGCGGAATACACATGCCGCTCGCCCGCGACCGTGCACTCCGCACATGGCCAAGTTGATCTAGCCAGCCCACCATCGTCTGCGGGGGGCGATCGGCACTCGAGGGTGGGAGAGCACGATGTCCGAGACCAGGGTGGGGTCTGTTCTGAGGCACTTGCGACGAGCGCACACGCAGGCTGACGATCCCGACACGCACGCACTGCTCGACATCGGCGTCAGCCTGATGCTGGAGCCGCACACGGAGGTGACGACCGACCTCACCCAGCGGGTGCCGCAACTGCGCTGGCCGACCCGCGAGGAACTGGTGCGGGCGTACAACCAGCACAGCGGGCTGCGCCGCAGCAAGGCGATCGTCGAGGACCGCTGGATCCGCATGGCCGACTACCACCGCGACCTCATCGCCTGGGTGGTCCAGCGGGTGGAGTCGTCGACCATCCACGCGCAGATGGACCAGGTGGCGTCGGCCCGCGGCAGCGAGCCGGTGAGCACGCCCGACGCGTACCGCATCGCGGCGGGCGCGATCCACCGCATGCTGAACGAGGAGGCGTTCCCGCTGTGGGCCATGCTCACATCGCTCGCGGCGACCGACCCGGCGGTCAACGCGATGATGCGCCAGGCCCGTTCCGACGACCGGGAGCGGTGGGCGAAGCTGGCCGACGAGCACTACGCGGCCGCGGGGCGCGAGCCGCTGCCCGGCATCGGGTCCGCCGACATCGCCGAGGCGGTCAACGCGATGTCCTACGGCCTGGCGCTGCGTTATCTCACCGACCCCGACGCCTTCGGCAACGACCCGCTCCGCGCCGGGACGCTGTTCGCGCAGGCCAGCCTGGCGCTCATCGACGCGCTGCTGACCCCGCCCACGCCGCGCGACGCGCTGCCGACCATGGGCCAGACGGTGCTGAACATGCCGCTGGCGGCGGCCGGCTGAGCAGGTACCCGAGGACCGGCGGATCGCGGCCGACGAGCCGCCGGTCCTCAGCGTTCGGAGAAGCCCTTCTTCCAGCCGCCCTTGCCGCTCTCCCACTTCAGGCCGTACAGCCGCTGCGAGCGCTCGACGTTGGAGCTGACGTAGCCGAGGTCCTTGACCGCGCCGGAGTTGAACATCCGCACGTCCAGGCCGACGTTCCACTTCGGTGGCCCGGCGGCGGTGTTCGCGAGGCTGCCGGCCAGTTCGAGGCGCAGCCCGACGCTGGTGGCGATGGTCGTGGCGCTGCCGGCGAGCGTGCCGGCCAGACCGGCGAAGGTGGACTCGGCCGGTGGCGGCAGGTCGGCGGCGCCGGTGCCGAAGCTGGCGAGGTTGACCACCGTGCCGCCCTTCTGTGCAGCCGAGCGGTTCGCCTCGGCGGCCAGCTTGCCGCTGGAGGCCTGGAACAGCCGGGTCAGCTCGGTGGCGCCCTTGATGGCGCTCTGCGCCGCGCCGCCCAGCGGCAGCGTCGCGCTGACCTTGCCGGTCAGACTGACGTCCTCGATGATCCAGTTCGCCAGGCGGTTCTGCTGGCGCTCCTTCTTGTGCAGGCCCTGCTCGCGCAGGCTCACGATGCCGATGAGGTCGCCGGTGAACACCGGCCCGGCCACGACCTTCTCCGAGAGCGTGAGCGTGTAGGTGCGCCGCGACAGGTGCTTCTCCGCGCCCCGGCCCGCGAGCGAGGCGACGTGCCTGGTGAACAGGCCGTCGGACCGGACGTTCCGGTTGCCGGCGCCGCCCTTGCGGTTGTCGATGGACGTGCGGTCGTAGCGCTCGCCGCGGGCCAGCTTCGCCGTCGCGGTGACGGCCAGCAGATCCTCCTGGCCGACCTTGGCGCCGACCTCGCCGAACGAGCCGGTCTCGACGTAGTTGGCGGCGTCGTCGGAGGGGTCGGCACTGCCCCACATCTTCTTCTCCACGCCGCGCGACCAATGGTCGGCCTTGAGACGGTGGAAGCGGCTGGTCCCGCCGCCCCACATCAACGTCGACAGCTCCTCGGGCATGTTGCTCTCGCGCAGCTGTCGGTACAGCAGGTACGACAGCAGCGTCATCGCGTCGGCGGCGGTCTTGCCCGAGGTCTTCACATAGCCGCCGAACACCGCCTTGACCTGACCGAACGGGATGCCCACCGCGACCTGCGGGGCGACCTCCAGCTGCGCCCACACGGCGCCGCCGTCGGTGCGGCCGGACAGGAACCGGAGGGTGCCGCCGATCATCACGGGAGTGTCCGGGATCGGGATCAGGAAGCCGACGTCGAAGGCGGCGGCGTCGCCGGCGTGCGGCAGCAGCAGGTCCAGCGGGACCGCCAGCCGGGTGAGGATCGAGTCGAAACTGCCGGTGTAGTGCTTCTGCAGCTTGGCCTGCGCGTCGGCGTCACCGGCGACCGCCTGCTGGCCGGCGGCCGCGGCGTCGCCACCCGGTGCCGTGCGGACGTCGAGCACGGCGCGCTCGGCGATGAGGGCCTGCAGGAACAGGTTCATGCCGGCCATGCGCTGGCGCCGGGTCGGGTCGTCGACGACCTGCCCGTCGGCGTCGTCGGTGAGCTGGTGCTTGCCCGTCCACAGGGCCACGGCCTCTTCCATGCGGACGAGCAGGTCCCGGGCCTGATCGACGCGGTCGGGCCGGACGACCCCGCCGCCGGTGTGCAGCTTCTTGGTGCGCTTCTTCCGGCTCAGGCCGGCCAGGTCGTTCTCGGGGATGCAGAGCGCGCTGTACTGCACCAGCAGCGCGGAGATCGCCTTCTGTGCGGTGCTCGCCCCCGTCAGCGGGCCCTCGTACGTCCATTCCTCGAACTGCTTGGCCGAGACGAACCGCCGGACCGCGGCGGGGGTCCCGGCCTCGCCGCCGGCGACACGACGGCGCACGGCCGCGCCCGCGAGCGCGGCGTCGGCCATCCGGTCGGCCTCGTGCTCCGCCGGGTCGCTCGCCCGACCGACGGTGAGGGCCCCGGCCGGACCGGGTGCGGTCTGAAGGGTGTGGGCGAGCTCGTGCGCCAGCAGCCGCCGGCCGGCGTCGGTGGCCGGCGCGTAGGCGCCGCCACCGAAGTAGATGTCCGAGCCGACGGTGAAGGCCGTGGCCTGCAGCGACCGTGCCAACCCGGCCGCCTCGGCGTCGGTGTGCACACGCACGTCGCCGAAGTCGGCGCCGAATGCCTCGCCCATCGACCGGGCGACCGGCGTCGGCAGCGGCCGGCCGGCCCGGCGGTGCAGCCGCCGGGCGACGTCCGGGTCGACGACGGTGCCGCCGAGCGGGTCGGATCCGCCCCCCGGCCCGCGGCGGACGGGTCCGGGTTCCGGCTCGAGCACGGGCTCGAGCAGCCCCCACGCCACACTGAGCGCGTCGTCGTCGTGACGCTGCCGGTCGGTGCGGGTGGTGATCCGGCTGACCCGGTCGCGCTGCACGGTCATGCTCTCCCCTGTCGTCGGCAGGCTGGAACCAGCCAAGCAGCGCGGCCGCGGCGATGGGACGGTCGTGGGACAGGCACGTCTGCATGAATCTCCCCCGCCGGGCGCCTCGGCCCTCCCGGCACCGGGCCGCCCGGACCTAGCATCCCCGGCATGGCACCCAGCCTCGGCCCCCTGGTGGACGCGATCGCCACGCTGGTGAAACACCGCGAACGGCCCGGCGACCCGGCCGCTTCCCGGCTGGCCGCGGCCGTCGACGCGCTGCGCCGCGACCACGGCGGCGGCACGGACAGCGACGACGGTGACGACGTGCTGGCCGGCACGGCCGCCGTGTTCGGCCTGGACCCGCTCGAGACGGACCTGCTGCTGACCGCGTTCGCGGCCGAGGCCGACGCGTCGTTCGCGACGGTGTTCGCGCTGCTCGGCGGCGAGGCGACCCAGGGCCGGCCGACGGCGGCGCTGGCGCTGGAGCTGTGCGGGGTGCCGGCGCTGTCGGCGTCGGGCCGCGCCCGGCTGTCGGTGTCGGGTCGCCTGGTGCGGCACGGGCTCGCGACGTTGACCGGCGACGGTCCGGTGCCGACCCGCTGCCTGCGGATCGCGGACCGGGTCGCCGCCCACCTCGTCGGTGACGACCTGCCCGAGCCACCGGTGCAGCGGCTCATCCTGCACGCCGAGCCGATCGCGTCCACGCAGAGCGCCGAGCTGGCCGAGGCGATCCGGGCAGGGGTCAAGTTCAGCTGGCTGCAGGGTCCCCCCGGCTCCCCCGGCGCCGAGACGGCGGCCGCCGCGTTCGCCGCGCTGAACGTCGACTGGCTGGTCGCCGACCTCGAGCGGCGCCCGGCCGACGCGGACCTGCAGGGGCTGCTGACCGACCTGACCCGTGAAGCGGCCCTGCAGACCGCCGGGCTCGTGCTCACCGGCGCCGACGAGCTGACCCGTGATGATCACCGGTGGCTGTTCGACCGGCTGCTCGAGGCGGCCGTCCCGGTGGTGGCGGTCGGGCAGCGCGCCTGGGACCCGCGGGCGACGCGCCGGCTGCCGTACATCGCCGCGGTGCCGCCACTGCCGGCCGCGACGCGGGCGCAGCTGTGGACCCGCGAGCTCGGAGCGCCGGACCGCGGCGACGGCTCGGCCGAGATGTCGTGGGCGGGCGCCCGGCTGGGGCCGGGCCAGATCGCGGTGGCCGCGGAGCACGCCCGCATGCTGGCCGCCGTCCGGGGCCGGCCGGCCGGGGCCGAGCTGGTCCGCGAGGCCGCGCGTCGGCTCAGCGGCGGCGGGCCCGTGCACCGGCACGCCGGGCCGGCGGCGCCGGAGCCAGCCTCGTTCGACGACATCGTGCTGCCGCCGGACGCGCACGCGGAACTGACCCGGCTGGTCGAGTGGGCCCGCCGGCGCGGCGACATCCTGGCGCAGGGTGCCGTCCAGGGCAAGGGCGGCAAGAGCACCGGGCTCGCCGCGATGTTCAGCGGCGGCCCGGGCACGGGCAAGACCCTGGCCGCGCACGTCGTCGCCGACGCCCTCGGCCTCGATCTCTACCAGGTGGATCTCGCCGGGCTGGTCGACAAGTACGTCGGCGAGACGGAGAAGAACCTCGAGCGGGTGTTCGCCGAGGCGGAGGTCCACGACGTCGTCCTGTTCTTCGACGAGGCGGACGCGATCTTCGGCAGCCGGTCCGCGGTGCAGGACTCCCGCGACCGGTACGCGAACCTCGAGGTGTCGTACCTGCTGCAGCGGATGGAGCAGTTCGACGGCATCACGGTGCTGGCCACCAATCTGCGGGGCAACCTCGACGCGGCGTTCTCGCGGCGGTTGCACGTCGTCATCCACTTCCCCGACCCGGACGAGCCGACCCGGGAGCGGCTCTGGGCCCATCACGTCCGCCAGCTGGCCGGCACCGATCCGAGCGACCCTCCAGACCTCGCGACGCTCGCGGCGGCCGTCGAGGTGAGCGGCGCGGACATCCGCAACATCGTCCTCGCGGCCGCCTACGACGCTGCCGTCGCCGGCACCGGCGTCGGCATGGGCCTGCTGGTCGAGGCGACCGCCCGGGAGTACCGGAAGCTCGGCCGCCGCCTGCCGAGCCCGTGGCCGCCCGTGTCCTGAACCGACGCCGGAGCCCGGCCGTCTTCATGCGGGCTCGCAGGTTCGCCGGGCCTGCCGCGGGCAGGCCGCGACGGGGTTGGATGAGAGCCGCGGTCACGGAGGGCGGTGGGCGAGTCGATGCAGATTCCGGCGGTGGACGACGGTCTGGAGCGGTTCCTGCGCGCCGCGCTCCCGCTGCCGCCCGACGTCGGCGACGTGTCGTTCGAGCGCCCCACCGGGTCGTGGTCGGCGCAGCTGGGCCGCATCGTCGTCAACCTGTTCCTGTACGGCGTCAGCCGTAGTGCGCTGCCGGCCAGCGGCGGCGGCAGTCGGCCCGGCCCGGACGGGCGGCTCGAGGTGCGCGACGGCGGCGCTCTGGTGGACCTGCACTACCTGGTCAGCGCGTGGGCGTCGACGGTCGCCGACGAACACCGGCTTCTCGGCGACGTCCTCGGCCGGCTTCTGACCCACCAGACGCTGCCGCCGGAGCACCTCAGTGTGCCGCTCGCGGCCGACGTGCGGCTGACGCTGTCCAAGGACGAGGCCCATCGCGCTCGCGACCTGTGGGCCTCGCTGGGCAGCCCGCACAAGGCCTCGTTCACGCTGGTCGCCACGGTGGCCGCGGACCCGTCCGCGTGGCGGCCGGCCGCGCCGCCAGTGCAGCGGGTCGAGGGCCGCGCCCGCGCGGTCTCGGCGGTCACCGAGACCGGGCGGCGCCGGTGAGCCGCGTCGGCACCGGGCCTCGGGTCACGGCCAGCACCGGGCGGCTCGACGTCGAGCCCGGCGGCACCGCCGAGCTGCTGCTCACGGTCACCAACACCGCCGACGTCATCGACGGGTTCACCGTGCGGGCCGTGGGGCTGCCGCCCGACGCCGTCACGGCGCGGCCGCCGCTGCTGTCGCTGTTCCCCGACGCCGAGGGCACCATCGCCGTCAGCGTCGCCGTGCCGGCCACCCACCCGGCCGGCCGGCACCCGGTCGTCGTCGCGCTGGACTCGCAGCACGGCGGCCCGGCCGTCGAGACCGTCGACCTCGACCTCGCCGTGCCGCGGCGCCCGGCCGTCGCCCTGGCCGCCCGGCCCAGCGTGGTGCGCAGCCGCGGCCGGGCCGAGTTCGCCGTCGAGGTCGCCAACCGTGGCAACACCCCGCTGGAGCTCACCTGCTCGGCCGCCGACGCCGACCGCGCCACCAGCCTCCGGTTCACCCCGGCGACGCTGCGACTGGGCCCGGGCGCCGTCGCCACCACGCTGGTCACCGCCCGGGCGCCGCGGCGCTGGGCCGGCGGCGACCTCGACCGGGCCATCACCGCGCAGGTCGCCGGGCCCGACGCCGAGGCGAGCCTGCCGCTGACGCTGCGCCAGCGCCCCATCGTCGGGCGCGGGCTGCTCACGGTGCTGGTGCTGGCCTCGATCGTCGCGCTGTGGGCGGCGGCGTTCCTGCTCGGCATCACCCAGGTGCTGGGCGCGGAGCCGGCGGTCAAGACGGCGCCCGCGTCGTTCTTCGCGGCGACGGCGGACGCCTCGGACGAGGCGAGCGGCCCGGCCGGCGCGGCGGAGAGCACCACCGGCGAGGCGCCGGCCGGCGCGGTGCCGAAGGACGGCCTGCTGCCGCCCGGCGTCGGCGGCACCGTCACGGGGACGGTCACGGGAGCGGCCAGCGGCGAGCCGGTCGGGCAGATCACGGTCGAGGCGCTGCGGCGCACGCGCGACGGGCTGGTCGTGGTGAGCTCGGCGGCCAGCCAGGCCGACGGGGGGTACACGCTGGCCGGGCTGTTCCCGGGCGAGTACCTGCTGCGCTTCGGCGCCGACGGCTACCCGCCGGTCTGGTACCCGGCCGCGCCCGACGACGCCGGAGCCGAGCCGGTCGCCGTCGCGGCACAACGGACCGCCGAGGGCACCGACGTCGTCGTCGCGGGCGAGCCGGCGTCGCTGAGCGGCACCGTCGACCCGGGCGACGCGGTCGAGGAGGTGCCGGCGACGGTGACGGCGCGCCCGGCCTGGACCGCGGACGACGGCGCGGCGCCCGCCGAGTACACCGCGACCACCGCCGGCGACGGCTCCTACACGCTGGTCGGGCTGCCGGCCCCGGGCACCTACGAGCTGACCTTCGAGGCCGACGGTTACCGGCCCGCCACCGTCGTCGAGCACGTCGGCGGCGGGCAGCGGCGGTTCGTCTCCGAGGTCCGCCTGGCCACGGGCGACGGGCAGATCGCGGGTGTGGTCACCGGCGGCGGCCGGCCGCTGGGCGGGGTCACCGTCAGCACCACCGTCAGCGACGAGGCGGTGACCGCCGGCACGCCCACCGTCGGCGAGGTCGGCCGGTTCGTGCTGCCCGGGCTGCCGACGCCCGGCACCTACGTGCTCACGTTCACCCTCGACGGCCACGCCGCGCAGACGGCCGTGGTCGAGCTCGCCGCCGGGCAGGCCGTCACCGACCTCGCCGTGTCGCTGACCGGCGGCGCGGGCACCGTCACCGGCACCCTGCTGGCGCCCGGCGGCGCGGGCCTGGGCGGGGCGACGGTGACGGTCGGCGGGCTCGCCGAGCCGGTGACCACGACGACGCTGACCGACGGCGCCGTCGGCGGGTTCACGGTGGGCGGGCTGGCGCCGGGCGCCTACACGCTGACGTTCGAGCACGAGGGCTACCAGCCGCAGACGGTGCCCGTGACGGTGTCCGGGTCGGGTGCCGCCGCGCCGCTGACCGTGACGATGCTCGACGGGCTGGGCCGGGTCACCGGGCGGGTCACCGACGACGACGGCGACGCCACGGCCGGGCTGACGGTCGAGGTCACCGACGGCGCCACGGTGTGGACCACCACGTCGACCGGCGGCGGCCGCTACGTCGTCGCCGAGGTGCCGGCCGGCGTCTACACGGTGTCGGTGCGGGTGGACGGGCGGGTGCGGGCGAGTGCCGTCACCGAGGTCGAGCCGGCCGCCGACGCCGTCGCGAACCTGCGGCTCGAGGCGGTGCGCTGACATGCGTGTGACCGCGACGCCGCAGGTGCTGGAGGCCGTCGGCGGGCCCGTGACCGTGCAGGTCGAGATCGCCAACACCGGCGAGATCATCAGCGGCTACCAGGTGCGCGTGCTCGGCGCCGACCCGGCCTGGGTGGCCGTCGACGACGCGACGCCGACGCTGTTCCCCGGCAGCAGCGTGCTGGTCACCGTCACGCTGACCCCGCCGCCGGACCTGCCCGCCGGGGCGCGCCGGCTGGCGGTGCAGGTGCGCGAGACCACGCCGCCGCACCACGCCACCGTCGCCGACCTGGAGCTGCGGGTCGCCCCCGCGCCGGGCATCGGCGTGACCCTCGACCCCGCGGCGGTGACGGCAGGGCGGCGCGCGTCGTTCGGGGTGACGGTGCACAACACCGGCAACACCCCGGTCGAGGGGACGCTGACCGGCGCCGACCCCGAGGACCGGCTCGGCTTCCGGTTCGTCCCCGAGACGGTCCGGCTGGCCCCCGGCGAGAGCCTGTCGGCGCGCATGGAGGCGCGGGCCCGGCGGCCGCTGCTCGGCTCGCCCGTCGTCCGGCCGCTGGAGGTGCGGCTGGAACCGGCCGGCGGTTCCGCACCGGAGGCCGGCGCCGAGCCGCTGGGCGAGGCGCCCGGCAGCATGGTGCAGCGCCCGCTGCTGGGCCGCGGCGCCATCGCGCTGGCCGGGCTGCTCGCCGCCGTCACCGTGTTCGCCGTCGTCATCACCGTCGCGCTCGCCGGGGTGGTGAACCGGTCCGCCGCCGACCGCGACCTCGCCATCGAGGTGGCGCAGTCGCGCGACGACTCCGCCGGCGCCGGCCGGGCGACGCTGACCGGGACGGTCCGGCTCATCACCACCGGCGCGCCGCTGCCCGGCGTCGCCGTCGAGGCGTTCGCCGAGGACGACCCCACCACGCCGGTCGCCACCACCGCGACCGCCGACGACGGCAGCTACGCCGTCGGCGGGCTGTCCGACGGCGCCTACCTGCTGCGCTTCCGCGGCGCCGGCTACTCCGACCTCTGGTTCCCGGCGGCCATGGACAGCACGGCGGCGGCCCCGGTCGAGATCACGGCCGGCCAGAGCCCCGATCCGGCCGACGTGGCGCTCGGCGGGCTGCCGGCGGTGCTGGCCGGCACCGTCGAGGGCGCCGACATCTCGGGGGCGACGGTGAGCCTGCGGATCCCGCTGGAGCAGCTCGGCGACCAGGCCGGCGAGGGGGTGGCCCTCGGTGCCGCCCCCGACCCGCCCGGCGGGGCGTCCGGGGCGGCGCTGCGCGAGGTGCCGGTGGGCTCCGACGGGTCGTTCGAGATCGAGGACGTGCCGTCGCCCGCGGTGTACGACGTCGTGGTCGGCAAGCCCGGCTACGCCACCGAGGTGCAGCGCGTCGACCTGGCCGGCGGCGAGGAGCGCACCGGCATCACGATCCGGCTGCGCGAGGGCGACGGCATCATCGCCGGCGAGGTGCGCGGCGCCGACGGGCCCATCGGCGGCGCGTCCGTGGTGGCGACGGCCGGCGACTCCACCGCCCGGACGGTGTCGCTCACCGAGGGCGACGTGGGCGCGTTCACCCTGCGCAACCTGCCGACGCCGGGCACGTTCACCGTCGTCGTCGCGCCCCCCGGGCACGCCCCGGAGACGCTGACGCTCGACCTGTCCGCCGGGCAGCAGCTCACCGGGGTGTCCGTGACGCTCGGCACCGACGCCGGCGAGCTGTTCGGCCGGGTGACCGAGCAGCCCGGCGGCGAGCCGGCCACCGGCGTCGAGGTCACCGTCAGCGACGGCACGACGACGCTGAGCACCGTCACCCAGAGCGGCGGCGACGGCGCCGGCTCGTGGCGGCTCGGCGGGCTGGCGGTCCCGGCCACCTACACCGTCACGCTGGCCCGCGACGACCTGGCGGCGCAGACCGTGCAGGTGGTGCTGGACGCGTTCGGGACCATCACGGCGGGCGGCTCGCCGGCCGACGGCGTCACCGTCGCCCTGCACCCGGCCGGCGCCGACCTCACCGGCACCGTGAGCATGCGCAACGCCGTCGACGGCGGCGTGGGCCCGGCCGGCAACGTCACCGTCACCGCGGTCTCCGGGTCGCGCACCTACACCGTCACGTCGTCGTCGCAGCCGGCGGACGACGTCGGCCGGTACGTGCTGCCGCAGCTGCCGCCGGGCACGTACACCGTCACGGCCGCCCGCCCCGGCTCCACCCCGGCCGCGGTCACCGTCACCCTCGAGGCGGGCGTGGACCGCGACCTCGACCTCCAGCTGGCCGCGCCGGCGTCGGTCACGGCCACCGTCGTCGCCGCCGACGGCCCGGTCGCCGGCGCCGTCGTCAACCTCTACCGGGCCACCGAGTACGGCACCGCCGCGGCGCCGGTCGCGTCCGTGCGCACCGGCGGCGACGGCCGGGCGCTCTTCGCCGAGCTCGACGCGCCGGAGCACTACGTGGTCGACGTGCGGCTGCAGGCCGGCGCTGCGCCGGTCGCGGCCTCGCCGCCGATCACCGTCGAGGCCAGCGAGGCGGCCGCCGTCACCCTGACCGTCGCCTCCGCGCCGGCCGGGGCCACGCCGAGTGGGGACTGGGAATGACCGAGGCCGCTCCCGTCGTCGAGGTCACCCACGAGCCGCAGGGCGCCGCCGGCCGGTCCGCCGCGCTGACGGTGCGCGTGCACCACGGCGCCGACGGCCCGCGCGACGTCACGCTGACCGTGCTCGGGCTCGACGGCGGGTGGGCGCCGGTCCCGGCCCGCATCGTGGCACTGGCGCCACGGACCGCCGCGACCGTCGAGCTGGAGCTCACGCCGCCGCCCGGCACCGTCGCCGCGGCCTACCCGTTCGTCGTGGCGGCGCAGAGCAGCGACCCCGCCACGGGCGCCGTCACCAGCCGGGCCGCGGTCGCCGAGGCCGTGCTGACGGTCGACCGGCCACCCGCCGTCACCGTCGCCGCGGAGCCCGGCGAGGTGCGCACCGCCTGGCGCCGCGGTGTGCGGCTCGTCCTCACCAACTCCGGGCCGCGGCCGGCCACCGTCGAGCTCGAGCTGCACGCCCCCGACGGCCTGAGTGCCCGGTCGCGGCGGCGCGCGGTCGAGGTGCCGGCGCGGTCCGCGGTGTCGGTGGGCGGGCGCGTGGGCCCGCGGCGGCTCCGGCTGACGGGCGACACCACACGGTTCGAGTACACGGCGCTCGCCCGCGGGCCGCACGCCCCGGCGACGGCGCACGGCGTGGTGGTCGCGCGGCCGCTGATCGGGTCGGCGGCGAAGCGGGCGGTCGCACTGGCGGCGGTCCTCGCGGTCTGGGTCGCTGCGGCCGTCGTCGGCCTCCCCCGGCTGGTCGACCGGATCGAGGAGCGCCAGGCCGAGGCGGGCGCGGCGGCCGACGCGGGCTCCGGGAACGACGGCGGCAGCGGCGGCTCGGGAGCGGACGACGGCGCAGGCGCCGGTTCCGGAGCCGACGGCGGCGGCGCCGGCGACGGGCCGGCGGACGCCGACGAGCCCGAGCCGCTGCGGGTCAGCGGCGTGGTGCAGGCCGACCAGCCCGACGGGGTCACCGTCTCCATCGCGCCGACGTCGGCGTTCGGCGAGGCCGGTGACGACGCGAAGGTCCCGCCACCCGCCGCGCCCGCCGGCGGCGACGGCGACCCCGTCGACCAGACCCGCAGCACCGTCACCAACGAGGACGGCGCCTGGGCGTTCGCCGGCCTCGGCACCGGCGGCCACTACCTCGTCACGGTCTCGAAGGCCGGCTTCCAGACCGAGCGCCGGGTGGTCGACGCCGCGGCCGCCGCGGAGCCGATCGACGTCGAGCTGCGGGCCGGCGACGGCCGGATGTCCGGCACGGTCACCGGCCCGGACGGCCCCGTGGGCGGCGCGCAGCTGACCCTCACCGACGGCACCGTCACCGTCAGCACCAGCACGAGCACCACCGGCGACGTCGGCAGCTGGGCGGTCGACGGACTGTCGACGCCGTCGACGTACCTCGTCACCGCCACCGCCGAGGGCCTGGGCGCCGGCGCGGCGCTGGTCGAGCTGGACGCGGGCGCCGAGGAGTCGCAGGACCTCGCACTGCGCCGCGGCGTCGCGACGCTGACCGGCCAGGTCACCGGGCGCGACGGCACCGGGGCCACCCGCGGGCTGGGCGGGGTCACCGTCACGGCCGACGACGGCGAGACCACCCGCACGGCCACCACGGCCACCACGGGCGGCGAGGCGGGCGGGCCGGGCCTGTTCACCCTGCCGGACCTGCCGATCCCCGGGCGCTACACCGTCACCGTCGCCGGCGAGGGCTACCAGCCGCAGACCCGCGAGGTCACGCTGACCGACCCGGACCAGGCCGTGCGGCGGCTGGACACCCGCCTGGTCCCGGCCGGCGGCGAGGTCGCGGGCGTGGTCACCGACGACGCCGGGACACCGCTGGCGGCGGGCCTCACGCTCTCCAGCGAGGAGGGCGCGGCGTACAAGGTGATGAGCGCGCCGGGCACCGGCGGCTACCGCATCTCCGGCGTCGCGCCCGGCTCGTACGTGCTGTCGGCCGAGGTCTTCGGGCACGTCACGGGCTATGCGCGGGTCGAGGTGACGGCCGGCTCGGTGGCGGCGGCGGACCTCGCCCTCACCCCGATCCCGGGCGACGGCCTCACCGCCACGTCGGTGATCGTGGGCCGGGCGGTCGACGCGAGCACCGGCGGCGGCCCGATCGGCTGCCCCGCGCTGCTCCCGGGCGAGGAGTGCGCGGTGACGGTGACGACCACCGCGACCGGCATCGACGGCGAGCCGCGCGAGCTGAGCGCCACGTTCGCGCCGGACGCCTCCTACACGCTGCCGGCGGCCGGCGAGCCCGGGCTGCTGCCGGGCCTCTACGAGCTCGAGTTCACCGCGCCCGGCTACGAGCCGGAGCGGCTGCGCGTCGAGGTGCCCATGGACGCGACGGTGAACGCTCCCGTCGCGGCGCTGCTGCCGGCGCCGTCGATCGTCGGCACCATCACCGCGCGCGTCGGCAACGTCCCCGACGGCACCTGCGTGGTCGCCGTCCCGGCCGGGGCCGACCCCGAGGCGCTCGGCGACTGCGTCCCCGTCACCCCCGACCCCGACGCCCCGCTGTGCCGCATCGACGGCGGCGCCCACTGCGCGTTCACCGGGCTCAACGGCAGCTATGAGCTCACGGGCCTGCCGTCGGGCTACTACGACGTCTCCGTGCGGCCGGGCGACCCGGAGTACCGCCCGGTCGCCCCGGTGAAGATCGGCCTGTACCCCGGCGACGTGCGCCGCTACGACGCCGCACTGGACCGGCTCGGCCGGCTGCGGGTCACCGCGCAGGCCAACGACGGCGAGGGCGCGACGCAGCCGGCCGCCGGCGCCGCTGTGCGGGTGCTGGCCGGCGACGAGGACGTCACCGACCAGATCCGCATCGACCGCACCGACGAGGCGAGCGGCGTGTACGCCGTCACCCACCTGCAGCCGGGCGTGCAGTACCGGCTCGTGTTCGGCTGGCCGGTGCCCGGCTCCGACCCGCCGCGGGTGCTGACCGGCGAGGTGCTGTCGACCGTCGGGCTGAACAACGAGATCCCGCTGGCGCTGACCCTGACCGGCGCCTCGCGCAGCTTCACCGGCCAGGTGCTGCACGAGCTGGACGATGCCGGCCCGGTGGGGGTCGACGGCGTGCAGGTGCAGGTGACCGGCATCGTCGGCTACGACGGCCTGCTGCCGGAGTACCGCAGCACCACCGTCGTCACCGACGCCGACGGCCTGTTCGCGGTGGTGCCCGAGCCGGGGCAGGGCGGCGGGCTGCCCGAGGCGGTGCTGCCGATCGTCGACTCGCGCGTCGACGTCACCGCCACGAAGGACGGCTACGAGCGGTCCCGGCTCACCGGCGTCGCGGTCTCCGACAGCCAGCAGCTGCGGCTGACACTGACCCCGCTCGGGCGGCCGGTGCAGGGCCGGGTGCGGCTGGTCCCGGCCACGGCCGCCGACCTGTCGCAGGCCGAGCTGACGGTGACGGCGGCGCCGCCCGGCGCGGAGGCGACGCGCATCGCCGTCACCCCCGGAGGCTGCCTGGTCTGGTCCGACCCCGCGCAACGGGTCGACACCGGCTACACCAACGAGTGCGGCGAGGGCCCCGGCGAGACCCGGGCGACGCTGGCGCGGCCGGGCCGGTACGTCGTCGAGGCCAGGCTGGCCGGGTACGCCGACGTCACCGTGCGGCTGGACGTCGCGCTGGCCACGACCGGCGGCCGGCAGCAGCTCGAGGGATTCGTGCTGTCGCGGCACGGCGCGCTCGAGCTCGCCACCGTCGACGCCGCCGGCGAGCCCGTGTACGGCGCCCGCCTGGTGCTCAGCGCGCCGGGGGTGCCGGAGCAGACCCGGGCGGCCGAACCGGGCACCAACCGCACCGTCTTCACCGAGCTGCCCAGCCTGCTGTCGCCCGGCGGCCAGTACGCCGTGCGGGTCGAGGCGGCCGGCTACCGGTTCGACACCTTCACCACCGGGCAGTTGGTCACCGGCGGCGTGCCAGCGCCGGACCCCACCCCGTTCCTGGTGCCGCCGGACGGTGTCGGCTCCTACCAGCTGTCCCTGGTGAAGCTGGGCGAGATCAGCGGGGTGCTGGAGTCGCACACCGTCGTCGACGGCGAGGTCGTGGCAGCCCCGCTGGTGGGCGGCACCGTCGTCGCGCGGCACGAGTCCGGGCTCGAGTTCTCCGCAGTGTCCGGGCCCGGCGGGCGGTTCACCCTCACCGGCAGCCGCGACGTCGCTGGGCTGCTGCCCGGCACCTGGGAGGTGCGCGCCGACCCGCCCGACGGGTACGCGTTCGACGGCGACCCGCTGCCGGTCCTGATCACCGCCGACCATCAGGCCGTCTACCCCGACGGCAACGCCGACCCGTTCGTCGTCGCCGTCGGCGCCGAGCCGGTCGACGTGTTCGTCAACGTCTACGTGCCCGGAACCGGCGGTGAGCCGCCGCAACCGCTGCCCGGCATGACGGTCGAGCTGCTGCGCGGCGGCGTGGCGCAGTCAGCGGTGCCCTGCGACGGCGGCGCCGGCTGCTACCGGTTCACCGGCGTGCCGCCGGTGCCGCAGACGCTGCGGGTCAGCGGCGAGAACTACGCGCCGCTGACCCTCACCGTCCGGCCCGAACCGGGCGCGGCCAGCACGTTCAACGTGCCGGTGACGCAGCTGACGAACACGATCCAGGGCACCGTCAGCGGGCAGTCCGGCTCCACCGCGGCCGCCCCGCTCGAGGAGGTCGACACCTGGCTGTGCCCGGTCGCGGACGTGGTCGGCGACCGCTGCCCGGCGGCCGACGGCGACCCCGTCCGGCCCGGCTCGGTGTTCGAGTTCGCCGGTCTGGCCGACGGCACCTACCTGGTCGACGTGCGGCCGCGGGCCGGCCAGCCGTACTCGTCGACGACCCGCACGGTGACGGTGGCCGCCGGGCAGATCGTCGCGTTCGACATCGTGCTGTACGCCGAGGCCGAGCCGATCACCGTCACGGCCGAGTCGGTCAACGGCTGGGACCTCACCGGCGCTCTGGTGCGGCTGGTGAGCGCGGGCGGCGACCCGGCGCCGGCGCCGCAACCGCTGGTCCGCGCCGGCGGCGACGAGTACACGACGACGTTCGCGCAGGTCCCGGCCGGGGAGTGGTCCGCGTCGGTGACCGGGCCGGCCGGCCACGTCGGCGTGCACGAGAGCGGCGAGCCCGATGACGGCAGCCGCGACCTCACCATCGAGGTCACCGAGGTGCGGGTGCGCATGGACGCCCGCTCGGACGAGCCGGACGCGCCGGGGTCGGTCGCCGTCGCGATCACCGGCGCCGACGACGCCGTCGTCTTCACCGAGGACCTGCTGGTCGACGCCGGCACCGTCACCGCCTACCTGCCGGCCGGCGCGTACACCGTCGCCGCCGAGCTGCCGGACGGGCTCGGCGGGTGGTCGGTGGCGCCCGGCTCGGTCGAGGTGCCGGCGGACGCGGCCGACGTCGCGGCCCGGTTCCGGCTGGCCGGCCCGCCCGCGACGGAGCTGGAGCTCGCGGTCACGCCGTCGTCGCCCGTCGCCGGTGTCGAGGCGACCCTGACGGCGACGGTGACGTCGGACGACGAGCCGGTCGACGCCGGCACCGTCACCTTCCTGGTCGACGGCGACGAGGTCGACTCCGTGGACGTCGACGACGGCGCCGCCGAGCTGGAGCACGCGTTCGACGACCCCGGCGGCCACACCGTCGAGGCGGTCTTCTCGTCCGGCGAGCATCGCGGCTCGGACGACCTGCTCACCGTCACCGTGATCGAGCCGGTGGTCACGCTCACCGGCCCGCCCGGCGACGTCGAGGCCGGCGACCCGGTCGAGCTGGTCGCCACCGTCGACCCCGTGGTGAGTGGGCGCACCCTGCGCCTCTTCGACGACGACGGCCCGGTGGGCGCCGCCGTCTCACCCGGCGCCGACGGCGAGCACGAGTTCACCGTCGACGACCTGGAGCCCGGCGAGTACACGTTCACCGTCCGCTACGGCACCGGCGACCTCGCGGTCGAATCCGAGCCGGTCACCGTCACCGTCGCCGAGGACGAGGTCGTCGACCCCTGACGGCTCGCGGCTCGTCCGGGCGCCGGGCTCAGCCGAGCAGGGCGACCAGGCTCAGGCCGGTGAGGACGATCAGGCCGACGACGAACAGGACGAGCCAGAGCGGCGCCCGCCACGGCTCGGGCGCGGGAGCCGGTGCGGGCGGCGGCGGGGCCACGACGGCCACCGGGGCCGGCTCCGGGGCGGCGGCCACCATGGGCCGGCCGCAGCGCAGGCAGACCGCGGCGCGCGGCGGGTTCGGCTCCGCGCAATGCGGGCAGGGCAGCGACGCGATGGTCTGAGCGCCCACGGTGCCGGGGAGCCGGCGGCGGGCGTCGTCGCCGGCCTCGGCCGACGCGTGCATGGACTGGCGGACCGCCCAGAACAGCGGATAGTCGCAGCGGGCGCAGAACCCGGCTGCGTCGCGCCGGGCGAGATCGACCAGGCCGGGCGTCCCGCAGCGCGGGCACACGACGGGCTCCGTCGCCGGGCCGGCGGGCGCGGGGTCGACGGCCGGCGCGGGGCCGACGGCGGACGCCGCGACCGGCGGCGGCACGTCGTCCAGCGGTTCCAGGGCGGCGGGCGTGACGTCGACCCGGGCCGGCGCCACGGGCGGTTCGGGGTCAGTGCGCTCCAGGGACATGCCCGCCTCCGTCCGCCGCCGACGTCCAGATCAGCCGGTCCTCGACCCAGAGCTGCGCCCGGACGTGCGCCGGGACCTCGTCGGCGACGACGGCGGCGAAGTCCGGCTCGGACAGCCAGCCGGTCGTCGCGACCGTCATCCGCACCCAGGCCGGGTCGGGCGGCGCCTCGCCCTCGAGCCAGACGCCGCCGCCGTCGAGCACCTCGGCCGGCCCGCCGCTGAGTACCTCGAGCGTGCGGGTGAGCCCGTGCACGGTGCCGCGCCAGGCCAGCGTCTCGGCCGAGGCGCGGACGACGGTGCGGGCGGCCCGGCCGGGCAGCGACGGGTCCAGGCCGTCGAGGCCGATCCAGCCGGCCAGCCAGCGCACCATCGCGTCCGGCGCGACGGAGACGTCGCCGAGGTGCTCGAGGTTGTCCGCGCCCTCGGCCAGCGAGTCGGCGCCGTGCTGGAAGATCGACAGGAACCGGACGAAGAAGTCGTCGTCCAGCATGCCGATCGGCATCTGCGTCACCAGCCACTGCGGCGGCCTCACCGGACCACCACCTGGTGCGCGGCCGACAGGAACAGCGAGTCCGGGGCCAGCCTGATGATGTCGCGCCCGCTGCCCAGACGGCGGCCGGTGCGCAGGTCGTACTCGAACAGCAGCACCTCGTCGACCCGGTCGACGCCGTCGACGGCCTCGATGAGCTGCGAGACGGCGGCGAAGCTGAGGTCGGCGTCGAACGGCCAGCCGGTGCCGTCGGACCCGCCGGTCAGCGGGTTGACGTAGCGGGTGAGCTCCTCGACGATGCGGCCGCTGACCAGTTCGGCGGGCCGGCCGGCCGCCGTCCGCACCATGGCCGCCACGCTGACGCCCTGGTAGTACGGCGTCGAGAGCTCGACGGCGGTGCCGACCAGCCGGTGCCGGTCCAGGTGGGTGCCGACGATGTCCAGCAGCTGCGCGCTGAGGGCGAAGTCGTCCAGCCGGTGGTCGCGCGGATGGCTGCGCACGTGCGGCACCAGCAGCACCCGGGCCGTCCCGGCGCCGGGCAGGCACCGCGCCCGCGCCACCTGCGCCGACGCCTCGCGCGCCAGTCGCTCGAAGTCGCCGGCGGTCACGGCCCGGCGGCCGGTGCGCAGCGTGAGCGGACCGCGCACCTTGGCCTCGGCGACGGTCTCGGCGTCGACCCCGCCCGTGGCCGGCGCCAGGTTGGTCACGGCCGTCACATACGGCACGGTCGTCAGCAGCTCGGTCAGGGTGTGCGCGCCGACGTTGCCGGCCCGGCCGCCGCCGGTGCGGTACCCGCTGACGACGATCTCGGCGCCGTCGGGCGGGACGGCGCCGTGCTGGCGGCTGCCGCCGTCGGGATAGCGGACCCGCGGGCCGAACCGCACCTCCCCCGTCGCGGCGTCCCACACGACGTGGCGGTCGCCCGGCCCGCTGTCGGTGAAGTCGGGCACCTCGGTCCAGGTGTGCGCGCCGTCGCGGTCGACGACGCGGACCACCTCGTCGCCGCGGCGGGGCAGCACGGGCGCCGCCGACACTGCGAAGACCTGGCCGGGCGCGCCCGTGGAACGGCCCAGCGTCTCGGCCGGGACGGCGCTGGCGTGCTCGGCCGCCGTCGTGCCGCCGATGGTCGCCACCTCCAGCGAGCGGATCCGCGGCGGGCGCCGATAGGTCGGCTGGCCCGGCTCCGGCGCGCGCAGCCGCCCGCGCACCCAGTACGCCGTCCGGTCCCCGAGCAGCAGCGACCGGTGCTCGTGCGGGATCAGCAGCACGATCTCGCCGTCGCGGTTCAGCCCGCCGGTGGTGTCGCGGTGCACGGCGGCGGCCACCCACGCCTCCCCCGTCCACGCTTCCCACGCCAGCGGCGGGCGGCGCGGGTCGACGCCGATCCCCTCCGCCTCGGCGGCGATGGTGAGCCGGACGGCGGCGCCGGCCAGGCTGTCGGCGAACCCGAGGACGACGGCGTCACCGGGGGTCAGGCCGGGCGAGAAGCACTCGACCGGCTGGCCGAGGACGGTGAAGTCGGTCCACCGGTCGCTGATCCGCTCGGCCGCGTCGGCGGTGAGCAGCCCGGTCAGCTCCGGCGGGCGGATGGCGAGGTCGTCGACGGTCGCGAACACGACGCGGTCCGCGGCGCCCGCCGTCGCCACCGGGGTCCCGGCCGGCACGACCACCGTCCGCTCCAGGGCGGCGGACAGCCAGAAGGTGAGGTCGGCGCGGGCCACCGACGGCGGGAACGGCTCGATGCCGACGAGGTTGAGGAAGTGCACGTACAGCTTCTCCGGCACCTGGTTGAGCCGGAAGATCACGCTCTCGCTCATCCACGCGAACAGCTCGATGAGCGCGACGCCGGGGTCGGCGACGTTGTGGTTGGTCCACTCCGGGCAGTACCGCGGGATCAGCCGCTTCGCCTCGTCGACGATGTCCTGGAACCGCCGGTCGTCCAGGTTCGGTGCGGGCAACGGCATGGCTCACTCCTCACGCGGGATGACGTAGAACGGGTAGACCAGGTTGCGGCGGTCGTTCGTCGTGCGGACGCGGTAGACGATGCCGATGCGCACCAGCCCGGACTCCTCCTCGTCCTGGACCGGCGTCACCTCCTCCACCTCGACCCGCGGCTCCCACCGGGCGATCGCCTCGCGCACCGCCTCGGCGATCAGCCCGATGAGGTTCGGCGTCACCGGCTCGAACATGAGCTCCCAGATGCGGCAGCCGAACTGCGGGCGCATCACCCGCTCGCCCGGCGCGGTCAGCAGGATCACCCGGATCGACCGGTCCAGCTCCTCCGGCCCCGTCGTCAGCCGGATCGAGCCGGTGTGGTCGACCTGCATGGGCCAGAAGAACCCGCGGCCGACGACGTCGGCGTCGAGCCGGTCGGGCGGCAGCGGCGCGCGGACGGGGCGGTCGTCGTCGGTCAATTGATCGCCACCGACTTCCCCTTGACGGTCGTGATGCCGTCGCTCTCGACGACCGCGGCCCCGTCCCCCTTCGCCGTCAGGGTGCCGCGCGAGCTGGCGCCGAGCGTGGCATTGGCCTTGATGTCGACCCTGTTGCCTGAGAGCGTGAGCCTGTCCTCCGCCTTGATCGAGATCTCCGCCGCCTCGAGGGCGATCCTGTTCTTCCCGTCGACGGTGATCGTGGCCCGGCCGACCTTGATCGACATCGGCACGTCCACCGGCAGTTCGACGTCCATGCGGTCCTTGCCCAGCCGGATCCGGTGCTTCCCTCCGGCCAGCGCGATCAGGATGTGCTCGTTCTTCTCCCCGACGCCGTCGGCGAGCTCGATCACGTGCCCCAGCCGGGACGTGAAACGCCGGTGCTGGACGCCTGAGCCCGTGGTGACCTCGTGCGGCGGGATCTTGTCCTTGGTGTTGTGCAGGCCGGCGAGGATCACCGGACGGCGCAGGTCACCGCCCTCGAACGCGACCAGGACCTCGTCGTCCACCTCCGGGAGCACCATCAAGCCGCGGCCGTTGCCGGCGCCGATGGTGGCCACCCGCGCCCAGTCGCTGGTGTCCGTGGGTGTGAACGCGGGGAACCGCACCTTCGCCCGGCCGCGCTTCTCCGGATCCTTCACGTCCGTGACGATGCCGATCATCAGGCCGTAAAACCGGCCGCCGGCGTCGGAGTGGCCGCGCCCGACGTCCTCGCGGCCGCCGCCCAGCAGATCCACGAGCGACGCCGGTGCCCGTTCGCCGGCCACGAACCGGGTGTGGAAGCCCGAGCGCCGGTACACGTGCTCGACGCGGCTGACGTGGTAGGTGCCCGACACCGGGCCCGCGTTCGTCACCGTCAGCGTGGTGCCCGGCGTCATCGCCGGGTCCGCCGGGCCGCGGCCCTGTGCGCTGACCGCGGCGCGGGCGATCGAGTCGCGCAGCGACCCGGCGATCTCGTCGGCCTGCTTCTTGTTCGTGACCGTCCGCACGACGTCGACGCGACGTCTCGTCTCCTTCGACGTCACGGGCGCGCCGCCGGTGAACCCGTCCAGCAACGGTGCCTTGGACATCACCGTCGTGCTGTCGACGCGGGCCGGGTCGGACTCCACGGATTCCTTCTTCCACGGGCTCCAACCGCGTACCTGGACCGCACCGGGGATGTCGACGGCGCTCGCCGAGAACTCGTACAGGTCGGTGCCGAGGGATCGGGTCAGCTGGGGACCGGTGCCCGGCTGGACGGCGACGATGGTGCTGTCGTCCACCCACCAGTCCCAGTTCAGCCGGTCGGCCACCTCGTTGAGGAACTCGAGGTCGGTGCCCACCTGCAGCAGGTGCGTCTGCAACTCCGACCCCGTGGCCGGCAGCCGCGTGCTGAGCCCGGCGGCGCCCGCCAGTGTCACCACCATCTGGTGGAAGGACTGCTCGGCGAAGGTGCGCACCACGGGGCTCCCGGCCAGCCTGCGCGCGCGGTCGTGAGCGGTGACGACGAGCTCCGGCGGGAGCCCCTCGCGCTGCTCGACCGCGATGCCGGTGACGGTGCCCTCGGCCAGCCGGCCACCACCCACGACGCCGACCTCGACGCTCGTCCCATCGCGGAAGATCGACGACGAGGCCAGGGCGTAACCGGGGTCGGTGAAGCGCAGGACGATGGAGCCGACGGTGCGCAGCCCGCGCTCGGCGTGCATCTCGACCAGCGCGTCCAGCCAGGTGCCGCTCAGTAGCGACCCACCGATCCGGATCTCCGGCGCGGTGGTCACGACTCCATCCTCGGGATCGAGAGCAGCCGGCCGGGCCGCAGGTCGAGCGGGTCGGCGATCGCGTTCGCCTCGGCCAGCGCCCGCCACCGGGTGGCGTCTCCGTAGTAGGTGGCCGAGATGCGGTCCAGCGTCTCCCCCGGCCGGACGCGGTGCACGCGGTGCGGCCGCGGCGTCCCCGACGTCGGGTTCTGCGGCCCGAAGGCGTTCGACGGCTCGTACTGCCGCAGCGTCAGCATGAGGCGGGCCCGCAACGGCACCCCGGCGGACGAGAAGTACGTGAAGGCCAGCTCCAGGTCGCTGACGACCGCCTTGAACGAGTGCAGGTCGCCCCAGTGGAACGTCACGTACGGCGGTCGCGCGTTGTTCGTCGTCTCGTCCGTTCCCGGCAGCGTCAGGTCGACCTCCATCAGCCCCACGATCTTGCCGGTGTACTTCGTCACCGGACTCCCGTCGTGCGTGGTGTCGAAGAACAGCTCCATCCGCAGCCAGCCCGACCGGGCACCGGCGTAGCGCAGCCTCGGCACGCCCTTGCCCGGCAGCCGGTCGGCCGCCCACTCGTTCGTCCGGCCCACGGTGAACTGGGCCGGGTTGAACAGGCAGGGCAGCCGCTCGCCGCCCTCGATCTCGAGGAACGCCTTCTCCGTCGCCACTAGAACACTCCCGGTATCCCGCGGCGGCCGCGCCGCTCCAACTCGCCCCGCACCCGGCCCTCGATCCGCTCCATCACCAGGTCCGCAAGCTCGGCCAGGTCGGCCGGGTCGATGTCGCTGAGCCGCCACCGGGCGGACGGCTCTCCGCCGCCGGGCGGGATCGGCGGGGCGCTCCCGGACGCGGGCCCGGGCGCCGCCGTGTCGGCCGGCGTGTCGGCCGCCGTGTCGGCGTCGGTCGTGAGGACCGGGTGGCTCGCCGCCGGGTGGCTCGCCACCGGCTGGAGCGGCCCGAGGCCGGGCTGCCGGGTCTCGGCGGCGAAGCCGCTCGACGACCCGGCCGGCATCGGTGGCGTCGGCAGGGTCGGCGGTGGGTCGAGCGTCGCCGCCGGCGCGGCGACCGACATCCGCGGCGGCGCCACCCGATCCGTCCGTGCTCCGGCGAGCACTCCCGCCACCGCTACCTGCGCGCTGCGGACCACCGTGGTCGCCGCCACCGGCAGCCACGTCGGGCCGCCCGGCAGCACCCGGCCCAGCACCGCCGGCGCGGCCTCGTACCCGCCCCTCCCCGCGGCGACGGGACGAGCCTCCTCGCGCGCGACGCTGCGCCATACGATCGCGCCCGAACCGCCGGCTCCCGAGCCGACGTCCACTGGACGCTCCGAGCCCTCCCGAGCCACACTCCGCCAGACCATCGCCCCGGCAAGGCGAGGCGCCGTCCCACCCCGCACCGGTCCACGCACCGCTGCCCATGCCGCTCCGGCGTCCACCCGGGCAGGAGCCCGGCCGGCACCGGCACCGCTCACGTCCGCAGGGAGCACACTCCGCGGCGCCATCGGCACGGCAGCGTGAGCCGCCGATCGGCGAGTCCCAGGCCCGTACGTGGTAGGGCCGTCGGCCCCGCCGACGGACGCCGGGCCGGTGATCCGGAAGGGCGTTCTCCCGACCCCACCGGCGGCGATCATCGGCTCGGCCGCCAGACCGGCTCGGACCGCCCGGCCGTCACCGGTACCGCTCACGTCCGCGCGGATCACGCTGCGCCAGACCATCGCCCCAGCGGCCCGGGCCCCCCGGCCGCCCCACACCGGCCTGCGTGCCGCGGCGCCGCCGCCCGCTCCGGCGTTGACCGGGCTGCCCGCCGCTCCCGCTCCCCCCGCGGCCCCGAGCATCGAACGACCACTCGCCGGCCGGGCGGCGCCAGGGCCGGGCCCATTCGCACGTGCCAGACTCCGCCAGGCCAGGCGACCCCACACCGGCCGGCCCGCCGAGGCGGCGCCGACCGCGCCGATGTCCCCGGCGCGAGCGCCGGCCGCGCCCGGCATCGAACGAACCCCCGCCGGGTTGGCCGGCCGGGCCGCCGCCACGATCGGAATCGGCTGCGCAGCGCCAGAGTCGGGCGCATCCGCACGTGCCACACTCCGCGAGACCATCGCCCCAGCCACGCGCGACGCCACGTGACCCCACACCCGCCGGCCCGCCGCGGTAGCGCCGACCGCGCCGATGTCCACGGCATGCGCCACGGCGGGAGCGCCGGCCGCGCCCGGCATCGAACGAACCCCCGCCGGGTTGGCCGGCCGGGCCGCAGCCCCGGGGGGAATCGGCTGCGCAGCGCCAAGGCCGAACCGATCGCCACGCGCCACACTCCGCCAGACCATCGCCCCCGCCACCCGCGACGCCACGTGACCCCACACTCGCCGACCGGCCGAGGCGGAGCCGACCACTCTGCTGTCCGACGGGCCCGCCCACCGGCCACGTCCCGTCGACGGCCCAACGATGTCGGCCGTGCTGCCGCGGTCGCGTCCCATGGTCCCGGCACCGCGGGCACCGGTCGCCGACCGGCCGCGCCCGAACCGGACGGCCACATCGGCCTCACCAGCCGCGACCACCGAGCCCGTCGCTGGGTCTGATGCGGTCCGGCGGACGGCGCCAGAGCCGGACCCGCCCTCGCGAGCCACACTCCGCCAGACCATCGCCCCGGCCACCCGAGACGCCAGCCGACCCCACACCCGCCGACCCGCGGAGCCCGCCCCGACCAGGCGCCCTGCCCCACCAGGTGCGTCGGCTGCGACAGAACCGGGCGCCGAACGACGCCATACCCGCTGACCCGCGGAGCCGGCTCCGACCACGCGCCCTCCCCCACCCGGGGCATCGGCGGCGGCGAGGCCGGCCACCGGGCGGTCCTGGGCGGCAGCGGACGGTGCGGGGGTGTAGACGCTGGTGCCAACAGTTGGCGTCTGTGTCAACACGCTCGACGAGACATCAGGCGCGCCCGCGGCGCCCCTCGCCGCCGAGCGGCGGATCGCCGCCTGCCGGACGGCCGGGCCCGCCGCGGCAGCCGCTGCCACCCGACGCAGATGCTGCACGACGCCGCCCGCACTCCCGCCGGCCGCACTCCCGCCGGCCCCACTCACACCGGCTGCCACGGGCCGCGCACGTGAGACCCGTTCGGCGGCGGCCGCGCCGGCGGGCGAGGCGGACGAGGAGGCGCGTGGCGCCGATCGGCGGCGCCGGTCCTGGGGTGCGAGCATGGGGCCGGCAGCGGCCACATCGGCGGGCAGTCGCATGGGGACGGCCTTGGGCGCGAGCCGGCCGGAGAACGCGCCGGGCGTGTAGGTCGACTCCGTCGGCACCCGCCGCACCACGCGGGCGAGACCGGGAGTGCCAGCCAAGTCGGGCGTCCACCAGCGCGGCGCCCGCACGGAGGCGTCGGAGTCGGCCGCAGCGGCCACGACCGGGACCGGCCGCGCGGCGTCGGCGACGCCGTGCCCGATCACCGAGGTCAGTGCCCGCCGCATCGCGCGCGAGCGGCCCACCGTCGTCGCGAAGACGTGGAGGCCGGCCGACAGGTCACCCAGACCGGAGCGATCCGCCGCGCCGCGGGCTCGCCGGGCCGGGCGGTGCCGAGCCGCCGCCGCACGCCCCACCGCGGACCGATCCACCTCGCCGGCCGACCCGGTCGCGCCTCCCCCGCTCACGCCGCCCCCGACCCGCTCGTGGTCCGCGATCTGAACCCGTTGTGGGCCACCTCGAGCTCCTCCTCCAGCGAGTGCGCGGTCTCGACGTCGAAGCGCGGACCGACCCAGCGGACCGCGAAGACGCCGTCGAACTCCCAGGCGCGCAGCCGGTCGCCGCGCTCGCCGAGCACTGTCACGGCGCCGGTGCTGCGGACCAGCGCGTCGCCGGCCGCCGCGAAGCCTTGGCCGGCGGTCTTGTTCACCCAGGCGAACAGCGCGTCGCCCTGGGTGAGTCCACGTCGGAAGACGAGGTTGGGCCAGCGCAGCCGCCCCGGCAGCCGGTGGACGTAGCCGTTCTCGCCGCCCTCGGCGTACTCCTCCAGCTCGGCGGTCACCTCCAGGCCGCGCACCTCGCGGAAGATCCCGATCTCGACGCCGTCGACCTCGAACAGGAACCGGTTCGAGCTGGTCGGCTCGCCGCCGAGGAAATCGGCCTCAGGCATGCTCGCGCACCGCCTCCCACGCGCGGTCGTTCAACGAACCCACGGCCCGGATCATCCGGACCCGGTCGAGATGCTCCAGGTCGAGCAACGTGTCCAGCGGCCAGTGCAGGTGGTAGGCGAGGTACGCGATCTCCTGCCAGAGCGCGTCGGCCGGGTAGCGCAGCACCTCGGGTCACCTGCCGACGCCTGGAAGCTCCTCGATCGCCGACCGGCCCGGCCGCGGCACTCGAGACGACGGCGACGGGGCCCCGACGGCGACCGGCTCCCCCGCCGCCTCGGTCACCTCGGGCCCCGCCGGAGCCGACGCCGACGCCGTCACCGGCCCCAGCAACTCCTGCTGACTCTGCAGCAGCGCCTCGTAGTCGTCCTGGCTGCCGAAGTTGATGACGCCGTAGAAGTCCTGCAGGAAGGCGAGGTCGACCGCGAACAGGTTCTCGATCTCGTGCGCCGTCACCAGCTCCAGCGACCCGAGGGTCTCGACGACGCGGGCGAGCACGAGGATCGTGAGCCGCGGGTCGTCGGGGCCGTCGACCATGGGGTCGCGCAGCGGTTCGAGCTCGTCGCGGGCCGTGGCGAGGCGCATGGTCCCCGTGCGGTGCAGCGCGCCGTCGCCGTCGACGTAGCCGCGCGGCAGGACGAACTCGTACCGCGTCTGCAGGCTCATTTGACCCGCTCGAGTCGTTCGACGACCAGGGTGATGTTCTCCTTGATCGCCTCGCCGCCGTCGACGGAGAGCTGGTCGGTGGCGATCTTGCTGGGCCAGCCGTTGAAGAAGTTGAACCGCGCGACCTCCTTGAGGGCGGAGTCGTAGATGACGACGGAGCCGTTCTTGCGCTTCGCCGAGCGCTCCGAGCCGAGGCCGGTGCCGCGGATGTCGTTGAACCACTTCCACATGGGGTCGCTCGCCATGTCGTTCGACGCCACCCGGGTCAGCTGGACGTCGGGGGTCTCGACGGACTGGCCGATCGACTTGACCTGCTGCTTCTTCCCGTCGGGACCGGTCTGGGTCACCTTCATGACGCCGAGCTCGATGTCCAGCCCGGACACCGACATGAGCGCGCTCACCACCTCGCCGTCGATCTCGAGGAAGAAGTTCATCGCGATCATCGGGTCGATCTTGAACAGTCCTGCCTCAGGCACGTCGGTCTCCTTCGGTCGCGGTCGCCGGTCAGGCGGCGCTCTGCTTGGTCTGGCTGATCCGGAACACCACGAACTCGGCCGGCTTGACCGGCGCGAGACCCACCTCGACGACGAGCTTGCCCTGGTCGATGGACTCGGGCGGGTTGGTCTCGGCGTCGCACTTGACGTAGAAGGCCTGCGCCGCGGACTGCCCGAACAGCGCGCCGGCCTGCCACAGCCCGTGCAGGAAGCCGGTGAGGGTCCGCGAGACGCCCTCCCACAGCTTCACGTCGTTGGGCTCGAACACCGCCCACTGGGTGCCGTCCATGATCGTCGCCTCGACCATGTTGAACAGCCGGCGGACGTTCAGGTAGGTCCAGTCGGTGTCCGAGGACAGCGTGCGGGCGCCCCAGATGCGGATGCCGCGGGTGCCGAACGGGCGGATGCAGTTGATGCCGATGGGGTTGAGCAGCGACTGCTCGTTCTGCGTGACCGGCCGCTCGACGTCGAGGACGCCGCGGATGGTGTCGTTGGCGGGCGCCTTCCAGACGCCGCGGGTCTCGTCGGTGCGCGCCCACACGCCGGCGACGTGTCCCGACGGCGGGATCAGCGCGGTCGCGTCGCCGTTGGTGGCGCCGGGGTTGTCGACGGTGATCCACGGGTAGTAGAGCGCGGCGAAGGCGGAGTCGTACTGCGCCTGGTCGGAGCGCCACTCCTTGATCTGCTGCGGCGTCATGCCGGGCGGGGCGTCGAGCAGCGCCATGCGGTTGGAGTACTGCTCGCAGTGCGCGATGAGCGCCGTCTGCACGGCCTTCCACAGCCCGAGGTCGAGGCTGCCGTCGTCGCGCGTGGCGGCGGTGACGAGGTCGGGCACCAGGATCATCGTGACGTCCTCGGCGATGGCCAGGCCGTTGATACCGGTGCGCGCGGACTCCGAGCCGGCGAACTTGCGGCCGTTGACCGGCACCGGACGGGGCGCGGCGCGCTCGAGCGGGTACTGGCCGGGCCGCAGCAGGTCGAGCTGGCCGGCGAGGTCGGTGTCCTCGGCCAGCGCCACCTTGACCTTGACCCTGGTGGACGCGGCGTTGACGACGGTGGCGGCGTCGCGCGGCCCGCCCAGCGTGAGGTCCGGGTACGACTCGACCACGTCGGCGCCGTCGAGGACCTCGATGGTGAACGGCGCGGGATCGGGGCTGTCGTCGTCGGCCGGCTCCTGCGCGGTGACGGCGACGGTGAGGTCGGCGTCGGGCTCCACGCTCTCGATGACCAGCGGGCTGCCGAGGCTGCGGTCGGCGGCCGGCAGCGCCACCGTCGACGGCTCCCCCGCCGGCTCGCTGTTGGGCACCCGGACGATGTAGGCCAGCGCGCCGCCGTTCTGGAAGTAGCCGTAGACCGAGAGCGGCAGCATGGCGCCGGCCACGAAGCCGCCGTACAGCTGCTCGTACTGGGACCAGCTGGTGACCAGCCGCGGCGCGAGGCCGTGGGGGTCGGCGGGGTCGTCGGCCGGGGCGCGCTCGGTGAACCCGACGAAAGCGGCGATGGCCGTGGGGACCGCGGTGAGGACCTTCTGCGACGACGGGACCTCTTCGACGTACACTCCGGGCGCTGTGTAAGTGGGCACGACGACCTCTTTCTCGGGCGTGGAATCCGCACCGGTTCGACTCTTTCCCGAGCCGGTCACGGAATCGTACGAAGATCCATTCTTCGACACCAGATCAATGGCCCGGAATTCCCCGGGTTCATGCACTCGCGCATGGACGCGAAAATGACCTCAGGACGTGGTCTGGACGCTGCCGGGCTGCGCCACGGTGATGATGCCGCCCCACTGGCAGCGGCAGGTCGTCGCCAGCGTCAGCGCCTGGCGCCCGCCGATGGTCGTCGACGGCGACCCGGGCAGCCACGCCGTCGTCGCCGGGATGCACGGCTGCGGCGTCAGCACCCCCATCGCGGCGCTCGTCGCGGCTGCGACCATGGGGTTCGCCAGGCTGACGCAGGTGTTGAAGGGCCGGATGTTCAGGAACGGGACGGCGTCGGCGACGGTGGCGGCGGGCCGTCCCTCGACCGTGACCCGGGCCGTCGGCAGCACCCCGAGCGACGCCGGTGCCGTGCCGAACGAGCAGCTCGTCTGCGCCGAGTCGACCACCTGCGGATCACCCATCGTGTTCCTCCTCGAATTGGGCCTACATTCCGGAGTCGCGCACCGAGGCGTCGAGTTTCTCGCCCGTGGTGGTCACGAAGCACACGACGTGGGTATCGCCGTCCTCCCAGCCGCGCACCGACGGGAGCAGATAGGTGAAGAAGAGCGCGGAATCCAGATAGTTCGTGCCGACATATTCGCCGAATTCCTGCGCGCAGGCGCCGTCGGCGAACCGGATGAGCGCGTCGTCGCCCGGGAACGCGTCGGCCTCCTCGCCGCCGGGACCGGTGTAGCCGACGACGGCGTACGCCTCCTGGTCGTGCTCGCGGTCGCACGGGACGCCGGTCAGCTCCGTCAGCTCCGCCTGCACCTCGCCCGGCGCGGTGAAGCACTGGCCCGCCTCGATGTCGAGCACGCCCACCGCGCCGCCGTCGCCGTCGTCACCGAGCAGGCCGCACCCGGCCAGGACGAGCACGCCCAGCGCGAGCACCGCGACACCGCCTGACCGCACCGGACCACCTCCTCCGCCCGCCACCGAGGCTAGGGCGCGCCCGCTCCGCGGCGACAGGGTCGAGGCGCATGCGCGGCCGCATGAACGGGCTCGGATTGACGCGTAGGATTTTTCCTACCTATAGTGCCGGGCATGAGCCTGACGCAGATCCAGACGCTGACCATGTTCGTCGACGACCAGGAGCGGGCGCGGGAGTTCTATGCCGACGTGCTCGGGTTCGAGGTGCGCACCGACCTCGCCATGGGCGACACCCGCTGGCTGGAGGTCGCCCCGCCGGGGGCGGCGACGGCGATCGTGTTGCACCGGCCGTTCCCGGGCGCCACGGCGGGGACGTCCGCCGGCACCATCCTGGCGTCGTCCGATCTCGACGCCGACGTCGAGCGGCTGCGGGCCGCCGGGGTGAGCGTCGACGGGCCGAACGAGATGCCGTGGGGCCGCCAAGCCACGTTCGCCGACCCCGACGGCAACGGCTACGTCCTGTCGGCCGCCGGGTGAGGTAGAACGGGGCCATGCCGCAACGGGGCAAGACGTCGCCCGCCGACCGGTTGTTCGGTGCGCTGGCCAACCCGACCCGCCGCGACATCCTCGACCTCCTGCTCGACGGCGAGCAGACGGTCCAGGACATCGCCGACCGGTTCGACATGGCCCGCCCCAGCGTCTCCGAGCACCTGCGCGTGCTCCGCGACACCGACCTCGTACGCGAGGAGCAGCGCGGCCGGCACCGCTACTACACGGTCCACGCGGGCCCGCTCGTCGGCGTCCGCGACTGGCTGTCGCCGTACGAGCGGTACTGGCGGGCCCGGCTCACCGACCTCGGCGACGTGCTCGACGACCTCGGCGGCGACGGGAGCGGCGGGTGACGAACACCGAGATCGAGCTGGACCACTTCTACCCGCACCCGCCGGAGCTGGTCTGGCGGGCCCTGACGACGCCGGAGCTGCTGGCCCGCTGGCTGATGCGCCCCGAGGGGTTCGAGCCGCGGGTCGGCGCCCGGTTCACGATGGCGGCGAAGCCGATCGAGGCGGTCGGCTTCTCCGGAACCGTCGCCTGCAAGGTGCTCGAGCTGGTCGAGCCGGAGCTGCTCAGCTTCAGCTGGGACGACGCCGCGGCGGACGGGCCGAGCGGCTGGGTGGTCAGCTTCGAGCTGCGCCGGGAGGGCCGCGGCACCCGGGTGCTGTTCACCCACCGCGGCTTCGACCCCGGCTCCCCCGCCGACCAGCTGTCGCGCACGATCATGGGCAACGGCTGGCGCCGCATCCTCGCCGCGCTGGGCGAGGCCGCCGCCCCGCCCCTCCCATGATCATCAATGATCCAACCCCCTATGGGTGGTCGGATCATTGATGATCATGGGGAGTGCGGCCTGTCGGCGCGGCCGCCGGGTCAGGATTCGACGACGACGGGGATGATCATCGGACGGCGCCGCAGCCGGCCGCCGACCCAGCGGCCGATAGTGCGGCGCACCGTCTGCTGCAGCTGGTAGGTGTCGGCGTTGCCGCCCTCGGCCGCCTTCTCCAGCGCCGTCACCAGCTCGGGCCGGATGTCGTCGAAGACGCTGTCGTCCTCGGCGAATCCGCGGGCGTGGATCTCCGGCCCGCCGGTGACCTTCCCGGTGACGGAGTCGACGACCACGACGACGGAGATGAAGCCCTCTTCGCCGAGGATGCGGCGGTCCTTCAGCGACGCCTCGGCGACCCCGCCGACGTTGGAGCCGTCGACGTAGACGTAGCCGCACGGCACCGCGCCGACGACGCGCGCGACGCCGTCGAGGAGGTCGACGACGACGCCGTCCTCGGCCAGCGCGACCCGCTCGCGCGGCACGCCGGCGGCGACGGCGATGTCGGCGTTGGCGAACAGGTGCCGGGTCTCGCCGTGGATCGGCATGACGTTGCGCGGCTTGACCAGGTTGTACGCGAACAGCAGCTCGCCGGCGGAGGCGTGGCCGGACGTGTGCACCTTGGCGTTGCCCTTGTGCACGACGGTGGCGCCCTCGCGGGTGAGCCCGTTGATGACCCGGGACACGGCGTTCTCGTTGCCCGGGATCAGCGACGACGCCAGCACGACGACGTCGCCGGGCTCGATGCGGATGGCCGGGTGGTCGCGGTTGGCGATGCGCGACAGCGCCGCCATGGGCTCGCCCTGCGAGCCGGTTGACATCAGCACGACCTTGTCGGGCGGGAGGTCGTCGATCGACTTGAGGTCGACGAGGGTGCCGCCGGGGACGGTGAGGTAGCCGAGGTCGCGGGCGATGCCCATGTTGCGCACCATGGACCGGCCGACGAAGGCGACCTTGCGGCCGTGGGCGACGGCGACGTCGAGGACCTGCTGCACGCGGTGGACGTGGCTGGCGAAGGACGCGACGACGACGCGGCGCGGCGCGCGGGTGAAGACGCCGTCGAGGACGTCGGCGATGTCGCGCTCGTGCGGGGTGAACCCGGGCACCTCGGCGTTGGTGGAGTCGACCATGAACAGGTCGACGCCGGAGTCGCCGAGCCGGGCGAACCCGTTGAGGTCGGTGAGCCGGCCGTCCAGCGGCAGCTGGTCCATCTTGAAGTCGCCGGTGTGCAGCACGACGCCGGCCGGGGTGCGGATGGACAGCGCCAGCGCGTCGGGGATGGAGTGGTTGACGGCAAGGAACTCGACCTCGAACGGGCCGAACCGCTCCGACTGCCCCTCCTTGACCTGCAGCTGGTAGGCGTCGATGCGGTGCTCCCTGAGCTTCGCCTCGACCAGAGCGAGGGTCAGCCGGGAGCCGACGACGGGGATGTCCTGCTTCTCGCGCAGCAGGAACGGGACGGCGCCGATGTGGTCCTCGTGCCCGTGCGTCAGCACGATCGCCTCGACGTCGTCGAGGCGGTCCCGGATGTACTCGAAGTCGGGCAGGATGAGGTCGACGCCGGGCTGGTTGTCCTCGGGGAACAGCACCCCGCAGTCGACGATCAGCAGCCGCCCGCCGTACTCGAACACGGTCATGTTGCGGCCGACCTCGCCGAGCCCGCCGAGCGGGACGACGCGCAGCGCGGCGGGGTCGAGGGACGGCGGCGAGGGGAGTTCCGGGTGCGGATGGCTCATGCGAGCCCCGCCTCGGCGAGGTCGGCGCGCAGTTGCGCGACCTGCTCGTCGGTGGCGGGGATGAGGGGCGAGCGCACCGTGCGGTTGCGGATGACGCCACGCAGCTCGACGGCGGCCTTGGCCATGGTGGCCCCCTGGCCGGTGCCCATGATGCCGCGCACGGCCGGGATGAGCCGGCGGTGCAGCTGCAGCGCGCGCACGAGGTCGCCGGAGTCGAGCGCGCGCACCATGTGGGCGTACTCGGCCGCCGCGACGTGACCGACGACGCTCACCATGCCGACGGCGCCGTGCGTGAGCAGGGCGAGGTTGAGGGCGTCGTCGCCGGAGTAGTAGGCGAGCCCGGTGCGGGCCATGACCTCGGACGACGCGAACACGTCGCCCTTGGCGTCCTTGACGGCGACGATGCGGTCGTGCTCGGCCAGCCGGATCAGCGTCTCGGTCTCGATGGGCACGCCGGTGCGGCCGGGGATGTCGTAGAGCATGACCGGCAGGTCGGTGGCCGACGCGACGGCGACGAAGTGCTGGTACAGCGCCTCCTGCGGCGGGCGGCTGTAGTACGGCGAGACGACCAGCAGGCCGTGGGCGCCGGCCTTCTGCGCGGCCTGGGCCAGCTCGCTGGTGTGCCGGGTGTCGTAGGTGCCGACGCCGGCGACGACGCGGGCGCGGGAACCGACGGCCTCGACGACGGCGCGCAGGACGAGGTCCTTCTCGGCGTCGGAGGTGGTGGGGCTCTCGCCCGTGGTGCCGGCGACGACCAGGCCGTCGGCGCCGTCGGCGACGAGCTTCTCCGCCAGGGCGGACGTCCCCTCGAGGTCGAGGCCGCCGTCGTCGAGGAACGGGGTGACCATGGCGACCGACACGCGGCCGAAGGGTGCGGCTCCCGGCGCGCCGGAGGTGGCGGCGGCGAGGGTGAAGAGCTCGTCAGGCATGGCAGAAGGCTACCGTGATCCGGCCCCGCAGGCCGACTCGCCTCACCGTCCGGCGCTGGTCAGCGCGACGGCCCGGGCGCGGGTCTCGCCGACGAAGGCCAGCACCTCGGCCAGCCGGGGGTCGTCGCGATCGTCGCCGCGGGCGTGCCGCGGCCGGTTGACGAGGAACGCGAGCTCGGTGACGGCGACCTGGTAGGCGCGCACGGCGCCGGCGGCGTCGCGGCCGTACTGCGACTTCATCGCCGCGGTCCAGCGGCGCCGGCTGCGCATGGTCGAGAGCAGGTCGACCTCGTACCACGGGATCCACCCGGCCTGCACGAACTCGCCCAGCCGGGCGGCGACGACGCGCTGCTCGCGGCGGCGCTGCCAGAGCGCGATGCTGAGCATGGCGGCGAACACCGGCACCATGACCACGACGTAGACGGCGACGAAGCCCTGGCCGTCGTCCCACAGCGCCGACGCGTTCCACAGCGCGTGCAGCCCGGCCGCCAGCAGGTACCCGACGAGCGGCAGCAGCACCCGCGCCGCGACCGAGCGCCGTCCCGCGGCGAGGCCGACGGCGATGCCGATGAAGACGGTGAACAGCGGGTGCGCGAACGGCGAGAAGATGCCGCGCACGACGAACACGCTGTAGCCGTCGATCGACGCGGTGTCGAAGGCCCGGCCCAGGTAGAGGATGTTCTCGACGAACGCGAACCCGGCCGCGACCAGCCCCGCGTAGACGATGCCGTCGACGAGCCCGTCCAGCTCGTGCCGCTGCCGCCACAGCAGGCCGACCAGGAACGCGCCCTTCAGCGCCTCCTCGGCGAACGGCGCCGACACCACCGACGACGTGTACTCGCCGTACGTGACCGCGACCAGCGAGTTCACCAGCAGCGCGCCGAGCGTCGCGACGCCGGCGCCCCACAGGAACGCCGCCAGCATCGTCCGTCCGGGCTCGGGCTCCCAGCGGTCCAGCCACAGGAACGCGCCGACGACCACGACGACCGGCAGCAGCGCGAACAGCGTGGCGGTGGCGATGGTGGACGGCGCGAGGTCGCCGACCGCGAGCCCGAGCACGACGACGGCGCAGCCGGCCGCCGCGACCAGGCCGAGGATGGGCCAGAGGACGCGGCGGCGCTGCTGCCGGCTCCACGGCTGGTGCGGGGCGAGTGCGGCGGTCACGGGGCTGTGACGTCGACGAGCAGCGGGCCGGTTCCGTCGATCCTGACCTCGGCCGGGCTGCCGGCGACGAGATCGGCCTCCAGCTGCCGCGCCTCGTGCGTGGACACGACGCCGACGACGGCCATGCCGGCCGCCCGGGCCGCGGCGATGCCGCTGGGCGCGTCCTCGACGACGACGCAGCGGCCGGGCTCGACGCCCAGCCGCTGCGCACCCAGCAGGTACGGCTCCGGATGCGGTTTGCCGCGCAGCACGTCGTCGGCGGTGACGACGACGCCGGGCGGCGTCAGCCCGGCGGCGCGCATGCGGGCGGCGGCGATGACGGCGCTGCCGGACGTGACGACGGCGCGGCGGTCGGCCGGGATGGACGCCAGCAGCTCGGCCGCGCCGGGCATGGCCCGGACCGTGACGGCGTCCTCGATCTCCATCTGGTCGATGCGGGCCAGCGCGGCGCTGACCATCGGCCCCGGTAGCAGGTCGGCGACGATGTCGGCGGTGGTGCGCCCGTGCGCGGCGGCCAGCCCGGCCGGGTCGACGTCGTACTCGCGGCACCAGCGCAGCCAGCAGCGTGCGATGGAGTCGATCGAGTCGACCAGCGTCCCGTCGAGGTCGAGCAGGATCGCATCGGCTTTCAGCACCACCACGGCAGCGTACCGGGCGCGCGGCCCGGGTCAGGCGTCCCGGCGGTGCTGCACGGCGGCCGCGACGGCCAGCAGCGCGACCGTCCAGGAGGCCATGACCAGCCCGCCGGGCAGCGGGGCGAGCGCGTCGTCGATCGCGATCTGCTCGTCGCCGGCGAGCATCCGCATGCCGGCGAGATCCGGCAGGTACAGCGCGAGCGGCGTCACCTGGTACAGCAGGAACGCCAGCGACACGACGGTCCCGTTCGCCACTAGCACGATCAGCGGGACGACGGTGCTGCGGGTCAGCGTGGTGATGCCGAGCGCGATGAGCGCGATGAGCACCGCGTAGACGGCGACGCCGAGCCAGCGCCCGGGCTCGGTCTCCCCCGGTCCGCCGCCGGCCGCCCGCGCGACGAGGAACGCTCCCGGCATCGCGACGGCGGAGGCCGCCAGGACCAGCCCGGTCACGACGACCGCCTTCGCCACCAGCACGACGGCGCGGCGCGGCATGACGGCGAACGTGACGGCGACCGGCCGGCCGGCGCTGTACTCGCTGCCGGCGGTGACGACGCCGATGACGATCGCGCCGATGGTGAGCAGCGGCGACGCGGCCAGCGCGGCCTCGGCGGCGGAGTCGGTGGCGTCCTGGCTCGCGGTGAGGGCGGCCAGCAGGAGCGGCCCGGCGACCGCGACGGCGAGCGCGATGAGCGTGGCGGGCAGCGTGAGCGCCTTGCGCCACTCCGCTGCGACGGCGTCGGCCAGCAGGCGCGTGGCCGGGACGGTGCGGGCGGTGGCGTCCAGCGTGGTCATCGCGCACCGTCCGTGAGGGCGAAGAAGGCGTCCTCCAGCGACGGGTACCCGGCGGTGACGCGGTCCAGCGGGCCCGCCGCCACGACCCGTCCGCCGGCGATCACCACGAGGTCGTCGGCCAGCGACGCGACCTCCCCCATCAGGTGGCTCGACAGCAGCACCGTCCCGCCGTCGTCGGCGAAGGAGCGCAGCAGCCCGCGGATCCACCGGATCCCCTCCGGGTCCAGCCCGTTGACAGGCTCGTCCAGCACCAGCGCCGACGGCGTGCCGAGCAGCGCGGCGGCCAGCCCGAGCCGCTGGCCCATGCCGAGCGACAGCCGCCCGGCCCGCACGCGCGCCGCGTCCGCCAGGCCGACCTGCTCCAGCACCTCGCCGACCCGCCGGCGCGGGATGCCGTTGCTGCGTGCCACCCACGCCAGGTGCTGCCGGGCCGGCCGCGACCGGTGCGCCCCGGACCCGTCCAGCACCGATCCCACCACCCGCAGCGGCCGCCGCAGCGCCGCGTACGGCCGGCCGTCCACCAGCGCCGCCCCGGACGTCGGCCGGTCCAGGCCGAGCAGTATCCGCAAGGTCGAGGACTTGCCCGCGCCGTTCGGGCCGAGGAATGCGGTGACGCGGCCCGGCTCGGCCCGGAACGTCACGCCGGCGAGGACGTCGCGGGAGCCGCGGCGTTTCACCACATCGTCGAAAGTGAGCATGCGCCCATGTCAGCCCAGCGCGGGCGCGCTGTCATCGGGCCACGGTCGCTCGGACCGTGGTCCGATGCCGCGGCGTGGCGGCGTCCCTAGACTCGGGGCATGGAGACCGGCCGCCCGACCTGGCGCTCCCGTGCCTGGCCGGTGGCCTGGGCGGTGCTCTTCCTGCTGGTGTCGGGGCTCATGACGATCGGCAACCAGGACCCCGCGACGCAGCTGCTGCCGCTGGTCGTCGTGGGACTCGCGGTGCTGATCGCGGTGTGGGCCGTGCTGCGCACCCGCCGCGAGCGCCGCGCCTACGACGACCGGCTGGCGGCCTGGGCCGGCGAGCGGGCCGCCCAGGCGGAGCGGCTGCGCATCGCCGGCGACCTGCACGACCTCGTCTCGCACGGGCTCGGCCTGATCACCGTCCGCGCCGCCGTCGCGGTCCGGCTCGACGACCCGGGTCAGCAGGCGGCGGCTCTGGCCGACATCGAAGAGGTCAGCCGCGAGACCACGACCGAGCTGCGCCGCATGCTCACCGTCCTGCGCACGCCCGACGCCGCGGCGGCGCTGCGGCCGGCCGAGTCCCTGGCCGACCTCCCCGGCATCGTCGCGGCGGCCCGCAGCGCCGGTCTGGACGCATCGCTGCAGGTCGCCGGCGAGGTGGGCGGCGCCTCGCCGGGCACGCAGCTGACGGTGTGCGCGGTGGTCCGCGAGACGCTGAGCAACACCGCCCGGCACGCCGGGCCGACCCGGGTCCGCGTCGGCGTGCGCCGCGACGGCGGCTCGGTCGTCGTCACGGTGGGCGACGACGGCCCGGCCGCGGGCTGGGAGCCGCGTCCCGGCGCCGGTCACGGGCTGGCCGGCCTGCGGGAACGGGTGACGGCGCTCGGCGGCACCCTCGCGGCCGGCCCGGCCGGCGCCGGGTTCGGCGTGACCGCCGCGCTCCCCGACGGCGGGACGTCGTCGTGACGCCCGTCCGCGTCCTGATCGCCGACGACCAGCCGCTGCTGCGGCACAGCCTGGCGCTGCTGCTCGACGCCGCGCCGGACCTCGCCGTCGCCGGGACCGCCGCGACCGGCGCCGAGGCGTCCGCCCTCGCCGCGGACCTGCGCCCCGACGTCGTCCTCATGGACATCCGGATGCCCGGCGGCGACGGCATCGAGGCGACCCTCCGCATCACCGCCGATCCCGAACTGGGTGGCGTCCGCGTCCTCGTGCTGAGCATGTTCGAGCTGGACGAGTACGTGTACGCGGCGCTGCGGGCCGGGGCCAGCGGCTTCCTGCTCAAGGACGCGCGGCCGGAGCAGCTGCTGGACGCGATCCGGCGCACGCACGCGGGCGAGTCGCTGTTCGCCCCGGCGATCCTGACCCGGCTGGTCGAGCACTACCTCTCCCGGCCGGCGGGTGGCGCGTCCGGCGCCCGGCTGGACGTGCTGACCGAGCGCGAGACCGAGGTGCTGGCGCTGGTGGCGGCCGGGCTGTCGAACGACGAGATCGCGGCCTCACTGTTCATCTCGATCAAGACGGTGAAGACGCACATCGGTCACCTGCTGGCCAAGCTGGCCGCCCGCGACCGCGCGCAGCTCGTCATCGCGGCGTACGAGAACGGGCTGGTGGGTCAGGCGTCGTAGTCGACGCTCAGTGTCGGCGTGGTGGGGTGCGACTGGCAGGTGAGGACGTAGCCGGCCGCGATCTCGTCGTCCTCCAGGGCGTAGCGGCGCTCCATGGTGACGGCGCCGTCGAGCACCTTCGCCCGGCAGGTGCCGCAGACGCCGCCCTTGCAGGCGAACGGCGCGTCGTTGCGGACCCGGAGCACGGCCTCGAGCACGGTCTCGTCCGGGTCGTCGACGGTGACCTCGGTGCGGCGGCCGTCCAGCGAGGCGGTGACGGCGCAGGTGACGGCCTGCTGACGGGCCTCTTCGACGATGGCCGGCGGCGGGTCACCGACGTGGTAGAGCTCGGCGTGGACGTGCGCGCGGTCGACGCCGCGGGCGGCCAGCACCTCGCGGGCGGTCGTGATGAGCTCGTACGGGCCGCACAGGTACCAGTCGTCGACGGTGTCAGGCGGCACCAGGGTGTCGAGCACCCGGCCGAGGCGGTCGCCGTCCAGCCGGCCCGACAGCAGCTCGGTCGACCCGGGCTCCCGGGACAGCACGTGCACGAGCTGCAGCCGGCCGGGGTGGCGATCCTTGAGGTCGGCCAGCTCGTCCAGGAACATCACCGACGACGACGTCCGGTTGCCGTAGAGCAGCGTGACCCGGCTGCCCGGCTCGGTGTCGAGCGCCGTCGCGACGATCGACAGCACCGGCGTGATGCCGCTGCCGGCCGCGACCAGCGCGTAGTGCTTCGCGTGGTCCGGCGCGAAGGCCGGCGTGAACCGACCGGCCGGCGTCATGACGTCGACCTCGTCGCCGGCCGCCAGCGTCTCCAGGGCGTGCGACGAGAACGCGCCGCCGGGGATGCGCTTCACCGCGATGCGCAGCACGCCCGACCCGGCCGGTGAGCAGATCGAGTAGCTGCGCCGCACGCCGTCGCCTCCGGGCAGTTCGACGTTGACGTGCTGACCGGCGTCGAACTCGTAGTCGGCGGCCAGCTCGGCCGGCACGGCGAACGTGACCGCGACGGCGTCGTCGGTCAGGCGGTCGACGGCGGCGACGCGCAGCCGGTGGGTGACGGAGTGCCGTCTGGCGCGCGGCGCCGCGGTGGTCGTCGTCATAGCGCCTTCACGTGGTCGAACGGCTCCTGGCAGGCCCGGCAGGCCCAGAGCGCCTTGCACGCCGTCGAGCCGAACCGGGCCAGCTCGCGGGTGTCCGGGGAGCCGCAGTGCGGGCAGCGGACGGAGAGGGTGAGCGTCGTGACGGTGCCCTGCGCGGGGCCGGGCGGCGCGATGCCGTGTTCCTCCAGGGCGGCGCGGCCGTCGGGGGTGATCCAGTCGGTGGTCCAGGCCGGCGCCAGCACCGTCCGCACCTCGACGTCGTCGATGCCCTCACCGGCCAGCGCGGCGGCGATGTCGGCGCGGATGGCGTCCATCGCCGGACAGCCGGAGTACGTCGGCGTGATGTCGACGGTGACGACGCCGGTGTCGTCGACGCGGACGTCGCGCAGGATGCCGAGCTGCTCGATCGTCACGACCGGCAGCTCCGGGTCCGCGACGGCGGCGACGATCTCGCGGACGGCGCTCACCACGTCACCCCCGGGTGGGAGCGGTGCAGATGCTGCAGCTCGGCCAGCAGGTAGCCGAGGTGCTCGGTGTGCAGGCCGACGCGGCCGCCGCCTCTCGGGGCGGTCACCTCCGGCACGTCCAGGCCGGCCTCGGCCAGCACGCCGTGCACGTACGCCGTCCACGGCTCGCGCAGCGCCGCGGGGTCGACGCCGGCGCCGTCGAACGGCTCGAACAGCTCGTCGGTGTACGGCCAGACGGTCTCGAGGCCGGCGACCATGCGGCGGCGGCTCTCGTCCGTCCCGTCGCCGAGGCGGAGCACCCACTGGGTGGCGTGGTCGCGGTGGTAGCGGACCTCCTTCACCGCCTTCCCCGCGATGGCGGCCAGCGTGTCGTCGGCGCCGGCGCGCAGGTGGTCGTACAGCTCGTACTGGTAGGCGGCGAAGACCAGCTGGCGGGCCATCGTCACCGCGAAGTCGCCGTTGGGCAGCTCGACCAGCAGCACGTTGCGGAACTCGCGGTCGTCGCGCCAGTACGCGAGCGCGTCCTCGTCCCGGCCCCGACCCTCCAGCTCGCCCGCGTACGTCAGCAGGGTGCGGGCCTGGCCGAGCAGGTCGAGCGCGATGTTCGCCAGCGCGACGTCCTCCTCCAGCTCCGGCGCGCGGGCCACCCACTCCCCCAGTCGCTGCGCCAGGACCAGGGCGTCGTCGCCGAGCGCCAGGGCGTACCGCTCCCTCACAGGTGCTTCGCCTCCGCCGGCACCTCGTAGAACGTCGGGTGCCGGTAGACCTTGTCGGCGGCGGGGTCGAAGAACGCGTCCTTCTCGTCCGGACTGCTCGCCGTGATCTGGTCGGACGGCACCACCCAGATCGAGACGCCCTCGCCGCGCCGCGTGTAGACGTCGCGGGCGTTGCGCACCGCCATGGCGGCGTCGGGCGCGTGCAGGCTGCCGACGTGGTTGTGCGACAGGCCGCGCCTGGCCCGGACGAAGACCTCCCAGAGTGGCCACTCGCTCATGCCGCCTTCTCCTGTCGCTTGCGCGCGTACGCCGCGGCCGCCTCGCGCACCCAGGCGCCGTCCTCGTGCGCTGTGACGCGGTGCCGCAGCCGCTGCTCGTTGCACGGGCCGTCGCCCTTGATGACGCGGAACAGCTCGTCGTAGTCGGGCTGGGTGAAGTCGTAGTGGCCGCGCTCGTCGTTCCAGCGCAGGTCCGGGTCGGGGATGGTCAGCCCCAGCACCTCGGACTGCGGCACCGTCATGTCGACGAAGCGCTGCCGCAGCTCGTCGTTGCTGAACCGCTTGATGCCCCACCGCATGGACTGCTCGGTGTGGCCGCCGGACGCCCGCTCACCGGTGTCGGGCGGGCCGAACATGGCCAGGCTCGGGTACCACCACCGGTCCAGCGCGTCCTGGGCCATCGCCTTCTGCGCCTCGCTGCCGCGGGTGAGCGTCAGCAGCGACTCGAAGCCCTGCCGCTGGTGGAACGACTCCTCCTTGCAGATGCGGACCATCGCCCGGGCGTACGGGCCGTACGAGCACCGCGTCAGCGGCACCTGGTTCGTGATGGCCGCCCCGTCGACCAGCCAGCCGATCGCGCCCACGTCCGCCCACGTCAGCGTCGGGTAGTTGAAGATCGACGAGTACTTCTGCTTCCGCGTGTGCAGTTTGTCCAGGAGCTGGTCGCGGCTCGTGCCGAGGGTCTCGGCAGCCGCGTACAGGTACAGGCCGTGGCCGGCCTCGTCCTGGACCTTGGCCAGCAGGATCGCCTTGCGGCGCAGGCTCGGCGCGCGGCTGATCCAGTTGCCCTCCGGCTGCATGCCGATGATCTCGGAGTGCGCGTGCTGGGCGATCTGCCGGACCAGCGTCTTCCGGTACGCCTCGGGCATGTCGTCGCGCGGCTCGATGCGCCCGTCGGAGTCGACGATCGCGTAGAACGCCGCCTCGCGGTCGTCAGTGTGGCCGGACGTGTCGCCGGACGTCTGGTCGGTGGGCGCCATGGTTCCAGGCTAGGTGCGGATGTGACACCTGTCCAGCATTCCTGCTGTGTTTGTGTAACACCATTGACGCGTCACGGGCGACTGTGCGCCCGGATCACGGGGTCGCCGACGCCGCCAGCCGGTCGATGCCGAGGCCGCTGATCAGCAGGCGCTCCTTCCCGTTGCTGAGCAGGTCCCGCGTCCAGCCCGTGAACCCGCCGTCGCCGACCTCGGCCCACTCGCCGCCCAGCCGGGCCATGACCTTGAAGCACAGACCCTCGTAATAGCCGCGCCCACTGGGCCGGTCCGGGTTCAGCACCGCCCGCACCGGAACGCCCGCCAGGTCGCCGCTACCGTCGCCGGCCGCGTCGCCGGCGTCGCCGGGGAGGTCGTGGGCCGGGCCGCCGGGGTCGCCGGCCGAGCCACCGGCGTCGCCGGCCCGAACGCCGCCGGGGTCACCGGCCGGGCCGCCGAGGTCGCCGGCTCGATCGCCGCCGGGGTTGCCTGCCGGGTTGCCGCCGGTCGCCGCGAAGCCATCCTCGGCCACCGCGCCGCCGGGCGCCGTCACGTCACCGACGGCCGCCGCCACGATCGCGTCGGCGACCGGCGCGAACCGCGGATCGAGCACGGTCAGCCGCACCTCCACCTCCTCCGCGCCGAGCCGCGGCAACGCCCCCGTGACGACGGCCAGCTGCTCGGCCAGCGCGGCCCGCTCGAACCCCAGCCCGCCGACGTCGCGACCCGCGGTGACCTGGGCGAACAGCGAGAAGTGCGCGAACATCGCCGGACCGGCGACGTACTGGGCGCGCACGACCCGCTGGATCGCCGCCAGCCGCACCACCCCCGCCAGCGGCCCGCTGCCCTCCCGGACGACGCCGCCTGCCGCCGCAGGGTCGGCTCCACCAACGCCGGCCGCCCCGGCAAGCCCCGCACCACCAGCCGCCACTCCGCCAGCGCCAGCCCTATCAACGCCCTCCGCACCTCCAGCCGCCACTCCGCCAGCGCCGGCCCTATCAACGTCCTCCGCACCTCCAGCCGCCACTCCGCCAGCGCCGGCCCTATCAACGCCCTCCGCACCACCAGCCGCCACTCCGCCAGCGCCGGCCCCACCACTGCCGAGTCCACCAGCGCCGACCCCATCAGTCACGTCAGAACCAGCAGCCTCGCCAGCAACTGTCGCCGCCCGCTGCGCGTCCTGTCGCCGGACCGCCGCCTCGAGAGCCAGCCCGTTGGTCGGGTCGGCCGCGACATCCGTTCCGCGGACCGTCGACACCACCTTGTTCTGGTCGACCGTCGCCAGCACGGAGTGGGTGCCGAGCGGCGCCAGCGGGGCCGGCGTCAGCACCTCGACCGGCTCCGGCCGCGCCGCCAGCGCGTCCAGCAGCACGTCCTCCACCCGGCGCAACGCGGCGAACGGCAGCGGCGACGGCGCGGTGAACCGGTCGCGCCGATACCGCTCCAGCACCGACGCCGGCGACAGCGCGGCCGCCCGCCGCCGCATGAGCTCGAGCTGCAGCGTCGTCAGGTCCGATCCGGGCAGCGACACCAGCGCCTCGAACACGCTCGCGCCGCCGGCCCGCCGCACGACGCGGTCGAGCGCCGCGCGCGATCCGCTCTCCGTCATCCCCCATGACTAACGGGCGCCGGCCGCGGCGGTCCACCGGTTTTCTCCGCGCCCGTCACACGTCGTCACGCAGCGTGACGGTCGGCAGGGACCCCGCGCGGGCGGGTCCGCCCCTGGTCACCGCGCCGCGCGCGCACCGTCAACCCACCTGACCAGCACCGATAGCCGAACCCACCCGATAAGGCCCGACTTCGGCGGATTCTGCCGATCACCGGACGACGCCGTCCGCCTTCTGAGATCATTCGTGACGGTGCGTCATTTTCACGGCACGATGATCATGTTCGGGGCGACTTGCCGGAAATGTCCGCATCTGGATGCCGGTACCCGCCACCTGTGACCGCGACAGCGGAGGAGCTGACCCTGTGACGACCGATGGGACGCACCACCATCCGGGCCTTCCAGACGTTCCGATCCACTCCGTCGACCTCAGCGAAGCCGAGGCGTTCTTCCGGCAGCACGCGGCCGAGAACCCACACGCCCCCGATCCCGACGAGCGGTTCAGCGAGGCGCTGGTCGAGTTCGGCCGGCGCGGCATGTTCAGTCACACCACCGACGAACTGGAGTTCGGCGCGCAGGTGGCCTGGCGCAACGCCAACCGCTGCATCGGCCGGCTCTACTGGCGCAGCCTGATCGTCCGCGACCGCCGCGACGTCCGCACCGCCGACGGCGTCGCCGCCGAGTGCGTCGAGCACCTGCGAGTCGCCACGAACGGCGGGCGTATCCGGCCGGTCCTGACGCTGTTCGCGCCCGATCAGCCCGGCCGGCCGGCGCCGCGGCTGCACAACGCCCAGCTGATCCGGTACGCGGGCTACCAGGGCCTCGACTCCGTCATCGGCGACCCCGCACAGGCCGAGTTCACCCGCTGGGCCGAGAGCCTGGGCTGGTCGGGCAAGGGCACCGACTTCGACGTGCTCCCGCTGGCCATCGAGACCCCCGAGGACGGCGTCCGGCTGTTCGACATCCCCGGCGACGCCGTCCTCGAGGTACCTCTCACGCACCCGGAGTTCCCGTGGTTCGCCGAGCTCGACCTGCGCTGGCACGCCGTCCCCGCGATCTCGTCGATGCCGCTGCGCATCGGCGGCATCACCTACCGGACGGCGCCGTTCAACGGCTGGTACATGGGGACGGAGATCGGCTCGCGCAACCTCGTCGACGCCGATCGGTACGACCGCATGACGCAGGTCGGCCGGTTGCTCGGGCTGGACGTCGACGACGTGCGGACGCTGTGGAAGGACCGCGTCCTCGTCGAGATCAACCGCGCGGTGCTGCACTCGTTCGACGCCGCCGGCGTGAAGATCGCCGACCACCACCACGAGTCCGAGCTGTTCATGCGGTTCGTCGCCAAGGAGGAGCGGGCCGGACGCACCCCGCGCGCCGAGTGGTCGTGGGTCGTCCCGCCGATGTCCGGCACGACGTCGCCCGTCTATCACCGCTACTACGACGACTCCACGGCGCTGCCCGGTTTCCTGCCCAGCCCCGGCTGGACGCCACCGCAGCACGACGACGCGCCGGCCGGGTGCCCCCACCACGCGCAGACGGCGCGTAGCCGGGTCGTATCGTAGGACGGGTGTCCGAGCAGCCCGTCGCCGATCGTTCCGTCCGTCTCGCCTGGGCCGCCGACACCGACGCCATCGGCGCCGTGCAGGCCCGGGCGTGGACGGCCTCCTACGCCCCCCTGTTGCCGGCGGCCCTGCTGGCCGACGTCGACGCCCCGACGTTCGCGGCCGCGTGGCGCGAGGCCGTCACCCGTCCGCCGTCCGCCCGGCACCGGGTGCTCGTCGCGCTCGAGGCCGGCCGGGTGGTCGGGTTCGCCGCCACGGCGCCGTCCGAGGACCCCGACACCCAGCCCGGCGACGGCGAGGTGGTCGCGTTCCACGTCGACCCCGCCGCGCTCGGCGAGGGGCACGGCTCCCGGCTGCTGGCCGCCGTCGCCGACACCCTGCGCGCCGACGGCTTCACCCGCGCGCGCATCTGGCTGGTCGTCGGCGACGACGCCCTGCGCGGGTTCCTCGAACCGGCCGGCTGGGCGCCCGACACCGCGCACCGCACGCTCGACCTCACCGGCGACGGGACGGCGACGCTGCGGCAGGTGCGGCTGCACACGTCGCTCTCGGACGACGAGGAGGCCGGGTCGTGACGTTCACCGGCATCCCGGTCGAGGCGCTCGACTTCTACGAGGACCTCGAGAACGACAACACCAAGTCGTTCTGGGCCGCGCACAAGCACGTCTACGAGAAGTCCGTCCGCGACCCCATGCGCGCCCTCGCCGACGAGCTGTCCCCCGAGTTCGGCGACGTCCGGTTCTTCCGCCCGTACCGCGACGTCCGGTTCGCCGCCGACAAATCGCCGTACAAGACGCACCAGGGCGTCGTGGTCGGCGGCCACTACGTGCACGTCGGCGCGCCCGGCCTGTTCATCGCCGTCGGCTACTACCAGATGGCGCCCGACCAGATCGCCCGCTACCGCGTCGCCGTCGACGACTCCCGGAGGGGATCGGCGCTCGTGGAGATCGTCGAGTCCGTCCGCGACGCGGGGTACGTCGTCGACGGCGAGGCGCTGAAGACCCGGCCGCGCGGCTACGACGCCGACCACCCGCGCATCGAGCTGCTGCGGCAGAAGGCGCTGGTCGGCTGGACCGACGCCGGCGCGCCCGACTGGCTGCACACGCCGTCGGCGGCGGCCCGGGTCGCGGCGGCGTGGCGCGAGCTGGCGCCGTTGAAGGGGTGGCTCGACGACCACGTCGGGCCGTCCGACCAGCCGCGCCGCTGACGCGCGTCCGTCCCGCCGCGGGTCGCCGCCCGCCGTCGCCGCCCGCCGTCGGGGCCGCGTCGTGCGCCGGGGCGCGTCCGCCGGGCGCGTCTGTTCCGCCGCCGGGGCGCCGCTCGTCAGCCGTCCGCCGTCGCGTCGAGATAGGCGCGGCCGCGCGGCGAGATGCGGTAGCCGACCGGGAAGCTCTGCGTCAGCCCGAGGTTCTTCAGCTTGCGCACGTCCAGCTTGAACGGCGCGCGCTCGCGGCCGACCAGCTCGGCGAGGTCGCCGGCCCGGCGTTCGGGATGCTGGTCGATGAGCCGGAGCGTCTCGCGGGTCCAGGCGCCGTAGGACGACGCGCGGTCGAGGCGGTCGAGGCGCTTGGTGATCTCCGCGATCTCGGCCGGCTCGAGGTCGCCGCCGGCGGCCAGCTCGGCCCGCGGGTCGGCGTCGGTGGCGGGCCGGAACTCGATGCGGTAGGTCGGGTTGGCGGGGTCGCCGGGGAGGTCGGCCAGCAGGCTGGCGGCGTCCGGATGACCGGCGGCGCGGGCGTCGTCGTCGCTGATGGCGGCGGGGTCGACGACGGTGACCGAGGTGACCTCGATGCGGCCGGCCGGCGTACGGTACGGGCGGCCGGGCAGCACCTGCTGGCGGGCCCAGCGCCGGAACGCCAGCGTCACCGTGCCGTCGGCGATGCCCGCCCAGAAGCGCTTCTGGAACAGCACCGCATCAGCGTAGCGGTATCGCGATGCGGAATCGGTTCATCACTGTCGGTGCGTTTCAGTACTGTCTGCCCGCATGAGTGACGAATCGCGCTCCGCGATCCGGCGCGATGCCGCCGGCATCGCCGCGTACGCCGCGGCGTTCGGCGCCTCCTTCGGCGCCGTCTCCGTCGCGTCCGGTCTCAGCGTGTGGCAGACGATGGTGCTGAGCCTGGTGATGTTCAGCGGCGCGTCGCAGTTCGCGCTGGTCGGCGTCATCGGCGCCGGCGGTGCGGGACTGGCGGCCGTGCCGACGGCGCTGCTGCTCGGCGTGCGGAACGCGTTCTACGGGGTGCCGCTGACGCGGATCCTCGGCCGGCGGTCGCTGGCCGGGCCGCGCCGGCTGGTGACGGCGCACCTGGTCATCGACGAGACGACGGCGATGGCGGTCGGGCGCGACGGGCGGACGGCGCAGCGGTACGCGTTCTGGGCCACTGGCGTGCTGCTGTTCCTGCTGTGGAACGCCGGCTCACTGGTGGGTGCGGTGGGTGGGTCGGCGATCGGTGAGCCGGAGACGCTCGGGCTGGACGCGATGATCCCGGCCGCGTTCCTGGCGCTGCTGTGGCCGCGGCTGCGTTCTGCCGAAGGACGGTGGGTCGCGGCCGGCGGGGCGTTGGTGGCGACGGCGCTGATCCCGCTGGTGCCGGCCGGTGTGCCCGTGCTCGCCGCCGCGCCGATCGCCGTCGTGGCCGGTCTGCTGCCGCGGCGTGGCCCGGAGGCGGCGCGATGACGGGGGTCTGGATCGCGGTGATCGTCGCCTCCGTCGGTTGCTACGCGCTCAAACTGGCGGGCGTGTCGCTGCCGTCGTCGGTCCTCGAGCGCGACGACGTGCAGCGGGTGGCAACGCTGCTGCCGGTCGCGATGCTGGCCGGCCTCGTCGCCGTCGAGCTGTTCGATTCCGGCGGCTCGCTCGGCCTCGACCTGCGCCTCCTCGCCGGCGTCGGCGCCGGGGTCGTCGCCCTGCTCCTCCGCCAGTCCTTCCTCGTCGTCATCATCGTCGCCGCCGCCGTGACGGCCCTCCTGCGCGCCCTCACCTGACCCGACGCGGGGCGGCGCCACCAACCGCGCCGCCCCACCCCATCCGCCCCGGCCAATCGCCCGCCCACCGTCACCTCGCCAGCCGCCGCCGGCCGCTCCATCCGCCGTCGCCAGCCGTCACCCCGCTCCACCGCCCGCCCTCACCGGCCGCGCCGCACGCTGCTCAGCCACTCGCCGCACCGCCCAGCCGGCGCCGCCGTCCCCGCGCCGCTCGCCGTCGCCCGGCCGCGCCCGGTCGGAGCCGGCCATGCAACCTCGTCAGTCGCGTGGCCAGCGGATGGGCAGCAGTACGCCGGCGCTGCCGCCGCCGCGGCGGACCGGCTCCGCGACCGCCTGCAGCCGATGCCGTCCGAGGAACTCGATCCCCGTCGCGGCGCCGATCTCCGCCGTCGCCGCGAGCGAGTGCCCGTACTCGTCACGCAGAATCGCGCCGAGCGGGCCGGTGGCGATGGCGTTCTCGGCCGACGTGTTCACGGCGTTGGGCTGGAACAGTCGCGGGGCGGCGAGCGCGCTGGGGAGGTCCATGCCGAGGTCGATGCGGTTGACCAACGTCTGCAGCACCGTTCCGATGATCGTCGCGCCGCCGGGGCTGCCGACCGCCAGCAGCGGTTCGCCGTCCTCGTCGAGCACGATCGTCGGCGCCATCGACGAGCGCGGCCGCTTGTCCGGGCCGGGCAGGTTCGGGTCGGGCGCGCTGCCCTGCGTCGGCGCGAAGTTGAAGTCGGTCAGCTCGTTGTTGAGCAGGAAGCCGCGGCCGGGGACGGCGATGCCGCTGCCGCCGGTCTGCTCGATCGTCAGCGTGTACGCGACGACGTTGCCCCAGCGGTCGGCCGTGGTCAGGTGCGTGGTGGAGCCCTCGTCGGCGACGGCGGCCGGGTCGGCGGCGGTCGCGCAGCCGTCGCCGTAGTCGCCGTCCGGCACGCCCGGCGCGACCGGCTTCGGCGCCGCCGCGTCGGGGTCGAGCAGGCAGGCGCGCTCGTCGGCGAACTCCTGCGACAGCAGCTCGTCCAGCGGCACGTCGATGACGTCAGGGTCGCCGACGTAGCGGTTGCGGTCGGCGAACGCGAGCGCCGTCGCCTCGAGGTAGTGGTGCAGCGCCTGCGCCTCGTCCATGGCGCCGAGGTCGAAGTTCTCGAGGATGTTCAGCGCCTCGCCGACGGTCGATCCGCCCGACGACGGCGGCGGCATACCGTAGACCTGCAGGCCGCGGTAGTCGACGAGGGTCGGTTCACGCTCGATCACCTCGTAGCCGGCCAGGTCGTCCGTCGTCAGGTCGCCGGGGCGGACGACGCGCGTGGCGCCGTCGCGGACCGGCGGCTCCTGGACGGTGGCCGCGATCTCGCCGGCGATCGGGCCCTCGTAGAAGACGTCGATGCCGTGGCGGGCGATCTGCCGGTAGGTGTCGGCGAGGTCGGGGTTGGGCAGGACGGTGCCGACGGCGGGTGGCGCGCCGGCCGGCAGGTACAGCTCGGCCGTCGCCGGGAAGTCGGCGAAGATCGCCGCGTTCGCCGCGACCTGCGACCGGAACGTCTCGTCGACCACGAACCCGTCCTCGGCCAGGTCGATGGCGGGACGCAGGTTGCGGGCGAGGTCGAAGCGGCCCCAGCGGTCCAGCGCCTCTGCCCACGTGGCCAGCGTGCCCGGCGTCCCGACCGACAGCCCGCTCACCCGCGCGTCGGCGAACGCCAGCGGCGCGCCGGTCGCGGGGTCGATGAACCGGTCCTCGGTGGCCGTCGCCGGCGCGCTCTCCCGCCCGTCGAGCGTGCTGACCTCGCCGGACCTCGCGTCGTAGTACACGAAGAACCCACCGCCGCCGATGCCCGCGGAGAACGGCTCACTGACGCCCAGCGCCGCTGCCGCCGCCACCGCCGCGTCGACCGCCGTCCCGCCCCGGCGCAGCACGTGCAGCCCGGCCGCCGTCGCGTCGGCGTCGACGGTCGCGACCGCGCCGCCATACCCCGTCGCCGTCGGTTGCTTCTCCGGCTGCGACGGACGTCGCCCGGACTCCCCTTGCTCCAGCTGCCCGGCGCGCTCGGTCTGTCCTGTCGTCTCGACCTGTCCTGCCGTCTCGACCTGTCCTGCCGACTCGACCTGCCTGGCGCGCTCGGTCTGCCCAGCCGGTTCCGCCGGTCCGGAACGTTCGGCCTCGGCCGCCTGCGCGGGTGCGAAGAGCCCAGCTCCCGCCACGGCGATCGCCCCGGCCAGTACCGCGGCCGCTGTCCGTCTGCTCCGCTGCACACCCATCACCCGACTCCCTCGGCTCTCACCCCCGTCCGCCTACCTTGCCCGGTTTCGATCACCGTGAGAAGAGGGTCGTCATCACCAGTCGTCCGGCCGGTCACGCCTCCAGCCGCGTCGCGCTTGCCCGCGACCGACCCGCACCACCAACCACCACCGCCGAACCCCGCCGCGTCGCCCCTGCCCCGCGACCGTCCACCACCGACCGGCACCACCAACCGTCGCCGCCGAACCCCGCCGCATCGCCACTGCCCGCGACCGTCCACCACCGCCGAACCCCGCCGCGTCGCCCCTACCCCGCGACTGTCCACCACCGACCGGCACCACCAACCGTCGCCGCCGAACCCCGCCGCATCGCCACTGCCCGCGACCGTCCACCTCCGCCGACCCCCGCCGCGTCGCCCCTGCCCCGCGACCGTCCACCACCGACCGGCACCACCAACCGTCGCCGCCGAAACCCGCCGCGTCGCCACTGCCGTCGTCGGAAGTCGCCCATCCGCCCGGCGGCGCAACCGCCCGCCGACGGCACAGTCGCCGGCCTGACGACGCACCGGCCAGCAGGCGGCGGCCAGCGGCCAGCGAGCCGTCGTCAGCCGTGCAGGGCGACCGCCCGCCGGGCGGCCTCACGTGCGCGCGACCGATCGCCGGCGTCGTCGTAGGCGAGGGCCAGACGGAACCAGACCCGCCAGTTCTCCGGGTCGGCCTCGGCCTCGGTTCGCCGTCGTTCGAACAGTTCGTCGGCCGCGGCCCGCTCGGCTCGTCCGCTCGGCCTGCGCGGCAGGTCGTCGACCGGCAGGCCGCCCTCGCTCTCCAGCTCGCGCGCCAGCGTCTGCATCCGCAGCCCGAACCGCACCGACCGCCACAGCACCCACGCGCCGACCACCGCGATCACGGCGACCGCCACACCGATGCCGACGCCGGCGGCCGTCCCGGAGCCGATCAGCAGCACGCCCCGCCACAGCACCAGCACGAGCAGTGCGCCTACCAGGACCGCCATGGCGCCGGCCCAGACGCGGTCGCGCCGTTCACCTCTCACAGGTCGAGGATCTCCTCGAGTCCGACCGTCAGACCAGGACGATCGACCACACCGCGCACGCCGGCCAGCACGCCCGGCATGAACGACGCGCGGTCGAAGGAGTCGTGCCGGATCGTCAACGTCTCGCCGGGCGACCCGAACAGCACCTCCTCGTGCGCGACCAGCCCACGCAGCCGAACCGCATGCACCGGCACACCCTCGACCCGAGCACCACGGGCGCCGTCGAGCCCGCTCGCCGTCGCATCGGGCGCCGACGGGACGTCCGCCGCCCGCCGGGCCTCGGCGATCACTTCGGCCGTCCGGATCGCCGTCCCGCTGGGCGCGTCGACCTTGTCGGGGTGGTGCAGCTCGATCACCTCGACCGACTCGTAGAACCGGGCCGCCTGTGCGGCGAACCGCATCGTCAGCACCGCTCCGATGGCGAAGTTCGGCGCGATGAGCACACCCACCTTCGGCTGCACGGCCAGCGCCGCCCGAACCTGGCCCAGCGACTCGTCGGTCCAGCCGGTCGTGCCGACCACCGCGTGCACACCCTGCTCGACGCAGTGCAGCACGTTGGCGAGCGACGCGCCCGGCACGGTGAACTCCACCGCGACGTCAGCACCGCCCAGATCACCGAGGTCGTCGCCGACGTCGAACCGTCCGGCCAACTCCAGACCGTCGGCGCGCTCGACCGCGTCGACCACCTGCTGACCCATCCGACCGGCCGCGCCGATCACCGCCACCCGCAACGTCATGGGCACAGTCTCTCGTACGTCATTGATCACCTCCCGCCCTGGTCCGCCGTCATCACTCGCCGAGTCATCGCACCGGCTCCGCACTCACCGGTTCCGCGGCGGCGAGGGAGAGGAAGCGCTCCCGGTCGAACCCGTTGCTCGCATCGGCCAGCGCCCGCCACATCACCGCATAGGTCGGGCCCACCAGCCGTCGCCGTACCTCGGCCTCGACCGGCGGATGGGTCAGCGCCTCGGCCGCGCGGAAGGCGTAGGCCGGGGCGGAGCTCTGGTCGACCGCGTACATCGCCACGAGCGACTGCACCTCCGCGAATCGCTCGGCCGCCAGCCGATCGAGGCCCTGGTCCATCAGCATCCGCACACCGGCGGCCGGCTCGCCGCCGTACTCCGGTGGCGCCTGCAGATACTTGAAGCCGGACCGGATCGCCGCGCCGAGTGCGACGCAGCGTTCGGACAGGTGCGGTTCCGTCGCGGCCAGCGGGGCCAATTGCTCGGCCGCGGCTACGTCGATGACGATGGGCGGATCGGCGAAGACCGCCGCGGGCACACCGGGAACGTGGAGGATGCGCCCGTAGAGAAGCGCATCGGGCGGCAGGCCCACCGACTCGCCCAGGTGCCGGACGACCTGCCACTCCTCCGTCTCGTGATCGCGCACACGTAGCTCGACCCCGGTGACGTCGCCCAGCTCGTACGCCCGGGCGGACGTGCTCGCCCAGTTTCCGCCGCCACCGCCACGGCGATCGAGTCCGGGCGCGACCCGGACCAGGAACAGTTCGAGGAGGAGTTCGTCGAACAGCAGGACGTTCGCGGCGGTGCGCGCGATGGCGTCGTGCTCGGCCACCGCCTGCCAGGGATGGTCGGCGGCGTCGGGTACGAGGGTGACCTGTGCTCCTGCACAGACCTCGCGCTCGACCTTGGCGGCGAGCGGGCTCGGAATGACGCCGGCCCACCGCTGCGCCGCGGCCACGGCGAACCTGGCCCACTGCCAGTGCTCGGCGCGGTCGCCGAGTGTCGCCAGTTCGGCGAGCTGATTCGCCCACGAACTGCCGAACCGATGAGGTGTTCGCACCAGGCAGGCAAGGGCGTGGCCGATGTCGCCGTCCTGTTCGGCAAGCATCGCCTCCACGACCAGTTCGCGGTCGCGTGGCTTGAATCGGATCTCGTCGCCGGCTTCGTGCCTGCGGGTGGCTCGCCGCTTGTCGCGGCGCTTGTGTGCGCGTGTTTTGGTCATGCCTCGACCCTGCTCCGCTGAGCCGGCCGGCTCAACGGCGATTCGTCGGAATGTGGACAACTCCGCGGATCCGACGAGCCTGTGGACAAGCGCGGCCGACGGACCGCTGGGCAAGCGGTCGGAGCAGTCGGGCAACCGTTGTGATCTGCGTACATGGCGTTCGGGCAAGTTTCCGGGCAAGTGCCGTTCGCGAGTGTGGAGGCGTCCCACCCCGGAGGGAGCCACCGTGTCCGCAACCACCACTGCCCCAGCGCCCGCGAGGGTCCGCGCCGGGCATGCCAGCCATGCCAAGGGGGATGCGTCGACGGCCGAGGCCGGTTGCGACGGCGCCCAGACCGAGGCGACGGCTGGGCTGCGTCTCGACTCGGCCGAGGCAGCGTCTGGGCATGGCCGTGCCCGGTTCGAGGCCGGTCACACCCAGGCCGAGGCACAGGCCGAGCGGCGTCTCGTCCCGGCCGACGCCGAGCACGGCCCCGCCAAGACCACGACGAAGGCCAGGCAGCGACTCGTCCCAGCCGAGGCAGCGTCTGGGCATGGCCGTGCCCGGTTCGAGGCCGGTCACACCCAGGCCGAGGCACAGGCCGAGCGGCGTCTCGTCCCGACCGACGCCGAGCACGGCCCCGCCAAGACCACGACGAAGGCCAGGCAGCGACTCGTCCCGGCCGACGCCGAGCACGGCCCCGCCAAGACCACGACGAAGGCCAGGCAGCGACTCGTCCCGACCGACGCCGAGCACAACTGCGTCCAGGCCGAGGACGACGGCACCCAGAGCAGTGCTAGGCACGACCGCGTCCACGTCGGCCGCGGCGAGCGCCCTGCCGCCGCACGAGGCGTGCGGCAGGACGCCGGCTCCGCGCGTGCGAACCGTCCCGCCCGACGCAGCGACGACAGCCTGATCGGGCAACTGAACGCCGAGTGGCTCCGGCTCTGCGCCGACCCGGCATCCGACGCGGCGGTCGCGCGTTGGCGGCTGGTAGGGCTCCGGTCGCTGGGCGACCTCGAGGCGGCGGTTCGGCGCGACGCCGACGGGGTGCTGATGCCGTTGTTGCGGCTCGGGCGGCGCGGCGACCAGCTCGCGCTGAGGTCGGTGTTCCAGCTCATGCTCGGGAAGGCCGTCCGCATCGCCGCGACGCACGCCGGGCGCGACACGCGGGCCAACCTCGAGCAGGCCGCCGTGACGGCGCTGTGGACGGTAGTCGCGGGGTATCCGGTCGAGCGGCGGCCGGTGAAGGTCGCGGCGAACATCGCCATGGACACGCTGCGTCTGACGGTTAACGAGCTCGCGCACCAGCGGCACGAGACGCCGTCGAGCCCCGAGTACCTGCATCCGGCCGAGGGCGGTGGGGCAGCGTCTGACCGAGCTCGGGCGGGCGGACCGGCGGACCTGGAGCTGCTCGACCTGCTCGCGTGGGCGGTCGGCAACGGAACGGTCAGCAGGGAGGACGCGACACTGCTGGTCGATATCTACGCGCCGGCGCCCGGCCAGGCGGGCGGCAGCGCGGCGGCCGACCGGCACGGCATCAGCTGGGCCGCCGCCCGTCAACGCGCCAGCCGGGCGACTCGGCGCATCGCCGAGGCCGTTCGCGCGGACGGTTTCTGAGGCCGGCCGGTCCGGCGGCGGCCACAGCAACGCCTCGGCGGCTGGGGCCTGGCACGACGTCAGTGATGGGGCCGCTGCGGTAGCGGCCGGAGCGCGTCCGAGAGGCGGGCCGTCGGGAGGTGGAGCGACGGGAAACGCGGGGTCACGCGGTCGCGGGAAGGTGCGGACCGGCGGCGCGAGGTCGGGTGATGGGGTCGCGCCAGTAGCGGCCGGGGCGCTCCCGAGAGGCCGCAGTCGTCGGGTGACGGCGCCGCAGTAGCCACGGCGGCGCCCTTCGAGAGGCGGCGGTCGTGGGGGTGGTGGAGCGACGAGACCGCGGCGTGTCAGGCGGCCGAGGGAAGAGATGGACCGGCGGCGCGAGGTCGGGTGGCGGGGTCGCGGCAGTAAGCGGCCGGCGCGCTCCCGAGAGGCCGCAGTCGTCTGGTGATGGGGCGGCTGCGGCAGCGGCCGGGGCGCTCCCGAGAGGCCGCGGTCGTCGGGTGATGGGGCCGCTGCGGCAGCGGCCGGTGCGCGTCCGAGAGGCGGGTCGTCGGGAGGTGGAGTGACGGGAAACGCGGGGTCACGTGGTCGCGGATAGGGGCGGACGAGGGGCGCGACGTCGGATGGCGAGGGCCATGGCGGCGGCCATGGCGCACAGAGCGCCGGCGCCGATCCAGGCCAGGTCGTAGCTGCCGTACGCGTCCCGCGTCAGGCCGGCGCCGAACGCGACCAGCGCGGCGCCGATCTGGTGCGACGCCAGGACCCAGCCGAAGACGATCGGGCCGGAGGCGCCGAAGTGCTCACGGCACAGCGCGATCGTCGGCGGGACGGTGGCGACCCAGTCGAGGCCGTAGAAGACGATGAAGAACAGCATCGGCGGGTGCACCTCGCCGGCCAGCAGCAGCGGCAGCACCATCAGCGACACCCCGCGCAGCGCGTAGTACACGCCGAGCAGCAGCCGCGGATCGAAGCGGTCCGTCAGCCAGCCGGAGGCGACGGTGCCGATGAGGTCGAAGATGCCGATGACCGCGAGCAGTCCCGCGGCCGTCGTGACCGGCATGCCGTGATCGTGCGCCGCGGGGACGAAGTGCGTGCCGACGAGGCCGTTCGTCGACGCACCACAGATGGCGAAGGTGCCGGCCAGCAGCCAGAACGCCTTGGTGCGCGCGGCCGTCGTCAGGGCGGTGATCGCCCGGCGGCCCGCTCCCGGTGCCGGCGAGGCCGCGGCCGGAGTGACGGGCGACGCCGAGGACGGAGCGACGGGCGACGGCGCGGCGGACGGGGCGGACGTGATGGCGGCGGACGATGCGGGGGTAGGTGCGACGCCGGGGCTGGGAGCGGGCGCGCCGTACGGGAGCAGCCCCACGTCGGCGGGATGGTCGCGGAGGAGGAACCAGATCAGCGGCACCGCAGCCAGCGCCACCCCGCTGACCAGCAGCGAAGCCGGCCGCCACCCGTGGTCGGAGACGAGGACGGCCAGCAGCGGCAGGAAGACGAGCTGCCCGGTGGCGGTCCCGGCGGTGAGGATGCCGGACACGAGGCCACGCCGGGCGACGAACCAGCGGTCGGTGACGGTGGCGACGAAGGCGAGGGCCATCGAGCCGGTCCCGAGGCCGACCAGCAGGCCCCAGCAGAGCACCAGCTGCCAGCTCGCCGTCATGAGGACCGTCAGCCCGCTTCCCACCGACACCAGCGACAACGCACAGGCCACGACCCGGCGCATGCCGAACCGCTCCATCAGCGCGGCCGCGAACGGCGACGTCAGGCCGTACAGCATGATGTTGACGGAGATCGCGAACGAGATGGTGCCGTGCGACCAGCCGAACTCGTCGCGGAACGGCTCGATCATGACGCTCGGCGTCGCCCGGAAGGCGGCCGCACCTACCAGCGCGATGAACGCGACGAGCGCCACCCACCAGGCGCGATGCACGCGGCCGGGAGAACGCCGGGACGTCGGGCGGGCGGCCACGGTCTGCGTCACCCGACGATCCTCCGGTACGGGAGCCCGTGCCACCAGTGGCCCGACAGCCACTCTGTGAAAGGATCCGGCCATGACGCATCGCGTGGTCGTGCTGGCCCGGCACGGCGTGATCCCGTTCGAGCTGTCGATCCCGGCCCGCATCTTCGGCGCGGCGAGGACGGCCGACGGACGCGCGCTGTACGACGTGCGCACATGCGGCCTCGAGCCGGGAACCGTCCGCACCGAGGCCGACTTCGAGGTCGTCGTCAGGCACGGCCAGGAGGCGCTCGCCGCGGCCGACACCGTCGTCGTGCCCGCGTCGTACGAGACGACCAGCATCTCCCGCGAGGGGACGTTGCCCGCGGACCTGAGCGCCGCGTTCGGGACGATCGGGACGAAACGCATCGTCTCGATCTGCACCGGCGCGTTCGCGCTGGCCGCCGCCGGCCTGCTCGACGGTCGCCCGGCGACGACGCACTGGCGCAGCTCCGGGCGGTTCGCCGAGCTGTTCCCGCAGGTCAAGCTCGACCCCGACGTCCTGTTCGTGGACGACGGCGACATCCTGACCTCCGCGGGGGTCGCGGCCGGCATCGACCTGTGCCTGCACATCGTCCGCCGCGACTTCGGCACCGCCGTCGCCAACCGTGCGGCCCGCCGCTGCGTCGTCCCGCCGTGGCGCGACGGCGGCCAGGCCCAGTACGTCGACCAGCCGGTCCCCGAACCGGCCGCCGCCACGACGGCGGACGCCCGTGCCTGGGCGCTGGCACACCTCGACCAGCCGCTCACCCTCGGTGACCTCGCCGGACGGCAGGCGATGAGCGTGCGCACGTTCACCCGCCGGTTCCGCCAGGAGGTCGGCGTCAGCCCCGGCCAGTGGCTGATCCAGCAGCGCGTCGACCGCGCCCGCCACCTGCTCGAGGACAGCGACCTCGCCGTCGACGAGGTGGCCCGGCGGAGCGGCTTCGGCACGGCCGCCTCGCTGCGCCAGCACCTGCGCGCCGGCCTCGGCGTGTCGCCGTCCGGCTACCGCCGCACGTTCCGGTCGTGAGATCGTCCACCTCGTGTTCCACGTCGTCTTCTACGAGCCGCGCATCCCGCCGAACACCGGCAACGCCATCCGCATGGTCGCGGCCACCGGCGCCCACCTGCACCTGATCCGCCCACTCGGCTTCGACCTCGACGACGCCAAGCTGCGCCGGGCCGGCCTCGACTACCACGACCTCGCCAACGTGACGGTGCACGACGACCTCCCGGCAGCGTGGACGGCGATCAACCCCGAGCACGTCTACGCGTTCGCCACCACCGGCACCACCAGGCACAGCGACGTCGCCTACCAGGCCGGCGACGTGCTGCTGTTCGGCCCGGAGCCGACCGGCCTGCCGTCCGAGGTGCTCGACGACGAGCGGATCACCGGCCTCGTCCGCATCCCGATGCTGGCCGGACGGCGCTCGCTCAACCTGTCGAACTCGGCCGCGGTCGCCGTCTACGAGGCCTGGCGCCAGCACGACTACGCCGGCGCCTGACGTCACCCGGCCCGTCACACGCCCCCGGGAGTACGGTCGGCCCATGCAGCGACCAGAGCCACTCCCCGACCTCGACTGGACCCCGGACCGCGCCGCCGAGTTCGGCCGGACCACGCTGGATCTGTGGACGGAGTACCTGCGGCGGCTGCCCGCGATGCCGGTCACGCACCCGCACACTCCGGCCCAGACCCGGGCCGCGGTCCTCGACGGCCGCGACGTGCCCGACAAGCCGCTCGGCGACGACGAGCTCCTCGACCACCTGCGCACCGTCGTGTTCGAGCACGGCGCGCAGACCGGCCACGGCGGCTTCATGGCGTTCATCACCGGCGCCGGCACGGTGCCGGGCGCGCCGGCCGCGCTGCTGGCGGCCGGCATCAACCAGAACCTCGGCGGCTGGCCGCTCGGCCCGGCCGCGACCGAGATCGAGAACCACGTGCTCGCCTGGTTCGCGGCCCGGCTCGGCCTGCCCGAGCACTCGTCCGGCGCGTTCGTGACCGGCGGCGCGACCGCGAACCTCATGGCGCTGGCTGTCGCCCGCGACGCGCTGGCCGGCTGGGACGTGCGGCGCGACGGCGTCGCGGCCGGGCCGCCGCTGGCGATCTACGGCTCCGACGACGTGCACGAGACCGTCGACCGCGCCGCCGACCTGCTCGGGCTCGGCACCGCCTCGGTCCGGCGCATCGCGACGGACGACCGGTTCCGGCTCCGTCCCGACGCGGTCGCGGCGGCGATCGAGCGCGACCTCGCCGAGGGCGTCCGCCCGCTGGCCGTCGTCGGCACGGCCGGGACGACGGAGCTGGGCGCCATCGACCCGCTGGCCGAGCTGGCCGACGTCGCACAGGAGCACGGCTGCTGGTTCCACGTCGACGCCGCGTACGGCGGGCCGGCGGCGATGGTGGACGAGCTGCGCCCGGCGTTCGCGGGCATCGAGCGGGCCGACTCCCTCACCTGCGACCCGCACAAGTGGCTGAACATGCCGATCTCGGCCAGCCTCGTGCTGTTCCGCGACCCCGCCCGGCACGTCGCCGCGTTCACGCTGCAGCCCGACTACACGAAGCTCGACGCCGCGGTCCAGAGCGACATGATGCTGCGCTACCAGTGGACGCCGCAGTTCACCCGGCCGTTCGACGCGCTGCCGGTGTGGGTGTCGCTGCTCGCGCAGGGCTGGGACGCCAGCGCGCGGCGCATCCGCCACGACGTCGAGCTGGCCGGCTGGCTGCACCACCTGGTCGGCGAGCACGACGAGCTGGAGGCGCTGGCCGACCCGGAGCTGTCGATCGTCTGCTTCCGCTACGTCCCGCCGGGCACGCACGACGCCGCCTACCTCGACGACCTCAACGAGCGCATCCTGTACGCCGTCCAGCGGGCCGGCCGGGTGTACCCGTCGAACGCGGTGGTCGCGGGCCGGTACGCCATCCGCGCCTGCCTGATCAGCTACCGTACCGAGGCCGAGCACGTCGAGGCACTGGTCGACGACGTGGTCGCGCACGGCCGGCGGCTGCACGCCGCGAGCTAGGCGGGGCGGGACCGCCGGGCGTACGTCCGTAGCGCCCGCAGGAAGTCGACCTGGCGGAAGCCGGGCCAGTAGGCGTCGCAGAAGTACAGCTCGGCCTGGGTCGACTGCCACAGCAGGAAGCCGGACAGCCGCTGCTCGCCGCTGGTCCGGATGACGAGGTCGGGTTCCGGCTGGCCGCTGGTGTACAGGTGCCGGGCGATGTCGTCGGGGGTGAGGCGGTCGGCGAGCTCCGCGACGGACGGGGCCGCTCCGGCCAGCTCGGCCTCGTCGACATAGGAACGGACGGCGTCGACGATCTCCTGGCGGCCGTCGTAGCCGATCGCGACCGTCAGCGCCGGACCCGTCCGCCCGGCCGTCTCCGCGACGGCCCGCTTCAGCGCCAGCCGGGTGGAGTCGGGCAGCAGGTCGAGCCGTCCGGCGACGTGCAGCCGCCACTCGTGCGCGGGGTCGGCCAGCCGCAGCGCGACGACCTCCTCGACCATCCGCATGAGGTGGTCGACCTCGTCAGACCCGCGTTTGCGCAGGTTGTCGGCCGACGCCACGTACACCGTCACGTGCCCGATGCCGACGGCCGAGCACCAGCCGAGCAGGTGGTCGACGTGCTCGGCGCCGAACCGGTGCCCGATCGACGGGTCGGTGTAGCCGGCCGCGCGAGCCCAGCGCCGGTTGCCGTCCATGACGACGGCGACGTGCCGCGGCAGCCGCCCGGCCCGCAACGACGCCGTCAGCCGCCGCGCGTACCACCGATACAGCAGCTCGCGCGGCGACGGCGTCATCAACCCAGCACAGCCTCGAACCGGCCGGCCGACTCGAACGGCCCGACGACGGCGAGCGTCGGCGAGGCCGGCAGCAGGGTCCGGGCGAGGTCGGTGACCTGGTCGATCGTGACGGCCTCGACCCGCGCGAGCAGTTGGTCGAGGCTGGGCAGCTCGTCGTAGACCAGCTCGGCCTTCGCCAGCCGGCTCATCCGCGCGCTGGTGTCCTCGAGCCCGAGCACCAGTCCGCCGCGCGCCTGGCCCTTGCCCCGCTCCAGCTCCTCGGCCGTGATGCCGCCGCTGACGACCTCGGCCAGCACGGCGCGGCACAGCTCCAGCACCTGGTCGACCTTCTTCGGCTGGCAGCCGACGTAGACGCCGAGCAGCCCGGCCGCCGCGTGCTGCGCGGCGTACGAGTAGACCGAGTACGCCAGGCCGCGCCGTTCGCGGACCTCCTGGAACAGCCGCGACGACATGCCGCCGCCGAGCGCGGCGTTCAGCACGCCGAGCGCGAACCGGCGCTCGTCGTTGCGGGCCAGCCCGGGGACCGCCAGCACGACGTTGGCCTGCTCGGTCGGCCGGTGCAGCAGCGTGACGCCCTGACCGGACGACGGCGCGACTCCCCCGGTGCGCGGCGCCGCCGGCTCGTCGTCGCCGTCGAGGAAGCCGGCCGCGCCGAACGCCTTCTCGACCAGCGCGACGACGTCGTCGTGGCGGACGTTTCCGGCCACCGCGACGACCATGTTCCGGGCCAGGTAGTGCTGCCGGTAGTAGTCGTTGACGGTGTCGCGGGCCATGCCGGTGATGCTGTCGACCGTGCCCAGGATGGACCGGCCCAGCGGGCTGTCGCCCCACATGTGCCCGGCCAGGAGGTCGTGCACGGCGTCGGACGGGTCGTCGTCGCGCATGGAGATCTCTTCGAGGACGACATCGCGCTCGCTCTCGACGTCGGCCGGCGTGACCAGCGACGACGTGACCATGTCGGCCACGACGTCGACCGCCAGCGGCAGATCGGCGTCGAGCACCCGCGCGTAGTAGCAGGTGAACTCCTTGGCGGTGAACGCGTTGATCTCACCGCCGACGGACTCGATGGCCGCCGAGATGTCCAGGGCGGAGCGCTTCGGAGTGCCCTTGAACAGCAGGTGCTCGAGGTAGTGCGTGGCGCCGGCCTGGGTGGGCAGCTCGTCGACCGAGCCGACCCCCACCCAGATGCCGAAGGCGACCGACCGGACCGTCGGCACGGCCTCGGTGACGATGCGCAGGCCGCCGGGGAGGACGGTACGGCGGACCAGTCCGCCCTCGTCCTCCCCCAGCAGCGTCCGTGTCGACGTGGTGGTCACGCGACCGTCAGGACTCGCTCGCCTCACCGGCGGCCGCGGGAGTCTCCTCCTCGACGATCGGCGTCAGGGCGAGCTTGCCGCGGTCGTCGATCTCGGTGATCTCGACCTGGATCTTCTGCCCGACCGAGACGACGTCGTCGACGTTCTCGACCCGCTTGCCGCCCGCGAGGGCACGCAGCTTGGAGATGTGCACCAGGCCGTCCTTGCCCGGCAGCAGCGAGACGAACGCGCCGAAGCTCGTCGTCTTGACGACGGTGCCGAGGTAGCGCTCGCCGACCTCCGGCATCGTCGGGTTGGCGATGGCGTTGATGGCGTTGCGCGCGGCGTCGGCGGACGGGCCGTCGGTGGCGCCGATGAAGATGGTGCCGTCGTCCTCGATGGCGATCTCGGCGCCGGTGTCGTCCTGGATCTGGTTGATCACCTTGCCCTTGGGGCCGATGACCGCGCCGATCTGGTCGACCGGGATCTTGATGGAGATGATCCGCGGCGCGTAGGGGCTCATCTCGTCGGGCACCGCGATGGCCTCGGACATGACGTCGAGGATCGTCAGGCGGGCGTCGCGCGCCTGCTGCAGCGCGGCGGCCAGCACCGACGCCGGGATGCCGTCGAGCTTGGTGTCGAGCTGCAGCGCCGTGACGAACTCGCGCGTGCCGGCGACCTTGAAGTCCATGTCGCCGTAAGCGTCCTCGGCGCCGAGGATGTCGGTGAGCGTGACGTAGCGCTGCTCGCCGTCGACCTCACCGGAGATCAGCCCCATGGCGATGCCCGCGACCGGCGCGCGCAGCGGCACACCGGCGTTGAGCAGCGACATCGTGGACGCGCAGACCGAGCCCATGGACGTCGAGCCGTTCGACCCGAGCGCCTCGGAGACCTGGCGGATGGCGTACGGGAACTCCTCGCGGGCCGGGAGGACCGGCAGCAGCGCCCGCTCGGCGAGCGCGCCGTGACCGATCTCGCGCCGCTTCGGCGAGCCGACGCGGCCGGTCTCGCCGGTGGAGTACGGCGGGAAGTTGTAGTTGTGCATGTAGCGCTTCGACGTCTCGGGCGAGAGGGTGTCGAGCTTCTGCTCCATGCTGAGCATGTTCAGCGTGCTGACGCCGAGGATCTGCGTCTCGCCGCGCTCGAACAGCGCCGAGCCGTGCGCCCGCGGGATGGGGCCGACCTCGGCCGACAGCGTGCGGATGTCGGTGAGGCCGCGGCCGTCGATGCGGACCTGGTCGCGCAGCACGCGCTCGCGGACGACCGCCTTGGTGACGGACCGGAACGCGGCGCTGATCTGGCCCTCCTGGCCCTCGAACTGCTCGGCCAGGCGCTGCTTGACCTCGGCCTTGAGCTCGTCGAGGCGCTGCTCGCGCTCCTGCTTGGCGGCGATGGTCAGCGCCTTGGCCAGCTCGTCGCGGGACGCGGCCTCGACGGCGGCGTAGACCTCGTCGGTGTAGTCGAGGAAGACCGGGAACTCCGCGGTCTCCTTCGCGGCGGCGTCGGCCAGCTGCTTCTGCGCGGTGGCCAGCGCCGTGATGAACGGCTTGGAGGCCTCGAGGCCGGCGGCCACGACCTCCTCCGTCGGCGCGGTGCGGCCGGCCTGGACCAGGCCCCACGTCTCGGCGGTCGACTCGGCCTCGACCATCATGATGGCGACGTCGCCGTCGGGCAGCACCCGGCCGGCCACGACCATGTCGAACACGGCCTCGGACAGCTGCGAGTGGTTCGGGAAGCCGACCCACTGGTCGTCGATCAGCGCGA